>CAWFNB010000001.1:0-102634 GCA_963817125.1 uncultured Actinomycetota bacterium
CATCCTCCTGGGCAGCTCGTACTACGACAGCTGGCACGGCCAGGAAGTCTTCGTCGACCGTGACCCCCTGGGGAACCCGGTCTCCGTCGACCAGCCCTGGTCCAGCACACCATCCCCCAGCCCCAGAAGCGTGACTTCGACGGCAAGTACAGCTGGGCTGATGTCGCCCCGCTGGTACGACGGCCGGGACCACCTCTCCACCGAGACTGGTGGGGGGCCCTCGCCCGTCTCTTCGCCATCGTTGCTCTCCGGCATCGTGGACATCGGCTGGATCAAGGCCACTGGCACCAGCATCATCATGAACATGCCCAAGACGGCGCTGAAGCCCGAGTGCACTTTCGAGTGGCACGTGCCGAAGTGGTCCAACTGCATCGAGCGTCACCGGGCCCGCACGTACTTCCAGGCCTACTGGGCCCTGCCGACCTCACTGGCCGCCGTGCGGCCCCAGGGCCTGCTCGGCCGAGCACAACGGGTCGGTTAGAAGGGACACGAACCGATGGACGACATCCAGCAGATCCTCAACGCGATGATCCGCGCGGCCGTCTCACCGCAGACTGCCGCAGTCGCGATCGCGGTGATCGGGCTCAACATCCACTTCGGCTACACCGGCCTGCTCAACATCGGCCAGTCGGCGTTCATGCTGCTCGGCGCCTATGGCTTCGCGATCGCGATCACCCACGACATCCCGTTGTTCTTCGCGGTCATCATCGGGCTGCTGCTCGCTTTCGTGTTCGCGCTCGTGCTGGGTGTCCCGACTCTGAAGCTGCGCGGCGACTATCTGGCGATCGTGACCATCTCTGCTGCGGAGATCGTGAGATACGTCGGCAGATCAGTGGGTTACGAACAGCTCTTCGAGCTGACCGGAGGCGCCCAGGGCATCCCGGGCAGCCAGTACCGCGGGCCGTTCGCCGGCCTCTCGCCGTTCGGCAGCGGCAACACCACCATCCTCGAGTTCAACTACACCGATGTCGCAGACGGTGCCACCTGGGTCCGGCTCGTCGGCTGGGCCGTGGTGATCGCCCTCATCGTCGGCGCGGTGAAGGTCGGGCGCGGAAAACTGGGACTGACCGGCGCGGCGAAGGGCGTGGTCGCTGCGGGGCTCGGCCTCGCGGCGGCGCTCGGGATCTTCTTCCTCGCTCCGGTGCCGCAACAGAACACCGGTGTCGACGGTTGGTGGTTCACGCTGGTGGGCTGGTCGCTCGCCGCGTTCAGCACGGTGCTCGTCCTCGGCCTGACCCGCAGCCCGTGGGGGCGGGCGTTGCGCGGGGTCCGTGAGGACGAGGACGCGATGCGCAGCCTGGGCAAGAACGTGTTCGCGATCAAGATGCAGGCGC
Source organism: uncultured Actinomycetota bacterium (assembly GCA_963817125.1). Lineage (GTDB taxonomy): Bacteria > Actinomycetota > Actinomycetes > Propionibacteriales > Nocardioidaceae > Nocardioides. The sequence goes on from CAWFNB010000001.1 coordinate 1,335, forward strand.
TGGTGATCGGTGGCCTGTTCGGTGCGGTGGGCGGGATGATGTACGTCCTGCCGGCGACCGTGCAGCCCGACTCGCTGGGCCGCTCGATCACCTTCTTCTGCTACACCGCCCTGCTGCTCGGTGGAGCGGCCACGATCTGGGGGCCGGTGCTCGGGTCACTCATCTTCTTCGTCGGCCGGGTCTTCATCATCGCCGTGTCCAACACCTACCTGTCCTCGGACGACTACATCAACATCATGAACGGCCAGCAGACCAGCCAGTTCGCCTTCATCGTGGTCGGGGTGGCGCTGATGCTCCTTGTGATATTCAGACCGCAAGGCATTCTCGGCGACAAGAGGGAGCTCCGGTTCAATGTCTGACATCGCGACCAAGGGCGATCTGTCCGACCCGAGCGTCCGCAAGAGCCTGATGGCCGGAGTGGACGCGGAGCCCGGGTCCGCCAAGCCCGACCCCATCCTCAAGGTCAACACGATCACCCGGCAGTTCGGCGGCATGACCGCCGTCGACGTCGGCCACCTCGAGGTCCAGCGCGGCATCATCACCGCGCTGATCGGGCCCAACGGTGCCGGAAAGACGACGTTCTTCAACCTCATCACCGGCTTCGACCGCCCGACCTCCGCGGGATCGGGCGCGCACTGGAGCTTCGACGGTCGCAGCCTCGACAAGACCTCGGCCTCCAGCGTGGCCAAGTCCGGCATGGTTCGCACCTTCCAGCTCACCAAGGCGCTGAGCCGGATGACGGTGATGGAGAACATGATGCTGGGGGCGCAGGGGCAGGCCGGGGAGAACCTCGCCAAGTGCCTGATCCGGCCGCTCTGGGGCAGCCAGGAGAAGCAGGTCGAGGCCAAGGCCGAAGAGCTGCTCAACCGGTTCAGCCTGCTGGAGAAGCGCAAGGACTACGCGGGCTCGCTCTCCGGTGGCCAACGCAAGCTGCTGGAGATGGCGCGAGCCCTGATGAGCGACCCGAAGATGATCATGCTGGACGAGCCGATGGCCGGTGTGAACCCGGCGCTCACCCAGTCACTGCTCGGTCACATCCAGAGCCTGCGCGACGATGGCACCACCGTGCTGTTCGTGGAGCACGACATGCACGTCGTCCGGCACATCTCGGACTGGGTCGTGGTGATGGCCGAAGGCCGGATCGTGGCCGAGGGCGCGGCCGACACCGTGATGTCCAACCAGGCGGTCATCGACGCCTACCTGGGCGCCCACCACGACACCGACCTCGGCGACGACGCCCTGCTCTCCGACGCCACCCTCGAACAGCTGGCCGAGGAAGTGGCCGAGGAGGAAGCCGAGCGCGAGGCCGAGGAGGACAAGCCATGACCACCCAGACCCAGACCCCGCAACAGACCGCAGTCGTCGAGGCCAAGGACGTCGTTGCCGGCTACCTGCCCGGGGTCAACATCCTCAACGGGTGCAGCCTGGTCGCCTACTCCGGCGAGATGATCGGCATCATCGGACCCAACGGCGCAGGCAAGTCGACGCTGCTCAAGGCGATGTTCGGGTTGGTCAAGATCCGCTCCGGCAGTGTCCACCTCGGCAGCCAGGACATCACCAACCTCCGGGCCAACACGCTGGTCGAGATGGGCGTCGGGTTCGTCCCGCAGACCAACAACGTCTTCCCGTCGCTCACCATCGAGGAAAACCTGCGGATGGGACTGTTCCTGCGTCCCAAGAAGGTCCGTGAGCGGCTCGATGCGATGTGGGACCTGTTCCCCGTGCTCCACGAGCGTCGCAACCAGTCGGCGGGTGCGCTGTCGGGTGGCGAGCGCCAGTCGCTGGCCATGGCCCGGGCGCTGATGATGGAGCCCTCGGTGCTGCTGCTCGACGAGCCGTCGGCCGGCCTGTCGCCGGTCCGCCAGGACGAGACGTTCATCCGCACCCGCCGGATCAACAAGACCGGCGTCTGCGTGGTGATGGTGGAGCAGAACGCGAGACGCTGCCTGCAGATCTGTGACCGTGGCTACGTGCTCGACCAGGGTCGCGACGCCTACACCGGCACCGGCCGCGAGCTGGCCAACGACCCGAAGGTCATCGAGCTCTACCTCGGCACTTTGGCCGAGGACGTCGACACGGAGCGCGAAGGGCTCGTCAAGGGCGAGTGAGCTGACCGCGTAAGAAAGGGCCCCGGACCTTGCGGTCCGGGGCCCTTCCTCAGAACAGAACCCTGTGGGTCGGTCGACTACTGCTTGGAGCCCTCGACCGTGCCGCTCAGGACGTTCTTGTTGTTGGCGTCGAACTGGTAGATCCCGACGAACGCCGAGGACGGGTCGTTCTCCTCGTCGATGGGACCGATGCCAGAAGGACCGGCGTAGCGGATCTCGCTGCCACCCTCCAGGAGCGCCAGGCAGTCCGCGAACGTGGTGCACTCTTCACCGTCGGTAGCGCCCGAGACGGCAGCGAAGTTCTTCTGCACCGTCACGGAGTCGTTTGCGCCGCCCTTGGCAGCGGCGAGCGCAGCCAGGATGGTGGCGTCGTACGACTCGGCACCGTAGGCGAAGTCCGAGAGCGCCTCACCGTTGGCGGCCTGGTACCAGGCAACCAGCCGGTCCTTGAAGCCCTGGTCGGGGTCCGCACCCGGGATCGTGCCCTGAGCGCCCTCAAGGGTGCCGGGCTCGAAGTCCTTGGTGTAGTCCGCGGTGTTGCCGTCGGAGTAGTAGGTCTTCGACATGTCGAAGCCCGAAGCAGCGAGCTCCGGAACGATCGACTTGGTCTCGTCGAAGGCCAGCACCACGATGGCGTCGGGGTTGGCGGCGGTCACTGCCTGAACCTCGGCGGAGAACGTCGTCTGGCCGGCCGGGAACTCGTCACCGTCACCCTTGCAGCCGTAGACGCAACTGCCACCGGCGCCCACGACGGTGTCTTCGACCGCGTTGCGCAGACCGGTGCCGTAGGTGTCGTTGAACACCAGGAAGCCGATGTTGGTGTAGCCGTCCTGGCTGATCAGCGTGCCCAGCGCGTTGCCCTGCACACCGTCCGGCGGAGCCGTGCGGAAGTAGAAGGGCGAGTAGCCGGACAGGTCGACCGCGGTGTTGGCCGGCGAGACCTCGGTGATCTTGTTGTCGGCGAAGGTGTCGACGACGTTCAGCGAGACGCTGGACGACGCGGCACCGATGACCACCGACGGCTTGCCGGCGACCAGGGTTCCGGCCGACGCGGTCGAGATCGACAGGTCGGTGGAGTCACCGGAGTCAAGGACGTCGTGGCAGGCCTGGGCGCCGTTCACGCCGCCCGCGGCGTTGATGTCGGAGACGGCAAGGCCGACTCCGGCGACCTCGGGGGGCCCGAGGAAGGCAAGGTTGCCGGTCAGCGGCAGGATGCCACCCACCTTGAACGAGTCAGCGCTGGTAGCCCCGCCCGCACACTTGTCGTCGGTGAGCTCCGGCTCGGCGGACTCGGACTCGGACTCCGTATCCGTGGGCTCCGTGCTCGTGGTGGGTTCGTCGGTTGCGCCGTCGTCGCCGTCGTCGCCGCAGGCGACCAGGCTCATGCCGAGGCACAAGCCGATGGCAGCCGTACCCGCCATCCGCTTGAATGTGGATCGATTCACGTGGTGAACCTTTCTTTTTAGTGAGTGCACTTCACCGTGGGCCCAAACCCCGGAAGTTGGGCACAGCACGGCAACGGTAATGTCACCGGCGCCGGCTGCGCTTCCGGGAACACTCTCGTTAGCGAACCGTTACGTCAATCCGCCACACGGGCCAGAGCATGGTGTGTTCGGGCTAGTCGACTCCTAGGTCGACTGGTCATTTCAGCCGTGTAAGGCGGCCGCGACCTGCACGAGCAGCGGCGCCACGAGCAGCGCCGGCAGCAGGTCGGCAACGGGGATCTCCCGGATCCGCAGCAACCGGAGGGCCACGCCGACCAGCAGCAGGCCGCCGGCCGCGGTGATAGCGGCCAGGTGCGCGTCGGGCAGCACGTCGCCGAGTGCGACGCCGACCAGGGTGAGGCTGCCCTGGATCGCCACGATCGTGACCGCGCTGGCCGCGACGCCCCAGCCGAACGATGCCGCAAAGGCAACCGCGGCGAACCCGTCGAGAACCGACTTGAGCAGGATCTGGTCGGCTCCGTTGCCGAGTCCGTCGTTGAGTGAACCGAGGATCGTCAGCGGCCCGGTGCAGAAGACCAGCGAGGCCACGACGAACCCCTCGATGAATCGCTGTCGTTCCGCGGTGCCCGTCTCGCCGGCCAGTCGCCGCTGCAGCCAGCCGCCGAAGCCCTCGACCCGCTGCTCGAGCCGGAGCAGCGAGCCGATGATCCCGCCGACCAGCAGGGCACCGAGCACGATCAGCATCGGTGCGCTGTCACCCACCTTGTCGGCCAGGTCGGGGGAGAGCACCTCCATCGCGGCCGTGCCAGCGATCAACAAGGTGACCAGGCCGAGGGCGTCGGTGACCAGGTCCCTGGTCCGTACCGGTAGCCGGTTTCCGAGCAGGACGCCGATCAAAGCACCGGCGAGAACGGTGAAAACGTTGACGAGCGAGGCGAGACCCGGTAACAAGAGAGGCTCCTGCTGGTGACGGACGGCGAGCACAGTCTCGCGCATCGGGTTTCCCCGCACTGCTCGAGGACAGGGGTATGAACCTAATGAGCCGCCAACCGGTGTCGATGCGTGAGGCGACGAACGGCGACGTTCCGTTCCTGGTAGAGCTCTGGGACGAGGTGCTGCGCAAGGCCGACCGCCAGGAGCAGGTCCACGACCTCGAGCTCATCGTCAAGGAGGCGGCCGCCTCGGCCGAGCGCCGGCTGCTGATCGCCGAGTACGACGGCGAGCCCGCCGGCGCCGTGCTGCTCCGAGTCGCGCCGATGACCCCGCTCAACCTCGAGCCCACAGTGCAGGCGCTGGCGCCGTACGTCACAGCGAGCTTCCGCGGCAAGGGGATCGGCAGCGCGCTGATGGAGGCTGCGGTCCTGTGGGCCGAGGACCTCGGCATCAGCCACATCACCACGGCTGCTGCCTCCGGCTCGCGCAGCGGCAACCGGTTCATGGCCCGGCTCGCGCTCGGTCCCCAGGCGGTGCTCCGCGCCTCGACCACCCACACGGTCCGGGCCAAGCTGACCGCCCTCCAACCGGCCAGCCGACGTGTCGACCGGGCCAACCCCCGCCGGCACCGGGTGCTGGCCGCGCGACGCGCGCTGAGCCGCCGTACGACAGGGGACACCAGCCCGTCCTGACCGGGCCAATCAGCGGGCCAGTCACCGGTCCGGGGACTGTCCCTGGCCACCACTAGGGTGAGGACGTGCCCGCCAAGCTGCTGCTGCTGGACGGCCACTCGTTGGCCTACCGCGCGTTTTTTGCGCTGCCGCTCGAAAACTTCTCGACCACCACCGGGCAGCCCACCAACGCCGTCTTCGGCTTCACCTCGATGCTGATCAACGTGCTCCGCGACGAGCGACCCACGCACGTCGCCGTCGCCTTCGACGTCTCGCGACAGACCTTCCGGATGGAGGAGTACGCCGAGTACAAGGCCGGCCGCAGCAAGACGCCGGGCGAGTTCTCCAGCCAGCTCCCGCTCATCGAGGAGGTGCTGAACGCGATGCGGATCCCCTTCCTCAAGAAGGAGGGCTACGAGGCCGACGACATCATCGGCACCCTCGCGACCCAGGCCAAGGCCGCCGGCTTCGAGGTCCTGATCTGCTCGGGCGACCGCGACTCCTTCCAGCTCGTCGGCGCCGAGACCACCGTCATCTACCCCATGCGCGGGGTGTCGGAGATGAAGCGGATGACCCCCGCGGCCGTGGAGGAGCGCTACGGCGTGCCGCCCGCGCGCTACCCAGAGCTCGCCGCGCTGGTAGGGGAGACCTCCGACAACCTGCCCGGCGTCCCTGGTGTGGGCCAGGGCTACGCCGCCAAGTGGCTCAACCAGTACGACGGGCTCGACAACCTCATCACGCACGCGGACGAGATCACCGGCAAGAAGGGCGAGTCGCTCCGCGAGCACCTCTCCGACGTGATCCGCAACCGCCGGCTCAACGCGCTGGTCTGTGACCTCGAGCTCGAGCTCGCCCCCTCCGAGCTCGCCTGGCCGTCCTGGGACCGCACCGCGGTGCACGAGCTCTTCGACGGGCTCGAGTTCCAGGTGCTGCGCACCCGGCTGCTCGAGTCGCTCCCCACCGAGGAGGAGGCGGCGATCGACAGCTCCGGGTTCGACGTGACGATGCGCGTGCTGGACACCGGAGAGCTGGTCGGCTGGCTGTCCGACCACGCAGCCGGCGGGGGCCGGGTCAGCATCCACCCGGTCGGTCACTGGCGCGCCGGCAGCGGCGACCTGCTGGCGCTCGCGTTCGCGACCGAGGAGGGCGCGGCCTACGTCACCACCGACCGGCTCGACGTGGCCGACGAGGAGGCGCTGGCCGACTGGCTCAAGGACGCGTCGAGGCCGAAGGTGCTCCACGACGCCAAGGGACCGATGCTCGCCTTCGCTGCCCGCGGGATGCCCCTGGCCGGGCTGGAGCGTGACACCGCGCTGTCGGCGTACCTCGCCCGACCCGACCAGCGCTCCTACGACCTGGCCGACCTGACCGTCCGCTACCTCAAGCGCGAGCTGCGCCAGGGGCCTGCTGACGACGGGCAGCTCAGCCTCGAAGGGCTCGACGGTGACGTGGGGTCCGGAGGGCCCGGCCCGGGCGAGACCGAGATGCTGCACGCCCGCGCGGTGCTCGACCTGGCCGCGGCGCTCGACGACGAGCTCGAGGAGCGTGGCGGCACCCGGCTGCTCACCGAGGTCGAGCTGCCGCTGGTGGACCTGCTGGCGCAGATGGAGCGCACCGGCATCGCCGTCGACGGCGACCACCTCGGCTCGCTCGAGGACCACTTCGCCGCCGAGGTGAAGCTGGCCGCGGAGGAGGCGTTCGCGGTCATCGGCAAGGAGATCAACCTCGGCTCGCCCAAGCAGCTGCAGGTGGTGCTGTTCGACGAGCTCGCCATGCCGAAGACAAAACGCACCAAGACCGGCTACACGACCGACGCCGATGCCCTGCAGGCGCTCTACGTGAAGACCGAGCACCCGTTCCTGCTGCACCTGCTCCGGCACCGCGACGTGTCCCGGCTGCGGCAGACGATCGAGGGGTTGCTCAAGACGGTCTCGCCCGATGGGCGGATCCGGACGACGTTCAACCAGCTGATCGCCGCCACCGGCCGCCTCTCCAGCACCGACCCCAACCTGCAGAACATCCCGATCCGCACCGAGGAGGGGCGCCGGATCCGCGAGGGGTTCATCGTCGGGACCGGCTACGAGTGCCTGCTCACCGCCGACTACAGCCAGATCGAGATGCGGATCATGGCCCACCTCTCCGAGGACGATCTCCTCATCGAGGCGTTCAAGTCCGGCCGCGACTTCCACTCGACCACTGCGTCACGGGTCTTCGACGTGCCGGCCGACGACGTCACTGTCGAGATGCGGGCCAAGATCAAGGCGATGAACTACGGGTTGGCATACGGCCTCTCGGCATTCGGCCTCGGCGCCCAGCTCGGCATCGACTCGGGCGAGGCGCGCGGGCTCATGGACGAGTACTTCGAGACGTTCGGCGGGATCCGCACCTACCTCGGAGGCATCGTCGACCAGGCCCGGCGCAGCGGCTACACCGAGACGATCATGGGTCGTCGGCGCTACCTCCCCGACCTCACCAGCGACAACAGGCAGCGCCGCGAGATGGCGGAGCGGATGGCCCTCAACGCGCCGATCCAGGGGTCGGCGGCCGACCTGATCAAGATCGCGATGCTCAACGTGGAGCGCGCGATCCGCGACGCCGGGCTGGACTCGCGGATGCTCCTCCAGGTCCACGACGAGCTCGTCTTCGAGGTCGCCCCGGGTGAGAAGGACGTCCTCGACACCCTGGTCCGTGAGCAGATGGGTTCGGCGGCCGACCTGCTGGTGCCGCTGGACGTCTCGGTCGGCACCGGACGCAGCTGGCACGAGGCGGCGCACTGAGTCGCGGTACTAGGCCTCCTCCCGGAGCAGCAGCGCTGGGTCCGTGGCCGGTTGTCCCGATCGGGCGCTCAGCGCGATGGCGAGCAGGGTCAGGAACAGAGCGCTGTCGATCGCCACCACGACGAGCACCAGTGACGTGGCCGTCCCGACGGCCAGAGCCGCGACCACGAGCACAGCCAGCGCGGTCCAGATCATGATCACCGCACGGCCCTGGCGACGGGCCAGCGCGGAGTAGACGAGGAGCTGCACCATGGAGAGCAAGGTGCCGACGATCGCGAACTTCCAGAGGTCGTCCGCGATGGCCGAGTAGTCGTCGCCGCCCACGAAGAGCAGCGCCAGGTCTGGGAACAGCAGCGTGCCGAGGACGCCGATGGATCCCAGCAGCGCGGTGAGGCCAAGGGCCAGCAGCAACGTGCTGCGGCGCGTCTGCTCCTTGGCCATTGACGGGAACGCGATCACCACGACGAACTGTGGGAGGAACAGGATCGCCTTGGCCATGATCAGTCCGGCGGCGTACAGGCCCGCGTGGGAGTCCGACATGGTGGCGCGGGCGACCAGGATGTCGGCGTTCGAAAGTGCGAAGAACGCGAGCAGCGCCTGGCTGCTGTGCCCCACCTCGCGGATCAGGTCCAGGCCCGGGTGCCCGTCGCTGTGCCGGACGTCTCCGCGGGGTCGTGCCAGTGCGAGCGCGCCGATGAGGACCGGCAGCCAGGCGCCGAGGGCGACGCCGGCCATCGCAGACAGCTCGGTGGGCCAGAAGATGATGAGGACGAGGCCGAACACGACCCGACCGAGGCCCGACGCCAGGTAGACCAGCGCCAGCAGTCCCCAGCGTCGCTCGCCCTGCAGCACCCCGGCCTGGGCGCCCATGTAGGTCAGCGGGATCGCGGTCGCCCCGACGAGCAGCGCGGTCGGAAGACTCTCCAGGTGCAGCACGACGTTGAGGACCGGTGCCAGCAACAGGCAGACGCCACCGAGGACCAGCGCGCTGCGCAGACCGACGCCGAGCACGACCCGCTCGATGGCGATCACCTGGTCGGGGTGCGCCGAGATCCGGCGGGCGCCGGTGGCCTGGAGGCCGAGCGAGAGGACGCTGATGACCAGCAGGGCGCCCATGAGCGCCGAGAACGCGCCGTAGGCTTCCTTGCCGATCGTGTGCGCCGCGAGCACGGTGTAGCCGTACGTGGAGATGTTCATGATCCCCATCGCGACGGCGATGACGGACGCACTCCGCAGCTTGCGCGTCGTCTCCGCGGCCGTCCTGCTCACGGCGTGGAAGCCTACGGTGCGAGTCCCACCGGACCGCATTCGCCACCGGCTGAACGGATGGTTGGATCGTCGCCATGCGGAGCGGGGTGGGACGAGAGGCCCCGGTCGTGATCTGGGCGGTCGCCCTGGCCCTGCTCGTCATCGGTCCCGGGCTCGGCCCGGGCTACCTGCTGGTCCGCGACATGGTGTGGGTCCCCGACCTGGCGCTGCGCGCCGACTTCCTCGGGCTCGGGTCGGGGCTGCCCCGGGCGGTGCCGTCTGACGCCGTCGTCGCGGTGCTCGATGAGCTGGTGCCCGGGATGCTGCTCCAGAAGCTGGGGCTCCTTGCCGCGCTGGCCGGCGGCGGCGTCGGCGTCGTCCGGCTGCTCGATCGCGACGGTGCCCCGGCCGCGCTGGTGGTCCGGTTGGTCGCCGTCACGGTCTACGGCTGGAACGCCTACGTCGCCGAACGGCTGCTCATGGGCCAGTGGCCGGTTCTCATCGGGTATGCAGTCCTGCCGTGGGTGCTCGTGGCTGCCCGGAGATGGCGGGCCCAGGGGCGGCTGCCGCGCTCCCTGCTGGTCCTGGTCCCGCTCGGTTGCCTGAGCGCCAGCGCCGGGCTGGCCACCGCAGTGGCTGTGCTCGCCGCAGCGGCCGGCCGGGGCCGGACCGTCCGCGCCGTGCTACTGGTGGTCGCGGCCAACGCACCGTGGCTCGCCTCCGGCGTCCTGCACGCCTCGTCGGCCACCTCGGACGCGGCCGCGGCCGAGGTGTTCGCGCTGCGTGGCGAGGGGTCGGTCCCGGGCCCGCTCGCCGCGCTCACGCTGGGTGGGATCTGGAACACCACCGTGCAGCCCGACTCCCGGACCGGCGTGCTCGGCTGGGTGGCGCTGGCGGCGCTGGTCGGGCTGGCCGCGATCGGCCTGCGCTCCTGGTGGCATCGCACGCAGGCTCGGGACCGGGCCACGCTCCTGGTGTGCTGGGCCGTCGGGTGGGGGCTGGCGGTTCTCACCTGGGCACTCCCGGGGCTGTTCGGCTGGGCGTCGGAACACATCCCCGGAGCGGGGCTCGTCCGCGACGGTGCCCGGCTGCTGGTGCTCTGCGCGCCGCTGCTGGTCGTCCTGGTGGCAGAGGGCGTGCGGGTGCTCGCGGTCAAGGCGCCCGGCGAGCGAGTGGCCCGGGTGGCGCTCGCGGTGGGCGTGGTGCTGGTCCCGGTCGCGGTCCTGCCGGACCTGGCGCTCGGGGCCTCGCATCGGCTTGAGCCCGCCGACTACCCGGCGGCGTACGACCAGGCGCGCGACGTTCTCGACGACCGCGAAGGGGACGTGCTGGTGCTGCCGCTCTCGAGCTATCGAGCGCCGACGTGGAACAACCGGCACCTGGTCCTCGATCCCGTGGGCCGCTACCTGACGCCCGACTACGTCGCCAGCGACGTGCTCGTGGTCGACGACGTGCCGCTGGAGGGGGAGGACCCGCGCGTGCAGGACGCCACCGAGGCGCTGGCCGAGGCCACGCCGGAGGAGCGCTCGAAGGGACTGGCCAGGATCGGCATCGGCGCCGTGGTCATCGACCGCACGGCCCCCGGCCCGTCCGTGCCCGAGATCGCCGGCAAGCAGCTGCTCGACGATCCGGCGCTGCGGGTCGTGGCCGTCGACGACGTCGTTGCCCGCGAGCTGCCGACGCGCTGGATCCTCGCGATGGGGGTCGCCTGGACGGCGTACCTGGGCCTTCTCGTTGCGGCGACATCGGCCGGTCTGGTGCGGCTCGTGCGTCGAATACGGCGTTGACCAGGCAATGTGTATGCTCCACTCCGAACCGGGAGGGGTTTGCAAGTGGGAGCAATTTTTCAGCACCATCGCGGCCATGGTCGTCGGTGGATCGGTAGCAGCAGTGACTCTCGTGGGCGTGGTTGGCTCACAGACCGCTGCGCCCGAGCAGTCGCCGACCAGCGTCAACGCCCCGGCCATCGAGTACGGCTCGAACAACTGATCTGCGCCACACCGGCCCTATGACGGCCGTGCGCTAGCACTCGGGTCTTGTGCGTCCATCGTGCGCCCGCTCAGGGCAGCAAGGACGACGAGCCCGAAGGAGCGTTGGGAGTTCGCCCACGTGAACGCGTGACTGGTGACCAGCGCCCCCCGGCCCAGCCGTTCGCGCTCGGTCGCGTCGCCGACCAGGTCACCGATGGCCTGCGTGAAACCGCCCGTGTCGTCGACCAGCACGCCGGAGACTCCGTCGACGACGGACTCCCGGGTCCCGCCTGCCTCCCGGTAGGCGACCGTGGGGGTGCTGTGCATGCCGGCCTCGCCCACCACCAGCCCCCACCCCTCCTTGAGCGAGGGCAGGGCCAGCAGCCACGCGCGCTCGTAGATCTCGTTCTTGCGGGTCTCATCGAGATGACCCTCGAACACGACCGTGTCCCCGGCCCCGCGGGCCCGCGCGTACTCGTGCAGCCGCGCCTCCCACCAGCCGCTGCCCACGACGTGCAGCCGCAGTCCGGGATGGGTCGCCCGCAGTGCCAGGGCGGCGTCGATGGCGTGCTCGACCCGCTTGTGCGGCACCAGCCGCCCCACGACGGCCACCATCGGCGTCGGCGACTTGCCGGGCGCCACAGGTACGACGGAGTCGGTCCCGTTGTGGACCACGGCGATCCGCGGCCCGCGCACCCCGAGCGTCTGCAGCTCGGTGCGGGTAGCGCGCGAGACGGCGACGTACTGGCTGCGTCGATAGAGCCATGGCGCAACCCGCCGCTCGATGAACCAGCCCACCCGTCCGGTCAGCCCCGGATAGACGACCGGCCACTGCTCACGGTGCACGTGATGGACGAGGACCACGACGGGTCGACGGGTCACCAACCTGCTGAAGAACGGCAGCCCGTTCTGCACGTCGACGACCACGTCCGGGTTCCCCAGGTCGCCACGGCGAAGTGCTCGCATGCCCTCGAGATAGACCGACAGCTTGGAGCCGCGACGCACGAATCGGATCCCGGCGATCGTCTCGTCGGGCGGGGCGGCGGCATGGGCAGCGCAGAAGATCGTGACCCTGGCCCCGGCCGCGACCAGTCCCTCCGCCATCTTCTCGAGGTAGCGCTCGGCCCCGCCGCCCTCGGGGTTGCGGGTGTCGCGCCAGCTCAGGAAGGCCACCTCCCGCCCGCGGAGCCCCTCCAGCTCGTCCACACCGGGAAGGTATCGGGGGAGTGAGCGTCGTCATACCTCCGGGTAACCTCCGCCGGGTGTCCCGATCAGCGCCGCACTCGGACACCTGGCGCCCCTCACTGCGCAGAGCCGTCACCCTGCTGCGAGAGTTCCGCTACGAGCAGCCGGACCCCGCGAGGTTCTACACCGCCATCGCCAAGGACTCCGTCGGGCAGCTGTCGACCTACGTCGACCTTGCCGGCGCGACGTTCGTCGACGTGGGCGGTGGCCCGGGCTACTTCCGCGATGCGTTCGCAGGGGCAGGGGCGACCTACCTGGCCCTCGACTCGGACGTCGGCGAGCTGGCCGGACTCGGCGACATCGGCGCCGGCACGGTGATCGGCTCGGGGATGCAGCTGCCATTTCGGACCGGTTCCATCGACGTCTGCTACTCGTCCAACGTCCTCGAGCACGTGCCCGACCCCTGGCGGATGGCGGAGGAGATGGTGCGGGTGACCCGGCCCGGCGGCACGGTCTTCATCTCCTACACGGTCTGGTACGGCCCCTGGGGCGGCCACGAGACCGCCCCCTGGCACTACCTCGGCGGGCGCTATGCGCGCCGGCGATTCTCGAGGCGCCGAGGTCACGAGCCCAAGAACAAGTACGGCGAGTCGCTGTTCCCGGTCACGGTCCGGGACGGGCTGCGCTGGGCCCACGCCCAGTCCGGGGCCGACGTGGTGGCGGTGCTGCCGCGGTACAACCCGCGCTGGTCCTGGTGGCTGCTGCGTGTCCCCCTCGTGCGAGAGGTGGTGACGTGGAACCTCGTGCTGGTGCTCAAGAAGCGGTGACGGGCGGCGTCACGCGGATCCGCCTCACCGCGGTAAGTGTGCTCCTGACTGCTCTGGCCTTCATCCAGGTCCCCGGGCTCCTTACCGCTGACACCAAGTTCGACCTCGCTCTCGACCCGGGTCGGTTCCTGGCGCGGTCGGTGTACATGTGGGACGGCTCGAGCGCCTTCGGTCAGCTGCAGAACCAGGCCTACGGCTACCTGTGGCCGATGGGTCCCTTCTTCTGGGTCGGGCACGCCCTGGATGTCCCCGCCTGGGTGGTCCAGCGGGGTTGGCTCGCGCTGGTCATGGTGGTGGCGTTCCTCGGAGTCGCTCTCGTTGCCCGCGCGCTCGGGGTCAGGTCCGATCTTGCCTGTTGCATCGCCGGTGTCGCGTTTGCATTGTCGCCTCGCATGCTCACGACTCTGGGCCCAATCTCGATCGAGGCCTGGCCCAGCGCCCTGGCACCGTGGGTCCTGCTTCCGCTCGTGACCGGGTCCACCCGCGGATCCCCACGCCTGGCCGCGGCGCGATCGGCGCTTGCGGTCGCGATGGTGGGTGGAGTCAACGCGGCCGCGACACTCGCGGTGCTGCCGCTGGGCGTGTGGTGGCTACTGACCCGAACCAAGGGGCCACGTCGGCGAAGTCTGATGATCTGGTGGCCAGTCTTCACCGTTGTCGGAACCCTGTGGTGGCTCCTGCCGCTGCTTCTCCTCGGCAGCTACTCCCCGCCGTTCCTCGACTACATCGAGTCGGCCGCGAACACGACGTTTCCGACCACCCTGTTCGACGCGTTGCGCGGCACCTCGAACTGGGTGCCGTACGTCGACACCACGTCGCTGGCAGGCAACGACCTGATCCGTCAGCGAACCCTGATTCTGGACAGTGGTGTCCTGATTGTGCTGGGCGTCGCGGGGTTGCTGGTCCGAACTGGGCGCCCGCACCGCTTCTTCCTCGTCGGAGGGATGCTGATCGGGATGCTGCTGGTTACTGCCGGCCACCTCGGTCCGGTGCAGGGTTGGGCGGCGCCGGACCTGCAGCACCTGCTCGACGGTGCTCTCGCGCCGCTGCGCAACGTCCACAAGTTCGACCCAGTCATCCGGCTGCCGATGGTGCTCGGTCTCGCGTTCTTCGTGGATTCCCTCCTCACCGCGGAACGTGGCGCCGGATCCGCTGCCACCGGCGTGACGTCGCGGCTGAATGCTCGGTTGCTCATCGGCACCGCGTTGATAGCTGTGGTCGGCGCGGCCATCCCTGCGCTCGCCGGGCCGGGTCCCGCCGGCCGGCGCGACGGCGGGGATCCCCGACTACTGGCAACAGGCGGCGCAATGGTTGGAGAACGACGAGTCTGGGACGACGCTCCTCGTACCCGGCAGCTCTTTCGGGGAGTACGTCTGGGGGAGCCCGCACGACGAGCCGTTCCAGTCCCTCGCGCGCACGCCCTGGGCGGTGCGCAATGCGGTTCCGCTGACCCCGCCGGGAAACATCCGCATGCTCGACGAGGTGGAGCGTCGACTCGCCCAGGGCAAGGGATCGACCGGTCTCGCGAGTTACCTGGTCCGTGCCGGCGTCTCCCACCTGCTGGTGCGCAACGACCTCTCCCGGTCCCCGGACGTGCCCGACCCGGTCCTGGTGCACCAGGCGTTGGCCAGCTCCCCCGGGCTGGAGCTGGTGGCGTCGTTCGGGCCGAAGGTCGGAGGCGATGCGCACCTGACCGAGAACGACGAACGGCTCCTGATCAACAGCGGCTGGCAGGACGAGTACCCGGCGGTCGAGATCTACGCCGTCGACGGCGGCACCGGATCCGGCAGGTCAACGCATCAGGCCCAGACGTCTGAGACGACACCTCTCGTCATCGGCGCCCCCGAGGACCTGCTCGACCTGGCCGACCTCGGCCTGCTCGACGACCAGCCGACGGAGCTCGCGACGGACGCCGATTCGAAGTCGACGCCCGACGGTCCAGTCATCCTTACCGACGGACTCCGCGCAACCGAGCGCAACTTCGGCCGGATCCATGACGGCAACTCCCAGACGCTTGCGTCCGACGACCCGCTCCGCTTTCACAAACCCGCCCTGGACTACCTGCCCGACGACGCGTCGACGTGGTTGACCAGAGCCGTCTACACCGGCGGCAGAGTGCACGCCTCCTCGTCGCTCTCCGACGCAAACGCGCTGGGCGCCGTCCAGCCCGGCCGGATGCCCTACGCCGCGTTCGACCACGACCCGGCCACCGCGTGGGGCTCGAACTTCCAGAACCAGTCGGCCCCATGGTGGGAGCTGGACCTCGACGAGCAGCGGGCCGTTGACGGCGTCACCATCACCGCCGGGGCACAGGACGAGATCGTCCGGGTCCGGTCCGAGAACGAGGTGACGGAGCCGTTCGACGTGCCGGCGGGCACCACGAGGTCGTTCTCGCTGGGCGACGAGGGAACCTCGTGGGTCCGGGTCGAGGACGCCTCTTCGAGGAGGGGACGGTCCTTCTCGCTCGCCGAGGTCTCCGTGCCCGGTGTGACGATGACTCGGAGCCTCCGACTGCCCGTTGTTCCGGACGCGTGGGGTGCCCCCGACGCAGTGGTCCTTCGGGCCGTGGATGACGCGCGGACCGGTTGTGCCGAGATCGACGCCAGCGTGCGGTGCGTCGCGGCCAACGCCATCGCTGGCGAGGAGCCGGCCGGGTTTGCGCGGATCGTGACCACCCCGGCGGAGCAGACGTACACGGCCTCGTTGCGGGTCCGAGCCCGACCCGGCGACGACCTGCTGGCGGAGCTGTTGCGGGACCAGCCGATCGGGCTGTCCGCCTCGAGCACCGGCAACCCCGACACGAGGGGCTCTGCTCTGGCCACGGTCGACGGTGACGTCGGCACGACCTGGACCGCTGCACTGTCCGACCTGCGCCCCGAGCTGCGCTTCAACTGGCTCGAGCCCCGTCTCCTGCAGGGCGTCCGCGTGGTTGTGAACCCCGACGCCGCGGCCAGGGCACCGCAGACGCTGACCTTGTCCTGGCCGGGCGGGAGCACCCAGGTCGAGCTCGACGAGAGAGGAAGGGCCACGTTCGCGCCCGAACTCACCGACCAGCTCACCATCAGTGTCGGCGAGGCTGAGCCGGTGGCGAGTCTCGACTTCGACTCGCATTCCCAGGATGTCCCGGTCGGCATCTCCGAGCTGAAACTGCGGGGCGTTCCCTACGAGCCGGTTGTCCTGCCTCAGGACCCGGTGGACCGACCGTGCGGCAGCGGTCCGACGATCGTCGTCAACGGGGTGGCCCGCTCTACGGCGGTGGACGCTAGCCCTGCCGAGCTGTATGCCGGATCGACTGTCGACGCCCAGATCTGCGGCACCGGCGTGGCCACCCTCGACGCGGGCGAGAACAGCGTGAAGGTCCTGCCCAGCAGTGCCTTCGCGCCGGTGTCGCTGAGCCTCGCCGCGGGAGATCTGGACACACCCCAGGCCCTGCCCGCGCCGGGCTCGGGGATGAGCAGGGCAGGTTCCACGTACCACCCCGCGACCGAGGGCGTGCTCACCTTGGCGGCCAACACAAACCCGGGCTGGTCCGCGGTCCAGGACGGACGTCGGCTCGCGCCCGTCGTCGTCGACGATGGCGGTTGCGGTGGCGTCTCAAGACGGACGATCCCGTGCAGGTGACGCTTCCGTCCAGATGCCGTCTACCGGGGGGGATTTGGCGCCGGAGGCGCGGTGCTGGCTGTCTTCGCCCTCTGGCTCGGCTTGGCGTCCCGACGCAGGCGCGCGAGCGCCGACGCCCCGCCGCTCGATGCCGCGGCCCCGCCAACCTGGGCCAGCGTTGCCCTGGCTGTCGCGGCCGGCGGTCTTCTCGGTGGCTGGCGGAGCCGGCGTCGCCGTGCTCGCGTGGTTCGTGGGGATAGTCGTGTCACGCGCGGGCTCCGGACGCGGGACTGCCGGTCGTCAGCGCCCTGCTCATCCCGGCCATCGTCGCCTACGCGCTTCGTCCGTGGGGCGACGCGGCAGGGTGGGCGGGCGGCGTCGGCTGGCCGCACTACTGCGTGCTGGCGGTCTGCATGGTGTCGCTGGGTTGGTCCGGACAGGCCCGCGGCGTCGGCCCGACTCTTCAGGCGCATCGCAGGGCGTTCCACGAGCCGGTAGAGGAGCTCGGCAGCGAGGAGGCTGAAGGCCACGGTCAGCAGCCAGATCGTGAGGCCGTGCCCGCGGAAGAGTTCGAAGTCGCCCAGCGCCATCACCGCGTGCAGCACGGCGAGGTGGATGCAAAAGATGCTGTAGGAGATGTGTCCGAGGTGTCTCGCCAGCGGCTGCGACATCCACCTCAGGTAGCGGCTCCCCGGCGTGGTGAACACCCCGGTCAGCACCACGAGCCCCGCGATGACCCCGTAGTCGATGTGCTTGAAGACCGACTGCGCGGGGGAGGCGATGAACAGGGCAGAGGGTCCCGCCAGGGGCGTCGCGGCGAGCAGCAGCAGGCCCGCGGCTGCCGCCCAGCACGCCCCCGGCATCGAGCCGAGCAGCTGCAGGCGCCGGACCCAGGGCGCGTCGGGAGAGCGTTCCGAGTGCACGTGAGCCAGTGCGAGAGCGATCCCGATCGCGAACCAGCCGAGGTAGCCGGGCAGCCAGGACAGGGGGACCCGGTCGAGACGTCGTCGTCGACACGCTGGGCGACCCCGAGGTGCCACGCCACGCTGACCGCGACCATCGCGGCGACCAGGAGCAGCAACCGCCGAACCTGGAGCCTCGGGCCAGCCCGATCAGCATCAGCACCGGGAGGCGACGTAGAACGAAACCTCCACAGCCAGGCTCCACATCTGGGTGAGATCCTGCGGGAGCCTGGGCTCGAAGTAGATGTCGACGAGCATGAGCGCGCGCACCCAGTCGACAACCTGCACCCGGGCGTCCTGGTCGACCAGCGTCAATGCGATGAACACCGTGACGACGTAGACGGGCAGGATGCGCAGCGCCCGGTTGCGGTAGTAGCGCCGGGACCGGGGCGGGGCAGGCCCGCCGCTGCCCGGGCGAGGTAGGGCCGCGAGAGCAGGAATCCGGACAGGACGAAGAAGATCGCCACCCCCGAGTCGAGGCGCGAGAGCACGGTGCCCCAGACACCGTGACCGATGTAGTCACCGGACTGGAAGGACGTGTGCGTCGTCAGCACCGCCAGCGCACCCACGGCCCGCAGTGTGTCGAGGACGGGGAAGACCGGGGTGGCCACGATGATGTGGCCGGCACCACCGCCGTCGACGGTCTGTTGGCGGTGCGGGTGGCTCATGACAGCGGCGCTCCAGGTATTGGCTGGCCTACTTCTACCGTATCGACGCACAGGACGGTTCCCGGGTCGAGTCCCACGAGCTGCACGCCGGTGAAGGTGCCGTCCACTCTGACGTAGAGGCTGTTGATGCCCTGCTGCACCGAGGTCTCGGACCGGGTTCTTCCGGCGGCCACGGTCACGTGCGAGTCTGCGGAGGCCAAATAGCCGATGCGGACCCACCACGCCCATTCGAAGGCCCGCCCCGAGAGCGGGATGGTGGCACCGTCGTCAGTGACCTGCCACCCGCAGTCGGGATCCGGTCCGGGGGGCGCTGCCACGCCAAGCTCTATCTGCGCCTGCTTAAGCCTTCCATCGTCCGCGACCACGGCGAGACGGGGTGTCGAGGCAGGGAAGGTCACATCGTCCGACACCAGCTCGGCGAGCTCCCGAGTGGTGTTCCGTGGGGCGCTGAGCTGCGAGAGCACCCTGTCCCGGACCGGCTGGTCGACCAGGTCGACCAGTCCAT
Organism: uncultured Actinomycetota bacterium; assembly: GCA_963817125.1. Classification (GTDB taxonomy): domain Bacteria; phylum Actinomycetota; class Actinomycetes; order Propionibacteriales; family Nocardioidaceae; genus Nocardioides. Next base: position 20,234 of record CAWFNB010000001.1, read on the forward strand.
GACTCCGCAGGTCTTCCTGGAGGTTGTGCATGTACTGGTCGCTGGCGTTGTCGTGGTGCCAGTAGCCGGCGTACACCGCCGAGCTGTAGCACCCCGACAGCCCCACGACAATGGTCAGGGCCGGGACCGCGAAGCTCGGGAGCCCGGTGGTCAGCAGAGGTTGCTGCCTCGGCTCCGACGATCCCGCGGCTCCCGCGACGGGGAGAAAGGCGAGCCCCATCGCGAGGACGAGCGCGCAGGTGACGTCGGTCAGGTAGCGATACTCGAGCCCGAGCACGGCCCCGAATGTGACGCCTCTGGTCGACGCCAGCAACAACCACGCCACGACGAGGTAGCCGACAAGGAGCATCCAGGCTCGGCCGGTGCGGACTCGCCGGAGCCAGCCGTAGACCACCACGGCAGCGAGGAGCAGCCAGCAGACGTGGACCGACCAGCCGGGCGGGTCGGCGTAAGCCGTGGGCGGGGCCACATTCGCCCACCGCCACGGGCCACCGAACACACCCACGGGGAACGTGGTGCCGAGCATGGTGTCGGCGATGGCCCTGACGTCCGCAGCCTTGCTCTCCTGGGTGATCTGCGGGACCTGGGTGAGGTAGTAGGCGGCGTAGGCCAGCACCGGCACGGCCACGGCTGCGAGGGTGCTCAGCCGGCCGCGGACCAGGGAACGGACGCGAGCCAGGATCGAGCCCTGTTCGAAGTACGCGCCAGCCAGGTAGACGAGGACCGGGGCCACGAGACTCGCCTTGACGTCGCACGCGAGACCGGCCAGGAGCACCGCGACGGTGAGCCACAGCCAGGAGCGGCGGCGGGTCCGGAGGTGGGTGACCCACGCGGCTGTCGCAGCGAAGAAGCAGGCCTGCACGGGCACCAGGTTGAGCGCTGGCGCCCACCAGATCGTGGCAGGGAAGGTCATCGTGCTGGACAGGTAGATGGCGTAGGGCACCAGGACGGACCACCGGACGCCGAACAGGGTGGAGAGCATCCACCACGCAGCCAGGGACGCCAGGAGCTGCATCACCAAGGTCAGCGTGGCGGCGACTCCCCAGTTGACCGGGCCGGATGCCTCGACGACCCAGACCACCAATCGTCCGACCGGCATGAGGTGCCCGCCGTACGGCTCCATGAGGTAGCCCGGGGACAAGCCGTCCCTTCTCGCGTCGCCAAGCAAGATGTAGTCGTCGAGGAAGAACCAGCTGGGGTACAGCGCCCAGGCGCGGAAACCGATCTGGGCGACAAGCATGAGTAGAGCCGCACCGACCACGAGATCTGTGCGCGTGGTCAGCTCCCGCATGGTCGCCTTCAGACGGGTCAGCAATGACGGCGTCGGATCGTCAGGACTGCGGGTGGGCTGGACCGTCGCATCCGCGCCAGATGTCCCGCCCGCGCTCACGCGGGGGAGTGTGGCACAGGCACCGGAGGAACCGGGGCTTCGCGCTGTGACGGCTTGCACACGAACCGCTACTGTGCAGTACGGTTCACCGCGGGTCGCCGTCACGGCCATCCAGGTGTGTCCTTGGGAGGGGAATACGCGCATGAGAGTTCTGGCACGCGTGCTGCTGGGTCTCGGGGTGTTTCTGTTGGTCGCTGGCGTGCTCGCGGTCGCCTGGGCGCCGGGGGTGGTCAAGAAGACGCCGCTCGACGTCGACACGATCACGGTCTACGAGGGCGAGGCGGCCAAGATCGACACCGCGACCGGCGACTTCGACAAGAAGCCCGTGTACGCCATCACGCACACCAAGTCCGACTCGGAGAAGTCCAGCGACGAGCACGTGCTCTTCGTGGAGACCGGCTGCGCGGTGTTCGACACCGGCGGCGCCAGGGAATGCGTCAATGGCAACGACCCGGACCTGATCACTGCCAGCATCGACATCTTCGCGACCAGCCGCACGACGGCGCTGGCGGTCGAGGACAAGAACCTTCCGGCCGACGCGATCCCCGCCGAGGGGTTGATGAACAAGTTCCCCTTCGACGTGGAGAAGAAGGCCTACCCGTTCTGGGACGGCACCATCGGCCGCGCCGTGGACATCGAGTACGACGGCATCGAGACCGTCTTCGGCCTCTCGACCTACCGGTTCAGCTACACGGTGACCGACGAGCCGATCGAGATCGCCGAGGGCATCGACGGCACCTACGACAACACGGTCACGGTCAACGTCGACCCGAAGACGGGGTCGATCGTCAGGTCCGGCCAGGACCAGCAGCGATTCCTCGACGACGGCACCCCGGTGCTGGACATCCAGGTGATCGGCACCGACGACACCGTCAAGGACGCCGTCGACGAGGCCAAGACGAACGGCAAGTCGCTGACCATGCTGCTCACCGTGCTCCCGATCGTCGGCTTCGTCGGCGGGGCGCTGTGCCTCCTGGGCGGCCTCTTGCTGCTGCGGCGCAAGCCTGAGGGTGGTCAGCGGGTCGCCGACCGCAGCAGCGACAAGGTCGGCGCCGGAGCCTGAGCCTCAGTCGGGCAGCCAGTCCGCGCCGAACAGCGCGGTCCCGGGTGTGAGCCTGCCCCGGATCTGGGACCAGCCACCCCAGACCCGGTCGTGACCCTCGGGCCACTCGGGCTCCAGCAGGTCGGTGAGCCGGAAGCCGTGCCGGGCCAGGAGGGCGACCCAGTCGCCGAGGGTGCGGTGGTGCTCGACATACGCCACCGTGCCGGCTGCGTCGTCGATCTCGACGTAGGGGGTGCGGTCCCAGTAGGACTGGCTCGCCACGAGCCCGTCCGGACCGGGGTCGTCCGGGAACATCCATCGGGTCGGGTGGGTGATCGAGAACGCGTAGCGGCCGCCCGGTCGCAGCACCCGGGCTGTCTCGCCCACCGCGTCGTCGATGTCAGCCACGAACTGCAGCGCCCCGAAAGAGCTGAACACCGCGTCGAAGCTGGCGTCGGCGAAGGGCAGCGCCGTCGCGGTCCCGCGCACGACCGGCACCGCAATGCCGGTCTCCTCGTCGACCCGGTGGGAGTGCTGGAGCTGACGGTGCGAGAGGTCGATGCCGTAGCCGCGGCCTCCTCGCGCGCGCACCCAGCGTGAGCACTGGCCCGCGCCCGACCCCACCTCCAGCACGTCCTTGTCCCGAACGTCCCCGAGCACGCCGGCATCGTCCTCTGTGAGCCCCTCCGGTCCCCACAGGAAGCCGGTATCGCCCAGGAAGGGCCCGTGGGTGGCTTGGTACTCGTCGGCGTACCGGTCCCAGTCGGGCCCGTTGGCCGCTCGGGACTCTCCCTCGTCGACGGCCCGGCGCTCGACCCGGACCGGGCGGTCGTACGGTGTGCTCTCGCTCAGTGGATCGCCTCGATCTGGCGCCGTCGGCCTTCCGGGCTCTTGAGACGACCGAGCTCGAGGGCCGTGCCGCTGAAGGCGACGATCCGCCCAGGCAGAGTCGCCGTCGCGCGGACGGTCTGCGTGAGAGCCATGGCCACAACCGTAATGGGAGGCACAGGATCCTGTGCCTAGGATCCTTGGTCATGCCGACGTCCGACCGACCCCGCATCGGCATCCTTGTGGTGGCGTACAACGCCACGGCGACGCTCGCGCGGACGCTGGACCGCATCCCGGCCGAGTTCCGGTCGCGCATCAGCGAGGTCTTCGTCAGCGACGACGCAAGTCCCGACAAAACCTATCTCGTCGGGATCGGCTACCAGGAGTCCTCGCACGACCTGCCCATCACGGTGATCCGTCAGGAGCGCAACCTCGGGTACGGCGGGAACCAGAAGGCGGGCTACGCAATGGCTGCGGAGCACGACCTCGACATCATCGTGCTGCTGCACGCCGACGGCCAGTACGCGCCTGAGTTCCTGCCGGCGATGGTCGATCCGCTCGTGCGCGCCGACGCGGACGCCGTCTTCGGCTCCCGGATGATGGAGAAGGGCGCGGCGCTCCGCGGCGGGATGCCGATTTACAAGTTCGTCGGCAACAAGATCCTGACCCGGTTCGAGAACCGCCTGCTCGGCACCGATCTGTCCGAGTTCCACTCCGGCTACCGCGCCTACAACGTGCACGCGCTGAAGGAACTCGACCTCTCGGCGACGTCCGACGACTTCAACTTCGACACCCAGATCATCATTGCGCTGCACGCGAAGGGCAAACGGATCGTGGAGATCCCGATCCCGACCTTCTATGGCGACGAGATCAGTCACGTGAACGGGCTCAAGTACGCCGCGCAAGTGGTCACCGACGTCGCGGTCTACCGGCTCGCGCGACTCGGTCTCACGCCCGGTGAGCTCGCCGAAGTGACCGAGGATCAGGAACGGGAGTCCAACGCGGAGTCCAGCCGCGCCATCCTGGGACTGACCGCCGATCTGTCTCCCGGGCGGGTGCTGGATGTCGGGGTCGCACGTCCCCGTCTGGCGGGCGCGCTGCGCGATCGCGGTCACCGGGTGACCGGTGTGGCGGCGGTCGCGACGCCGGTGACCGAGAAGTACGTCGACGACCTCGTGACTGGCGACCTGGACCACGGGTTGCCGCACGGCGTCGGCGGTCCCTACGAGCTGGTCGTGGCCGCAGACACCCTCGAGCATGTCCGGAACCCTGCTCGGCTGCTGCGCCAGATGGCCGACGAGCTGACCCCGGGCGGCCGGCTCATCGTCACGCTCCCCAACTTCGGTCACTGGTACCCACGCGCCCGTACCGCTGTGGGGGCATTCGACTACGACCAGCGCGGGATCCTCGACACCACCCACGTCCGCTTCTTCACCCGCCGCAGCATCCTGCGGATGATCAAGAAGAGCGGCCTCGTCGTGACCCGCATACAGTCGACCGGTCTCCCGCTCGACGTGGTGCTCGGCCGACCGTCGCTCGCCAGGCGGGTGCTGGCACGGCTCGACTCCGCGCTGGTGCGGCTACGGCCGACGATGTTCGCCTACGAATTCGTCCTCGAGCTCCGCCCGCTCGAGCCGCCTCGCGCCGTGGTGTGGGCCCGCCGGCCCGGCTGACGTGCTCGACCTCTCGTCGCCGACCCGCTCGCGCGCGGGTGTTCGGGCCAGACGTTGCCGGTGGAGGCGGGTGGTCGGAGTCGTAGGGAGGCCGGTCGGTCAGGAGGAGGCCCCGATCTGCCGGCGCCGGCTCAGCGGCAGCCGGTTGGCGAGCTCGCCGAGCGGGGTGACCGAGCGACCCAAGGCGTCCACCGCTGAGGACAGGTCCGGGATCAGCTCGGCCAGCTGCACCAGGCGCGGGCGGATGCTCTCGAGCGTCTCCCCGAGCTCGATCAGCTGGTCAAGGGTGCCGCCCTGGGCGATCAGCTTCTCGACGAAGCCGTCGTCGGTGAGCATCCGATCGGCGAGGCCGTCGGGCTGGAGCACCTTGTCCAGCACGCCTCCGGGAGCGGTGATCCGGTCCAGCGCCCCGCCCGCAGCGAGCAGCCGGTCCAGCACGCCGCCCTCCTCGACCAGCCGGTCCAGCGCTCCGCCGTCGCCGAGCAGGCGCTCCAGCGCGCCGTCCGCGGCCAGCAACCGGTCGAGCAGACCACCGTCGGCGAGGATCTGGCCGAGCGGCCGGTCCGGGGAGGTCAGCTCGCGCAGCACGTCCAGCCGCTCGCCGTACCCGCCCGGTCGAAGGATCGGCCCGTCGGCCGCGGTCAGCCGGCCGAGCTGGAGCGTGGTGCGGGTGAACGCGACGCCGAGCCGGAGCGGCAGCGTGGCGACGTCGACGAGCCGGGTGGCGATGGCCATGTGAGGACGGTACTGCCCTCCCGGCCCTCGCGAGCCGCCTCTCAGCCGACGAGGCGGGCGCCGATGGCCGGATGGTCGGTGAAGAAGCCGTCGATCCCGGCGCGCAGGAACGCCCGCAGCTCGCCCTCGAGGTCACCGAGCGCGTTCGGGTCGGTGCTGCTGCGGAACTGAAGGGGCAGGAACTGGTTCTCCGCCCGGAACGTGAAGGGGTGCACCACGAGATGGGACCGGTGCGCGTTCCCGATCACGGGCGTCGGCTGCAAGAGGCGGCCCTGGGCGTCACGAGGGATGAGCAGGTTCTTGCAGGGGCCGATGCCGTCGGCGTACCTCGCGATGCCGCGCAGCCCTTGTCGCGTGGCCAGGTCTGCGTAGGTCGTGGGGTCGCCCGCGGACTTCAGGTCGTACGGCGCGCCGGTGCAGTCGAGCAGCTGGACGAGTGGCAGGTCCGTCTGCTCGTAGAGCTGCTTGAGGTTCGTGGTCTCGAAGCTCTGGATGAACACCGGGTCATCGGCGTCGTCGTAGCCGTTGGCGCCGAGCGTGTCGAGCAACGGCTCCTCGGGACTGAGCCCGATCGAGTCGAAGTACGTCGGGTGCTTGGTCTCGGGGTAGACGCCGACCTGTCGGCCGTGACAGGTGCGTGAGTGGCGCGCGAGGTCGAGCACCTCGTCGAGGGTCGGGATCGTGTAGAGACCGTTGAAGGCAGTGTTCTGCGGCCGCACCTGGGGCAGCCGCTCGACCGCACGAAGGGTCTTGAGCTCGGCAAGCGTGAAGTCCTCGGTGAACCAGCCGGTGATCGTGGTGCCGTCGATCACCTTGGTGGTCTTCCGGTCGGCGAACTCGGGGCGGCCGGCGACGTCGGTGGTGCCGCCGATCTCGTTCTCGTGACGTGCGACCAGCACGCCGTCCTTGGTCGGGACCACGTCGGGCTCGATGAAGTCCGCGCAGGCCTGGATCGCTTGCTCGTACGACGCCAGCGTGTGCTCGGGGCGAGTCCCGGACGAGCCACGGTGGCCGATGACAGTGCCAGAGTGCTCGTCCGGGGTGCGGGTCCTGCGCAGGTCGAGCAGGACCATCTCGGTGTCGTCGGGCGTGCCCGGGACCCGGGCGTCGTCCCCGGGGTAGTTGTTGTCGTTGGCGATCAGCAGCCGCCCGTCGCGTAGCTCGACCACGGTCTCGACCGAGACGAAGGGGAACGAGAACGGGTCGGCCACGCCGTACTCGCCCGGTGTGGTCGCAGTGCCGATCCCGTCGGGATTGGCGATCTTGAGCAGGTCGACGACGAGCGACTTTTCAACAAACCCTTCGGCGTCGGTCCGGGCCAGGTCGATCTCGTAGATCCGCTTGAAGACCGCGGCAGCACCGTCGTGGTTGTCACGCTCGTCGACGAGCAGCTTGCCCTTCTTCACCGTGAAGGCGTCCCCGACGACGTTGCTCGCGTCGTCGGTCTGGTAGGCCCAGCGCCTGCCGGTGTAGCTGCGGGTCGTGGTGTCGAACTCATAGATCCAGCGGCGTCGCTGATCGCTGTCGTCGGTGAACGCGCCCTCGAGGATCGGGTAGAGGTGCTTGCCGTCCACCGAGCCTCCGATCGCCTCGAAGCCGCGGCTGGCCCCGATCCGGGGCGTCTCGCCGGGCTGGAGGTGAGGGTTCTGCGGGGACTTGCCGTCCGGGAACGAGATGGGCGCCTGGAGGAGCCTGCCGGTGGCGTCGGCGTGCAGCAGGAACGGGCCGAACTCGTCGCCGATCCAGAACGTCCCGTCCGGCGCGCGAACCAGCGACTCGATGTCGAAGTCGGCGCCGGTCAGCAGCCGGTCGGCCGTCGCGTCGTTCACGATCGGGAAGCCGACCTTGTGATCGGGGTCGCGCAGCGAGATGAAGCCCTGCACGTCGATCCGGCCGGGACCTCCATCGGCGGTCTCCCAGCGCGGCTTCACCTTGTAGATGCGCAGCAGGAAGTCGGCGGAGTTGGCCTTGGTGCCGAACCCGTTGTCCGGCTGGGCGTAGAAGATGCCGTTCGCGCCCTCGACGACCCCTGAGAACCCCGGGATGACCTGGCCGGCGAAGGGGCCGGTGCGCCCGTTGGCCGGCGTGGCCAAGGCTCCGGACGGCGGCCCGGGCTCGAGGTGGTCGGCAGACAGCGTGGCGCGCGAAACCAGAGTCGGCGTGACGACCTTCTTCGGGTGGTGTTGGGCCGGCACGGCCGCGGAAGTGGGCGCGGGCTGAGCGAGGACGACGAGGGTGCTGGTGGCGGCCAGCACGAGGCCCAGTGAGTTCCCGAGACGAGGCATGGGGGTGAGCGTCGCGGTGCTGGGCGACCCTCAGGTGACCAATCGACGAACGCTCAAGGAAGACTGGTCGCCGTGGACTTCTCCTCGCTGACGCCCCTGCCCGGCGGCTGGTCCGGCGAGACCTTCCTGGCCGAGGCGGCGGGGGAGCGGTCGGTCGTGCGGATCTACCCGGGCATCGCGCGGGGACCGCAGGCAGCCGAGATCGACGCGGCGGTGCTGCGGCTGGTGCGCGGGCTGGTCCCGGTGCCCGAGGTGCTGGAGGTCCGGCCGGCGGCGCCCGACGCTGACCGGCCCGGGCTGCTGGTGACGTCGTGGCTGCGCGGCGTCCGCGGCGACGAGCTGCTGCCCTCGCTCGACGGCGACGCGCTGGCCCGGGTCGGCGTCGACGCTTGGCCAGCTGCTCGCGGACCTGGGCGGGATGCCGATGCCACGCGGCGGTGTGTTCGTCGACCCCGCCCTGGCGATCGGCAGCTGGGGCGATTTCGACGGCCTTCCGGAGTACGTCGAGACCAGGCTCCCCGAGCTCGGCCACCTGACCCCGGACGAGATCGACGGCCTCCGTGCCGTCGCGCTGGAGGCCCAGACCCGGCTCGACACCGTGCCCCGGGTCTGCCTGGTGCACAGCGACCTCAACCCCAAGAACCTGCTGTTCGACCCGGACACGCTGGCGCTGACCGGCGTCCTCGACTGGGAGTTCGCCCACGCCGGCCACCCGTTCAGCGACCTCGGCAACCTGCTCCGGTTCGACCGTGCGCCGGCCTTCGCCGAGGCCGTGCTGGCCGCCTACGAGTCGCGTCGCGGAGTGGCTGCGGAGGACGCCCTGGCGCTGGGCCGCGCCGCCGACCTCTACGCGCTGGTCGACCTGGCGACGAGGCGGACGGCGCACCCCGTCGCTGCCCGCGCGGACCGGCTGCTCCGCACGATCGTCCGGGAGCGCGATCCCGGCGCGGCGGAACCCGACGCGGCCGAGCCCGACTAGATCCGGCCGTCGTGCACGGCCTCGGTGATCCACGGGACCACCTCGTCGAGCATGGTGTCGAGGGAGGTCAGGCACTCCACCCCGAGCACCTCCCGGGCCTTGGTCACGTCGGGGACCCGGCGCTGGACGTCGTGCTCGAACGCCGGGTCTGACACGATCCTCAGCGGCCGGTCGCCGTTGATCTTGCGCCAGATCAGCTCGGCCAGCTCCCGCACGGTGGTCGACGCCGCAGTGGAGATGTTGAAGTCCTCGTTGCGTGCGGCCTCGTGGCTCAAGCACTCGACGATGCCGGCGGCCAGGTCGCCGCCGTAGGTGTAGTGCCGGACCTGGTTGCCGTCGCCGAGCACGTGCAGCGGGTCCTGGCCCTTCACGATCTTCTGGACCAGGTCGGGAACCACATGGCTCATGGCGAGCTTGACGTTGCCCGAGGACACCTCGACGTCACTCAGCGCGCGACCCTCGCCGATGCCGACACAGTTGAACGGCCGCACGATCGTGAACGGCAGCTGGTACTGGTCCCACGCCGCTTTGGCGAAGTACTCCACCGCGAGCTTCTGGAATCCGTACGACGACAGCGGCGGCGGGATGCGCCGCTCGTCACCCTCGACCGACGGCCACCGGTCGGTGGACTCGTAGACCATCGAGCTCGAGAGGTAGGTGACCTTCTGCAGCCGACCGCTGCGGTGAGCGGCGATCGCGGCGTCGCACTGGGCCGCCATGATCCGCTCGTTGGTGGCGAGCAGGTCGTAGGGGTAGGCGTGGAAGTAGGAGATGCCTCCGATCAGCGCGGCGCCGGCGATCATGTGGTCGCAGTCCGCCAGGAGCGTCCCCACGAGCTCGACGTCCTGCGCGTCGCCCTCGGTGAAGGCGTAGTCGGGGTGGTCGTCGTAGGACTTCACCACCCGGCCGTACTTCGAGTAGTTGTCGAGCCCGCGCACGGCGTAGCCACGCCGAAGCAGCTCCTCGACGACGTAACCGCCGATGAAGCCGGCAGAGCCGGTCACGAGAACGCGTTGTTGGTCGCTCACTGGCCTGCCTTGCGCTTGGCCTTCGACTCGGAGGTGTCGTTGGCGGCCGCGATCCGCTCGGCCTCGCGGATCACCTCGTCCAGGCTCAGCTTCGGCCCGAACGCGAAGCGATACCAGCGCAGGTACTTGGGCACCCACGCGGCCAGGTCGAACTTCGACTCCCCGGTGTGTCGCTCGAGCCAGATCGTGGAGATCTCGGCGACGGGGAGCCGGAGCCGCCGGGCCTTGGCGGTGAGCTCGAGGCCGATCTCGAAGCCGCTGCGGCTGTGGATGCCGACCTCGCGGACGAAGTCGGTGGAGTAGGCCTTGAACGAGTTGGTGGCGTCGCGGGTGCCGACGCGGGCCAGCGAGCCCAGCGAGCGGCCGGCGGTCCGGGACATGAACGACTTGAGCAGCGGCCCGCCAACCTGCTGGCCGCCGCCGGAGTAGCGCGATGCCGCGGCGATGACCACGCCGCGCTCGACCAGCCTGGCCAAGGGGTCGATCTGACGGGGGTCGTCGCTGCCGTCGGCCATCGTGACCACGACGACCGGATCGGTGACGTGGTCGATTCCGAACCTGATCGCGTTTGCCGGCCCGCGGCCGTAGGTGTTGACCGCGAGTCGCAGACGCGGCTCCTTCTCGGCGTACGCCTCGACGACCGGCACCGTGGTGTCCTCCAGGCTGTCCACCACCACGACCACGTGGCAGTCGGACTGGACGGCCTCGAAGATCCGGTCGAGCACCGGGACGATGTTCTCGCCTTCGAGGTAGGCCGGGATCACCACGGACACGGCTGCCGTCATGTGAGGGTCCCCTCGCCCAGCAGGTTCCAGATGTCGACGATCTCCTTGTCCGGCGCCAGGCGACGCAGGTCTCGGTAGGCGTCGTGGGGGGCGCCGATGATGAGGATGTCCGAGCGGGCGATGGTCTCCTCGAGGGGGACCAGGCGCGGGTCTGTGGTCACGTGCGGGTCGCTGCAGAGCACCTCGGAGGCGCGGAACTCCAGGATTCGCTTGAGCTTGTAGGACAGGCTCGACCGGATGTCGTCGCTGTCGCCCTTGAACGCCATACCGAGCAGACCGACCACGGAGCTCGCGAGGTCGCGGCGGGCCTCCAGCCGGGTCACCAGGTAGAGGGGGAGCCCCTCGTTGACCAGCATCGCGGAGTGGCCGAGCACGAACGAGTTGTCGGTGAAGGCCGCCAGCTGCATCGTGTCCTTGAGGAGGCACGGGCCAGCGGCGAAACCGGCACCGGGCATGTCGGCTGCTCGTGGGTAGTCGCGGGTGACGGCCTCGCGGATCCGCTCGAAGTCCAGGCCGTGCTCGTTGGCCATCACGAAGAACTGGTTGGCGGCCGCGAACTTGATGTAGCGCCAGCTGTTGGTGAACAGCTTGGCGAGCTCCGCCTCCTCCGGGCTGAGCTCCACGATCTCCTCGGTGAGCGTCGAGAAGAGCCGGCCCACCCGCGCCCGCACCTCCGGCGTCCGGCCGGAGACGATCTGCGGCAGCGTGAAGAGCTCGGTCATCGCCCGGCCCTCGGCGATCCGCTCGGGACAGAAGGACAGGTCGACGTCGATCCCGTGCCTGGCGAAGAGCCGCTCCACGTTCTTGGTCACCCCGGGGTAGACCGTGCTGCGCAGCACGACCAGCTGCCCGTTCCGGTAGTGCTCGATCACTCCCTCGATGGCCCGGGCCACCGCGTGCGGGTTCGGGTTCAGGTGCTCGTCGACCGGCGTACCGACGACCACGATCACCGTGGAGGCTCCAGAGATCATCGCCGGGTCGGAAGAGGCAGCGAGCATGCCGTCGCGCAGCGCCGGTTGCAGGAGCTCCTCCAGGCCGTCCTCCCGGAAGAGCGGTTCGCCCTTGTTGACCCGGTCGACGGCATCACCGTCGATGTCGTATATGCCGACCCGGCTACCCCGGGAGGCGAGTGCGACCGCCAGGGGGAGACCGACGTGGCCACAGCCGCCCACGACCACGACGTCGAGCGCGGGGTAGTCCCGGGGCTCGGGTGGCTGGTGCGGGGTGGTCATCGGCGCGAGGCTCCTTCGAGTCAGGACGGCTCCGGTGGTTGGACTCGCTCACCTGCCGCGGCGTAGTCTTGTCCACTGCCTGAGAAGTCTGCCTCAGTCCCGTACGGAGTGGACTCCCAGCTCGCTATTGACGCCGGCTCCCTTGACGGAGCGGGCGCAGCAACCAGTCGGTAGTGAAACGGACCTCTCGCGCGCCCACACGACATCTGCCCACCCAAGGAACTACCTCCCTAATGACAGTCACCATCTCGACTCTTCCGGCCCACTCCGATTGGCAGAGCGACGCGCCCCAGGTGGCCGTCAACGACATCGGGTCGGAAGAAGACTTCCTCGCCGCGATCGATGAGACCATCAAGTACTTCAACGACGGCGACATCGTCGAGGGCACCATCGTCAAGGTCGACCGCGACGAGGTCCTGCTCGACATCGGCTACAAGACCGAGGGAGTCATCCCCTCACGCGAGCTGTCGATCAAGCACGACATCGACCCCAACGAGGTCGTCCAGGTCGGCGACAAGGTCGAGGCTCTCGTCCTCCAGAAGGAGGACAAGGAGGGTCGGCTGATCCTGTCCAAGAAGCGCGCCCAGTACGAGCGCGCCTGGGGCACGATCGAGCAGGTCAAGGAGGAGGACGGTGTCGTCGAGGGCACGGTCATCGAGGTCGTCAAGGGTGGTCTCATCCTCGACATCGGCCTGCGCGGCTTCCTGCCCGCCTCGCTGGTGGAGATGCGCCGGGTGCGCGACCTTCAGCCCTACGTCGGTCAGACGCTCGAGGCCAAGATCATCGAGCTCGACAAGAACCGCAACAACGTCGTCCTCTCGCGCCGCGCGTGGCTGGAGCAGACCCAGTCCGAGGTGCGCCACGGGTTCCTGACCCAGCTCCAGAAGGGGCAGATCCGCAAGGGCGTCGTCTCGTCGATCGTCAACTTCGGTGCCTTCGTGGACCTCGGCGGCGTCGACGGCCTGGTGCACGTCTCCGAGCTGTCGTGGAAGCACATCGACCACCCCTCCGAGGTCGTGACCGTCGGTGACGAGGTCACCGTCGAGGTGCTGGACGTCGACATGGACCGCGAGCGGGTCTCGCTGTCGCTCAAGGCGACGCAGGAGGACCCCTGGCAGCACTTCGCCCGCACCCACCAGATCGGCCAGATCGTGCCGGGCAAGGTCACCAAGCTGGTGCCGTTCGGCTCGTTCGTGCGGGTCGAGGAGGGCATCGAGGGCCTGGTGCACATCTCCGAGCTGGCCGAGCGCCACGTGGAGATCCCCGAGCAGGTCGTCCAGGTCAACGACGACGTGATGGTCAAGATCATCGACATCGACCTCGAGCGTCGCCGGATCTCGCTGTCGCTCAAGCAGGCCAACGAGACCGCCGCTGCGGCCGAGGTCGAGGACTTCGACCCGACTCTCTACGGCATGGCCGCGACCTACGACGACCAGGGCAACTACGTCTACCCCGACGGCTTCGACCCCGACACTGGCGAGTGGCTCGAGGGCTACGACGACCAGCGCGCGGTGTGGGAGGAGCAGTACGCCAAGGCGCACGCGCGCTGGGAGGCCCACGTCAAGCAGCAGGCCGAGGCTGCCCAGGCCGAGGTCGAGGCCGGCGAGGCCACGTCGTACTCCAGCGACTCCTCCGACGTCGAGGAGCCCACCGAGGACGGCGGTTCGCTGGCCTCGGACGAGGCGCTGCAGGCGCTCCGCGAGAAGCTGACGGGCGGCGCCAGCTGACCACCCGAGCCTGCTGAGCTGTTACGGCTGGTTCTTTGGCTCGTTCGCGCGCAGGTACGCGTTCGCCCAGGCCAGGAACTTCTTGGTGACCTGCGCCTTGGGCCCCGGCATGCCGGAGAAGACCAGCTCGAGCTCGAGCTGTGGAGCGTAGTCGGGGTACATGGCCAGGTAGTCGTGGAATCCGCCCCGCTCGCGCCGCCACTGCTTGTACACCCCCGGCTTGGGGTCCACGATCACGTCGCCCGGCGAGGGGTCGTAGCCGTACTCCGTGTCGAAGTTCCCCGGCGTCAGGAACGTGTAGGACGTGCGCAGCTGCCGGCCGTCCTCTCCTGTGTAGCCGCAGGCGGAGATGCCGTCGGGATTGGATCCGCCGCGGCCCCATGCCACGGTCCCGATCAGGTCGGTGACGACCGGATCGGTGGGCCCGGGGCAGTTGTCGGGCAGCAGAACCGCGACGTCGGCGATCTTGCCGGAGCCGACCTCGATCATCCGGGCGGCGGCGGCCTGGACGTCTGCGGCAGTGCCGGTGGCGAAGCCGTCCATGCCGAACGACCCGACGGAGTGGTCGATCATGAACGTCACGCCGCCCGCCTCGACGTAGACCGCGATGCCCTCGCCACCGCGCTCTGAGATGAAGGCCCGGTCGCCGAGCTCGAGGTCCTCACGGGTGTCGTCGTAGTCCGGGCGCGGCGCCTGCTCCGCGTACGCCGCGTCGTACGCCCCGGGGTCGAGGGAGAAGCCGAATCGCAGCGGCGTGAACACTGCGACGTAGGTGCGGCAGGTCATGAAGCTGCCGTACTGGGTGATCTGCTCGGCGAAGGAGTCGCGGAGCTTCTTGGCCAGGAGCGGCGCGTAGTCGGGCTCGTCGAGCAGCGCGCACGGGTCGGCGATCTGCTGGTCGACAGGCACGGTAGGGCTGGAGGAGGGCTCGGCACTGGCCGACTCGCTGGCGGCCTCGCTGGGCGACTCGGCGGTGCTCGCACTGCTCCCTGCGCTGGACGACTCGTTCGCGGTCTCGTCGCCGTCACCGCCGGAGCAGCCGGTCAGGACGAGCAGTAGGGCAGCGGGCACGAAAAGGCGGGCAGGTCGGTGCATGGCACCGTCCTGCCCGCCTTCTGGGACGTGGAAACCGAAGTCTGGACCGGGGTCACCGCGCCAGGGGTGCGATGAAGTCGGGGTCCTGGAAGTGGGAGACCGGGGGCCGCTGGGGGCCCTGGCCGTCGTGAAGCACGAGACGCACGGTGTCCGCGGCAAGTACCGCGGCGACCGCCAGAAGGATGATGATGAAGGTCATGGCAGTAATCATGCCCTGATCGAGATCCTGCCACAATGGCAGGAATGCCACACTACGTTGATTTTCTGCCAAACATCCGTCAGGATGCCTCCATGAGCCAGATCCACACCGTCGCGGTGATCGTGCAGGACGGGGTCGAGCCGTTCGGGCTGGGCTCCCTGGTCGAGGTGTGGGGGGAGACCTACCACCCCGAGGACGAGAACCCGGTCTTCGACTTCCGCATCTGCACCCCGCGGCCGGGCCGCGTCCAGGGCCGCTCCGACTTCGACCTCCACGTCGAGCGCGGCCTCGAGGCCACCATCGATGCGGACCTGGTCTGCCTGGCGCCCAAGGAGGACTTCCTGGCCCAGGACCCGCTGGTCCTCGACGCCATCCGCGACGCCTACCACCGCGGCGCCATCCTTTATGCGCACTGCTCGGGCGTCTTCGAGCTCGGCGCCGCCGGGTTGCTCGACGGCCGCGAGTGCACGACTCACTGGCGCTACACCCGGCTCCTGGAGGAGACCTACCCGGAGGCCAAGGTCTGCCCCGACGTCCTCTACTGCCACGACGACAACGTCCTGACGGGCGCCGGGTCGGCAGCGGGCATCGACGCCTCGCTGCACCTGATGCGCGAGAAGTTCGGCGCGCACGTCGCCGCGACGACGGCCCGCCGGATCGTCGTGCCGCCGCACCGTGACGGCGGCCAGGCGCAGTTCATTGCCCGCCCTGTCGCCGACTGCGAGGCCGAGACCCTGGGGCCGCTGCTGCAGTGGATCGTGTCGCACCTCGACGAGGAGCTCGACGTCGACACCCTCGCCCGCAAGTCGCTGATGTCGCCGCGGACCTTTGCCCGGCGGTTCCGCGCCGAGACGGGCGCGACCCCCCACGCGTGGGTCACCAAGCAGCGGGTGCTGCGCGCCGAGCAGCTGCTCGAGCAGACCGAGCGCTCGGTCGAGCGGATCGCTTTCGACGTCGGGTTCGGCAACGCCGCCACGCTGCGCCACCACTTCACCCGCTCGCGCGGGGTCAGCCCGCAGCAGTACCGGCGTACCTTCTTCGGCGGTGATGTCGCCTAACCTCGTGCCCGTGACGGGCGCGGGCACCTTCCTGCTCGGGGTGGGGTGCCAGAAGGGCGGGACCGCCTGGATGCACCGCTATCTCGAGGCCTCGCCGCAGTGCGACCCGGGGTTCCGCAAGGAGTACCACGTCTGGGACGCGCTCGATCTGCCGTCGGGCAAGCTCGCGCGGGAGCGGATCGAGAGCCAGGGCGGGCGGCGCGCGGAGTTCCTCCACGATCCCGAGCGGTACTTCGACTATTTCACCGGGCTGCTGCAGCCTGACGAGATCCGGCTGACCGCCGACATCACTCCGGGGTACGCCGCCCTCCCGGCCGACCGGCTGGCGAAGATCCGAGCCGGGTTCGTCTCGCGAGGTGTCCGGCCGGCGGCCGTCTACCTGGTCCGCGACCCGGTCGAGCGGGTCTGGTCGGCCGCACGCATGGACATGCGCCGACGCGGCGACGAGGCGCCCGAGGACCCGGAGACCCGGGTCAGCCACATGTACAAGCACCCGATGTACGCCGATCGCACCCGCTACGACGTGACCATGGATGCGCTCGAGCAGGCGTTCCCGCGGGAGGACGTCTTCTACGGCCTCTACGAGCGGCTCTTCTCCACCGAGACCCTCGCACCGCTGTGCGAGTTCCTCGGCATCGACTTCCACGAGCCGGACACGCGCCGCCAGGTCAACGTCTCGCCCAAGTCCGAGGGCGCTGCACTTCCCGAGGACACCGCCCGCACGATCGCCCGCCACTTCGCGCCGGTCTACGACGCCGTGCAGCGCCGCTTCCCCGACCTCGTTCTGGCCGACCTCTGGCCGTCGGTGAGGTTGCTCTGACAACTACCGTGTCGTCCTGCGCGTCGTAGGGGCATGAGGTCGGTCTTCCTGATCGCGCTGCTGCTCGGGCTCGCGGGATGTGATGACGACCCGACGACCGCCCCGACATCTGCCCCGACAGCTGCCCACGTCCCCAACGGCCGGCCCGTGACCACTCCGCAGCGAGGACTGCTGGCCCGTCTGGCCGCCGACCCGGTCGTCCGCACCGAGATGATCGGCCGGGAGCAGCCGCGGGGCGTCGTGCTCTGTGCTATCGACGTCCTGGGACGGGCGGAAGGTGAGCGCTACGCGTGGTTGATGTGTGGCAACTACCGCACCGGTCCCCAGGCTGCGCTGCTCTCGGCCAGCGCCGAACCAGCCGTCATCCGTAGGGAGGGGGTTGAGTTCCCGCGGCAGGCCTACCTCGACGACGACATCGACCGACTCTTCCCGCTGGAGGTGGCGCACGCAATCCGGTACCGCGACTTCGTGACCCAGCCGAGTGACGAGGAGCTCCTCGACCTCGCCCGGTCTATCGCGGCAGCTCCTGGCGCAGCACCTTCCCGGTGAGGGTGCGCGGGAGCTCCGGCACCGCGTGCCACGTCTTCGGCCGCTTCGGCGGGGCCAGCCGCGCCCGGACGAAGGCGTCGAGCTCGGTCGGCGTCGCGCTGCCGACGTACGCCGCGCACACGCGCTGCCCCCACTCCTCGTCCGGCACGCCGTACACCGCGACGTCGTCGACACCGGGGTGCTCGAGGAGCACCTGCTCGACCTCCAGCGGGTAGACGTTGACCCCGCCGCTGATCACCAGGTCCTCGCGGCGGCCGTCGAGGAACAGGTAGCCGTCGTCGTCCAGCCGGCCGAGGTCGCCGACCGTGAACGCAGGGCCGTCGGGCGTGTCCCGCCACGCGGCCGCGGTCTTGTCCGGGTCGCCGTAGTAGGAGAAGCGGGCGTGCGGCGGGACCGCGCACCAGATCGTGCCGTCCTCCTCGGTGGACAGCACCCGGCCGGGTCGCGCGCGGCCGACGGTGCCGGGACGGGCGAGCCACTCCTCGGACGCACACGCGGTGAACTGACCCTCGGTCGAGCCGTAGAACTCCCACGTCGAGCCGGCCGGGAAGGTCTCGACCAGCCGCCGCTTGACCGGTTCGGGGCAGGGCGCCCCGGCGTGGGCGACCAGCCGGAACGACGAGAGGTCCGGGGTGCCGACCTCGTCCCAGTGGGCGAACAGCCGTTGCAGGTGGGTCGGCACGCAGAACATCGACGTGGGCCGCTCCTGCTCGATCGTGGCGGTGATGGTGCCGGGGTCGAACGGGCCTGGCACGACCACGCGGCCGCCGGCCAGCGTCGTACCCATCGCGAACCGAAGGGGCGCGGAGTGGTAGAGCGGGGAGACCACCAGGTTCACGTCGGTGTCCGCGAAGCCCCACAGCGACCGCTCCTCGGCCACGAGGGCCTCCGCGTCCGGCTCGGAGAGCAGCCCGCTCCACACGCCCTTGGGAGTGCCGGTGGTGCCGCTCGTGCAGTGCATCGGCCGGGCTCGCGGGAGCCCGCGGCTCCGGGCGTACCGCGCCCCCAGCTCCGCCAGCGCCCGCTCGTCGGTGACCAGCAGGGTGGGGGAGAGGCTGGCCAGGATGCGGTCCCGCTCGTACGCCGTGAGCCGCGGGTCCAGGGGGATCGGGACCACGCCTGCGCCGAGCAGCCCGACCACGACATCGAGGTAGGCCAGCGACGCAGGCACCAGCAGCGCGACCCGATCCCCCTCGCGCAGTCCGGTGGTCACCGGGCAACAGTAGGAGCGCGGGAACCCGGACCGTCCAGCGGACATGTGAGGGTGTGACGCAAGGAGGCGCAGTGGTCATCGGCGGCGACGAGCATGACCTCGTCGGCGGGCTGCACGGGGACGACCCCGGGGCCCTCGCAGACCTGTTCGACCGCCACGGCGACCGGATCTACAACCACTGCTTCCGCCAGCTCGGCGACTGGGCCGAAGCCGAGGACGCCACCTCGTCGGTGTTCCTCGAGGTCTGGCGGCACCGCCGCCGGGTCCGGCTCCACGACGGTTCGGCGGTGCCCTGGCTGTACGGCGTCGCCACGAACGTCTGCCGCAACCTGACGCGGTCGCGACGCCGACACCTGCGCGCGGTCGCGGCGCTGCCTCGAGCCGGGACCGAGCCCGACCACGCGGACCAGGTCACCGAGCGGCTCGGGAGCGAGGCCCGCATGCGCGCGGTCCTCGAGATGGTCGAGTCCTTGCCCGAGCGCGAGCGGGAGGTGCTGGGACTCGTGGCGTGGGCCGGGCTCAGCTACGAGCAGGCGGCTGCCGCCCTCGACGTACCGGTCGGGACCGTGCGATCCCGGCTCTCCAGGGCTCGTGCCCGACTCACCGCCCTCACCCAGGAGGACACCCATGACTGAGCCGACCCCACCCCCCGAGCAGCCGCTGCCCGACCATGCGCGGGCCCGGATCCGGGCCGAGCTGCTCGCCCACGCCGACGAGAACCGCTCGGGTGCCCAGAGATGGGTCGTGCCGCTCGGCGCTGCGGCGGCGGTCGCGCTGGTGGCAGGCCTCGCCTTCTGGGCGGTCGGTCTCGGCGGCGACGACGCGGAGGACATCCCGGTCACCGGCGGCATGTCGAGCGCGCCGGTGACGCCGAGCGAGGCCTCTCCGAGCTCAATCCCCAACACAACAACGACCACCACGCCGCCGACGCAACCCGACCCGGGCGCGACGGTCACAGTCGGCACCAGCGGGTGTGAGGCGGAGATGCAGCACGTGCTCAAGGGCGCCACCCTCGCCGTGCATGTCGAGGGTCGCGCTCTCTCGTCGTTCTGGGTGAAGGGCGAGAGGTTCGTGCTCTGCGACGAGCACGACGGCCGCACGACCGTGCACCGGCCCCTGCCCCTCATTCCGCGCGACGACGTGTCGACCTACGCCGTCAGCACCGACTTCCTCGACGGCCAGGTGACCCGCTCAGGCGGCGGCCTCGTGCCGGTCGGTCTCGAGGACGTCTTCGACGTGGCCTACACCTTCCCCGACGGCCACGTCGAGGACGCCACCAAGACCACCGACGACGAGGGCCGGACCTGGTGGCGGATGATCTACAGCTACGACGACGGCGGTGGCAACGAGCGCGAGAAGCCGCCGATCGAGGTCACTGTGTCCTACTCGGGGGTGCAGAAGCACTACACCCTGGAGTGGGGCATCGACACCTGTGCCCAGGCCAACCACGGTTGCTGACGGTCACGATTCGAGCCTCTCGATGAACCGCTCCGCGAAGAGGTAGCTGTCCCCGGGCCATCGCGCCGAAACGTAGTTGCCGTCCTCGACCACGAAAGCGTGCCGATGGTCGGTCCGGGTGCCGCGCTTGGTCTCGCGGGGGCCACGCTGGAAGTTGTCCGGGCTGGCCAGGTTCGCGACGACCTCGTCCTCGACGTAGGCCGGATAGGTCCGGTAGTAGCGGCCAAGCTTCCAGAACGTGAGGAGCACGGACCCGAGGTACTGGCGCATCCCGGGGGCGTGGCCGCCGGCGAGCAGCAGCCCGTCGTACGCCGAGACTTCGAGGTCACTCCATGACAGTGGCGTCGTGAGCAGCCGCCAGGGCACCGCGACCTCGGTGGTGTCGAAGTCTGTGTCCGGCAACGGAACCAGGACCTTCACCAGGTGATCTTCCCAGTTCAGGCCGGGACGGAGAGCTCCTGCAGCCAGGCCTGCCAGCCCGACTCCTCGCGCCGCACGTAGTCCGCCGCGTCGGCGGAGAACAGGTACGCCCGGACGCCCGTCGTCGTCTTGCCCTCGCCCACGCCGAAGGCGAAGACGCTGAGCATCCCGGGTACCGGCGCGGTGAGCCGGACCAGCGTCTGCCGCTCGCCGACACGCTCGACCGTGCCGGTGGCGCCCCGCATCTCGACCGTCGCCCCCTCGTCGCCCAGCCCGAGCGCGTCGTGCAGGGTCGACCAGACCGCCTCGGCGTCGCCTGGGTGGGAGGCGGTGGCCTCGAGCTGGGTGGCCTCCTGGCCGGGAAAGTGCGACAGGTAGAGGCGCAGGTTGTCGAAGAACGGCATCCAGTTGGAGCCCATCTCGTCCCAGAACTCCGACTCCCAGGCGGCGCCGGTCCCGAAGCCACTGCTGGTGACGCGCACGACGCAGGTGCCGCCGGACTGCGCCTCGACGAGGAACTCCGACGTCAGCGGGCTGAGCGCGTCCGGGTCCTTGCCCATGAGGGCCGCCCAGTCCTCCTCGTAGACGATGCGGCGCGGCGGGTCCCAGGCGGTGACGTGGCCGTCCGAGCCCATCTCGGGGCCCATGCTGAAGTGCAGGGAGCCGCCCTCGCGCTCCTCCATCTCGGTCGGCAGGAACCAGGCGCTCATGCCCTTGGCGGTGGCGATGGCTTGCCAGACCTGCTCCGGGGTGCCCGGGACCTCGACGCTGAACTCCAGGCGGTACGGGACGTTCGGGGTCGTGCTCATGTGTTCTCCTCAGGAAGGGGGTGGGCGGCGACGACGAGCCGGTGCGGGCGCCCGTCGTCGTGGTGGTAGCGAGCGGCCAGGTCGAGCACCGCGGCGGTCAGGTCGTCCGCGAAGGCAGCCCGGTCGGCGGCCGACCGGAAGCCGATCTGCGTGTCGATGGTCAGCGTCGGCAGGCGCTTGCCCGACGCGTCGGCCCGGCGCGCCAGAGCGCCGACCTCGCGCACCAGCCGGCCGGCGAGCGCGACGAGGTAGCCGGCGGACAGGTGGTCGGCGTTGGCGTCCGGGTCGGCCGCGGACGCGCTGACGACCGACGGCGACACGACGTACGACGCCGCCGACGCCTGCAGCACCCGCTCGGTGATGCCCCCGTGCCGGCGCTCCTCGGACAGCGCCACCAGGCCGTGCGCCTCGAGCGCCTTGAGGTGGTAGTTGACCTTCTGGCGCGCGATCCCGACCCGGGCGGCGAGCCCGGCGGCGGAGGCCGGGACGGCCAGCTCGCCGAGCAGCCGGGCCCGAACCGGGTCCAGCGCGGTGGCGGCTGCCTCCGCGCTCTCGATGACCTCGACGTCCTGCATGACGCCACCGTGCCATTGACAAAAAATCTTGTCAAGAGGCGAGGCTCGGGTGCGCGGATCCGCCCGCACCTTGCCGATGTGTGCGGACGTTGGCCCGGTGCTGCATCGGGCAAGGTGGGGCACGTGCAGTCCTCGCCAGCCATCGTTCCTGCCACTCCGCTCCTGCTGGAGCAATGCCTTGAGTTCGACCACTTGGCGGTCGGAGGCAGCGCCGAACGGCGGGATGAACTCTCCTCGGCGTGCGAGAACGGACGGATGAGAGTGGCCACGCTCGACGGAGTCGCCGTGGGGTTTTCAATCGTGGCACCTTGGTTTTTTGGGATGCCGTTCCTCGAACTCCTGTACGTTGCGCCCACGATGCGTGGACGCCACATCGGTTCCCAGCTACTGGAAGAGTTCGAGCGGGCTTTCCCGCCGAAGGCGTTTACCTCCACGAACCGGTCGAACGCCCGCATGCAGGCTTTGCTCCGTGGTCGCCTGTGGAGCCCCTGCGGGATGTTGAGCGGCTTGGACGAAGGCGACCCTGAAGTCTTCTACGTGCACACGGCCTGACGTCGCTTTCGGCGACCGAGTCTGGCCGTGGCTCCAGCTACGCCTCCTCGCAGGAGCGCGTCGGTGCCGCGCTTGGTTCCTTCTTGAACCGCTCGAGCGGGTTGCTGGACCAGGGGTGCCGGGTCAATGGCGATCAGCAGCTGCTGATGCTCTCAAGGCGGACCTCGTTGCACGCGTTTCCGCAGGTCGGGGGACTGTCGGTGGCTCCATCTAGCCTGAGAAGCATGAGAGATCTCGGGCACGATGGACCGGCAAGGAGCGCGTCGAGCGCGGCTCCTGTCGCGCTCCCGTCGGCCGCCGAGATCAAGGCGCTCACCGCGCGGCTGGCCACCGGTGACGGCGCGGATCTGACAGACGCGGATCGGATCGACTTCCTGCGGGCGGCCGAGGAGCTCAAGTGCGCGGCCGAGGGTGCGCAGGCGCAGGTCAGTGTCGACTTCGACGCCTCCCAGCGGTCTGAGCAGGCCAGGGCCGGGGAGCCGGCGGAGCGGCAGGGCCGCGGCGTCGCCGCCCAGATCGCGCTCGCGCGTCGGGTGTCGCACCATCGCGGGACCCACCTGCTCCATCTGGCCAGACGCCTGCGAGACATGCCTGAGACCAGCTCGGCGTTGAGAGACGGCCGGATCAGCGAGTTCAGGGCATCGATCATCGTGCGTGACACCGAGTGCCTGTCCCCAGAGCTGCGCGAGAGGGTGGATCTGGCCATGGCGGGCGACCCCCACTGGCTGGAGTCGCTCGGCGACCGGCAGCTGGAGGCCGAGGTGCGCAAACTGGCCTATCGCTTCGACCGGCAGTCCTTCGTGAAGCGGTCCGCCCAGGCTGTCCAGGACCGGCGCGTGACGACGCGTCCGGCCCCCGACACGATGCTGCGGCTGACCGCGCTGCTGCCAGTCGTGCAAGGAGTGTCGGTCTACGCCGCCCTTCGGGCGTGGGCGCTCAGCCAGAACGCCGCCGGAGACCCGCGCGGCCTCAACCAGCTGATGGCCGACCGTCTTGTCGAGCTGGTCACTGGACTGGCCGCGGTCGACCAGGTGCCCATCCGTGCCGACGTCGTGCTGGCCGACACCACGATGCTCGGCATGGACGACGAGTCGGGCTGGGTGCGCGGCTACGGCCCGGTCCCGGCCGAGGTCGCTCGACACCTGATCCATGGTGCACACCAGGGTGGTCTCGCGTCACTGCGTCGCCTCTACGCCAGCCCCCGAACAGGACGACTCGTGGCGATGGAGTCCAGGTCCTCGAGGTTCCCAGACGGTCTCGCCGAGCTGATCGGGCTCCGCGACCAGGACCGCTGCCGCCGCGGCTGGTGCGACGCCCCGATCCGCGACTCCGACCACGCCACAAGCAGGGCCGAGGGGGGCGACACCAGCTTCGCCAACGGTCAGGGGCACTGTGAAGCCTGCAACATCGCCAAGGAAGCGCCCGGCTGGACAGCGAGACCCCGGCCCGGACCTGACGGGCAGCGCAACGACCTCCACACCATCGAGACGACCACCCCCACGGGCCACATCTACTCCAGTGTCGCGCCCCAGGTCCGGGTGGTTCGCAGACCCGTCTCGATGGAGATCTACCTCGCTGGATAGTCCATCGCACGTATCGTGTCGCGCGCGATGGACAACCAGAGTGGTTCGAGCTCGAGAGGCGCAGGTTGATGCGTGTCGGGCTTACCGGGGGAGTGGCGTCGGGCAAGAGCACGGTCTCGACCATCCTGGCCGAGCTCGGCGCGGTGGTCATCGACGCCGACCGTCTGGCCCGCGAGGTGGTCGCGCGGGGTACTCCGGGGCTCGACCAGGTGGTCGAGGCGTTCGGTCCCGAAGTGCTCACCGACGACGGCGACCTGGATCGCCCCCAGGTCGGCGCCATCGTCTTCGGCGACGAGGCCAAGCGGCGAGTGCTCGAGGGGATCATCCACCCGCTGGTCCGCGAGCGGAGCGCCGAGCTCGAGGCGGTCGCCGGCGCCGACGAGCTCGTGGTCCACGACATCCCCCTGCTCGCGGAGGCGGGGCTGGCCGACGCCTTCGACGCGGTCATCGTGGTCGACGTCCCTGCGGAGCTGCAGGTGGAGCGGATGGTCCGCGACCGCGGCTGGACCCGCGAGGACGCCGAGTCCCGCATCGCCGCGCAGAGCGGCCGCGAGCAGCGGCTGGCCATCGCGACGTACGTCATCGAGAACACCGGCTCGCTCGACGACCTGCGCGCCCGCGTCGAAGAGGTCTACGCCGACCTGACTACGAGTCCGAGGTCAGGCGGCTAGGTCCGGGTCGGCGATGCGGCGCAGCTTCTGCAGCGCCTCGCGCTCGAGCTGGCGGACCCGCTCGGCGGAGATGCCGTGCTTGGCGCCGATGTCGGCGAGCTTGTGCTGGCGACCGTCGACCAGGCCGTAGCGCGACCGGATGATGTCCGCGGCTCGCTCGTCGAGGTGCTGGACCAGCGTGTTGAGCCGGTCTCGGGCCTCCACGTCGAGGACGGTCAGGTCCGGGCCGGGCGAGGTCTCCTGGGCCATCAGGTCGCCGAGCGAGGTGTCGCCGTCCTCGTCGACCGGCGAGTCAAGGCTGACGTGTTCCCGACCCCAGGCCATCAGGTCGAGGACCCGGTCGATGTCCATGCCGAGCTCTGCGGCGATCTCACTCGGGTCGGGGTCGCGGCCGAGCTGGCGCTCGAGGGTACGGCGGGCGCCGCCGACCTGGTTGAGCTCCTCGACCACGTGCACCGGCAGCCGGACCACGCGGGCCTGCTGGGCGATGCCGCGGGTGATCGCCTGGCGCACCCACCACGTGGCGTAGGTCGAGAACTTGTAGCCCTTGGTGTAGTCGAACTTCTCGACCGCGCGGATCAGGCCGGTGTTGCCCTCCTGGATGAGGTCGAGCATCGGCATCTGGGCGCGGCCGTACTTGCGGGCGATGGAGACCACCAGCCGCAGGTTCGCGGTGATGAACGTGTCCACCGCCTTGCGCCCCTCCTCGGCGAGCCACTCGAGCTCCTCCTGGGAGGCGTTCATGGGTGCGCCGCCCTTCTTGCGTCCCACCCGACCCTCACGGAGCAGGCGCTCGGCCATCAGGCCGGCCTCGATCGTCTTGGAGAGCTCGACCTCGGCCGCGGCGTCGAGGAGGGCATTGCGCGCGATCTCGTCGAGGTAGAGGCCGACGCTGTCGCGTCCCTCTATCTCGCGCGTCACACCAGCGGTGCGAGTCGCCATGGGGTCCCTCCTTCATGTGGGAAGTCGCAGTCATTCCCACGTCTTTGACAACACCCACGGTGTCCGGAGGATTCCCGGGCAAACGTGAGCCTTCGCATGAACTGACGGATGAGAGGGCTCCGTAGTTGCGTCGTGAGAGAACTCTCAGGGACTTCTCAGGGCCTGACCCCGGCTGGATGGCAGCGGAGCCACCCCCGCCAGCCGCATCCGGTCGAGGATCCAGGCCAGCCCGAAGGCACGGTCGTGCCAGGCCTTGTACCGGCCCGACACCCCGGCGTGGCCGGCCGACATCTCGGTCCGCAGCAGCACGTCTGCGCCGTTGGGCGCGGTCGCACGGAGCTTTGCCACCCACTTGGCGGGCTCGACGTAGAGCACGCGGGTGTCGTTGAGCGAGGTCTCGGCCAGGATCGGCGGATATCCCAGCGCGGCCACGTTGTCGTACGGCGCGTAGGCCGCGATGTAGTCGTAGACCTCCCGGTCCGCCTCCGGGTTGCCCCACTCGTCGTACTCAGTGACCGTCAGCGGCAGCGTGGCGTCCAGCATGGTGGTCAGGTTGTCCACGAAGGGCACCCCGGCGAGGATCCCCCCGAACAGCTCGGGAGCCTGGTTCGCCACCGCGCCCATCAGCAGGCCGCCGGCGCTGGCGCCCTCCGCGACCAGCGTCTCCGGTGTGGACCAGCCGGTCTCGACGAGGTGGCGGGCGCAGGCCACGAAGTCGGAGAACGTGTGCTGCTTGCGGAGCAGCTTTCCGTCGTCGTACCACCGCCGGCCCATCTCACCGCCACCCCGCACGTGCGCGATGGCGAACGCCGCACCGCGGTCGAGCAGCGAGAGCCGGGCGATCGAGAAGTAGGGGTCGATCGAGGTCTCGTAGGCGCCGTACCCGTAGAGCAGGGTGGGCACGGGGCGGGCTCCGACTCCCTCCCCAGAACCAGGCGCAGGTTCGCGCGACCCGAGCCGGCACACGATCGAGATCGGGACCTGCTCGCCGTCCTCGGCGGTCGCCCAGAGCCGGTGCTCCTCGTAGTCGGCCGGGTCAAAGCCACCCAGCACCGGCGCACGGCGCAGCAGGGTGAGCTCCCGGGTGCGGACGTCGTAGTCGTAGACCGAGGACGGCACGGCCATCGTCGTGAAGCCGAGCCGGACCGTCGGCTGGGCGAAGTTGGGGTTGCCGCCCGAGCCGACGGTGTACACCTCCTGGTCGAACTCGACCAGGTAGTCGTCGCCGACCCCGTCCGGACCGAGCTCGAGGATCCGCAGCTGCGTGAGCCCCTCGCTGCGCTGGTGGACGACCAGGTGGCCCGCGAAGGCGTCCACGTCCTCCAGGCGTACGGCGGGGTCGTGGCGGACCAGCGGCGTCCAGCGTTCCGGCGGCGTGGGCGCCACCGGCGCCGTGGCGAGCTCGAAGTCCGGGCCGGCGCCGTTGTGCAGGACGAGGAAGACGTCCTCACCGTCGATGACCGCGTGGTCGAGGGAGTACTCCAGCCCCTCGCGGCGTTCGGAGTAGACGCGGAAGCCGAGCTCGGGTGCGTCGGCGTCCAGGAAGCGGTACTCCGAGGTGATCTTCGAGCCGGCGGCGATGATCATGAACCGGTCGCTGCGACTGCGGCCGACGCCGACGAAGAACCGGCCGTCCTGCTCGTGGTGGACCAGCTCGTCGTCCGCCTGGCGGGTGCCCAGCCGGTGCCGCCAGATCTTGTCTGCGCGCCACGACTCGTCGACGGTCGTGTAGTAGAGATGCTCGCCGGCCCGGTCCCAGGTGGCGCCGCCGATCACCCCCTCGATCTCGTCCTCGCGGTGCTCCCGGGTGGCCACGTCCAGGACCCGGATCGTGTAGCGCTCGTCACCCACCACGTCTGTCGAGTAGGCGAGCAGGGCACCGTCGGGGCTGACGCTCGACCCACCCAGGGAGAAGAACTCGTGCCCCTCGGCCAGCGCGTCCAGGTCGAGCAGCAGCTCCTCGCCGGGCAACGCCGGCTGGTCGGGTGCGCAGTCCTCGGCCAGCGTGGGAGGTGTCCAGTCGTCCGGGCCTCGGACCGGGACCCGGCAGCTGGCGCCGTACTCGCGACCTTCGAAGGAGCGGCCGTAGTACCAGTAGTCGCGGTTGCGCGTCGGCACCGAGAGATCGGTCTCGCGAGTGCGGGCCTTGATCTCCTCGAAGATCGCCTTGCGGAGGTCGGCCAGGTGTGCCGTCTGGGACTGGGTGTAGGCGTTCTCGGCCTCGAGGTGGCTCGTCACCTCCGGCGTTCCCTTGGCGCGGAGCCAGTCGTAGTCGTCCACCCGGGTCCGGCCGTGGTGCTCGGAGGTGACCGGACGTCGGTCGGCGACAGGCGGCTGCATAGCGGGGAACCTATCGCCGCGGTGGTCGCCACCTATCTTGGCCCCGTGGCGCGGTACGTCGACCTGAACGCTGACCTCGGCGAGGAGGTCACCGATGACGCCGCGCTGCTCGCGATCGTGACCAGCGCCAACGTGGCCTGCGGCTACCACGCGGGCAACGCCGAGATCATGCGCGTGGTGTGCGAGCAGGCCGCCGGGCTCGGTGTCTCGGTGGGGGCCCAGGTCTCCTACGACGACCGGGAGCACTTCGGTCGGATGGCTCGCGACGTTGACCGCGACGTGCTCCGCGAGCAGGTGGCCGACCAGGTCGGGACGCTCTCGTCGATCGCCGCCGCGGCCGGGACGGTGGTGCGCTACGTCAAGCCGCACGGCGCTCTCTACCACCGGGTCATCGACGACGAGGAGCAGGCCGCCGCGGTGCTCGAGGGCTCCGGGTCCCTGCCGGTGCTCGGCATGCCCGGCGCGCTGCTGCGTGGCGCGGAGCGGGCCGGACGGGCGGTCCTCCGCGAGGGGTTCCCCGACCGTGGGTACGGCGCCGACGGCCGGCTGCTGCCCCGGGACCAGCCGGGCGCGCTGCTCGAGGTCGCGGCCGAGATCGCGGCGCACGCCGTGGCGCTCGCGAGCTCGCTCGACCCGGGCGTCGACTCGCTGTGCGTGCACGGCGACAGTCCGGGGGCCGTCGACAATGCGGCCAGCGTACGACGGGCCCTCGAGGTCGCGGGCTGGTCGTTGCGCGGCCTGTGACCGGCCGAATCCACCGAGATCTGTCGTCCACAGCTCGCGCCGAAAACTGTGGAGAAGCCGGCGAACCTGTGGAGGTACCCCCCATGTCTGTGGAGCATGCTGTGCAACCAGAAGAATGTTCAAAGAAACTGTCCGAAAGCCCTTGCGCAGCTTGCGAATCAGGACATAGAACTCTCCTACCGATCCACCGCCGGCCCTGCTGGTAGGAGATCGGGGATCGAACAGGAACGAAGATCCATACCGCGAGGCAACTCGCGGCGTCGGCCCGGTGACGGGGACGGCGGGGTCGGAGAGCCGGTTTGGTCGAGGTGGGCGTCACCGTTTCCGCCTCAAAGCTGAGGGCCTCTTGATGCTCATACCATCGAGAGGCCCTCACCCTTCCTCTTCGCCGACGGCTTGCCGGAGGAGGAGAGGGAACCGAGGGCCTCTTGGTGCTCATACCACCAGGTGTCCTTCAACAACTCCGATCCACCGCCGGCTTGCCGGTATGGGGCTCGGGACCGCACACGAACGAAGATCCACACCGCGAGGCGACTTGCGGCGTCGGCCCGGTGACGGGGACGGCGGGGTCGGAGAACCGGTGCGGTCGAGGTGGGCGTCACTCTCCGCCTCAAAGCCGAGGGCCCTCTTGATGCTCATACCATCAAGAGGGCCCTCACCTATTTCGTAGGTGCTCGGCAGGGACTGGCCCTGACCACGGATCACTCTGGCCAACCCCGGCGTCCGATCGCAAACCGAGCAGCCCAACTGTGAGCGACCTCTCGGTGAACTCTTCGAGCCCGGAACGGCGAGACTGTGGTCGTGGACAGGTCGGATGACGGGCCCCTGGAGCTGCGGCCCGTGGGTCGGTCCGCGCTCCTCGCCGAGGTGGCCGACAGCGCGGCGGCTCGGTCGCTGGCGGCGTACGCCCGGGCCACCCGGGTGTCGGCCCAGGAGGTGGTCCCCGGCGCGCGGACGGTCCTCTTCGACGGGGTTCGCGACACCGCGGAGCTCACCGCCGTCCTGGCCGGCTGGACGCCCGGGGACCGGCTCGCGCCGGGCGACCTGGTCGAGCTTTCGGTGGTCTACGACGGCGCGGACCTCGAGGACGTCGCCGCCCGCTGGGACACTGATGTCGAGGGTGTGGTGGCCAAGCACGCCGAGGTGGAGTACGTCGCTGCGTTCTGCGGCTTCGCCCCGGGGTTCGCCTACCTGGCTGGGCTTCCCGAGAAGTACGCCGTCCCGCGGCTCGACACGCCGCGAAGTCGCGTTCCCACCGGATCTGTCGGGCTGGCCGGCAGCTGGTGCGGGGTCTATCCGTCCGCCTCGCCGGGTGGCTGGCGGCTGCTCGGACGAACCGATGCGCCGTTGTGGGACCCGTCGCGCAGCCAGCCCGCGCTGCTCGCGCCGGGGACCCGAGTGAAGTTCGTGCCGGCATGACCACTCTCCACGTCGAGCGCGCCGGTGCGCTCACCACCGTCCAGGACCGCGGTCGGGCCGGCCTGGCCCACCTCGGCGTACCGCGGGCCGGGCCGCTGGACGTCCCGGCCGCGGCGCTCGCCAACCGTCTGGTCGGCAACGGGGCGGACGCCGCCCTGCTCGAGGTCACGTGGGGCGGGCTCGAGCTGAGGCTCGGCGACGGGGTCTGGGTCGCGGTAACCGGCGCGCCGGTCCCGCTCGACGTGGACGGTGCCGAACGTGCCTGCGACCGGGCCGAGTGGCTGCCCGCGGGGGCCCGGCTCCGGCTGGGCTCGCCGCGCACCGGCGTCCGGTCCTACGTCGCGGTCGGAGGCGGAGTCACCGTCGACCCGGTCCTCGGGTCGCGGTCCACCGACACGCTGGCCTGGGTCGGCCCGCCGCGCGTCGAGGACGGCGCCGAGCTCCCGGTCGGGGCAGCGACGGGACCGCCGGCCCCGCTCGACACGCCACCGCCACGCGCGTCCGGACCGCTCCGCGTGTCACCCGGCCCGAGGGCAGACTGGTTCGCCGAGGACGCGCTCGAGCGGGTGTGCGCGGCGGCGTACGTCGTCGGCGAGGCGTCCAACCGGGTCGGCCTCCGGCTCGACGGCCCCGCGCCCGAGCGACGTCGTGAGGACGAGCTGCCGAGCGAGGGGATGGTGCTCGGGTCCGTGCAGGTACCGCCCGGCGGCCAGCCGGTGGTGCTCCTGGCGGACCACCCGCCGACCGGCGGGTATCCGGTGCTCGCCGTCGTGGAGCCCGACGACCTCTGGCAGTGCGCGCAGGCACGGCCCGGCGACACGCTGCGGTTCCAGCAGCGGATCAGAGGTACTTGACGAACTCGGCAGCCACCTCGACCGGCCGGAACCCCATCCGCTCGTTGATCGAGACCATGAAGTCGTTGGTCTCGGCGTTCTGGGTGGTGATCAGGGTGAGGTCGCTGCGGTAGGCCTGGACGGCGCGCAGGTTGACCGCCTTCGTGGCCAGGCCGAGCTTGTGACCGCGGTGTTGGCGGTGCACGAACGTGCCCCACTGATAGACGTGCGTGCTGCCCGAGACCGGCACCGACAGCGTCGACTGCGCGACGACCAGCCGGTCGGGGGTGAGGGCGAGGGTCTCGTAGCGAACCCGGCCCATCGCCTTGACGGTGACCGTGGACTCCGCAAACCGCTCCGGGGTCATCACCTCCTCCTCGAAGTCGACGGCGCCGGTCGGGGCATCGACCGCCAGCTGGCCGAGCAGCACGCACAGCGACTCGACGAGGTCGTCGGGCACGTCGTTCACGAACGTCTCGATCTGGTAGCCGGCGTGCTGCGGCGCCGCCTCGTCGATCCACTCCTGGACAAGCCCGTCCGACACCGGCAGCGCGAGGTGGCGGACCACCTCGTAGTTGGAGAGCTCGTAGCCGCACGCCTCGGCGAAGCGGCGGTAGGCGTGCGTCTCACGGTCGTCGAAGGGGAGCTTGGCATCGGCCATGACCAGCGTGCGGCCGTGGTCCTTGGCGGTCTGCTCCAGCCGCTCGGCGAGCGCCCGGCCTATGCCGCGCCGCCGGTCAGGGACATCGACGGTGAGGTTGAACCAGGCCTTGTCGGTGTTGTCGAGCAGGGGTGACCACAGCACCGCGTTGCCGACCATCCGGTCCCCGTCGTATGCCGCGAACAGCTCCTGGCGCTCGCCGCTGTCGACGGAGCGGAAGGCGCCGAGGAACTCCTCGAACCCCCAGTGTGGCGCGTGCTCGCGGCCGAAGAGCTCGCCGCGCTGGCTGACCTCCCAGTAGTCGCGCATCACCGCGTCGTCGGCGAGGGCGGCGTCATCGAGCGCGCGAATGTCCACGAACGACGAGGCTAGGCGGCCGCGGGGTCTGCCGACACTGGTTTTACTGCTCGGCAGCGGTCTCGTCAGCGGGCTCGGCGTCCGGCCGCCACGCGCGCAGCGCCGGGTCGTCGTCGGCGTACGAGCGCACGGGGCCGGCCGGAGTCTCGGCGGTCTCGAACCGGACCGTGACCACGCCCCGTCCGGCCCCCCACACCCAGCCCCGGCCCATCTCGTCGTGGATGACATCCATGCCCGGCGACCAGCCCGGCCGGTCGCGCGCCATGGTGACCTCCACCGCCGGAGCCTCCGGCTCCTCGTCCTCGGTCTCCCCGAAGAGGTCCTCCTGGATCCAGTCGGCCAGTCCGGAGACGCCCACCCCGAGCAGCCGGACGCCGCCGGACGTGTCCAGGTCGGCCAACAGTCCGCGAGCCAGCTTGGCCACCGTCGCCCCACTGTCAGTGGGAGAGGCCAGCGTCGTGGAGCGGCTGAGGGTGGTGAAGTCGTGCAGCCGGACCTTGATCGTGACGGTCCGTCCGGACAGGCCGTGCTTGCGCAGCCGGGTGGCGACGTCGGTGGCCTGCCGGCTCAGCAGGTGCTCCATCAGCGTCCGGTCGGTGAGGTCGGTGTCGTAGGTCCCCTCGGAGCTGATCGACTTGGTCTCCCGCTCCGGCTCGACGCGCCGGTCGTCGTCGGCGCGGGCCAGCGCGTACAGCCCGTTGCCGTGCGCCTTGCCGACCAGCCGGACGAGCTCGTCCAGGCTGACCGACTCGAGCTCGGCGACCGTGTGGATCCCGACCCGGCGCAGTCGTTCGGCGGTGGCTGGGCCGACGCCCGGGATGACGGTGACGTGCATGGGTCGGAGCAGCTCCCGCTCGGTGCCGGGAGGTACGACGACCAGGCCGTTCGGCTTGTCGAGGTCGCTGGCCACCTTGGCGATGAACTTCGAGGACCCGATGCCGACCGACGCGGTGAGGCCATCGGTCGCCTCGGCCACGCTGGCCCGGAGCTGCTCGGCGAACGCGGTGACCGTGGCGACGTCAAGGTCGGGCAGTTCCGCGGCCTCGAGGTCGACAAACGCTTCATCCAACGAGAGGGGCTCCACCAGCGGCGAGGCCTCGCGCAGCAGTGCCATCACCACCGTGCTGGCATCGCGGTAGGCGTGGAACCGGCCGGTCAGGAATGCCGCGTGGGGGCAGCGCGAGCGGGCCTCGCGGGTGGACATGGCCGAGCGGACGCCGTACTTCCGCGCCTCGTAGGACGCGGTCGCCACGACCCCGCGGCCACCGACGCCGCCGACCACGACCGGCTTGCCGCGCAGCGAGGGCTTGTCGCGCTGCTCGACCGCCGCGAAGAAGGCGTCCAGGTCCAGGTGGAGGACCGAGGCGTGGTCGCGCACGGCCGCAACGTATCCCGCCGCTAGGACGGTTCTGTCCGTGAAACGTCCACAGTTCGGCCGGATCGAGTGCTCGTCCACAGGCCGGGCCGGGCGGGCGCGGTCCTGTCGGACTCGATGGGGAGCCTCTCGCCATGACCAGCTCCGCCCACCGGGCCACCACTCTCACCGCCCACAGCCCCGAGGACGTCCTCGCCGCCGTGCCTGTCGTGCTCGGCTTCGAGCCGTGCGACTCGGTCGTGATGCTCACCTTCGGTGGCGTCGAGACCTTTCACGCGCGGGTCGACCTGCCGCCGCCCCGCGAGGTCGGGGAGATGGTGCGGCTGCTGCTCGACCCGGCCCTCCAGCACCGGGTGACGCAGGTCGTCTTCGTGGTCTACGCCGACGACGGCAAGACGGTCCGGACCGTGGCGAGGCGGCTGCGTCGGGTCTTCGCCGCGGCCGGGATCGACGTCGTCGAGGTGTTGCGCGCCCACGAGGGACGGTGGTTCGTGCCGGGTCGGCCCGGCGCGCCCACGAGCGGGGTGGCCTACGACATCGGCGACCACCGGTTCCGGGTCCAGGCCGTGGTCGAGGGGATCGTCGTGCACGGCTCCCGGGCCGAGCTGGAGGCGATGCTCCGGCCGCTGCCTCCGGCTGTCGTCGAGACCGCGCGTGCGATGCGGCGGGCGGCGCCCAGCTCGCCGGGCGAGATTGCCGACCTGGTCGACCGGCGTCTCGACGCGGGCCGGTTCACCACCGTCGAGCTGGCTCGGGTGCTCCTCGGGCTGCTCGACATCGACGGCCGCGATGCCGCCTGGGCGACCATGACCCGCGAGGTGGCCGCCCAGCACGTCCGGCTCTGGACGGACGCCGTGCAGCGTGCCCCCGAAGAGCTGGTGGCCGCGCCGGCTGCCGTGCTCGGCCTGGCCGCCTGGCTGTCGGGTCACGGCGCCCTGGCCTGGTGCGCGGTCGACCGCTGCAGGGCGGTGGACCCCCACAACTCGCTGGGCCGGCTGGTCGGCGACGTGCTGACCCACGCCGTCCCTCCGTCGGCGTGGTCCCACGCGGAGGCCGGGTGAGCGGCGTCGGACCGGCGGTGGTCATGGGTACCGGCCGCCCGTGGACACCCGGACGGTCGGCGTCGAGGAGGAGCTGCTGGTCGTCGACCCGCGCACGTCCACCGTGACCTCGAGGGCCCGCGAGATCCTCAAGGAGCACGCAGAGCGGGACCCGGGGCACCGCCCAGGCCGGGCCAGCGACACGCTGGACCACGAGCTGTTCCGCCACCAGCTCGAGCTGCGGACCGACCCGGTCCAAGACATCGGCGACCTGGTCCGCCAGGTGGTCGCGGCCCGGCACACGGCCCACGAGGCCGCCACCTCGCGCGACCTGGCCGTGGCCGCCTGCGCGACGATCCCGCTGGGTGTCGACGAGCCGCAGGTGACACCCGACGACCGCTATCGCACCATGGTCGACACCTTCGGTGAGCTGGCCCGGCGCGGCACCACCTGCGGGATGCACGTCCACGTTGCCATCGAGTCCGACGAGGAGGGCGTGGGTTGCCTCGACCGCATCGCGCCATGGCTGCCGGTGCTGCTGGCCATGAGCACCAACTCGCCGTTCTCCGCCGGCCACGACACCGGTTACGCCTCCTGGCGGACCCAGCTCTGGTCGACCTGGCCGAGCGCCGGCCCGACCGAGGTGTTCGGGTCGGCGGCGGGCTACCGGCGTGCATGCGACCGAATGATCGCGAGCGGTGCGGCGCGCGACCCCGGGATGCTCTACTTCGACGCCCGCCTGTCCGAGCGGCACCCGACAGTGGAGGTGCGGGTTCTCGACGTGGTGACCGACGTGCACGACGCCGGCATGCTGGCGGCGCTGACTCGCGGCCTCGTCGAGACCGCCGTCGAGCAGTGGTCCAGCGGCGTCGAGCCTCTGGACTGGCGCTGCGAGGAGCTGCGGGCGGCCCGCTGGCGGGCGTCGAGGCACGGCCTGGCCGACGAGCTGCTCGACCCCGCGACCCACCAGCTCCGGCCGGCTCGTGAGGTGGTTGCGGCCCTGGTCGGCCTCGCCGCGGAGCGGCTCGACGCGGCCGGTGACACCGACCGGGTGGCGGCAGGAGTGGAGCGGGTGCTGGGTGCCACCGGGGCCAGCCGGCAGCGGGCGGCGTTCGAGCGGACCGGCTCGATCGAGGGTGTCGTGGCCGACCTGCTGGCGCGAACGGCCGAGACGGGGCCCTCCCCGAGCGGCGCTTGAGAGCCTAGGGTCATTTCATGGGTGCAGAAGTCGAGGCACAGGAGTTCTCTCGGGCCGACCGGACGCGATACCGCGAGAAGGTCCGGCGCTGCCTCGACGTGTTCGCCCGGATGCTGCGCGAGGCGCGGTTCGACACCGACGACCCGATGACGGGGCTCGAGGTCGAGCTCAACCTCGTCGACGACCGGGGCGACCCGGCGCTGAAGAACGCCGAAGCGCTGGCCGCGATCGCGGACCCTGCGTTCCAGACCGAGCTCGGCCTGTTCAACATCGAGATCAACGTGCCGCCGGCAAAGCTGCGCGAGGGCGGCCTGACCACGTTCGAGGAGATGCTGCGCCGCAGTCTCAACGACGCCGAGGCCAAGTCGGCCGAGGTGGGCGCGCACCTGGTGATGATCGGCATCCTGCCGACACTGGCGCCCGGCCACATGACCGCCGAGAGCCTGTCCCCGAACCCGCGCTACAAGCTGCTCAGTGAGCAGATCCTCAACGCCCGTGGCGAGGACATCACGATCACGATCGCGGGCATCGGCAACGTCGAGCGGCTCTCGACGACCACCGACTCGATCGTCCCGGAGGCAGCTTGCACGAGCACCCAGTTCCACGTGCAGACCTCGCCGGACAGCTTCGCCGCGTACTGGAACGCCTCCCAGGCGATCTCGGCGATCCAGCTGGCAGTGGGCGCCAACGCGCCGTACCTGCTCGGCAAGGAGCTGTGGCGCGAGACCCGGATCCCGCTCTTCGAACAGTCCACCGACACCCGGTCCGACGAGCTCAAGGCGCAGGGCGTCCGACCGCGGGTCTGGTTCGGGGAGCGGTGGATCAACTCGGTCTTCGACCTCTTCGAGGAGAACGTCCGCTACTTCCCGGCACTGCTGCCGATCACCGAGGACGAGGACCCGCTCAAGGTGCTCGAGGACGGCGGCACGCCGGCGCTCTCGGAGCTGCGGCTGCACAACGGGACCATCTACCGCTGGAACCGGCCGATCTACGACATCGCCGGGGGAGTGCCGCATCTGCGCGTGGAGAGCCGGGTGCTTGCCGCCGGCCCCACCGTTGCCGACACCGTTGCCAACGCCGCGTTCTACTTCGGCCTGGTGCGTGCCCTGGCCGAGAGCGAGCGGCCGCTGTGGTCGCAGATGTCGTTCAGCGCCGCCGAGGAGAACTTCCATGTTGCCGCCGAGCACGGCATCGACTCCCAGATCTACTGGCCAGGTGTCGGCCAGGTCCGGGCGACCGAGCTGACCCTGCGCCGGCTGCTGCCGCTGGCCCGGGAGGGACTTGCCGAGTGGGGAGTGGACAGCGCGTCGAGCGACCGGCTGCTCGGGATCATCGAGCAACGCTGCCTGACCGGCGTCAACGGCGC
The DNA here is from genome assembly GCA_963817125.1 of uncultured Actinomycetota bacterium. Taxonomy (GTDB): domain Bacteria; phylum Actinomycetota; class Actinomycetes; order Propionibacteriales; family Nocardioidaceae; genus Nocardioides. The sequence continues at coordinate 57,215 of CAWFNB010000001.1, forward strand.
CGAGTGGTTCGTGCAGCGGATGGCACAGCGCTCCGACATGGAGCGGTACGACGCCCTCCGGGCCACGTTGCTGGAGTACCGCGAGCGGATGCACACCAACGAGCCCGTGCACACCTGGGACTAGGTCTCTGATTCCTTGGCCGGCGGCCGGAGGCGGGCCCAGGTCCGCGACAGGCCGCTGCGCGGGTCGCGCCACCCGTGGCGGTTGACGACCACGAACGCCAACGGCTCCCCGGCCTCGGCGAACGCCACACGGGCTGCGGCCAGCCACCGTGCGTCGACGTCCTGGAGCTCGAGCCCACCGGTGCGGGTCAACCACACCATCGGCCCATCGCCCCCGGGCCCATCCCGGGTGGCGCGCACGCGCATCGCCGCGACGACATCGGTCCGAAGTCCCGGGTCCGAGGGCTCCACCTCGTCGAGGACCAGGCGCGCCACCCGGCCGCCGGGCACGCCGACGTGCAGGGCCCCCGGGTGCACGCGCCGCCGCTCGCCGCTCCTGTGGTCGAGGACGGCCTGCCTCAGGAGCACACCTGTCCGGCGTTCCAGGGGGTCGCACAGCCCTTCCACCCCCGCCACCGTGCCCTGATGCCGGTCGGTCCATGCCCGGCCGTCCACAGGCTGCCCCGGTCGCTGTGATTCGGTAGCGTGCCGAGCGGTGCCGCCGGGTACCGCGTGCCTGGAGGAAGTCGATGCCGATGCCGATAGTCGTACTGGGCTACGTGCCCAAGCCGGAGGGCGAGGCCGCACTCGCCGCCTCGATCGCCGAGGCCCAGCTGCGCAACGCCGAGCTGGTCGTGGTCAATTCCCACAGAGCCCGCCACGGCGACCTGGAGGCCGAGACGATCGAGAAGGAGCTCGAGGAGGTCAGGGCCCGAGTGCAGGAGGCCGGCGTCGCCGTCGACATCCGCCGCTCTGAGACCGGTCTCGAAGCTTCGGAGGACCTGCTCGGCATCGCCGAGGAGGTCGCCGCCGAGCTGATCGTCATCGGGCTGCGCCGCCGCACCCCCGTGGGCAAGCTGATCCTCGGCAGCAACGCCCAGCGCATCCTCCTCGACGCCCACTGCCCGGTGCTGGCCGTCAAGTCCGAGTAGCGACTCCGCCCAGCAACCGACGAGGCGCGCTGGGGCAGGATGGGGCCCATGCCATCGGCCATCCACATCACCGGCGACCCAGCCGCCGACCAGGTGCTCACCGACTCCGCGTTCGCCCTGCTCGTCGGGATGATGCTCGACCAGCAATACCCCATGGAGCACGCGTTCCGGGGCCCGCACAAGGTGCTGACGCGCTTCGGGTCGATCGAGCCGGCCGCGATCGCCGCCGCCGATCCGGAGAAGTTCGCGACGCTCTGCTCGACCCCGCCGGCAATCCACCGCTATGGCCGGTCGATGGCCGGGCGGCTGCAGTCGCTGGCGCAGCTGGTCGAGGAGAAGTACGACGGCCGCGCCGAGCGGCTCTGGACCGAGGCGACCAGCGGACAGGACCTGCTGGACCGGGTGCAGGCGATGCCGGGCTTCGGGAAGCAGAAGGCGCAGATCTTCGTCGCCCTGCTGGCCAAGCAGCTCGACGTCCGGCCCGAGGGCTGGGAGCAGGCCGTCGGCGCGTACGCCGAGGACGGCTACCGCTCGGTGGCCGACGTCACCGATGCCGCGTCGCTGCAGAAGGTCCGCGACTTCAAGAAGGCCAAGAAGGCCGAGGCGAAGGCGCAGGCCGGCTGACGTGCGCGCCACGTTGCTGCTTTCCGACCATGCCGTTGTCGCCGACGGCAAGCTCTACATCAACGGTGGAGGCTGGAGCGTCACCGGCCCCACGCCCGCTCCGTCGGCGATCGCGGTCAAGCTGGACGTGCCGTGGGACCGGGCCAACCAGCGGCTGCACCTGCGCCTGCGGCTCATCGGTCAGGACGGGGATCCGGTCACCGTTCCCGGTCCTGAGGGCCCGCAGCCGGTGGAGATCACGGGCGAGGCGGAGATCGGCCGCCCACAGGGCCTGGTGGAGGGCGCCGACATCGACTTCCCGCTGGCGTTCCAGCTCGGCCCGCTGCCCCTCGAGCCCGGGCAGCGCTACCAGTGGGTGCTCGACATCGACGGCGAGACGCAGCAGGACTGGCACCTGACCTTCAGCACCCGGCCCGCCCAGGGTGGACCGGCCACCTATGTCGTCGATCCGTGAGCGGCTGCTGGGCGGTCTGAAGCCCGTGCTCACACCCATCGTCCGCGGGCGGCGGGGATGCGGGAACCTCATGGCCTGCGTGGCAGAATGAGGACGCGGCTCTTGACGACAGCGGGCTCTGCCGCGCCCTGTGCCAGAATCCCTCGGCTCCGCCCGGACAATCCACCAGTCAGATTGAAGAGGTTTCGTGTCCTCCTCGAACGCGCGCAAGGTTCCTGAGCAGGTACTCACCCACCCGGCCGTGGTCGCACTGGTCGAGAAGGGATCGGCGGGGGCTCTCAGTCCCGAGGACGTACGCCTGGCCAGCGAGGACGCGCAGGTCGAGCCGAGGCACCTCAAGGGACTCCTCGAGCACCTGAGCACCCTCGGCATCTCGGTGCGCGTGGACGTGACCGCCGCCCGCGCGGTGGCGGCGACGACCACCAAGAAGACCACCACCGCCAAGGCCACCAAGGCGCCGGCGAAGTCCACCCCGACCAAGAAGGCTGCCGCGAACGGCTCGCCCGCGGCCAAGGCCGCGCCGGCCAAGAAGGCTGCGCCCGCGAAGAAGGCGGCAGCCAAGACCGCCGAGAAGCCTGCTGCGACGCAGGAGGTCGCGCCCGCGGCCGACAAGGTCGAGGTGATCGGCCCGGACGGCAAGAAGATCCTGCCGGACCTGCCCGACGAGCAGTTCGAGAAGGACGTCAAGACGGACCCGACCATCGAGGAGGACGAGAAGTCGGCGTCCTTCGTCGTCTCCGACGCCGACGACGCCGGCGAGCCCGAGCAGCAGGTGATGGTCGCCGGTGCCACCGCCGACCCGGTCAAGGACTACCTCAAGCAGATCGGCAAGGTGCCGCTGCTCAACGCCGAGATGGAGGTCGAGCTCGCCAAGCGGATCGAGGCCGGCCTGTTCTCCGAGGAAAAGCTCGGCAAGGGCGGCAAGATCAGCGCCAAGCTGCTCGAGGAGCTCGACTGGATCGCCGAGGACGGACGGCGCGCCAAGAACCACCTCCTCGAGGCCAACCTGCGTCTCGTGGTCTCGCTGGCCAAGCGCTACACCGGCCGCGGCATGCTGTTCCTGGACCTGATCCAGGAGGGCAACCTCGGTCTGATCCGCGCAGTCGAGAAGTTCGACTACACCAAGGGCTACAAGTTCTCGACGTACGCGACGTGGTGGATCCGGCAGGCGATCACCCGCGCGATGGCCGACCAGGCGCGCACCATCCGGATCCCGGTGCACATGGTCGAGGTGATCAACAAGCTGGCGCGCGTCCAGCGCCAGATGCTCCAGGACCTCGGCCGTGAGCCGACCCCGGAGGAGCTGGCCAAGGAGCTCGACATGACTCCCGAGAAGGTCATCGAGGTCCAGAAGTACGGCCGCGAGCCGATCTCGCTGCACACCCCTCTCGGTGAAGACGGCGACTCCGAGTTCGGTGACCTGATCGAGGACTCCGAGGCGATCGTGCCGGCGGACGCCGTGAGCTTCACGCTGCTCCAGGAGCAGCTGCACGCCGTACTCGACACCCTCTCCGAGCGCGAGGCGGGCGTGGTCAGCATGCGGTTCGGCCTGACCGACGGCCAGCCGAAGACCCTCGACGAGATCGGCAAGGTCTACGGCGTCACCCGCGAGCGGATCCGCCAGATCGAGTCGAAGACGATGTCCAAGCTCCGCCACCCGAGCCGTTCGCAGGTGCTGCGCGACTACCTCGACTGAGTGCTGACGGGTCTCATGCCTGAGCGCGGAAGAGCCACCTAGGCGGAGTCGCCACCGTTGTAGATGGTGGTGTCGATGTCCTCGAGGTCGTCCTCGGCCTTGTAGAGCGCATCCTGGACGCTGTTGACCTCGGTCACGGCGCTGCGGGCGGTCAGCCCTTGTGCCTTTGCGACAGAAGACATCACGCGGGCTTCAACAGCGTCGATCTGAGCGTTGAGAGAGGCACGCTCTTCGGGGCTGAACGAGTCGTCTGCGGCGAGGTTCTCGCGGACCTGGGAAACGGCCCAGACAATATCCTCGGAGCGGTCCAGCAGGTAGGCGCTGTCGGCGTAGTTCTCGGCGTGGAACTTCTTGAGGCTCTTCTGGACCTTCTTGATGGTCGCGGGCTTGTGGGTCTTCTTGACGAGCTTGGCCATCTTGGCGAGCGCGGCACGGTCAGCCCTGATGTTGTTGAGCACGCGGGACATGTTCTCCGGGCTGAGGCTGCTGATCTGTCGGCTCTTGGAGATCCGGACCAGGGTCGTGTCGGCCACCTTGATCAGGCTGAGCGCCAGCATCTTGCTGGTGACAGGGCCGCGGCTGTGCGTCCCGAGGTCGCCGGAACCCTCATGGTGGCCTGCGGCGGTGGCAGGGGCGACGGTGCCGACGGTGAGGACGGTGAGGACGGCGGCGGCAGTCGCCGCAGCGATCCGGATGGGGTTCTTCATGTCTGGGTCTCCAAGCATTTGGGGGAGTTCGGAGGCGTGCGGGGGAGTTCGGCGGTGCTGCGTGTTCCGCGCCGGTGGGGTGCGGAGGGTCACATCGGGCCGATAGCCGGTTGGGCTGCAGCGGTCGGGGAGAGGGCTGATGAACAGGTGTACGCCAGTGTGCGTCCCTGCTCGGCACAGACCGAGGTGGACCGATGTGCATCTACGGTAGCGACGAGATCGGCCCACCACGCGAGCTTCGAGAATTCTGTGTAACTGGATCGGTGATGTGGTCGGGTCTCTCCCAGGCGAGCGGGCGCGCGCGGGGTCGACGGCTTCTGACCGATGCGCTGGACTGGACCGCCGAACGGCCTGCCGCGCTAGCTCATGCCGAGCGCGACCACCTCGGCTGAGGGTGCAGGCTCAGTACGTCGAGGTGGGCGCGTCGAGGTGCTCGAGCAGCCGCAGCTCGTCACGCAGCCGGTAGGGCATCGGTGCGCCGTCCTCGGTCAGCGCGGACTCGTAGGCCCGCAGGGCCAGGACGAGCTGGTGCTGGGCCATCCCGAGGTCCAGGCGGGTGATCGGCCGCTGGCGCCGCTCGCGGTGAAGTGCCACTCGAGCAAGGACAACGTCGGTGAGCAGGTCCCGCAGTGTTCCGGCCGGTGCCAACACGGTCACGTCCCCCTTCGGCACCGGCGAGGTCGAGTCCGGAGGAAACGCCGGCCTGGTGCGCTTCGGTCCAACATACCCTCTGCGTCATCCGGTCACTTCTCGCGACATCCGCACGCGCTGGGCGGTTCTGGCCGAGGGCTGAGTTCATGGCCGGGTACGTCGGACCCGCCGCCGCAGCTGGAGGATCCGCAGTGTTCCGGCAAGGCCGGCCAGGAACAGCCCGGCGACGGCGGCGATGAGGATCGCCACCGCGACCGGCACCTCACCGTCCCAGGCCAGGAACGACACGGTCGTCTCGCGGGTGTTCTGCGCGATGAAGATGATCAGCAGGATCAGCACGATCCCCAAGGCGATGACCGAGGCCCAGAAGCCGCTCGTGCGCGAGCCGCGGAGCGGGTCCTTCCGATCGCGACGGTCCAGCTCCTCGCGGAGCAGCTGTTCGCGAGCCGGGTCGATGTCGTCGGCCATGGCGCGACGGTACCCGCGCCTGGCGCTAGCCCGCTGCGACGAGCGCGATCGACACCGCGCACAGCGCCAGCCCGAGTCCCTGGGTGCGGTGCACGTGCTCGCGCAGCACCAGAGCCGCGAGCAGCACGGTGAACGCCGGGTACAGCGAGACCACCACCGCGGTCACGGTCAGGTGGCCGCCGCGGCTGGCCACCATGAACAGCCCGGTGGCCAACGCCCCGAGCAGGCCGCTCACGATGCCCAGCGCGGCAAGGGGCTCTCGGGGCAGCCACGGCTGGCGGAGGGTCACCGCAACGGCCACGATGAGCACCCCGGCCACCGCCTGGTTGAGCGCGAGCGGTAGGAGCCCGGCATCGTCGGAGACCCGCGACAGGGCTACGAACAGGGTGCCGAAGCCGAGCCCGGCGAGTACGCCGTCGGCGAGCCCGGCCGGGCCGGCCGGGCTCGACGCCACGGGTTCCCGCGACACCAGCCAGATCGCGGGGAACGCCACGGCGATCCCGATCCACACGACGCTCCCCGGCCGTTCGCCCAGCAGCGCCCCGGCCACCACGGGGATGACCACGGCGCCGATCGCCGAGACCGGCGCCACCACTCCCATCCGCCCGGAGGCCAGGCCGCGGTAGAGGAACGCCGTCCCGAACCCGTTGCCGAGGCCGGCCACCAGGGCCCAGCCCAGGTCGGTGCCTGAGGGTCGGCCATCCGCCGGGAGCGCGATCAGGAGCGTGACCAGCGCCCCACCGGCCTGGGCGGTGAGCGCGACCGTCCAGGCACTGACCCGCTTCGAGACCCATCCGCCGTTGAAGTCCGCCAGCCCGTACGACGCCGCCGCCAGCAGCGACAGGAGCACCGTCACGTGACGATCACGCCGGCGATCCACACGAACGTCGCCGCTACCCCCGCCGCGAGCTCGATCAGGATGCTCAGTCCGACCGCACGCAGAGCCCGCTTGGTCGACGGCCACGCGGCAGCGGATCCGACCCGGCGGTACTCGGCCAGGTAGACCCCCAGCACGAAGCCCAGGAACAGCCCGATCACGGGCACCACGAAGAAGCCGACGATGCCCACCCCGGCACCGACCCACTGCGTCGACGCAGGGATGCCGGCGACCTTGAGCCGCCGGTTGGGGACGAGGTACTTCACGACCCCACCGGACACCAGGATCACGGCGGCCACGGCGAACACCGCCCACGCCGTACTGCCGCCGACGTCCCATGCCCAGACCAGGATGGCTCCGAGAACCAGGATCGAGCCGGGCAGCACCGGCACCAGGACCCCGACCAGCCCGATCGCGATCGCCAGGGCGACCAGGACCTCGACCGGGCTCATTCTCGGACTCTTTCACGAAGCAGTTGGCCCCGGATCCGACAGGATCCGGGGCCAACTGAAGACTTAGGTGTGGACCGGGTCAGCGCTCTCCGGCAGGGGCCGACGGGGTGGTCGTCTTGGTCAGCCTGTCGGTCTCGTCGATGACGGTGACGGCGATCTCCTTGAGCTTGTCGCCGTGCTCGCGAGCGTGGTGGGCGCAGAAGAGGAGCTCGCCCCCGGACTGGAGCTCAACGCGAAGGTAGGCCTGGGCGCCGCAACGGTCGCAGCGGTCCGCTGCTGTCAGCGGCGAGCTGGGTGCAAGTGCAGTGGTCACGACGGCCTCATTTCTTTCTCGGTGTCCTTGGTGCAACGTAGACGGGGTCTCCAAAGATTCCCCCGAACGTCTCCCTCTGACACCCCAATCCAACCACGGACGGTTGTTCCGACCCCGATGGTGCTTCCCTCGTGGACCAGTGTGTGGTCTAGGTAACGCCCTCGGAGGTAGAACGGCGAAGCCTGTGCATTTGTTACGTGCTGCCCTGCTGCTGTGATGCCTTTCTCGTCACGGTAGACCCGGGAGTGGCAGGCGTGCCTCCAAGCTGCGTCGGCGTGTCGTGAGTAGATTCGACCTTGACCGATCCACCGGATTTCACGCCGGCCTCACAACCTTGGAGTACCCGATCGACACCGCGTACAACGCCGCGCACCTTCTGGTCCTGGAGGGCCTCGAGGCGGTCCGCAAGCGGCCCGGCATGTACATCGGCTCCACCGACACGCGCGGCCTCATGCACTGCCTGTGGGAGATCATCGACAACGGCGTGGACGAGGCGCTGGCCGGCGCCGCTCACCACGTCGAGGTGACGCTGCACCCCGACGACTCGGTCGAGGTCCACGACGACGGACGCGGCATCCCGACCGACAAGGAGCCTCGCACGGGCCTGCCGGGTGTCGAGGTGGTCGCCACCAAGCTGCACGCAGGCGGCAAGTTCGGCGGCGGCTCCTACGTCGCCACCGGCGGCCTGCACGGCGTCGGACTCTCGGTGGTCAACGCGCTGTCGGCTCGGATGGACATCGACGTCGACCGGTCGCCGTCCCAGCAGGGCATCTCCTTCCGCCACGGCCTGCCGGGCGTCTTCGACGGCGCCGGGCCTGCGGCGAAGTTCATGGAGAGGTCGGGGCTCACCCGCAAGGGCGGGCGCGTGGCCAAGGCCCGCTCCGGCACCCGGATCCGGTTCTGGCCGGACCGGCAGATCTTCACCAAGGACGCTCGTTTCGTCTACGAGGACCTGCTCGGGCGGGCCCGCCAGACGTCGTTCATCGTGCCCGGCCTCGAGCTGGTGATCCGCGACCTGCGCGGCCCGCAGATGGTCGAGGAGAAGTTCCGCCACGACGGTGGGATCGCCGAGTTCACCGACTACCTCGCGTCCGACGAGCCGGTCACCGAGATCCTGCGGCTGCAGGGCACCGACACCTTCACCGAGACCGTGCCGGTGCTCGACGCCAAGGGGCACATGACCCCCCAGGAGGTCGAGCGCGAGCTCCAGGTGGACATCGCGGTGCGGTGGGGGACCGGCTACGAGACCGAGCTGCGCTCGTTCGTCAACGTCATCGCCACACCCAAGGGCGGCACCCACGTCAGTGGCTTCGAGCAAGCGCTCGTGCGCACCTTCAACGACGCGATGAAGGCCGCCAAGGTGCTCAAGGTCAACGACGACGACGTCACCAAGGACGACGTGCTGGAGGGGCTCACCGGGGTGGTGACGGTCCGGCTGGCCGAGCCGCAGTTCGAGGGTCAGACCAAGGAGATCCTCGGGACACCCCAGGTCCGCGCCAGCGTCCGCAAGGTCGTCTCGGCCGAGCTCAAGAAGTTCCTCACCTCGACCAAGCGGGCCGAGAAGGCGCAGGCCCGGCTGGTGATGGACAAGGTCGCGGCCGCCGCCAAGACCCGCATCGCCGCCAGGACCCACCGCGAGACCCAGCGTCGCAAGAACGCCCTGGAGTCCTCGGCGCTGCCGGCCAAGCTGGCCGACTGCCGGGCCACTGACGACCGCACCGAGCTGTTCATCGTCGAGGGTGACTCGGCGCTGGGCACCGCCAAGGTGGCGCGCAACTCCGAGTTCCAGGCGCTGCTGCCGATCCGCGGCAAGATCCTCAACGTCCAGAAGGCCTCCATCGGCGACATGCTCAAGAACGCCGAGTGCGGCTCGATCATCCAGGTGGTCGGGGCCGGCTCCGGACGCACCTTCGACATCGAGGCGACCCGCTACAACAAGATCATCTTCATGGCCGACGCCGACTCCGACGGCGCGCACATCCGCTGCCTGCTCGCCACCCTGTTCTTCAAGTACATGCCCGAGCTCGTGCACCAGGGTCGCGTCTACACCGCCGTACCCCCGCTGCACCGCATCGAGATCTCCAACCCCAAGAAGGGTGTGGACAAGTACGTCTACACCTACTCCGACGACGAGCTGCAGCGAAAGCTGGCCGAGCTGTCGAAGAAGGGGATGTCCTGGAAGGAACCGGTCCAGCGCTACAAGGGCCTCGGCGAGATGGATGCCGACCAGCTGGCGGAGACCACCATGGACCCGCGCCGGCGCACCCTGCGCCGGATCACCGTCGACGACGCCGAGGCGGCGGCCGAGGTCTTCGAGCTGCTCATGGGCTCCGACGTCGGGCCGCGCAAGGAGTTCATCGTCCAGGGTGCCTACGAGGTCGACGCGGACGCACTCGACGCCTGACCAGGGTGCGTCACGACTGCGGGTGCGTGGCCAGCCAGCGCACCACCGGAACCGGTCGGTCCTGGTCGTAGCCGACCGGAAGCCGTACGTCGCCGCGGCTGGTCAGGTAGTAGATGTCCCAGTGGTAGTAGCCGTAGAAGGCGCGCGGGTGGCGCTCCATGACCTTCGCCAGGTGAGTGACGCCGCGGACGTAGCGGGTGTCGTTGTTGTAGCGGAACAGCGCGTTGTCGAGCCGGTCGGGGCGCGCGCCGCCGTCATGGGCCAGGTAGCGGGCCGCGGCCATGATCGAGTCGGCCGGGTCCTGGATGTCACCGCGTCCCCACCTCGCCCACGTGGTCGGCAGGAACTGCATCGGACCCTGGGCGCCGGCGACCGAGGTGCCGCGGATCCGGCCCATCCCTGTCTCGACCAGGTTGATGGCGGCGAGGTACTCCCACCCGATCCCGAAGGCTCGCTCACCGCGCTCGTAGTAGCGCAGGAGCTCCTCGGCTGCGGCCGGTGCCACGATCCGCCAGGCGGGCAACGTGTCCGCCAGGTCGGTGTGCATCGCCCGGAACTCGCGCCGCGAGGCCACGTTGGCGCGGACCACACCGCGCAGGGAGGGTGGTACGCCGGCCAGCACGGTCGCGTCCCAGCCGGGACGGGTGCCGAGCTCGCGGTAGACGAGCTGCTGCGTGCGCGCGGCCCGGACCAGCGCTTTGGCACTGGTCGCCGGGTCGGCGATGGCGGCCTCTGCGGTCACGAGCTGGCGCGCTGCATGGCGAGCGCTGCGCGGGCGGGTCGGACCTCGAGAGGCCCGCGGTGCGTCCTCGGTGGCCGATGGCTCCTCCGAGCTGGGCGAGGCCCCGGCCCGGGCAGCCGGCTGCTCGCGCGGTTCAGCGTCGACGCTGCAGGCGGTCAGCGCAGCCGTCACCAGGACGGCGGGCACCAGCAAGCGTCGTACATCACCCATCCCAGCCAGCGTAGGGGGCGGCTGCGAGGGGTCAGAACTTCTGGTCGAGCAGGCCGGTGTCGACGTCGTACATGAAACCGCCCACGACCACCGTGTTCGGGATCAGCGGGTGGGTGCGGACCCTCTGGACGTCGTCCTCGAGCGCGGCCAGCTGGTCATCGACGACGCTGAAGAACTGCCAGTCGGCGTCCACGCCGGCCGACTCGCCGATCTTGGCGCGCAGCTCCTGCTCGGTGCTGGCCGTCATCGCACAGCGGGTGTGGGGAACGATCAGGATCCGCTCGACGTGCAGCAGGTGCGCGCCGAGCACCAGCGCCTCGAGCGCCTGAGGGGTGACCCGACCGCCGGGGTTGCGGAAGATCTTGGCGTCCCCCGGCTTGAGACCGACCATGTTCAGCGGGTCGAGCCGCGAGTCCATGCAGGTCACGATGGCGACCCCGGCGTGGGCGATGCCGTCGAAACCGCTCAGGTCGAACGTGGCGGCGAACTCGCGGTTCGCGGCCAACAGGTCGTCGAACTCCGCAGATTCCTGGCCCACGCGGCCGAACGCTAGCGGGTGTTCCGGACCCCCGAACGGTCAGCCCACGGACCGGAGCGCCTCGGCGGCCTCGATCGAGCGGGTCGCGGCGCCGCGGAACAGGATCAGGGCGAGCACCCCGGCAGCCACGGCGCACACCACCGCACCCATGAACACCGTCTGCTCCTGCGCCACTCCGGCGGCTTTCTGCAGGTCGCGGAAGGCCTTGCACATCTTCGGCTCGCCGCAGACCTCGGTGACCGTCCTGAGGCGGTCCTGCTCGGCGTAGTAGCGGCGCAACCCGATCGTGGTGAGCGCCGAGATGCCGACGAGCATCCCGACCATGCGGGCCACCACGACCATCGCGGTCGAGACCCCGTGCACGTCCGGATCGGTGCTGGCGAGGATCGCGGCGTTCACCGGCGCCAGTGCGAGCCCGAAGCCGAAGCCGCACACGACCAGCGCGATGTTGTGGGACGGGTCGTGCAGCGTCTCGACGTCCCACCGAGACATCAGCGCGAAGCCGACCGCCGACATCGCCATGCCCACCGCGGTGACCAGCCCGGCGCTGCGGGCGCGGATCAGGTAGCCGCCGACGATCGCGCCGACCGGCAGCGCCACGAGGAACTTGACCAGGACGAGCGCCGCCATCAGCTGCGAGGTCCGGTAGACCGTCGTGCGGGCGAAGATCGGGATGTCGATGAGCGCGGCGATGAGCGCGGCGCCGACGAAGAAGCTGACCACGACCGCGCCCCACGCCGGCGTACGCCGGAGCGCGCCGCGCGGCACCAGGGGCGCCTCGGCCCGGCGCAGGTGCAGCACGAACGCGACGGTTGCGACTGCGGAGCCGAGCAGGTACCAGAGCCCCTGGTCGGAGAACACCTGCACCGACGGGTCGGCGGTCGCGAAGGCCAGGATCACCCCGCCCAGCGCGACCGCGAGGAACAGTGCGCCGACGAGGTCGGCGTCACGCGCGCTGCGGCCCCAGCCGCGCAGGTCGACCAGCGGTCTCGTCGCGGTGGCGCAGCGGAGCAGGAACAGCACGAGGGCCACCATCGGCACCAACCCGACGGGGGTGAGCCAACGCCCGTCGCCGGCGAACGGGATGAAGTACTCGCCCCACGTCAGGTCGCGGACCAGGCTCGGGGGCCGGATGAACACGATCGCGCCGAAGGTCAGAGTGACCGCGAGGAGCAGGAGACCGATCCAGTCCGGCCGGCCGCGTGCGCGCCTGTCCACCGCGGTGGCACGCCCGCCGGTGGCTCGGATGGCCGCCGCGAGCACCAGACCGACAGCGAGGTTGATCATGAAGATCGCCGGCCAGGTGGCCAGCGCCAGCACCACCGCGCCGAACAGCGGCCCGATCACGCTGCCGACCTCCTGGACGGCCGAGACGACCCCGAGAGGTACGCCGCGTCGCTCGACCGGGTAGAGATCGGCGACCAGGGCCAGTGTGGCCGGCACCAGACCGCCGCCGCCGACACCTTGGAGGAACCGACCGGTGACCATGCTCGGCAGGTCGTAGGCGAGGGCGGTGACCAGCGAGCCGACGGCAAAGACGACGAGCGCGGCGGTGAGCACCGGCAGCCGGCCGCGCAGGTCGGCGATCCGCCCGATCAGCGGCAGCATGGCCACGTAGCCGAGCAGGAACCCGGAGACGATCGGCGCCGCCCGCTGGAGCTGGTCGATCGGGATCCCGGTGGCGCCCATCATCTCGGGCAGCGCAAGCACCACGACGTAGGTGTCCGCGGCGGCGAACGCGACCGCCACCGCGGCCAGGGTGAGCAGCACCCGCGGGGACCGGGCCACCGCGGTCCCTGTCACGGCGCGGTGATCTCCTTCTGGATGCCGTAGTCATCGAGGGTCAGCGTGTAGGTGACGTCGCCCTCGTCCTCGCCGTAGAAGGCGCCCTTGAGCACCGCCTCGCGCAGCTCGTCGTCGTCGCTGATCGTGTAGGTGAAGGTGAACTCGCCCTCCGCGGTCGGGATCAGTGCCTCGACCGCGTCGCTGGAGATGGTGCCGGTGTACTCGGTGAAGATCTCCTTGTTGTCCTCGCCGCCACGGACCGACTCGCCCGCCTCCACCTCGGTGGCCGCGGCGAGGAGCCCGGAGAAGCCGCCGTCGGGATCCATCAGCTTGGCCGGGTCCGGTGCGCCGTAGTTGCCGGGGTCGATCTCGGTCCAGTCCGGGAGCAGCAGTGAGTTCTTGGCGTAGGTCTTGCCGTCGACCGCGATCACCTCGGCGTCGGCGGGAAGACCGTTGACGCTGAGCTTGAAGGTGCCTTCGAACGCCGAGGGGTGAACGCCGGTGCCCTGGGCAGAGGTGATGCCGGTGACGCCGCCGGGCAGGTCCTTGGTGGACAGCGAGATCGACACACCACTGGTCTCGTCGAGGGTCGTTTTGGCCGCGGCCAGCACCTCCTCGGCGCTGGCGCCACCACCGCCCCCGCCCTTGTCCTCGTCGTCGGTGCACGCGGACAGTCCGGCGACCGCGAGACCAAGGACCAGGAGTGCCGCGACGAGCCGCAGTCGGAGGCCCGGACGGACACGCAGGTTCACGGGGTCAGCCTCGCACACGGTGTCATGCGTCGTTCGACGCAAAGCGGGCCAGCCGGGCCCCCACCGGCCCCGCCACGGCGGCGATCGGCTGGCTGCCCGGCGTGCCGGAGCCGTCCCGCTTGCCGACCGGGTCGGGCAGGTCGATGGGCGCGCCGCTGGCGGCCGCGGCCCGGGCGGGCGCGTCGCCGGCCCAGGCGGCCACCAGCGAGTCCTCTCCCTTGAGGAACCGGTGGCAGCGCACGCCGCCCGTGGCCCGGCCCTTGCTCGGGTACTCGGCGAAAGGGGTCACCTTCACGGCGCCCGGCTCGGTCCCGGTCAGCGCGGTCGACGAGCCGGACGCGGTCACCACGACGGCGCCCTCCGGCTCGACGTCACCGAACCAGGCGACGTGCTGGCCGGCGGCGAGCCGGACGCCGGCGATGCCACCGCCGGAGCGGCCCTGCGGCCGGACCGCGTCGGCGGTGAAGTGCAGCAGCTGGGCATCGGAGGTGATGAAGCAGAGCGTCTCGCTCCCGGTGGCCAGCTCGGTGGCGCCGACGACCTCGTCGCCGTCGTCGAGCCGGATCACCTCCCACTCCTCCTTGGCCAGCACCTCCGGGTTGACCCGCTTCACCGTGCCGTTGCGAGTGCCGAGCGCCAGCCCGGGACCGTCGGACGCCAGCCGGCTCAGCGCCAGCGCCTTCTCACCGGGTTCGAGCGAGGCCAGCTCGCTGACCGGATAGCCGCCCTGCAGGTTCGGGTCGTTCGCCGAGGCCGGGAGCGCGGGCAGGTCGAGGACAGACAGCTTGAGCAGTCGACCGCGGGAGGTGATCAGGCCGACCTCGCCGCGGGCGGTGGTCGGGACCGCCGAGAGGACGACGTCGTGGTTCGCGCGACCGCCACCCGCGCCGACCACCTCGTCGGAGGAGGAGCGGGCCAGCAGTCCGCTGGAGGACAGGAACGCGAAGCACGGGTCGTCGGCGACCTCGAGCGGCGCGGAGGCCGCGGTGACCGTGGTGCCGGCCGACTCGAGCAGGACGGTGCGACGCGGGGTGCCGTAGGTCTTGGCCACGTCGGCGAGCTCGTCGGAGACGACCTTCCGGAGCAGCGCCTCGTCGGCGAGGATCGCCTCCAGCTCCTCGATCTCGTGACGCAGCGTCTCCTGCTCCTTCTCCAGCTCGATCCGGCTGAACCGGGTGAGCCGGCCCAGCTGCATGTCGAGGATGTAGTCGGTCTGCGCCACGGACAGGTCGAAGACCGACATCAGCCGCTCGCGCGCGGCGGGGCGGTCGTCGCTGGTGCGGATCACCTGGATGACCTCGTCGATGTCGAGCAGCGCGAGCAGCAGACCGTCCACCAGGTGCAGCCGGTCGGCCTTCTTGTCGCGGCGGAACGTCGAGCGGCGGCGGACCACGTCGTACCGATGGCCGAGGAAGACCTCGAGCAGCTCCTTGAGCCCCAGGGTGCGCGGCTGGCCGTCGACGAGGCAGACGGCGTTGATCCCGAACGACTCCTCCAACGACGTCTGCCGGTAGAGCTGCTCGAGGATCGCCTCGGGGACGAAGCCGTTCTTGACCTCGATGACCAGGCGGGTGCCGTTGGCCATGTCGGTGAGGTCCTTGAGGTCGGCGATGCCCTGGAGCTTCTTGCCCTGCACGAGTGACTTGATCCGCTCGACGACCTTCTCGATGCCGACGGCGTACGGCAGCTCGGTGACCACGATGCCCTTGCGCCGCCCGACCGTCTCGATCCGGACGGTGGCGCGCATCCGGAACGACCCCCGGCCGGTCTCGTAGGCGTCGCGGATCCCGTCCAGCCCGATGATCTTGCCGCCGGTCGGCAGGTCCGGACCGGGCACGAACCGCATCAGGTCGTCGAGGGTCGCGCCCGGGTGCTTGACCAGGTGCCGCAGCGCCTGGACGACCTCGACCAGGTTGTGCGGCGCCATGTTGGTGGCCATGCCGACCGCGATGCCGGTGCTCCCGTTGACCACCAGGTTGGGGATCGCGGACGGCAGCACCACGGGCTCGAGCTCGCGGCTGTCGTAGTTGGGCTTGAAGTCGACGGTGTCCTCGTCGATCGAGGCGGTCATCGCGACGGCCGCAGGCGCCATCCGGCACTCGGTGTAGCGCATCGCTGCGGGCGGGTCGTCACCGCCTGGTGAGCCGAAGTTGCCGTGTCCGTCGACCATGGGGACCCGCATGGCCCACGGCTGGGCCAGGCGCACCAGGGCGTCGTAGATGGCGCCGTCGCCGTGCGGGTGCAGCCGACCCATGACCTCGCCGACGACGCGGGCGCTCTTGATGTGGCCGCGGTCGGGGAGCAGCCGCATGTCGTTCATCGTGTAGAGGATCCGGCGCTGCACCGGCTTGAGCCCGTCACGGGCGTCCGGGAGGGCGCGCGAGTAGATGACCGAGTAGGCGTACTCCAGGAACGAAGCCCGCATCTCGTCCCCGACGTCGATGTCGAGGATGCGCTCCTCGAAGTCGTCAGGGGGGTCCTGCTTGGTGGTACGCCGTGCCATGGCCCCATCCTCTCCCGGTCGCGGTAGGGATCCGGCCGGGGCACGCCGTGTGCCGTGACGTTGACCTCACCGCTGGTCCGCTGGTGAGCCGGATGCCGCTCAACTGGGGGGTTTTGCTGTGTACGTTGGCCGGGTGAGCGGCACCGAGCAGGTCACTGCGGCCTCTGCGGTCGTGGAGCCACCGCGCCACTGGGAGGCCGACGTCGTCCTGCGCGACGGCAAGACCGCGCACGTCCGGCCGATCCGGCCCGAGGACGCCGAGCTGCTCGTGGAGTTCTACGAGCGGGTCTCCGACCGGTCGAAGTACTACCGGTTCTTCTCGCCGATGCCGCACCTCTCCAGTCGTGACGTCGCCAGGTTCACCCATGTCGACCATGTGCAGCGGGTCGCCTTCGTGGTCACCCTGCAGGGCCAGATGATCGCGGTCGGCCGCTTCGACGTGGTCAAGCCCGGCGAGGCGGAGGTCGCCTTCCTCGTCGAGGACCAGCACCAGGGCCGCGGGATCGCCCAGATCCTGCTCGAGCACCTTGCCCAGGCCGGGCGCGAGCGCGGGGTCGAGCGGTTCATCGCCGAGGTGCTCCCGGACAACCAGCCGATGATCCAGACCTTCCGTGACGCCGGCTACCGCGTGGTCAGCGCCTACGACGAGGGGGTGCTCCAGCTCGAGTTCCCGATCGAGTCCACCGACACCGCGATCGGGATCATGCAGGGCCGCGAGCACATCGCCGAGGCAGCCTCGATCCACCGGTTCTTCAACCCCAAGTCGGTCGCGGTGATCGGTGCCAGCCGCCGTCAGGACACCATCGGCCAGGCGCTGGTCCGCAACCTGGTGACCGGTGACTACACCGGCCGGGTGTACGCCGTGAACTCCAGCGCCCGCGCGGTCTCCGGGCTGCCGGCGTTCTCGTCCGTCAGCGACATCGAGGACGACGTCGACGTCGCGATCGTCGCGGTGCCGGCGGACTCCGTCGAGGACGTCGTCCTCGACTGCGCGGCCAAGGGCGTGCACGGGCTGGTGGTGATCTCCTCCGGCTTCGCCGAGACCGGTGAGGAGGGCCGGCAGCGGCAGCGGCGCCTGGTCGGGCTGTCCCGCTCCTACGGGCTCCGGCTGATCGGCCCCAACGCGCTCGGCATCATCAACACCGATCCCGACGTCTCGCTCAACGCCTCGCTCGCCGGGCTGATGCCGCCGCGCGGCCGGGCCGGGTTCTTCTGCCAGTCCGGTGCGCTGGGCTCGGCGATCCTCGAGAAGGTCAACAACCGGGGGCTCGGCCTGTCGACGTTCGTCAGCGCCGGCAACCGCGCCGACGTCTCCGGCAACGACCTGCTCCAGTACTGGGAGGAGGACGAGGCGACCGAGGTCGTGATGATGTACCTCGAGTCGATCGGCAACCCGCGCAAGTTCTCGCGCATCGCGCGGCGGGTCTCGCTGCGCAAGCCAATCATCGCCGTCCGCTCGGGCCGCACGACGCAGGGCGTCCCGATGGGACACGCGGTCCGCAAGATCGTGGCCCCGCCGCAGGCCGTGGACGCGATGTTCCGCCAGGCCGGGGTGATCCAGGTGGACACCCTCGACGACATGTTCGACGTGGCCCAGCTGGTCGCCCACCAGCCCCTGCCGCGCGGGCGCCGGGTCGCGATCGTCGGCAACTCCGACGCCCTCGGCCTGCTGGCCGCCGACGCCGCAGCCGCGGTCGGTCTTGTCGTCAACCGGCAGGTGGCGCTGAGTGCCGAGCCGTCGCCGGAGGACTTCGAGGACGCCCTCGACGACGCGATCGACGACCCGGACGTGGACGCCGTGGTCGTGGTCTACATCCCGCCGCTCAACGTCGCCGGGGAGAACATCGCCAACGTGCTCGCGGCGGTGGGGGAGCAGTCCGACAAGCCGCTGGTCTCGACCTTCCTCGGCGCCGAGGGCATCCCCGAGCTGCTCCGCGTCCCCGACGTCGCCGGCTCGACGGCGGGCCGCGGCTCGGTGCCGTCCTACCCCGCCGTCGAGGCGGCGGTGCGGGCGCTGGCCCGCGTCGTCGACTACGCGGTGTGGCTGCGTACCCCGGACGGTCGCGCTCCCGACCCGGACGCCGTCGACCTCGCAGTCGCGCAGCAGGTGATCGGCCGGGCGCTCGCGGCCGAGCCGGACGGCGTCGACCTCGACGAAGCGGCACTGACCGAGCTGCTCAAGGCCTACGGCATCGAGCTGTGGGAGGCCAGGCACGTCGCGACGCTGCGCCAGGCCCAGACCGCCGGCCGGGAGCTCGGCTGGGACGTGGTCCTCAAGGCCACCGCCGAGCGGGTGCGCGAGCGGCCGGACCTGGCTCACGTGTGGCGCAACATCGACTCGTCCGCCGAGATGCGCGCCGCCTGGGAGAACCTCCTCGAAGTCGTGGGCGAGCCCGACGAAGCCGGGTACGTCGTCCAGAAGAACGCCCCGCTCGGCATACCGATCTCGATCCGCAGCATCGAGGACCCACTGTTCGGGCCCGTGGTGTCGTTCGGCATCTCCGGGCCGGTCATCGAGCTGCTCGCGGACGTTTCCTACCGCATCCCGCCGCTCCATCAGCACGACGCCGCCTCGATGGTGCGGGAGATCCGCTCGTCGCCCATGCTGTTCGGCTACCGCGGCAGCGACGTCGTCGACATCGACGAGGTCGAGCGGTTGATCCAGCGCGTCGCCCAGCTCCAGAACGACCTGCCCCAGATCAGCTCCCTCGAGCTCTCCCTGATCCTGGCGGGCCCCCAGGGCGCTACCGTGCTCACCGCCGCCGCGCGGGTCGAGCCGGTCGTCGATCCGCGCTCGGACTGGTTCGTACGCCGCATGCCCAGCCACCCGGGCGACACCATCCCGAGCTGACGCCTCGACTCGCCTCTGCGGCCGCGTGGGAGACTCGACGGCATGCCCCTGCGCACCACCGACGGACGTACGGATGACGCCGACCGCAGCGTCGAGCTACGGGACGCGATCGACCACACCGGCTACTACCCCGAGGTCGTCGTCAACAGCGTCGCCTCCGCGGTCTCGGGGGAGCGGGTGGTGTCGTTCTACGTCCACCACGAGCCGACGTTCGACCGCGACGAGGTGCGCCGCCACCTCTCCGTCATGGTGCTCACCCCCAGCCGGCTGATCATCGTGCACACCGACGAGCACACCGGGGACGACCTGCTTCCGGAGCCCTACACCTCGACCTCGTCGGAGGCGATCCGGCTCAGCTCGGTGACCTCGGTGGTGGTCACCCGGATGGTGACCAACCCGACCAGCGGCCCGACGCCGCCCGCAGAGGCCGTGATCACCCTGGGCTGGGGCGGCGTCAGCCGGGTGGACCTCGAGCCGGCGGCCTGCGAGGACCCGCAGTGCGAGGCCGACCACGGCTACACGGGCGTGCTGGCCTCCGACGACTTCTCCCTGCGGGTCTCTGCCGCAGCCGACGGACAGGACGCCGTGGCCCGGCTGCTGTCCTTCGCAGAGCAACTCTCGGCCCGCACCCACGCAGCGTGAGCAGGCCCGAGGGCCGCTTCGTCGAACCGGCCTACGGCCACCGCGCACTGGGTGATGTCGTCCCGGCTGTCGGCCGGGCCCTCGGCACCGACGTGCTGCCCGCTCCCACCGGGCTGGTGCTGCCCGAGGCACCGGCGTACGTCATCTTCCTCGTCGACGGCCTCGGCTCCCGGGTGCTCGAGCGGTACGGCCGGGCGGCGCCCTACCTCTCCTCGCTGACCGCGTCGTCCCTGGCCGGCAGCGAGCCGGGCACCGCAGGCGTGCCCTCGACCACCGTGACCAGCCTGACCTCGCTCGGGACCGGGCTGCCGCCCGGCGCGCACGGGCTGGTCGGCTTCACCAGTCGGGTGCCGGGCACCGACCGGCTGCTCAATGCGCTGTTCTGGGACAAGCAGGTCGACCCGCTGGAGTGGCAGCCGCATCCCACGGCGTTCACCCAGCTCACCCAGGCCGGCGTGCGGGTCGACGTGGTGAACAAGCGCGAGTTCGACCGCAGCGGGCTGACCATCGCCGCCCACCGCGGCGCCGGCTACATCGGCGCGGACCGGATCGGCGAGCGGATCGCGGGTGCGGTCGCGGGATCGGGGCACCGGCCATCGCTCACCTACCTCTACGACGGCGACCTCGACTGGACCGGCCACAAGTACGGCGTCGACTCTCCGCAGTGGCTGCAGCAGCTGGCCGCGATCGACGCGGAGACGCAGCAGCTCCGCGAGGCGCTGCCGGACGAGGTGCGCCTGGTGGTGGTGGCCGACCACGGCATGGTCGACTCGCCGCCCGGCCGCCGCATCGACGTCGACGACCACCCCGAGCTGCGTGACGGTCTGGTCCTGCTCGGCGGCGAGGCGCGGTTCCGACACCTCTACACCGCGGACGGCGCGACCGGCGACGTCGCCGCGACCTGGGCCGGGTTCCTCGGTGACCGGGCCGAGGTGCTGACCCGGGAGGGTGCGATCGAGCGGGGCTGGTTCGGGAGCGTCGAGGAGCGGGTGCTGCCGCGGCTCGGCGACGTGGTGGTCGCGGCGCGCGACGACGTCGGGGTCTTCTCCAGCAAGGACTTCGGCTACGAGATGAGCCTGATCGGCCTGCACGGCTCGCTCACCGCCGACGAGATGCTGATCCCGATCCTGGTCGGGTAGTCCCAGCCCCGACTTGCGTGGTTCGAGACGGTGCTGCGCAACCTGCTCAACCATCGATGGACCTCATTCAGGCTGGTTGCCATGTGTCCCGCCGACCAGGTACGACGACTCCACACCCGTGTACATCAGGTGGGCGACCAGCCCCTCCGCCGCATGCACCAGCTGGTGGCAGTGGTCCATCCAGATGCCGGGGTTGTCGGCCACGAACGCAATCTCGAAGGTCTCGCCGTCCTTGACCTCCAGGGAGTCCACCCACCAGGGACTGCCGGTGGCCGGGACGCCGTCGCGGGAGAGCACCACCGCGTGGTGCCCGTGCAGGTGCATCGGATGGTTCTCACCGCTGCCGTTGTCGAGGTCGAACACGACGACGTCGCCCTCGCTGACCATGTACATCGGGACGTCGGGGAACAGGTGGCCGTTCACCGTCCAGAACAGGCCGGGCCGGCCGTCCAGGAAGCCGGGGCGCCTGCCGATCCGGTAGTCGAAGCGCCGGTCCGGATCGCCGGCGTCGAAGCCGATCTGGGACGGCTCGCCATACGTCAGCAGGTCCACGAACGCCTTCGGCGGACGCGGCGTGTCACCCGCAGCGGGGTCCTCGCCGAGCACGAGGGCGGTGGAGCCGCCGAAGTCGACCCGGATCCCCTCCTCCGGCACCACGAAGCCAAGGTCGACGCGACCGCCGGCCGGCAGGCCGTACTTCTCGCCGTCGATCTCACCGGGCTGATTCACGTCCGTGCCGTCGGCGGCGAGCACCCGGTAAGGCGCCCCGGTGACCCACAGTGACGCCAGGCCGTTGTCGGTGTTCACCACCCGGAGCCGCACGGCTTGCCCGGGTTGGGCGTCGACACGCGTCGTGCCCTCCTCGCCGTTGAGCGTCGCCCCCCGCGGATACCGGTGCAGGACGGCGAGCGCCTCCTGGGTCTCCGGGTCCGGTGCCTGGGGATGGATCACCAGGGCACCGAGGAGGCCGCGGCGCACCTGCTCGTGGGAGATCTGGTGGGAGTGGTACCAGAAGGTGCCCGCCTGCTCGGCGACGAAGCGGTAGACGTGCTCCTCACCCTCGGCCACCGCGTCCTGGGTGACGCCGGCGACGCCGTCCACAGCGTTGGGGACGTCGACACCGTGCCAGTGCAGGGTGATGCCGTCGTCGACGTTGTCATTGACCAGGGTCACCTCGACCAGGTCGCCGACCGTCGCCTCCAGGGCCGGTCCGGGAGAGGTGCCGTTGACGGTGTAGGCGTCGTCCTCGACGTGCACGGTGAGGACCTCGCGCACGTCGGCGGGACGAGCGGGATCGGCGACCAGGTCCTTGACCGGTGTGCCGTGCCCCATGCCGTGGTGCGTGTCCACGGGGCCGCCGCCCCAGTCGGCGTACCCCATCTCCGCCATGTCGTAGCTGTCGGGGAGGAGGCTGGACTGCCACATCCAGCCCAGCGGAAGCAGAATCGCGAGCGTGGCGGCGAGCGCCAGCAGCAGCCGCAGGCGGGCGCGCACGAACGCCCACGTCCGACCCCGCAGGTCGGCCCGAGGGGTGCTGCTCTGCATCACCTGTCAGGTGGTCACAGAGGTGTGGTCGGTGGCGACCGCCGGGGTTGAGGCCCGTTGTCCGGCCATGATCGCGACGCCCATCAACACCAGCGCGTTGATCCCGTGCAGCGCCCCGAAGCCGGAGCCGACCTGGCGGGACAGCTCCGGCAGCAAGAACACCTGCAGGATCACCAGGCCGAAGATGATCGCGGCCAGCATGACTCCCTTGGGGACCTTGGCGAAGAAGGACACGATCAGCAGCACCAGCGAGGTCAACGGGATGAGGACCAGGCCGACGAAGAACATGTGGATGGCGAAGCCTGTCTCGGCGATACCGATGGACTCGCAGTCCTCGGTGCAGTCGAGGAGCTCCTCGTCGAGGACCCCGCCGTCGGTGATCCAGTTGCTCAGCCCGAAGAAGGCCCAGGCGATCGCACCCGCCTGGACGACGACGAGCACGGCGATGGCTAACGCCAGGAATCGGTAGGCCTTCACGGTTTCCCCCTGTGGATGCGGTGTCGGTGCGGCGCCCCCAAGCGTCACTCAGGAGTGTCACTGACGCACGAGCATCCGCTGAGACGGCGCGCCGGGCAATGGCTCTCCCGGACTAGTTCTTCCTGACGCGTCAACCGAAGGGCAGCGGCTCGGCCGCGAGGGAGACCGCATGGGCCCGCGCGGCCGTCATCCGGCGGCGGTGGTGCTGGCGGCACAGGACCTCGTAGGCGACCTCGGGTACGGCGGATTCGCGCTGGCCCGGGTCGACGTCGCCGACCACGATCACCTCACCCTCGACGACCATGACGCCGTCCTCGGTGCGGGCGTTGTGGGTGGCCCGCTTGCCGCACCAGCAGAGCGCCTCGACCTGGAGCACGTGGGTGTGGTCGGCGAGCTCGACCAGCCGGCCGCTGCCGGGGAAGAGCTCGCTGCGGAAGTCGGTGAGGATGCCGAACGCGAAGACCTCGATCTGGAGCTCGTCGACCACCTTGGCGAGCTGGTCGACCTGGTCTCGGGAGTAGAACTGGGCCTCGTCGCAGATCAGGTAGTCGATCCGGGCACCCCGGGTGAGCTCGTCGACGACGTACCGCCAGAAGTGGAACTGCTCGTCCACCTCGATGGCTTCGTGCTGGAGGCCCAGTCGGCTCGACAGCAAGGCGGTGCCCGCCCGGTCCTGACTGACGAAGATCCGGCCGACCAACCCGCGGGCCACCCGGTTGTGGTTGGTCTGGAGCGCCAGGGTGCTCTTGCCCGAGTCCATCGTCCCGGTGAAGAACTGGAGTTCCGCCACGCCGCGAATCCTGTCACGAACCGATCCCAGGTCCCCGCGGTGCGACGGCTCGTCATTGCGACGACTCAGGGCTGACCCTTTAGTGTTGGGGGTACCGAGACCCGGACCCGTCTCGCGCTGCTCGGGTTCCACGACCAGGAGGCACGATGACGGTCCTGCAGAAGCAGGCGCACAGCCAGACACAGCACCTCACTGCCGAGGACATCGAGGCGATCGGCGCCGAGCTCGACGCGCTGCGCCAGCAGGTGCTCGACTCCCGCGGGGCCCGCGACGCGGCGTACATCCGGCGGGTCATCGACGTGCAGCGCAAGGTCGAGCTCGCCAGTCGCGCGCTGCTGCTCGCGGGCCGCAACCCGGCGGCCTGGGTGCTCGGCACCGCGGGCCTCTCGCTCTCCAAGATCC
Source organism: uncultured Actinomycetota bacterium (assembly GCA_963817125.1). Lineage (GTDB taxonomy): Bacteria > Actinomycetota > Actinomycetes > Propionibacteriales > Nocardioidaceae > Nocardioides. Next base: position 81,331 of record CAWFNB010000001.1, read on the forward strand.
TGAACAACATGGAGATCGGGCACAACGTGCTCCACGGTCAGTGGGACTGGATGCGCGACCCCAAGATCCACTCCACGACCTGGGACTGGGACCACGCCTCACCGCCGGAGCAGTGGAAGCGCGCCCACAACGACCAGCACCACAAGTTCACCAACATCGTCGGCCAGGACAACGACCTCGGCTGGGGCATCATGCGCGTGGACGAGGACCAGGAGTGGCAGCCCCGCCACCTGGCGCAGCCCGTTGTCAACTTCATCACCGCCTGCATCTTCGAGTGGGGCATCGCGATGTACGACGCCGACCTCGGCGAGTCGATCCGCGGCAAGAAGGGGATGCCGCCGGAGACCAGGCGCCGGATGCGCGACACCCTGCGCAAGGCCGGCAAGCAGGCCGTCAAGGACTACGTCGTGCACCCGGCGCTGTCCGGCCGCAACTGGCGCCGCACGCTGGCCGCCAACGCGACCGCCAACCTGGTCCGCAACGTGTGGAGCCACTCGGTGATCATGTGCGGACACTTCCCCGAGGGCGTCGAGACGTTCGAACATCTCGCGCTCGACGCGCAGGAGACCCGCGGTGAGTGGTACCTGCGCCAGATGCTCGGCTCCGCCGACATCTCCGGCAGTCCGCTGCTGCACCTGATGACCGGCAACCTGTCCCACCAGATCGAGCACCACTGCTTCCCCGACCTGCCGAGCAACCGGTACGCCGAGATCGCGCCGCACATGGAGGACCTCTTCCAGCGCTACGGCCTCAGCTACAACTCGCGACCGCTGGTGCCGCAGGTCGCCTCCTCGTGGCACCGCGTGGTGCGGCTCTCGCTGCCCAACGGCTGGCTGGCCGAGACCAACTGGCGCAACGCCCCCCGGCAGCTTCGCAAGCTGGCGCGGATGGCGAGAGGGCTCGAGCCCGCACCCGCCTGAAGCAACGCCGGGTCACACGCTGGGTCAGATCTCCGGGACGGTGGCTGCCCAGAGGTGACCGTCCGGGTCGGCGAACGCCCCGGTGTAACCCCACGGCTTCTCTTCGGGGCCTGATGCGATCCGGCCGCCGGCCGGCTCGACCCGTCCGACCAGGTCGTCCACCTCGGTCCTGCTGCCCAGCTCCAGGCTGAGCAGACACTCCGACGTCCCCGGCTCCGCGGTCGGGTGGTCGGCGGTGACCCACCCGAACCCACCGGTCGGGACGTACATCACCGAGGTCTGCTCATTGAGCTGCACCCGTAGCGGCTCGGGCACACCGTCGTCAGCCACCTCGCCCGGCGTCTCGAGGCCCAACCCCCGGGCGAACGCGTGCGCGCGGGGTCGGTCGGCGGTAGGCAGGGCGATGACAATGTTGAAGGACGGCATGACAGGGAGACTCTCCGGGGCTGCCATTGTCATCGCCCCGGCAGGATGTGGGCGTGAGCTCTCCGCTGATCTCGACCGACGAGCTGCGCGCTCGGCTGGCGGGCACGACAGTGCTCGACGTGCGCTACCGGGTCGGCGGGCCGCCGGGCTGGGAGGAGTACGTCGCCGGCCACGTCCCCGGGGCGGCGTACGTCGACCTGGACCGCGACCTGGCCGCGCCGCCGGGGGAGGGAGGCCGGCACCCGTTGCCCCGCTCGGAAGTCTTCGGCGCGGCGATGCGCCGCTCCGGCGTGTTCGTCGACCGACCGGTGGTGGTCTACGACGACTGGGCCGGTCAGGCCGCGGGCCGATGCTGGTGGCTGCTGCGTCACCACGGCCACTCCGACGTCCGGGTGCTGGACGGCGGCTGGGCGGCCTGGCAGGCCGACGCGGGGCCGACCGAGACCGGCGAGGGCGACGCGCCGGTCGGGGACTTCGCGCCTCGCGGTGCGCGGCTGCGGCTGGTGGAGGCCGACCAGGTCCTCGACGCCCCCGTGCTGGTCGACGCGCGGGCGCCGGAACGGTTCCGCGGCGAGACGGAGCCGATCGACCCGGTCGCCGGTCGCATTCCGGGCGCAGTCAACGTCCCGACCAGTGCCAACCTGGGGCCGGACGGGCGGTTCCGCAGCCCCGAGGAGCTTCGGGCGACGTACGCCGCCGCGGGCGTGCCGCTCGACGACGCCGACGACAAGGTCGCGGTCTACTGCGGCTCCGGTGTCACCGCCGTGCACGACCTCATCGCTCTCGAGCTGATCGGCGTGCGGGCGGCCCTTTACCCGGGCGGCTGGTCCGGCTGGATCACCGACCCGGAGCGGCCGGTGGAGAAGGGTTAGCCGCCAGCTCGACCTACCAGTGCACGCCCTTGAACACCTTGGCCAGCATGATCTGCTCCGACTCGCGGGTGCCGCCGGAGACGGCGTCACCCTTCGCGGCCGCCGAGTCGGGGAAGACGTGGTAGGCCGCGTTGAGCACCCGGAAGGCGAACTTCGGCGCGACCGTGTGCGCGATCGCGCCGACATTGCCGAGCATCGTGTTGATCTCGTGCGGCCGCTCCACCATCGCCTTGATCACCAGGTCGGCCGCCTGCGCCGGTGAGATGGTCGGGAACTTGTCGTAGAGCTTGGTCGGGGCGATCATCGGCGTCCGGACCAGCGGCATGTGGATGCCGGTGAACGTGATGCCGTCGCCGACCAGCTCGGAGGCGACCACGTTGCTCCACGAGTCGAGCGCCGCCTTGGACGCGACGTACGCCGAGAACCGCGGCGGGTTGGTCTGCACGCCGATCGAGCTGATGTTCACGACGTGTCCGCGCTTCTGCTTGCGCATCGCCGGGACCAGCCTCATCACCAGCCGGATGGCACCGAAGTAGTTGAGCTGCATCGTGCGCTCGAAGTCGTGGAACCGGTCCTGCGACAGCTTCAGCGAGCGCCGGATGGACCGGCCGGCGTTGTTGACGACGAAGTCGACGGACGGCAGCTCGGTGGTGAGCTGGTCGCAGAGCGCGTCGATCGCCTCGAGGTCGGAGAGGTCGCAGGGGAAGACGTACGCCGTCCCGCCGCGGCGCTCGATCGCCGCCCGGGTCTCCTCGAGCTTGTCCTTGCCGCGCGCGACCAGCACCGGGATGCCGCCGCACTGCGCGACCTTGAGGGCGGTGACCTGGCCGATACCGGAGGAGGCGCCGGTGATCACGACGTACTTGCCGGAGAGGGCATCCCGGTTGCGCCTGTCGCGGCCGGTGGTCTCGTCGAGGTTCTCCTCCCAGAAGCCCCACAGCGTCCGGGCGTAGGACTCGAGGTCGGGCACCGAGATGCCGGAGCCGGACAGCGCCTTCTCGGTGCGCCGGGAGTCGAAGACCGGGGCGAACGAGGTGTGGGCCAGCACCTCCGCCGGGACACCGAGCCGACCGATGGTCAGGTCCAGGATCGCCTGCGCCGGTCCGGACTTGAGGACGCCGTTGATCAGCCCCGAGGGCCGAAGGGCGCGGGGGAGCAGGGCGAGCGGCCCGCCTGCGGTGACCCGGCGGTCGACCGGGGTCGCGAAGGTCGGCGCCCCGGCCGCCTTGCAGAACGCGTTGACCATGTCGACCACCGGCTGGGGCTCGGGGTTGACCAGGTGGAACGCCTCGCCGTCGCGGTCGGGCAGGTGCCCGAGGTGGTCCATCGCCTTGGCGACGTAGTCGACCGGCACCACGTTGGTGTCACCGAGGTCGACGCCGACCATCGGCAGCCACGCCGGCAGGTTGTCCCGCAAGAGCCGCATCATCGGGAAGAAGTAGTAGGGGCCGTCGACCTTGTCCATCGCTCCGGTCTCGGAGTGGCCCACCACGATGGCCGGGCGATAGACCCGCCACGGCATCGTCGCCTCTTCGCGGACGATCTTCTCCGACTCGTACTTGGTGCGGTGGTAGGGCGAGGGCAGGTGCTGCCCCTCGTCGAACATCGTCTCGTCGAAGACGCCGTGGTAGTCGCCGGCGGCTGCGACCGACGAGACCTGGTGGAAGCGGCCCGCCTGCACCGCGTCGGCCAGCTCGAGGGCGTGCCGGGTCCCGCCCACGTTGAGCTGCTCGTTGGTCTCGGCGTCGGCGGTCATGTCGTAGATCGCCGCGAGGTGGAAGAAGTGGTCGACGTCGCCCTGGTGCTCCGCCACCCAGTCGGCGTCGATCCCCAGCCGGTCGGCTGAGAGGTCGCCGACCACGGGGACCACCCGGTCCGAGCCCCAGTCGGCCTGGATGAGCGACTCCATCCGGTCGAGCGACGACTTCCGGCAGAGCACGAAGATCATGCCCTCGCGGTGGTCGACGAGCTCCTGGACGAGGTGCCGGCCGATGAACCCCGTCGCGCCGGTCACGAAGTACGTCATGGGCGGAGGTTACCGGTGAGTTACTCCGGCTTGCCACCGCCGAACATGATCTCGTCCCAGCTCGGGACCGAGGCACGGCCGCGGGTCTTCTTCACCGGCCGGCGCCGGGGCTCGGCCGAGTCAGGGTCGGCCAGTTGGCTCTCGTCTGGACCGGGCTGGTCGTCGAGGCCGTGTTCGTCCAAGAAGGCCTCGAGCGGCTGGTCGGTCTGCAGCCCGGCGCGGACCGAGGCGGCCGCGTCGGTGAGGTCGAGGGTGCTCTCCGCCCGCTCGGTTGCAGGCTCGTCGATGATGCCGAGCACGTCGTCGCCGAGGGTGAGCTGTTCCTCGGGCACGGCGCTGAGGCGGCGTACGCCGGACACCGGCTCGGGCTCGGCCGTCGGGTCCGCGACGTCGCCGACCAGCCAGTGGGCGTCGTCGTTGTCGAGCACCACGAAGTTGCCGGGCTGGTCGAAGGTGAGCTCGGCCATGCCCTCGTGCCCCTGGATCGCGTAGCGGCCGGTCAGCGCCCAGCGGCCGTCCTCACGGCGCCAGGCATCCCAGGTGATGGTCTCGGGGTCGACGTTGCGGGAGTGCAGGTGGCCGGTGATCGCGTCGCCGAGGGTGCGGGCCCCACCGGGGGCCTCGCCGGCGGGACGTCGGATGGAGGACCGCTGGGCGCGCTCGGCGACGTGCTCGCGCTCGGCGAGCACCGGAGCGGCGTAGGGCATGACCTTCTCGACGGTCGTCTTCGCGGCGGCGGCCACCGACTCGGGGGTCTCCCCGGCCCGGATCCGCGCCTGGATGTCACGGGGTCGCAGCATGCTGTCCATGTGGCTCTCCACCTTGCCGGAACTCTGAGGGACGGGACGGTCGGGGCGCCGGGGCTCGCCGCCCAGGGCGGCCCGAAGCCGGGCGTCGATGTCGACGGTGAACTCGGTCCCCGCCGCGTCGGCCAACCGGAGCCGCGTGCCGTCGGGGGTCACGCCGGCGACGGTCAGGTGCCGTCCGGCCGAGCGCTGAAGGCGCGCTGGGGCCGGGGGCGGGTTGGTGGGTAGCTCGTGTGCCGACATACCTCGTCGTGGTCCTCACTCCGGATGGCGCCGAGCCTACGACAGCGACACGCCCGGGAGCGGGAGCGTGAGCGCGCGCCACGCCGCGCGTTCGCGGTAGGACCCCACGTCGGTCACGGCATCGTGGGCATCCGGAACTCCGAGCTTCGCCCGAGGTCCGGTACCGCCACCTCGCAGCGCAGGTCGGGGACCCGGCAAGAGAGCAGCTGGAACCGTCCGTCCGACCGCGCAATCACCACCAGGGTGTGCGCGTCGGACCACCCCAGGATCTGCTTGTAGGGGTCGGCCACCTCGAGCGACACCCGGTCGCCCGTGGCCACGTCGTACACGTACGTGGTCCCGAGGCCCTGCGAGATCTGGTCCACGTTGACGACCAGCCAGCGGGCGTCGGGGGAGAAGCCGCGGACGCTGCCCTGGACGAACGTCCCCAGCCGTCGTCCGTCGACCAGGAAGCCCCTGTCGTCCTGGGTCACCATGACCCCGTCCTCGAACGCGACCGGGTCGCCCTCCAGCTCGGTCCGGGTTGCGCTGTCCACGTCGATCGCCACTCTCTCACTGGGCTCGTCGACGTAGAGGGTGCGGCCGTCCACGGCCATCACCTCGGCATCCGAGTAGGTGGCCACGAAGCTGAACTGCTGGCCAGTGGCCAGGTCCCGCACCTGGTAAGACGACCCGTCCCGCCAGGCAGCAAGGGTCCCGTCGGTGTCGCCGACGAGATGGGGCACGGCGCCCGGCACTCTGCTCGCGACTGTGCCCAGCGAGCTCGGCTCGCCCTCGACGACCGCGAAGAGCTCGGACCCGTCTGCGATGACGTACCCGGCCTCGGTCTGCACGAAGACGTCGATGTCGAGGCCGGTCGCGATGTCGCCCGAGGACGTGTGCAGAACGCCGCCGGATGCCCAGGTGAGGGTGTCGGCCCCCGGAGGCGTGTCCAAGGGCGGGCCGGCGTCCGTGTCCGGGCGGACGGCAAAGGCCAGGCCGGCGACCGCAACCACTGCCGCGGCGGAGGCGGCGGCGACGGTCCACCGGCGACGGCGCACGATGCGGGCGCCGTCCTGGGTCAGCGTCGACACGTCGACCGGCGCGAAGTCGGGGAGGTCGGCCCGCTCGCGGAGCAGGGTGCGCAGGTCCTCGGTCATCGGATCGCCTCCAGGACGTCGTCGCCCAGCCGGGCGCGGAGCTTGGTGAGGGCAGCGGACACCTGGCTCTTCACGGTGCCGACCGCGCAGCCCATCGCTTCGGCGGTCTGGGCCTCGGTCAGGTCCTCGTAGTAGCGCAGCACCACGGCCACCCGCTGCCGGGGCGGCAGCTCGGCCAGGCAGTCCCACAGCAGCGTGCTGGTCGCGACCGCCTCGTCGTGAGCCGGCGTCGGGCGCTCGGGCAGCATCTCGGTGGCCCGTTCGGCGTACCAGCCCTTGCGGCGGAACCACGACAGGGCGGTCGTGGTGATGACCTTGCGGGTGTATGCCTCGGCGTTGGCCGAGTCCCGGAGCCGCGCCCACGACACGTAGGTCTTGGTCAGCGCCTCCTGGACCAGGTCCTGGGCCAGAGTGACGTCGCCGACCATCAGGTAGGCCGCGCGTTGGAGCGCGCCTCCGCGGGCCGCGACGAACTCCGGGAAGTCCCGCCGAGCTCGGTCCGTCATGACACCCCAGACGCGGTGAGCGGACGAAAAGGTTCGGTCAGTCTCCCAGCACCCGGCGCAGGTGGTCGTTGGCGAACACCCGCTGCGGGTCCAGCCGATCCCGCAGGGCGAGGAACTCCTCGAAGCGCGGGTACGCCGGCGCCAGCTGTTCGTGAGTCAGCGTGTGCACCTTGCCCCAGTGCGGGCGGCCGTCGTGGGCCCGCAGGATCGGCTCCATCAGGGCGAAGTAGTCGCGGTGCTCGGCGTCGCGGTGGGTGTGGAAGGCAAGGTAGAAGGAGTCCCGGCCGCTGGCCGTGGACAGCGGGATGTCGTCGGCCGGCGCCACCCGGATCTCGACCGGGAAGCTGATCCGCAGGTGGGACGCGTCCAGCGCGGCGCGGCACTCGCGGAGCACGTCGAGACCGGCCGCGCGTGGCACGGCGTACTCCATCTCGCGGAAGACGACCCGTCGCTGGGCGACGAAGACACGGTGCGGGACGTCGGCGTAGCTGCGCGGGCTGAGCAGCCGCGCGCTCAGCCGGTTCATCCGGGGGATCACGCGGGGTGTCCGGTTGGCGCCCGCCGTCAGGACCCCGAAGACGGTGTTCTGGAGGAACTCGTCGTCGAACCACGCCCGCCCGCGCGGCAGCCGCCGGACCTGGGCGAGGTCGAGACCGCGGCGGGTGTTCCGCTTGGTCAGGAGCCGGTCGGTGTGCGGGAACCAGTACATGTCCACGTGGTCCGCGGCGGCGGTCATCTCGTCGAAGCTGCCGAGCGCCTGGTCCCACGACATCGGCTCCTCCTCCGCCTCGAGCACGAAGAGCGGCTCGACCCGGAAGGTGATCGAGGTGAGGACGCCGAGTGCGCCGAGCCCCACCCGCGCGACATCGAGGACGTCGGCGTTCTCCTCGGCGGTGGCGCGGAGGAGCTCGCCGGTGCCGGTGACCAGCTCGAGACCGACCACCTGTGCTGCAAGTCCGGCGGCGCTGCCGCCGGTGCCGTGGGTGCCGGTCGAGATCGCCCCGGCCAGGGTCTGCTCGGCGATGTCGCCCATGTTGTGCAGCGACAGGCCGAGTGCCTCGAGGCCGGTGTTGAGGTCGGCCAGGCGGGTGCCGGACCGGGCCGTGACGGTCATCGCCTCCCGGTCGACCCCCACGATGCCGGTCAGGCCGTCGGGCCGGAGCATGGTCCCCTCCGGCGCCGCGATCGCGGTGAAGCTGTGGCCGGTGCCGACCATCTTGACGGTGCCGGCGCCGTCGAGCGCGCGACGCACCTCTGCGACCACGTCGCCCGGATCGGCGGGCGTGGCCTCGCGACTGGGCGTCGCAGTCTCGAGGCCGGACCAGTTGCGCCAGCCCGTCAAGTCGCCGCGCCCGTGGTTTCCGGCGCCGGCTCCGCACTCGCGCGTCGGTCGGCGGTACGCCGCCGGGGGACCGCCTGGGCAGCGAGCGCGGCCAGCACGCCCGCGGCCAGGCTGACGAGGTAGGCCGCCGACGCGCCCTGGGCGTCGACGATCCACCCGCTCACGGCGACGCCCGGCGCCACCCCGGCGACGATACCGGTCTGCATGATCGCCATCCCCTCGGTCAGCCGGGCCGGCGGCACGCTGGCCTGGGTCAGGGACAGGGTGGCGATCAGGGTCGGGGCGATGGCCACGCCGCCGATCAACAGCAGGAGCCCCATCAGGGGGACCGAGCCGACGAAGTAGAGCGGCGCCATGGCGCACGCCATGCCGATCGCACCGGCCCGGACCCGGAACGACGGCCCGCGCCGCCAGGAGCGTGCGCCGGTGACCACGCCCGCGAGCAGGCTGCCCAGCGCCCAGAGCGCGAGGAGCCCGCCGGCGTACGCCTTCGAGCCCTGCTCGTCGGCGAAGGCGACCGTGGTCACCTCGGCGGCGCCGAACAGGATGCCGAGCGCCGCGCACACGACGGCGAGCGGCAGCACGGTCCGCCACGGCATCCGGGCGCGCGCCCCGGCGGCGGCGTCATGGCGCTGGGCCGGCGGCTCGGTCCGGCACTGCGCGGCGAAGGCGAGGCTGCCGACAGTGCCGAGCACCGCGGCGGCGCCCAGCCCGACCACCGGGTCGACCGCGGTGGCCAGCACCGTCACGAGGATCGGCCCGAGGATGAAGACGGTCTCGTCGACCACCGCCTCGAACGCGTAGGCGGTCTGCACGTCCTCCGGCGCCGTGAGGACATGGGTCCAGCGGGCCCGCACCGACGAGCCCACCGACGGGAGGGTCCCGCCGGCGACCGCCGCCGCCGCGTAGGAGACAGCGATCGGCCAGTCGGCCTGCACCGAGACGATGAGCAGTCCCGTCGAGACCCCGAAGGCCACGCTGGCCGTGCCGAGGACCACTCGCTGGCCGAGGGTGTCGATCAGCCGGCCCTGGGCGATCGCGAACAACGCATTGGCGATCGTGTACGCCCCTGCGACCAGGCCGGCCACGCCGTACGAGCCGGTGCCGGCTTCGACGAGGAAGACGATGCCCAGCCCGGCCATGGAGATCGGCAGCCGCGCCACCAGGCCCGTCAGCGAGAACAGCAGGCCGCCGGGCGTCGCGAGGACCCGGCGGTAGGAGGAGAGCAGGGGCACTGGGCAAACCTAGGACCGCGGACCGACCGCAGCCGAATCGTTTGCGCTGTCTAGGGTTCACCACGTGGACCGCCCCGACGTCGCGCCGTACGACGCGCTGCTCCTGGTGTCCTTCGGTGGTCCCGAGCGACCCGAGGACGTGGTGCCGTTCCTCGAGAACGTCACCGCCGGCCGCAGCATCCCGCGCGAGCGGCTCGAGGAGGTCGGCCAGCACTACCGGCTCTTCGGTGGCCGGTCACCGATCAACGACCTCAACCGCGGCCTGGTCGCAGCCATCGAGGCCGAGCTCGCGGCGGCCGGCATCGCGCTGCCCGTGTACTGGGGCAACCGCAACTGGGACCCCTACCTGACCGAGGCCGTGCAGCGCATGGCCGATGACGGAGTGAGGCGGGCCGCCTGCTTCGTCACGAGCGCCTACTCATCGTGGTCGGGCTGCCGTCAGTACCGGGAGAACCTGTACGACGCCTCGGCGGCCGTCGTCGGGGCGCCGGCCCTCGACAGGCTGCGCCACTACTTCAACCACCCAGGCTTCGTGGAGCCCGTCGCCGACGCCGTTCTCGCCCAGCTGGCGACGTTGCCGGGCGAGGTCCGCGAGGGCGCGCACCTGGCCTTTGTCACCCACTCCATCCCGGTCGCGATGGCAGCGAGCTCGGGTCCTGAGGGCGGTGCCTACGTCGCCCAGCACCTCGATGTCGCGACCGAGGTCACCGGCCGGATCGCAGAGGAGACTGGAGTCCGGCACCCCTTCGAGCTCGTGTTCTGCTCGCGCTCGGGGCCGGCTCAGGTGCCCTGGCTCGAGCCCGACGTCAACGACCACCTCGTGGCCCTGTCCGAGGCCGGGGTGCCGGCCGTGGTCATGGTCCCCGTCGGTTTCGTCTCCGACCACATGGAGGTCATCTACGACCTCGACACCGAGGCGATGGCCACCGCCGAGCGACTCGGGCTGCCGTCCCGCCGGGCCGCGACCGCCGGGTCGGACCGTCGGTTCGCGGCGATGGTCCGCGACCTCCTGGTCGAGCGGGCCACGGTCGAGCGCGGCGAGGAGGTGGTCCGGACCAGCACGGGGTCCCTCGGCCCGATGTGGGACCGCTGCCCGGTGGGGTGCTGTCCCAACCCCCGCGGGGACCGGCCGGCGCTGTGCGAGGCGCCAGCATGACCACCCCCGAGGAGCTCCTCGAGCTGGCGGTGCTGACCGCGCGCTCAGCCGGGCGGATGATCGAGTCCGGCGCGGCCCGGGGCGTCACCGTCGCGGCCACGAAGTCCAGCGAGGTCGACGTGGTCACCGAGTCCGACCGCAGCGCCGAGCGGCTGATCCGCCGTGCCTTGCTCCAGGCCCGGCCGGACGACGCGGTCGTTGGGGAGGAGGGTGACGACTACCCCGGCACCTCTGGTGTCCGGTGGATCGTGGACCCGATCGACGGCACCGTGAACTTCGTCTACGGGATCCCGCAGTACGCCGTCTCGATCGCCGCCGAGCTCGACGGCGAGGTGGTCGCCGGAATGGTCCTCAACGTCGCGACAGGCGCGGAGTACACGGCGACGCGCGGCGGCCCGGCGTACCGTGACGGCCGGCCGATCGCCGTCCGGGCCACGGTGCCCCTGTCCGAGCGGCTGATCGGGACCGGCTTCTCCTACGACGCCGAGCAGCGCGAGGTGCAGGCCCGGGCGCTGGTCCGGCTGCTCCCGCGGATCCGCGACATCCGCCGGTTCGGCTCGTGCGCGCTGGACCTGTGCGCGGTCGCCCAGGGATCCCTGGACGGGTACGTCGAGGAGGGCGTCAACCTCTGGGACCACGCCGCCGGCGGGCTCATCGCCCGGGCCGCCGGCGCCCGGGTGGAGACCGCGCAGGGCGTCGGCGGCAGGCTCCTGGTCATGGCCGCACCTGAACCCGGATTTGACGAGTTCAGGAGTGCCGTCGCCGCGGCTGGGTACCTCGCGGCTCACGGGGCGTGACCAGGGGCTGGGAGCGCTGCACGCGGGAGGGAATAGCCAGGTTTCACCGGACGTTCAGCCCTCGCATTGGCCGCCGGTGTGTCCGTTCCCGGGTCAATGGTGCACAATCCTCCCCTGCCGACGGCGTTGCGCCGGTCTCGGGGAAGCGACACAGACATTTGAACGGCCGAAGGGAGTGAAGACATGGCGACTGATTACGACGCACCGCGCAAGAGTGATGAAGACCAGTCCGAAGAGAGCATCGAAGAGCTCAAGGCTCGTCGCCACGACAAGAACTCCGGAAAGGTCGACGAGGACGAGGCCGAGGCGGCCGAGTCCTTCGAGCTCCCGGGCGCGGACCTCTCGCACGAGGAGCTGGCGGTCGAGGTGAAGCCCAAGCAGGAGGACGAGTTCACCTGCATGAGCTGTTTCCTGGTCCACCACCGGAGCCAGCTGGCAAATGCGAAGAAGATGATTTGTTTTGACTGTGCCTGAGCGCGCGGTGCGCAGCACCGCAACGCTGACCCGGCCGTTCTGGTTGCCCGCGCCCGAAGGGCCCGCGTCGACCAGAACTGCCGGGTCAGCGCACGTGGCACCCAAGGCGCGCTGACGGCGAAACCCGATCCCGTCGTACCACCGACCAGAAGTGACGGGTCAGCGCCGTACCACCGACCAAAAGTGACGGGTCAGCGCGGGGGTTACCTCTTGTCGCCCTTCCGGAGCCCCGGAGGCAGGTGGCCGGTCGATCGCGTGTAGTAGCTCGCGGCCCGGCGCTGGGCCAGCATCCTGGCCAGGGCGACCGCGGCACCGGTGATGCTCGCCCACATGACTGCCTCGCCGATGCTCACGTCGGGGTCGGCCGGGTTGTCGGGCGGGTTCTTGCCGGCGGCAACCTTCCACGAGCGGTCCAGGAGCATCCGGGTCGCCGTGGCCGCGCCCAGCCCGGCGATCAGCGAGAAGACGGTCCACAGTTTCGAGCTGTCCGATGCCATGGCGGCACGGTACCCACGTCAGGCGTGCGCGGACTCGGCCAGTCCCCGCACGGCCCGAGCCAGCTCGTCGGGATGCCGCGAGCTGACCAGCCAGTACGGCGCCGGGTCGGCGGGGTCGGTGATCTCGACGCGGATCGCGCGCTTGAGGTAGGGCCGCAGCAGCAGGTAGGCGCGCGCGTCCGCCTCGGGACCGGCGATCCGCCGGGTCTCATCGGCATCCAGCGCAGTGACCTCGCCGAGGTGGGCCGCCTCGATGCGCGCCCGCCCGGCTCGGAGCCAGCCGCCCGCGACGCTCACCCGCGCGTGGCCGTAGGCGAGGAGCAGCGATGCGAGCAGGACCAGGGCGCCCGCGGTGCAGGCCCAGGCGGCCGGGTCGGGGATCGCGACGACGAGGGCCAGCCAGAGGCTGGCGACCAGCATGATGCCCTGCACCCACCAGCGCAGCGGGACGCCCAGCCTCTCGTCGTAGGCGGTCGCATCCACGCAGCGGATCCTGCCACTCGGGGCACTAGTGTCCGACGGGTGGAGCTCCCGGTGCCCGTGGTCCGCCTGGACCCCGACCTCCCGCTGCCGGCGTACGCCCATCCGGGCGACGCCGGCGCAGACCTGGTGACCGCCGTCGACCTGACCCTGCGGCCGGGCGAGCGCGCGCTGGTCCCGACCGGCGTGGCGATGGCGGTGCCCGAGGGGTACGTCGCCCTGGTGCACCCACGTTCCGGGCTCGCCGCCCGGCACGGCCTCTCGATCGTGAACACGCCGGGGACGATCGACGCGGGGTACCGCGGCGAGGTCAAGGTGCTCCTGGTCAACCACGACCCCATCGAGCCCATCGAGCTCCGCCGCGGCGACCGGATCGCCCAGCTGGTCTTCCAGCGGGTGGAGCAGGCGGGATTCGTCGAGGTGGAGGTGCTGCCCGAAAGCGTGCGAGGGGTCGGCGGCTACGGTTCTACCGGAGGCTTCGGGACCGTCCCGACCGCCGACGCAGGGAGTGCGAGCACGTGAAGTTCCGCCGCAAGGCGCAGGATGACCCGGTCGACGACGACACGGACCTGGACGACCTCGACGAGCAGTCCACCGCCGACACCTCCCCGTCCGGCCCGTCCGGTCCCTTCGACTCCGAGGAGCTGCCGCCGGCAGGGGACGTCGAGCGGGTCGACCTCGGATCGCTCCTGATCACCCCCGAGCCGGGCCGTGAGCTCCGGATCCAGATGGACGAGGCCAGCGGCACGGTGCAGTCGGTCGTGATCGCCGGTCCGGACGGCGCCGCCGAGATCCGGGCCTTCGCCGCTCCGCGCGGCGGTGACCTGTGGTCGGAGGCTCGGCCGCAGATCGCCGCCGAGGTGGCCCAGGCCGGTGGGACGGCCACCGAGCGCGAGGGGCCGTGGGGTCCCGAGCTGATCTGCCAGGTCGCGCAGCGTGGCGGCGCCAAGCAGGTCACCCGCATTGTGGGCATCAACGGTCCCCGGTGGATGCTGCGTGCCTCGCTGCTGGGCCAGCCGGCAGTGAACCCGGACGGCGCCACGTCCTGGGAGGAGAGCATCCGCAAGATCGGGGTGCACCGCGGCGCACAGGCGATGCCGGTCGGTGAGGCGCTCCCGGTCGTGATGCCGCCGCAGGCCCGCCGTGTCGACCAGCCGAGCCGATGACACCGATGAGCAAGGGCAAGCTGCGACGCAACATCAGTCGCTGGGCGAACCCGTCGGACCAGGACACCCATCACCTCCGCAAGGAGTACGCGCGCTCCGGGAAGTCCGGGGCGGTGTCGATCGCGGACGCGCCCGACCGCGAGCGGGTCAAGCTGCGGGGCGCCCTGCGCACCGTCACGCTGCGCCCGCGCGCCGGCGTACCCGTCCTGGAGGCGGAGCTCGGCGACGGGACGGGAGTCATCACCGTGGTCTGGCTCGGCCGTCGCCGGATCGCCGGCATCGAGCCTGGCCGTGCCATCGGGGTCGAGGGCCGGATCGGCGCCCACCAGGGCGCCCGGGTCATGTACAACCCGCGCTACGAGCTCATCCCATGACCGACTACGCCGACGACACGACCGAAGAGCAGCCGACCACCTCGGTGACAACCGTGGAGGCCGTGGTCCGCGCCCAGCTGGCCAAGGCGCTCGGCGGTCGTCGCGGCATGGTCGAGGCGGCGGTGCCGACGATCCTCTTCACGATCTTCTGGCTGACCACGCGCGAGCTCCAGATGGCCCTCATCGTCAGTGTGGTGTCGGCGCTGGGCCTGCTCGTCCTGCGCCTGGTGCAGCGCTCCACCGTGCAGTTCGTGGTCAACGCCTTGGTGGGGATCGGCATCGGCTGGCTGTTCGTGACGCTCTCGGCGCGCAGCGGCGGCAGCGAGGACGACCAGGCGCTGGCCTACTTCCTGCCCGGCATCCTCTACAACTCGGGCTACACCGTGGTGCTGGCCTTCACCTGCCTGATCGGCTGGCCACTGGTCGGGTTCATGGTCGGCAGCGTCACCGGCGACCCGACTGCCTGGCACGCCGACCGCCCGGTCGTGAAGCTCTGCACCCGGCTGACCTGGCTGCTGGCGGTCCCCTGCCTGCTCCGGGTCGTCGTACAGGGGCCGGTCTGGCTGGCCGGCCACGCGGGCTCGATCGACGCAGACACCGCCGTGGCCGTGCTCGGCGTCCTCAAGATCGGCCTCGGCTGGCCGCTCCAGCTGGCCGCGCTAGCCGCGATGCTGTGGGTGCTGGGCCGCAACCGCACCCCCCTGGAGCAGCCCCGCCCAGCCTGACCTCAGTCGTGGTGGTCGACGGGGGACAGGAGCTTCTCGAGCTGGTCCTCGCGGTCCTCGGGGCAGACGAAGAGGAGCTCGTCGCCGGACTCGACAGGTTGCTCGGCGTCGGGGACGTAGACCTGGCCGTCGCGCAGGATCGAGACCAGCGCGCAGTTGTCCGGGAAGGGGATCAGGCCGGTCGGCTTGCCCACGTAGGGCGAGTCCTCGGGCAGGGTCAGCTCGACGAGATTGGCGTTGCCCTGGCGGAAGGTGAAGAGCCGGACCAGGTCACCGACGGTCACCGCCTCTTCGACCAGGGCGGACATGATCCGCGGGGTCGACACGTTCACGTCGACTCCCCAGGCCTCGCTGAACAGCCACTCGTTGTTGGGGTGGTTCACCCGGCCGACCGTGCGGGGTACGCCGAACTCGGTCTTGGCCAGCAAGGAGGTGACCAGGTTGGCCTTGTCGTCGCCGGTGGCGGCGATGACCACGTCGCACTTGTCGAGCCGGGCCTCCTCGAGCGACGACAGCTCGCAGGAGTCGGCCAGCAGCCACTCGGCGTCCGGGACCCGCTCGGGCTTGATCGAGTCGGAGTCCTTGTCGATGAGCAGGACCTCGTGGCCGTTCTGGATCAGCTCTCGGGCGATCGAGCGGCCGACCGCGCCGGCACCGGCGATTGCTACCCGCATGACTAGTGCTCCTCGGGCCCGTTGTCGACGACCTTGAAGACGTGGGCGGCGTCTTCCTCGCGCATCACCAGGTGGATCAGGTCGCCCTCCTGGATCACCGACTCGCGGTTGGGCAGCATCCCTTCGCCGAGGCGGTCGATCCATGCGATCCGGCTCCCGGTCTGCTCCTGGAAGTGGATCGTGCGCTGCCCGACCCAGACGTCGGGGATCGGCACCTGGTCGACCCGGACGGTCCCGGACTGGTCGCGGAAGTCGGGCTCGGCGCCGGCGGGCATGATCCGGCGGAGCACCTGGTCCGCGGTCCACTTCACGGTCGCCACCGTGGTGATCCCCAGCCGCTGGTAGACCTCGGCCCGGCCGGGGTCGTAGATGCGGGCCACGACCTGCTGGATGCCGAAGGTCTCGCGGGCCACCCGCGCCGCGATGATGTTGGAGTTGTCGCCGCTGGAGACGGCCGCGAACGCCTCGGCACGCCGGATCCCGGCCTTCTCGAGGACCGCCTGGTCGAAGCCGTAGCCGGTGATCTTGTCGCCGTTGAAGCCGGGGCCGAGCCGCCGGAAGGCATCCGGCTCGCTGTCGATGATCGACACCGTGTGGTTGCGGTCCTCGAGGCTCCGGGCCAAGGTCGATCCGACCCGCCCGCAGCCCATGATCACGACATGCACCCGGCCACGGTATCCGTTGCGCGTCTCGCGCGTACCCTTGCGGCTCGTGGGTGTCGGCGATGTGTCCAAGCGGATCCTGCTGGGGCGCAAGCTACGGAGCTCTCAGCTGGGCGAGACGTTGCTTCCCAAGCGCATCGCGCTGCCGGTCTTCGCGAGCGACGCGCTCTCGTCGGTCGCCTACGCCCCCGACGAGGTCTTCATCATGCTCTCGCTGGCCGGGGCGTCGGCGTACATCTGGTCGTGGAAGATCGCGATCGCGGTCGCGCTGGTGATGGCGGCGGTGATCGCGTCGTACCGCCAGAACGTGCACGCCTACCCCAGCGGCGGCGGGGACTACGAGGTCGCCACGGTCAACCTGGGTCGCAGAGCCGGCATGACGGTCGCGAGTGCCCTCCTGGTCGACTACGTGCTCACGGTCGCGGTGTCCATCTCCTCCGGTGCTCAGTACGCCGCCGGTGCGATCCCGGCGCTGGTCGGGCACGAGGCGATGTTCGCCTCGGTCCTCGTGCTGGCGCTGATGGCGATGAACCTGCGAGGTATTCGCGAGTCCGGGACCTTCTTCGCGGTCCCGAGCTACCTGTTCATGTTCGCGATCCTCGGGATGTGCGCCTACGGACTGCTCCGCCTGGCGGCCGGTGACCTGCCCGACGTGGAGAGCGCCGGCATGGACATCACGCCGGACCCGGGCGTGGGCAGCTCGGAGTCGCTGACGACGCTCGCTCTGATGTTCCTGCTGGCGCGTGCGTTCTCGTCCGGTTGTGCGGCGCTGACCGGGGTCGAGGCGATCTCCAACGGGGTGCCCGCGTTCCGGAAGCCGAAGAGCCGCAACGCCGCCACGACGCTGCTGCTGCTGGGGATGATCGCGATCACGATGATGGTGAGCGTCATCGTCCTCGCGAAGCAGATGGGGATCCGCTACGTGGACCCGCACGACTTCGACCGGCTGAGCCGCAACGGCGTGCCGGTCGGCGAGGGCTACGACCAGCACCCGGTGATCTCCCAGATCGCGCGGGCGGTCTTCATCGACTTCTCGCCCGGCTTCTACTTCGTGGTCTCGGTGACCGGGATCATCCTGGTGCTGGCCGCGAACACCGCGTTCAACGGCTTCCCGGTGCTCGGCTCGATCCTGGCCAAGGACGGCTATGCGCCACGCGCGCTCGGCTCCCGCGGCGACCGGCTGGCCTACAGCAACGGCATCGTCTTCCTCGCCGTCATGGCGATCATCCTGATCCTCGCCTTCGACGCCGAGACCACCCGGCTGATCCAGCTCTACATCGTCGGCGTCTTCGTGTCCTTCAACCTCAGCCAGCTCGGCATGATCCGGCACTGGACGCGACACCTGAAGACCGAGAAGGACCCTGCGGTCCGCCGGCGGATGTTCCGCTCGCGGGTGATCAACACGATCGGGCTCACCTTCACCGCGGTGGTGCTGGTGATCGTGCTGGTCACCAAGTTCCTCGCCGGTGCGTGGATCACGATCCTGGCGATGGTCTTCTTCTTCGCGGTGATGCGCGGGATCCGCGGTCACTACGACAACGTGGAGGAGGAGCTCGCGGCCGACGACGAGGACAAGATCCTCCCCACCCGGGTGCACGCGATCGTGCTGGTGTCCAAGCTGCACAAGCCGACGCTGCGTGCGCTCGCGTTCGCCAAGGCCACCCGGCCCAACGTGCTCGAGGCGGTCTACGTCTCGACGAGCCCCGAGGAGACCAACCGCGCTGCTGGAGGAGTGGGACCAGCGCCGCATCGACGTACCGCTCAAGGTGCTGCACTCGCCCTACCGCGAGCTGGTCCGGCCGATCGTCGAGTACGCCACCGAGATCAAGCAGGCCAACCCCCGCGGCGTGGTCGCGGTCTACATCCCGGAGTACGTCGTCGGCCGGTGGTGGGAGCAGCTGCTGCACAACCAGACCGCGCTGCGGCTCAAGGGCCGGCTGCTGTTCACGCCGGGGGTGATGGTCACCTCGGTGCCCTACCAGCTGCGCTCCTCCGAGATCGCCCGCGAACGGGAGCTGCGCGAGGACTTCCGGGTCCGCCCCGGAGACCTGCGGCGCGGCGACGTCGACGAACGGCCCACGCGGGGCCGGAGACCGCGCTGAACCGCTCCCGGGGCCAGTCCCGCGCCCGGCCGCGACAGCCGCGTGGGCGGTCCCGGGTGGGGGAGCGGTACGACGCCGTCGTGGGCCCGGTCGCGCACGGCGGTCACTGCGTGGTCCGCCTCCCGGACGGGCGGGTCGTCTTCGTGCGGCACGCGCTGCCGGGCGAGCGGATCGTGCTCCAGGTGACCGAGGGCACCGACGGCGACCGGTTCTGGCGTGCCGACGCGGTCGAGGTGCGCGAGGCCTCCCCGGACCGGGTCCCGCCGCCCTGCCCCTACGCCGGCCCCGGGCTGTGCGGCGGCTGCGACTTCCAGCACGTCGACCTCGCCCGGCAGCGCGCGCTCAAGGCCGAGGTCGTCCGGGAGCAGCTGGCCCGGCTGGCCGGCCTGGACGTCGACGTGACCGTCGAGGAGGTGCCCGGCGACGAGCACGGGCTGCGCTGGCGGACCCGGCAGCGGTACGTCGACCTGCCCGGCGGTCGGCGTGGGATGCGCAAGCACCGCTCCCACGACGTCATCGAGATCGACGACTGCCTGATTGCCGGCGCTCCGGCCAGCCACGAGGTGCGAGGCGTGCGGTTCGAGGCCGACGCCGACGGCTTCTGGCAGGTGCACCCGGGCGCACCCGAGGTGCTGGTCGACACCGTGCTCGGCTTCCTCGCACCGCGGCCGGGGGAGTCGGTGCTCGACCTGTATGCCGGCGTGGGCCTGTTCGCGCGCTTCCTGGCCGATGCGGTCGGGGTGACCGGGTCGGTCACCGTGGTCGAGGGCGACCGCGCCGCGTGCGCGCACGCCGAGACCAACGTGCCCGGGGCCGCAGTGCTCATGGGGGACGTGGCGGCGGTGCTCTCGGGCCTGCCAGCCACCCCGGTCGACCTGGTGGTCCTCGACCCGCCGCGCGAGGGCGCGCGCCGGTCCGTCGTCGAAGCGGTTTCCGCCCGTCGCCCGCGCGCGGTCGCCTACGTCGCCTGTGACCCGGCCGCCCTGGCCCGCGACGTCGCGATCTTCGCCGAGCACAGCTACCGGCTGGACCGGCTGCGTGGACTCGACCTCTTCCCCATGACGCACCACGTAGAGTGCGTGGCACTGATGGTGCCAACCGTTCTCGGAGGTTAGGCCTTGCCGATCCTCGCCACGTCGGGTGGCTTCCTGCCGTCGGACACGGGGCCTTTCAACTGGCGCCGGGGTCCGCTCATCGAGCACGCCATCCACCTGGCCGGCGATCCGGCGCCGGCTCGGTTCTGCTACCTCGGCACCGCCTCCGGCGACTCGCTCAACGGCATCGCAGGTTTCTACCGCGCCTTCGCCGGCTCCGACGTCCGCGCCAACCATCTCGAGCTCTTCGGCATGCCCAACGTCCCCGACATCCGAGCGCACCTGCTCGCCCAGGACGTGATCTGGGTCGGCGGCGGCTCCGTCGCCAACCTGCTCGCCGTCTGGCGGGCGCACGGCCTCGACCACATCCTGCGCGAGTGCTGGGAGAGCGGCGTCGTGCTCGGCGGCGTCTCCGCCGGCTCGATCTGCTGGTACGTCGGTGGCCCGACCGACAGCTACGGTCCCGACCTGCAGCTCTCCCCGCCCGGACTCGGCCTGCTGCCCTACGGCAACGGCGTCCACTACGACAGCGAGGAGCAGCGGCGGCCGCTGCTGCACGCCCTCGTCGGGAAGGGCGACCTGCCCACCTCGCACGCCACCGACGACGGCGTCGGCATCGTCTACGAGGGCACCACGGTGGTCGAGGCCGTCGCCGACCGGCCCGGCGTGGCGGCGTACGTCGTCGAGCGCCAGCCCGACGGCACCGTCACCGAGACCCGCATCGAGCCACGGCTGCTCCAGGGCTGACCCGCGTGACGGCGGCCGGGATCCGGGTGGTGCCAGCCAACGAGGCGACCTGGGACTGCGGATCGACTTCTCAGGCAAATCTTCTCGGCATCGTGTATCTTGATATCAAGAGACTTCAAGCCGGGTACCGACCACCGGACCGGCGACGGCAGGATGGGTGACGAAGCCCGTGCAGACGAGGAGATGGTGAGCGATGGCCAGCAAGGACAGCTTCGGCGCAAAGGGCAGCCTCGAGGTGGGCGACGCGTCGTACCAGGTCTTCCGGCTCGACGCGGTCACCGGTGACGGCCTCGACGTCGCGAGCCTTCCCTACAGCCTCAAGGTGCTGCTCGAGAACCTGCTGCGCACCGAGGACGGCGCCGACATCACCGAGGACCACATCCGCGCAGTGGCCGGATGGGACGCCGACGCGGACCCGGACACGGAGATCCAGTTCACCCCTGCGCGGGTGATCATGCAGGACTTCACCGGAGTCCCGTGCGTCGTCGACCTGGCCACGATGCGCGAGGCGATGGCCGACCTCGGCGGCGACCCGACCCGGATCAACCCGCTGGCTCCGGCCGAGCTGGTCATCGACCACTCGGTGATCGCCGACGTCTTCGGCACGCCGGAGGCGTTCGCTCGCAACGTCGAGATCGAGTACGAGCGCAACCGCGAGCGCTACCAGTTCCTGCGCTGGGGACAGGGTGCCTTCGAGGACTTCAAGGTGGTCCCGCCCGGCACCGGCATCGTCCACCAGGTCAACATCGAGCACCTCGCACGAGTCGTGTTCACGCGAGACATGGACGGCGAGACCGTCGCCTACCCGGACACCTGCGTGGGCACCAACCCCACACCACGA
>CAWFNB010000002.1:0-74193 GCA_963817125.1 uncultured Actinomycetota bacterium
GCTGTCGGCGATCCGCCGGGCGACCTGGGCGATCCAGCCGGCCTGCGCCTCCATCATCCCGATGATCGAAGCTGCCGCCCAGGTTGGTGTTGGGGCCGTAGATGCAGAACAGGTTCGGGAAGCCGGGCACCCCCACGCCGAGGTACGCCGTCGCGCCGCTCTTTCCACACGTCGTGCAGCTCCACGCGATCTCGACCGACGACCCGGATCGTGCGCAGGAAGTCGGTCGCCGAGAAGCCGGTGCCCCAGATCAGCACGTCGGCGTCGTGCAGCGTGCCGTCCGCCGTGCGCACACCGGTCGGCTCGATGGCCGAGATCGCGTCGTTGACCACGTCGACGTGGTCGCGGGTGAGCGCGGGGTACCAGTCGTTGCTGAACAGGATCCGCTTGCAGCCGATCGGGTAGTTCGGCTGCAGCTTCTTCCGCAGCGCGGGATCGCGCACCTGCCGGCGCAGCTGCGCCTTCCACGACAGCCGTAGCGTGTTCAGCACCGGCGTGCTGATCGCGCTGTCCCCGCCGAGCGCGCGGTTGAGCAGCTCGGTGAAGTGGAACGTCGCTCCGCGCTCGCCGCGCATCGCCGCCGGGAACCTCTCGAACAGGCGGTGGTGCCGTGGCCGGTACTCCGTGTCGGGCTTCGGCACGACGTACGGCGCCGAGCGCTGGAAACGGTCAGGGCGCCGACGTCGTCCACGATCGCCGGCACGAACTGGATCGCGCTGGCGCCGGTGCCGATGACCGCGACCCGGGTGCCCTGGAGCGGCACGTCGTGCCGCCACCGCGCCGAGTGGAACGCCGGGCCGGCGAACGTCTCGGCCCCGGGCAGCTGGGGGACCACCGGGTCGGACAGCTGGCCGACGGCGGAGATGACCAGGTCGGCGTCGTACGTGGTGCCGTCGGTGGTGGTGACCTGCCACTCCGCGCGCGTGTCGTCGAACCGCGCCTCGGCCACCTGCTGCCGGGTCCGGACCAGGTCCAGCAGCCCGGCGTCGGCCGCAGTTCGCTCGAGGTAGGCGAGGATCTCGGCCTGGCCCGAGTAGCGGTGGCTCCAGCCGGGGTTGAGCGACCACGACCACGAGTAGAGCGGTGACGGCACGTCGCACGCCGCCCCGGGGTAGGTGTTGTCCCGCCAGACGCCGCCGACCGAGTCGGCGCGCTCCAGGATCGTGATGTCCTCGATGCCCTGCTGGCGTAGTGCTCGCGCCGCGCCGAGCCCACCGAAGCCGGCTCCGATGATCACGACGCGAGTGGCACCCACGACGACGAACAGTAGGGCCTGCTGGACCCGCAGGCGGCGAGCGCCGGTCAGGCGATCGTCATGCCGCCGTCCACCGCGAGGGTCTGGCCGGTGATGTAGCCCGCGGCGTCCGAGGCGAAGAAGACGACGGCGGCGGCCAGCTCGGCGGGGTCGCCCTTGCGCCCCGACGGGATCCGTCCGAGCTGTCCCTCGATGTAGCCGGGCGGGTACTGCTCGGTCATCTCGGACTCGAAGAACCCGGGCGCGATGGCGTTCACGCGAATGCCCTTGCGGCCAGTCCACTGCTGTGCCAGGTCGCGGGTGAGGCCGATCAGCGCAGCCTTGGACGATGCGTACGCCGCCTGCGGGAGGCCGCCGGTGGTCAGGCCGAGCACCGAGCTGATGTTGACGATGCTGGACCCGGGCTGCATCACCCGACCGCAGGCCTGGGCCATCCAGTAGCAGCCGTTGAGGTTCACGTCGATGACCTGGCGGAACTGCTCGGCGTCTCCTGGGTCGCCGGCACCGCCGTACCGATGCCGGCGTTGTTCACCAGCACGTCGACGTGGCCGTACTCCTCCATGGCCAGCGCCACCAGGTCAGTGCACGACTGGGGATCGGAGACGTCGGTGCCGTGGGTGAGCGCACGGCGGCCCGTCTCCTCGACCAGCGCGGCGGTGTCGGCGAGCCGGTCGACGCGGCGCGCGCCCAGCGCCACGTCGGCGCCGGCCTCTGCCAGCGCGCGGGCGAATGCAACGCCCAGTCCGCTGGAGGCGCCGGTGACGACGGCGACCTTGCCGTCGAGTCGGAAGCGGTCGAGGACGGGTCGGTCAGCCATGGGCCGATCGTAGGGGGATGGCGACCGGTGGTTGAGCCGCGAGTGTCGGTGCCGCCGCTGGTTGAGCCGCGAGTGTCGGTGCCGCCGCTGGTTGAGCCGCGAGTGTCGGTGCCGCCGCTGGTTGAGCCGCGAGTGTCGCTCTGCGACCGAGCGAGTCGAAACCACCCAAGCCGAGGCTGGAACCCACCACGGCCAGTCCCCAGCTCCCCTGAGGGTGGTGGTTTCGACACCGTCGTCGCTGGCGCTCCTCCGGGCTCAACCACCGAAGTGGGCCAGTTGCAGCCCACCTGAGGGTGGTTTCGACACCGTCGTCGCTGGCGCTCCTCCGGGCTCAACCACGGAGTGGGCCAGATGCAGCCCGCCTGTGGGTGGTTTCGACTCCGTCGTCGCTGGCGCTCCTCCGGGCTCAACCACCGGAGTCGACAATGGGGACATGAGTCCCGTGCCCGGCCAGGTCGTCACCGTCTTCCGATCCCGGCTGCGCCCGGACGCGGACGCCTACCCCGACCACGCGGCCAGGATGAGCGCGCTGGCCCGGACCATGCCGGGCTACGTCGAGCACAAGGTGTTCGTCGCCGACGACGGCGAGCGGGTCACGTTGGTCACCTTCGCCGACCGGCCGTCGCACGACGGGTGGGGCCGGCACCCCGAGCACCGTGAGGCGCAGGCGGCCGGCGTCCGCGAGTACTACGAGGAGTACTCGATCAGCGTGGGGGTGGTCGACCGCGCCAGCGCCTGGCAGCGCGATGGCGGTCGGGACAAGAGAGAGGGGTGACGTCAAGGGTCACGCCGGGGGCGACGCCTCCCCTCCCGCTTGTCGCTCGTGTGGGGGAACCTCCACCGTCCGCTGATGTTGGACGCCTGTCAAGCATTCTCTTGACAACTGTCCACAAATGTCTGGACGCGTGTCACGATGAAGGGGTGATCCCGTCCGCGCGGACCCGACGGTCGCCGGTCGACAAGTTCGACGAACGGCGCAACGAGCTCGCCGAGTCCGCACTGCGCACCCTCGGTGAGCTCGGCTATGCCCGCACCAGCCTGCGGGAGATCGCGAGCAACTCACCCTTCAGCCACGGGGTCCTGCACTACTACTTCGAGGACAAGCTCGAGCTCGTCTGCTACAGCGTGCGCTACCACAAGGCACGCTGCGTCCTCCGCTACGACCAGGTGGTCGCCGAGGCGACCACGGAGCAGGAGCTGCTCGACGGGTTCGCGGCCAAGCTGGTCGAGACGGTCCGCGAGGACGGCCCGATGCACCAGCTCTGGTACGACGTGCGGGTCCAGAGCATGTTCGACGAGCGGCTCCGCGAGACGGTCCTGTTCATCGACCAGCAGCTCGAGGACATGGTGTGGCGGATCGTATCCCGGTACTCCGAGCTGGCCGGCCGACCGCCTGCGATGGACCCGACCTCGGCGTACGCCGTGCTCGACGGTCTGCTCCAGGCCGCGCTGCTGGCCCACGCGGTCGGCAACGAGGCGGCGCTGCCGACCCTGGTCGGCCAGGTGCACGCGCTGATGCCGCTGACGTCGGTGCCGGAGGGGGCACAAGAGTCCCCACCGAGCCGCAATCAGGTGGACGCCGTCCGCTAGTCTGGGCTCGTGCACCAGGACCTGCTCCTTACCTAGCCGCGTCGACGCAGCACCCGTCCGACGCGGCCGCCCCTCGCCCAGAGGGGCTTTTTTGTGCTCAGTTGTGCCCGTAGACATGACCTAGCAAGGAAGACCGATGGAGCAGACCCAGGACCAGGAGCCGGCGTCGTACGACGTCCACGCCGTGGAGCAGAAGTGGCGCCAGGTGTGGGACGGGCTGGACCCGTTCCGCGCCGACGACGCCGCGATCTTGGAGGGGACACGCGAGAAGCGCTACGCGCTGACGATGTTCCCCTACCCGAGCGGGGACCTTCACATGGGTCACGCCGAGGTGTTCGCGCTGCACGACGTGCTGGCGCGCTACTGGTGGTTGCGCGGCTACGAGGTGCTGAACCCGATGGGCTTCGACTCGTTCGGCCTGAACGCGGAGAACGCCGCCATCCGCGACAACGAGCACCCGGCGACGTTCACCTACGCCAACATCGCCATCTCCACCGAGTCGTGCAGGAAGTTCGGCACCAGCTTCGACTGGAGCCGGACCCTGAACACGTCCGACCGGAGTACTACCGCTGGACACAGTGGCTGTTCCTGAAGTTCCGCGAGCGCGGCCTGGCCTACCGCAAGGAGAGCCCGGTCAACTGGTGCCCGGTCGACCAGACCGTGCTGGCCAACGAGCAGGTCATCGACGGCCACTGCGAGCGCTGTGGCGCCGAGGTCACCAAGCGCGAGCTGACCCAGTGGTACTTCAAGATCACCGAGTACGCCCAGGAGCTGCTGGACAACCTGGAGGACCTGGAACCGACATGGCCGGACCGCGTCATCAACGCCCAGCGCAACTGGATCGGTCGCTCCGAGGGCGCACACGTCACCTTTGAGGTCGTCGCCGGTGAGCCACTGACGGTCTACACGACACGGCCGGACACCCTGTTCGGCGCGACGTTCATGGTGGTGGCCGCCGACGCCAAGCTCGCCGGTGATCTGGTCACCGACGAGCAGCGGCCGGCGTACGAGGCCTACCTGGAGGAGGTCCGCAAGGCCTCCGACATCGAGAGGCTGTCGACCGACCGGGAGAAGTCCGGTGTCTTCCTGGGGCGGTACGCCGTCAACCCTGTCAACGGGCAGCAGATCCCGATCTGGGCGGCCGACTACGTCCTGGCTGACTACGGCACCGGGGCGATCATGGCCGTGCCCGGGCAGGACCAACGCGACTGGGACTTCGCCGAGAGGTTCGACCTGCCGATCGTCCGCACCGTCCAGCCCCCCGAGGGCTTCGACGTGGACGGCGGCAAGGCCTACACGGGTGCCGGCGCCGCCATCAACTCAGCCAACGACGAGGTCTCCCTGGATGGGATGGCGATCGCTGAGGCCAAGACCGCGATCATCGGCTGGCTGGAGGGGCAGGGCGCCGGCAAGGGCGCGGTGAACTTCCGACTGCGCGACTGGCTGCTGTCGCGGCAGCGCTACTGGGGCGCGCCGATCCCCATCGTGCACTGCCCCGGCTGCGGCGAGGTGCCCGTGCCGGAGGACCAGCTGCCGGTCGTGCTGCCCGAGCTGCGAGGCGCGGACCTGACGCCGCGGGGCGTCTCCCCGCTGGCTGCGGCCGAGGCCTGGGTCAACGTCGACTGCCCCACCTGCGGCGGCCCGGCCAAGCGCGACAGCGACACGATGGACACGTTCGTGGACTCCTCGTGGTACTTCCTGCGCTACTGCTCGCCCCACGAGACCGACCGGGCGTTCGACACCGACCTGGTCAACGCATGGGGTCCGTGCGATGTCTACATAGGCGGCGTGGAGCACGCTGTGCTGCATCTGCTGTATGCCCGGTTCTTCACGATGGTGCTGAACGACATGGGCCTGGTCGGCTTCCGAGAGCCGTTCTCGGCTCAGCTGAACCAAGGCACCGTGATCAACGAGGGCGCCAAGATGTCGAAGTCCAAGGGCAACGGCGTGCGATTGGGGGAGCAACTTACGGCTTTCGGCGTGGACGCGGTCCGGCTGACGCTGGTGTTCGCCGGCCCGCCGGAGGACGACATCGACTGGGCCGACATGTCGCCCGCGGGGTCGGTGCGGTTCCTGCAGCGGGCCTGGCGGCTGAGCGGCGACGTCAGCTCGGCTCCCGGCACCGCACCGGACGCCGGCGACGTCTCGCTGCGCCGGGCCACCGCGCAGGCCGTCCACGACGCGGCGGAGCTGATCGACGACTTCCGTTTCAACGTGATGGTGGCGCGGATCATGGAGCTGGTGAACGCGACCCGCAAGGCGATCGACTCCGGCTGCGGGCCGGCCGACCCGGCCGTCCGCGAGGCCGCCGAGGCGGTGGCGATCATGCTGTCGCTGGTGGCGCCGTACACCGCCGAGGAGATGTGGGCCCGGCTGGGTCACGAGCCGACGGTCGCTCGCGCCGGCTGGCCGAGCGTCGACCCGGTCCTGCTGGTGCAGGAGTCGGTGACGGCGGTCGTCCAGGTCCAGGGCAAGGTGCGGGCCCGGCTGGAGGTCAGTCCCGACATCGCCGCTGCCGAGCTGGAGCAGCTGGCGCTGGCCGACCCCGCGGTGGTCCGAGCCGTCGAGGGCCGGGAGGTACGCCGGGTGATCGTCCGCGAGCCGTCGCTGGTCAACGTCGTCGTCTAGTCCGATGACTTCGGCTCACAGTGCGAGTCTGAGCGGCATGACTGAGACCACTGGCGTGCAAACCCTCACCGTCGGTGAGGGCGCCGACCGCATCACCTACGACGTTCGCGGCGACCTCGCGTCGGCCACCGACGACAGGCCGGTGCTGTTCATGTTCGCGTCGCCGATGGATGCGAGCGGGTTCGGGACCCTGGCCGGCTACTTCTCCGACCGCCCGGTCGTGACCTACGATCCGCGCGGCGCCGGGCGCAACCCGACCGGCACCAGTGACGTATCGCCCGAGGAGCACGCGGAGGACCTGCACCGAGTGGTCGAAGCGCTCGGCGTCGGGCCGGTCGACTGCTTCGGCTCGAGCGGCGGTGCGGTCAACCTGCTGGCGCTGGCCACCGCGCACCCGGAGGACCTCCGCACCGCGGTCGCCCACGAACCGCCGGTCCTCGTCGGGCTACCGGACAGCGACACGCTGATGGCGGCCATCCACGACATGAAGGCGACCTACGCCACGGCCGGGAACGGGCCGGCGATGGCCAAGTTCATCGCGCTCGTCATGGGCCAGGGGGAGCTTCCGGCGGACTACCTGGACCAGCCGGCGCCCGACCCGGCGCAGTTCGGGCAGTCGAGCGAGGACGACGGCAGCCGCGACAACCCGCTCATGCGCAACATGCCGGCGTGCAACGACTACCGCGTCGACGCCGCGGCGCTGGAGGCGTTCGGTGACCGGCTCATGATCGCGGTCGGCGTGGAGTCCGGCGAGGGTCCGGCGGCGCGCGGTGGCCGCGCGGTGGCCGCGGCGCTCGGGCGTCCGGTGGTGGATCTGCCGGGCGACCATGGCAGCTTCCTCGACAGCTCCTACGGCGAGCCGACCGGGACCGACGCCGTCGCCGCTCGGCTGCGGGAGCTTCTCGGACACTAGGCCGCTGGGCTCATGCCGATGGCCGTCGCGACGCGTTAGCCTCGCGTCCATGCCGGTCGTCGTGGTCACCGACTCGACGGCCAGCCTCCCGCCCGAAGTGGCCGACAAGCGCGGCCTGGTGGTGGTGCCCCTGCAGGTCGTGATCGGCGCCGACGTGTACGACGAGGGCTCCGAGGGGGCCACCCCCGAGCTGGTGGCGGCGGCCCTGAAGGAGTTCCGGCCGGTGAGCACGTCGCGGCCGACCCCGGCGGCGCTGCTCGAGGTCTACGAGGATTGCGTGCGGCAGGGCGCCACCGAGATCGTCTCGGTGCACCTGTCGTCCGACATGAGCGGGACCTTCGAGTCGGCCCAGCTGGCCGCGCGGGACGCCTCCGTGCCCGTCGTACCAGTGGACAGCCGGCAGGTCGGTGTCGCGACCGGTTACGCCGCACTGTCGGCGGCCGACGTGGTCGACGCCGGTGGGTCGGCGAAGGAGGCTGCCGCCGCTGCGCTGGCCCGGGCCGAGCGGTGCCGGTCGCTGTTCTACGTGGACACCCTCGAGTACCTGCGGCGAGGCGGGCGGATCGGTGCCGCCGCCGCGCTGGTCGGCGGGGCCCTGGCGGTCAAGCCGCTCCTGGAGATCTCGGACGGGCGGGTCGCGACCCTGGAGCGAGTGCGGACCTCGTCCCGCGCGCTGGCCCGGCTCGAGGAGCTGGCGGTGCAGGCGGCCGGCTCCGACCCGGTCGAGGTCACCGTCGCCCACCTGGCCAGCCGAGACCGCGCCGGTCAGCTGCAGGAGAAGCTGGCATCGCGGCTGGCGGACAACCTCGACGGCCGCGAGGTGTGGTGCGGCGAGCTCGGCGCCGTACTCGGAGCTCACGTCGGGCCCGGCATGCTCGCCGTCTGCGTCGCACCGCTGCTCTAGCAGCCGATCACCTCGTCACAACCTTCCCTCTGGTTCCGGTGTCAGAGGAGGGGAAGGAGGTGTCAGCCATGGACACCGTGACCATCGGCCGGGGCACACCACCGCAGGACCCGAACCGGACCCGTCGATCGTGGCTGCCCGCCCTGGTCGCCGTGGCGGCGGCGCTGGTGGCCGCCGCCGTACTCGCGATGAACCTCCCCGGAGACGAGCCGGCTTCCGCACCGCCCGCACCCGAGCAGGCCGGAATCATCGAAACCATTCCGACCACAGCGCTGACCATCCCGTACGTGCTGGACGAACGCCTGTACGTCGACGGAGTGCAGGTGCCCGGCGAGTGGGCGACGGTCGAGTCCGGTCCCGACGGCTGGCTGGCGTGGCAGCAGCACCGGGCGCTGCTGAGCTGGTGGTGGGGCCGGGGTCCGGAGCCGAACCTGATCGAGTCGCTGGCTGACGGCTCACCCGCGATCTCGCCGAACGGCCGGTACGTCGGCACCATCCTCGACACCGGCGACCTCAGCGGGTTCGACACGGATTCGGCCGGCGAGGGCTTCGGCACGGTGCCGATCGACGTCGGCGGCTCCCACGACATCAGGCCCGCCGTGAGGGTGCGCGCCGTGACCGACGACGGTCGGGTGGTCGCGCAGGGCCGGGACACCGCAGTCCTGTGGCTGCCCCTGGTCGACGGCGGCACGGTGGACCTGACCAGGACCGCGCCCGGGCAGGTGGTGCAGGACAACACTCCGGCTGGTCTGGTCGTGACCGACGGGGAAGACGGTGCGCCCTACCTGGCAACCATCTCGGATGCGGGTGAGCTCAGCCGGCTCACGTGGTTGCCTGAGCACCACCAGCTGCGGGTGAACCCGGGTGGCAGCTGGCTGGCGTACACCCCGCTCGGCACCGAGGGCGGCGAGGCCGAGGCGGTCGGGTCCCTCGAGGTGGCGGCTGTGGGCGCTGGCGAGGGATTCTCCCTCGCCGCGCCTGACGGCTGGGGGTTCCGGCTCCGGAGCTGGGCGTGGGAGGACGACGACCACCTCGTCTCGACTGTGGTCGGTGGCCAGGCTGACCGGATGGCGCGGTGCAGCGTCGAGGTCAGGCGCTGCGTGCTGATTGACGCGCCGTGACGCCACGAGTCGTCCACAGGCCGGCGGCGCAGCCGGGTTGTCCACAGGCGCGGACCACGGCACCGACGGAGGTCGCCGCATCTTCCTAGGTTCGTCACATGCGCACCCGACGACCAAGCCCCCAGCACCAGGCGGCCATCTCCCGCCGGCTCGCGCTGCTCGGGGAGGAGCTCGCCGGGGTGCGTCCGGCCCGCCCGGAGCCAGCGCCGCCCGCGGAGGCGACCGCGTCGCCCTGGTGGGAGGAGCACACGCGGCCGGCGGCTCCGAGACGACCACCGGCCCCGCCACCGAAGCCGCGACCACTTCCGCAGGTCGCGACGCGACCCACGTCAGGCGCCGTGCCGGTCCCCGGACGGCACGCTGCGCGACGGCCCGGGCGCCATGGCATCCCGGGGCTGGACCGGATCATGCTCGGGCCGGCGCAGCTCGCTGTGGTGGCGATCGTGGTCGCGGTTGGGCTGGCCGTCACCTGCTGGTGGCTGGTCCGCGGCTCGGCCGATCCGGTCTCCGAGCTGGCGGCCGCCCCCGCCCGCAGCCTGGTGTCGACGCCGGCGGTCGAGCCCGGAGGTGGTTCCGCTGCCCCCGCGGCGGGGTCGATACCCACGACGGTGACCGTCGACGTGGCTGGGAAGGTGCGCCACCCCGGCATCGCGGTGCTCGACGGCGGCGCGCGAGTGGTCGACGCGCTCGAAGCAGCCGGCGGGGCGCGGCCCGGCGTCGACCTCACCGCGCTCAACCTGGCTCGGGTCCTCGTCGACGGCGAACAGGTGGTCGTGGGCGAGCCTGCGCCGTCCGGGGCCGCCGCGGCCGCCTCGCCGGCGCCC
Organism: uncultured Actinomycetota bacterium; assembly: GCA_963817125.1. Taxonomy (GTDB): domain Bacteria; phylum Actinomycetota; class Actinomycetes; order Propionibacteriales; family Nocardioidaceae; genus Nocardioides. The sequence continues at coordinate 10,053 of CAWFNB010000002.1, forward strand.
GGCACGCCGTCGGGTCCACCACTGGCGCTGGTCAACCTCAACACCGCCACCGAGGCCGAGCTGGACACCCTGCCTGAGGTCGGCCCGGTCACCGCGGCCTCGATCCTGGCCTGGCGCGACGAGCACGGCGGCTTCACGTCGGTCGACGAGCTGCTCGAGGTCGATGGCATCGGTGATGTCACCCTCGACCGGGTCGCGCCCTTCGTCACGGTGTGAGCGACGGTGCCCAGTCCCCAGCAGACCAGTCCCCACCACACCAGTCGCCGCCCGACCTCCGGATGCCGGTGCTCGGAGCCGTCGCCTGGCTCGGATCGGGCGCCGGGACGCTGGGTGGCGGCGGCCGGGTCGCGGTGGTCGTCGGCGCAATCGCCGTGGCGACTGCCGTGGCGTGGTTGGCCAGGCACCGTGGCCGGGCGGCGGTGGCGGCCACGGCGGCGGGACTCCTGCTGGTGGCGCTGTCAGCGGGAGCGGTGGCCGCGCTGCGGGCCGAGCGCGTCGGGCACAACCCGGTCGCCGACCTGGCCGACGAGGGCGCCGCGGTCACCGTGGTCGGGACGGTCGCCTCCGACCCGCGCACGGTCACCGGCGGATTCGCCGACCAGACGATCTGGCGGCTCGACGTCCAGGGTGTGACCGGCCGCGGCCACACCGTCGCGCTGGCGGCGCCCGTGCTGGTGATCGGCGACACCGAGGCCTCGCGGGTCCCGCTCGGGGCGACGGTCCGGCTGAGCGGCCGGCTGTTGCCGGCCGACAGCGGCGACCTCGCCGCACTGCTGCGATCCGGCGGAGATGCCGAGGTGGTCGAGGCGCCCAGCCTGTGGTGGCGCGGGGCCGCGGCGGTCCGGCAGGCGCTCCGCGACTCGGTGGCGCACCGGCCGGCCGACCAGCGGGCGCTGGTCCCGGCGCTGGTCGACGGCGACGACGCGGGGGTCGACGAGGCACTCCAGGCAGACTTCCGGGCGACCGGGCTGACCCATCTGCTCGCCGTGTCGGGCACCAACCTGACCCTGGTCGTCGGGTTCCTGCTGGCGCTGGCCCGCTGGTGCGGGGTGCGGGGTCGATGGCTGCTCGTGGTGGCCGTGGTCGGGATCGTGGGGTTCGTCCTGATCGCCCGCACCGAGCCGAGCGTGCTGCGCGCCGCGGTGATGGGGACGATCGGTCTGGTGGCCCTCGGCGCCGACGGCCGGCATCGAGCCCTGCGCGGGCTGGGCACCGCGGTCCTGGTGCTCGTCCTGGTCGAACCCGGACTGGCGGTGTCGGCAGGGTTCGCTCTCTCGGTGCTGGCCACCGGCGGGATCCTGCTGCTCGCACCCGCGTGGCGCGACGCGCTGGCCCGGTGGCTGCCGCGCTGGCTCTCCGAGGCGATCGCGGTGCCGGCCGCCGCCCAGCTGGCCTGCACGCCGTTGGTGGCGGCCATCTCCGGACAGGTCAGCCTGGTCGCGGTGGTGGCAAACCTGGTCGTGGCGCCAGTGGTCGGGCCGGCCACCGTCCTCGGCCTGGCCGGCGGCCTGCTCACGCTGGTCTGGGCGCCTCTCGGCCGGCTGTGCGGCACCGCCGCGTCGTGGTGCGTGGCGTGGTTGGTGTCCGTCGCCGAGCACGGCGCGGCACTGCCGACGGCCTCGGTGCCGTGGGGGACCGGCCCGGCCGCGGTGGTGGTGCTGACGGCGTTGACCGCAGTGGTAGCGCTCCTCGGGCCGCGGCTGTTGCGACGGCCGATCACCGCGGTGGGCGTCGCGGTCGTGCTGGTGGTGGCGGTGCTGGTCCGCCCGCCCGCCTTCGGGTGGCCGCCCGAGGGCTGGGTGCTGGTCGCCTGCGACGTCGGTCAGGGCGACGCGCTCGTGCTGCACGCCGGGCCCGGCACGGCTGTCGTGGTCGACGCCGGCCCCGAGCCACGCGCAGTCGACCGCTGCCTCGACCGGCTCGGGATCGAGGACGTACCGCTGCTGGTGCTCACCCACTTCCACGCCGACCACGTGGCCGGCATCGCCGGCGTGTTCTCGGGTCGAACGGTCCGTGCCGTGCTGACCACCCAGCTGATGGATCCGCCCGGCGGAGTGGTCGAGGTCGACGCGGCCGCCGAAGCAGCCGGACTCGTGCCGGCAGCGTCGACATACGGGGAGACGACCGCAGTCGGCGCTGCCACGGTCCAGGCGCTCTGGCCGCCACCGGACTCACCGACCCGAGGACCCGGCGACGGGTCGACGGCCAACGACGCGAGCGTCGTGCTGCTGGTCGAGGTCGGCGGCCTCCAGCTGTTGCTCACGGGTGACGTGGAACCCGAGGGTCAAGCGGCGCTGGCCCGACTCTTCCCGGGGTTGCAGGTCGACGTGTTGAAGATGCCGCACCACGGCAGCGCCCACCAGGACGAGCCGTGGCTGACCTCGCTCGACCCGTCGGCGGTGCTGGTCTCGGTAGGCGCAGACAACGACTATGGGCACCCCGCCGACGCGGCGCTTCGACCGCTCACCGATGCCGGCGCGGACGTCTACCGCACCGACCAGGACGGCGACCTCGCGGTGGTGGCTGACGGTGGCCGGCCGCAGGTGATCACCAGCAGGTGAGCGACCGGCCCTGTCCGCGGGGTGTGACAGGGTTTGCCACATGGAGGTCCTCGGCCGGGTCACGCTGGTCACCGGCAAGGAGGAGTTCCTCGGCGAGCGCACCGTGACCGCAGTGCGCGACGCGGTCCGCAAGGCCGACGCGGAGGCCGAGTTCTCCGAGACGCAGGGATCCGGACTGACCCTGGCCACGCTGGGTGAGCTGGCCGCTCCGTCGCTTTTCAGCACGGTGCGTTGCATCGTGGTCCGCCAGCTCGAGGAGCTGCCCGACGAGTCGGTGGACGGCCTGCTCGACTACGCCGGCTCGCCGGCCGACGACGTCGCGCTGGTCCTGGTGCACTCGGGCGGCGCCAAGGGCAGCGGGGTGCTCACGAAGCTGCGGAAGCTCCCGGCAGTGACCGAGGCCAAGTCGGCGGAGCTCCGGCCCAGCGAATATCCGGGCTTCGTGGCGGGCGAGGTCAGGCGCGCCGGCGGGCGGATCGACGGCGATGCGGCGGCCACTCTGGTGCAGGCAGTCGGGCAGGATCTGCGCTCACTGGCGGCCGCCGCGCACCAGCTGGTCCACGACTTCCCGGGCGAGGCGATCGAGATCGCCACCGTGAAGAAGTACTTCGGTGGCCGCGCCGAGACGAAGTCCTTTGCGGTAGCCGACGCCGCCTTCTCCGGCCGGCGCCAGCTCGCCATGGAGGAGCTGCGGTGGGCGCTCGACGGGGGGACGCCACCGGTCCTGGTCACCTCGGCGTTCGCCGGCGGTGTGCGCGGGCTGGCCCGCTACCACGGCGCTCCGCCCCGGATGAAGGAGGCGGACCTGGCCCGCGAGGTCGGCGTCCCACCGTGGAAGCTGCGCACCCTGCGCGAGCAGGCGCGGGGCTGGTCCGAAGCAGGGCTGGCGCGGGCGATCCGGGCGGTGGCCCAGGCGGACGCCGACATCAAGGGCGCGGCGAGCGACGCCCACTACACGCTCGAGCGGCTGGTGCTCACCATCACCGGGCTACGCGAGCCCCGCTGAAATGCAGAACGACCCGCCCGGTCCGGGCGGGTCGAGCGGGAAGGGCCTCAGAGAGAGGCGGCCTTCTTGGCGATCGAGGACTTGCGGTTCGCGGCCTGGTTCTTGTGGATGACGCCCTTGGACGCGGCCTTGTCGAGCTTGCGGGAGGCGTCTGCGGCCAACTTCTTCGCGGTCTCGGCGTCACCGGTGTCGGCGGCCTCGCGGAACTTGCGCACGGCGCTCTTCAGGCCGGTCTTGACGGCCTTGTTGCGCTCGTGCGCCTTCTCGTTCTGCTTGTTCCGCTTGATCTGGGACTTGATGTTGGCCACAGGTGAACTCTCGGCTCGATCCATTGGAGTGGTACGTCGGGATGTCGGTGCGCGGCGCAAGGCGCCAGCGCGACGGACAACGGTAACAGCGCGCCGCGCGCCGCCTCAAATCCGTGAATCAGCTCCAAGCACGTCGCTGGCACAGCCACTCCCAGCACACCTCGCCCTGCCACAGCTGCGCGTCGCGGAGGAACGGCGAGGTGGGCGGCACCGGGTCGTCGGCGCTCTTGAGGAAGTAGCCCACGGACAGGGCCAGGACCACGTCCACGTGCTCGGGCGGCACCGTCGACAGCAGGGGATGCCCCGAGATCACCGACTCGATGTCGAGCCCGTCGCCGCGCGGACCGATCAGCAGGAACAGCGTGTCCAGCCAGGCGGCGCCGACCATCGGCCAGTTCCAGTCGCAGAGCAGCACCCGCCCGTCGGCGGCCAGGAGCAGGTTGTCGTCCCGGACGTCGGTGTGGACGACGGTGTCGCCCGCCATCACCTCGGCGTGCCGGCCCGCGAGCGCTGCAGCCTCCTCGAGGTGGGGCAGGTCGGGCCGGGTGGACCGCAGATGGTCCCAATATGCCGGCCACGCGGCGAACTCCTCGGCGGCGTGCGGCAGGTCAAGCTCCGTCGGCGGCGGAGTGAGCACCGGGACGGCGGCGGACAGCATGTCGAGGCAGGCCTCCAGCTCGGCGGTCCGCCAGGGTCGCCGCGGGGCACGGCCCTCGACATACTCGGTGGCGAGCACGAACCAGTCGTCGACGTCGATGCTCCAGCACAACCTCGGGGCCGGCGTCTGGTGAGGAAGCGCGGCCAGCTTGCGGGTCTCCTCGCGGTAGGTGTCGGCGGACATCCGCTGCGCCTTCGTCGACGCGGCCTTCACGAAGTGCCGGCTGCCGTCCTCACACTGCAGCACCGAGGCGAAGCCGGGCGTGAACCCGCTGTCCTGCGAGGTCGCCGAGGACACCGGCGACCCACACCGCTCGGCGATCGCGGCCCGGACCGTGGGCGGCAGGTGGGTCCACTGGAGCCGGCGGGCCGTCCGGCCGTGGGGTACGGGGGAGGGGCGCACCCGGCCATCTTCGCGGGTCAGGCAGCCCAGGGGTACGGGTCGGGGCTCGGGCCGCCGTCCCAGATCCGGCGCAGCACCTGGGCGAGCCGCGAGGGCCGCGGTTCGGCCGTCGCGCTCGCGTCCACCTCGGCCAGGAACCGCTCGCCGGTGGCCACGCTCACCGCGGCCGGGTCGTCGAAGGTCGTCAGCCCGGCGGCGACCGCCACCGCGGCGAACAGCGAGCGGCGGGCCGTCCTGAGTGCCGGCTCGGCGGACTCAGCGTCCAGCACCCGGCGGACTCCCGGCTGGTCGCGGACAGCGGAGCGCCAGGCCATGGCGACGCTCTCCTGTGGGCTGCCGGCGCCGAGCTCCAGCGCAACGTCGATTCGGGAGAGCAGCTGTCGGGACCAGTGGTCGTGGAGCGCCACCAGGAGGGTCTCCCGGTCGCCGAACGCCTCGGCGAGCGCGGGGTTCCAGGCCAGCCCGGCGCCGGACTCGATGCCGCGGATCACGCGGCGCATGGTGGAGCTGCGGTGGTGGAGCACGGCGGTCGTGGTCATGACACCGACGGTAGGGACTTCCGGCCCGCCGATCTGCCGCCGAGGGGCGGGTCTTCACCGCCCACCCAGGGGCGGACCAGCAGTCGGCGCCTCCGACCGGAGTCGGATGTGCGCGCCCCCGCGCGGGCCTACCCTCGTGTCGTGAACCTGCCGGCGTTCGTGCTGCGGATGAAGCGGCGCTGGGTCGCGAGCGGACTTCCCGACTACCCGCTCTGGATCGCGGCGCTGATCGACTCCGCGGCCCTCCTGACGGCGGTCGTCGCCGCCCTGCAGCGCGATCGCGCCGACCTGCTGCCGACGGTGGCGCTGCTCCTGGTCGCGCTGGTGCCGTGGGGCGCCGAGCTCTGGGTCCAGGCGGCGACCTGGCCGGCGTTCGTGGTGCTCACCGGTGGCTCGATGCTCACGCTGATGACCGTCTATCCAGTGGAGTACGACTTCGCGCCGTTCCTGCTCATCCTCATGTCCGGGCACGTCACGGCGGTGGCGGGGCTGTGGCGCGGCTCTGCGGTGATGGCGGCCGGCGAGGCGGTGATGGTGGTCGTCTGGGTGAGTGGCCACGTGGCCGGACCGGAGGTCGCCATCTGGGCGGCCGGGATCGCGGTCGGGGTCGACATGGGCTTCGTGCTGCGTTCCCAGCAGCTGCGGATCGACGCCCAGGGACGCGAGCACAAGGTCCGGGAGCGCGAGGCGGTTCTCGAGGAGCGGCACCGGATCGGCCGTGAGGTGCACGACCTGGTTGCCCACTCGTTGAGCGTGACGATGCTGCACCTCACCGCGGCCCGCCGCGAGGTCGAGGATGCCGCGGAGCGGGGCGACGCCGCTCACCTCGAGGACGCCGTGGCAGCGCTCCGCGACGCCGAGAGGGTCGGCCGCCGGGCGATGACCGACATCCGCAGCACGGTGGGGATGCTCGGGCAGGAGGCCGAGTCGGCCGCGACCGCGCCGACGCCCGGCCTCGAGGACGTCCCTGCTCTGGTGGCGGACTTCCGTGGCGCGGGCCTCGACGTCGAGTACGACGCCCACGGCGACCTCGAGCACGTGCCGGCCACCACGGCGCTCGGCCTCTACCGCATGGTGCAGGAGTCGCTCGCCAACGTCGCCAAGCACGCGCCCGGCTCCCACGTGACGGTGCTGCTCGACGTCGCCCGCGACCCGGGTGAGCTGGTGGTCACCAGCGACCTTCCCCGCGGAGCCCGCAGCAACTTCGGCGGCTCCGGGCTCTCCGGCATGGCCGAGCGCGCCGCGCAGCTGGGCGCCCGGTTCAGCGCCGGGCCGACCGACAAGTCGTGGGTCGTTCGCGTTGAGCTGCCCCGCGGCGACCTGGCCACCGACGGCCACATCTGCCCGCTGCCGCGGCTGACCGCGCCGTTCCGCCGAACCGTCCCGGGCGCCACGTGAGCGGGTCTGACGACGAGCTGGTGCGCGTCCTGCTCGTCGACGACCAGGAGCTCGTCCGCTCCGGCCTGCGACGGATCCTGCGCCGCCGCGACGGCCTCACCGTGGTCGGGGAGTGTGAGGACGGCGACCAGGTGCCGGCCGCCGTCGCCGAGCACCACCCCGACGTGGTCGTGATGGACCTGCGGATGCGGCGTACCAACGGCATCGAAGCCACCCGCAGTCTGCGCAGTGACCCGGACGCGCCACCGGTCCTGGTCCTCACCACCTTCGACGACGACGAGCTGCTGTCCGGGGCCTTGCGGGCCGGTGCCTCCGGGTTTCTGCTCAAGGACAGCCCCGCCGAGGACGTCGTCCGCGCTGTCCTCACCGTCGCGGCCGGCCAGGCCCTCCTCGACCCGGCCGTGACCGCGCGGGTGCTCGACCGGTTCCGCGCCGCGCCCGAGCCGTCCCGCACCGGGCCGGCACCCGGGGCCGCGGCGGCGCTGACCGCCCGCGAGCGCGAAGTGCTGGAGCTGATGGGTGGCGGGCTCAGCAACGGCGAGATCGCCGAGACGCTGGTGATCTCGGAGGTGACGGTGAAGAGCCACATCGGCCGGATCTTCACCAAGCTCGACCTGCGCGACCGCGCCGCCGCGATCGTCTACGCGTTCGACCGAGGCCTCGTCTCGCCGGCCGCGAGAGAGATCACTGGCCAGGGATGAGGAATCGGCCGCGACGCGGCCGCATGGGAGAATGGGAGACCCCCCACCTGCCGTCCTTCAGCCCTCATCCAGCCATTCGAGAGCGAGCCGTTGTCCGCCAAGTTCGTGCCGCCGCCGGGTCGCACCGACCCGGCGACCATCCGCAACTTCTGCATCATCGCCCACATTGACCACGGCAAGTCCACGCTCGCGGACCGCATGCTGCAGCTGACGGGTGTGGTCGACGAGCGGGCTGCCCGCGCTCAGTACCTCGACCGGATGGACATCGAGCGCGAGCGCGGCATCACTATCAAGAGCCAGGCGGTGCGGATGCCGTGGACGGTGCCCGCGGACAACGAGCAGCGCGCGGTGCCCGGCACCTACGTGCTGAACATGATCGACACCCCGGGGCACGTGGACTTCACCTACGAGGTGTCCCGTTCGCTCGAGGCCTGCGAGGCCGCCGTCCTGCTCGTCGATGCTGCCCAGGGGATCGAGGCCCAGACGCTGGCCAACCTCTATCTCGCGCTGGGCGCCGACCTGCACGTCATCCCGGTGCTGAACAAGATCGACCTCCCCAACGCCCAACCCGAGAAGTACGCCGAGGAGCTCGCCGGGATCATCGGGTGCGACGTGTCCGACGTGCTCCGGACCTCCGCCAAGACCGGGCGTGGGGTCGAGGCCCTGCTCAACGAGATCGTCAAGCAGACCCCGGCGCCGGTCGGCGTTGCCGACGCACCCCCACGAGCCCTGATCTTCGACTCCGTCTACGACACCTACCGAGGCGTGGTCACCTACGTGCGCGTGGTGGACGGCAGGCTCAGCCACCGCGACCGGATCAAGATGATGTCCAACGGGGTCGTGCACGAGATGCTCGAGGTGGGTGTGATCAGCCCCGAGCCGACGAAGGCCAACGACCTCGGCGTCGGCGAGGTCGGCTACCTGATCACCGGTGTGAAGGACGTGCGGCAGTCCCGGGTCGGCGACACGGTCACCAGCCAGCACAACGGCGCCTCGGAGCCGCTCGGTGGCTACAAGCACCCGAACCCGATGGTCTACTCCGGCCTCTACCCGATCGACGGCGACGACTACCCCAACCTCCGCGACGCCCTCGAGCGGCTGCAGCTCAACGACGCCGCGCTGGCCTACGAGCCCGAGACCTCCGGCGCCCTGGGCTTCGGGTTCCGGTGCGGCTTCCTCGGCCTCCTGCACATGGAGATCGTCCGCGAGCGGCTCGAGCGCGAGTTCGACCTCGACCTGATCTCGACCGCCCCGAACGTGGTCTACGAGGTGATCATGGAGGACGGCACGCACGTCGAGGTGACCAACCCGAGCGAGTACCCCGAGGGCAAGATCGCCGAGGTGCGCGAGCCGGTGGTGCGCGCAACCATCCTGAGCCCGTCGGACTACATCGGCACGATCATGGAGCTCTGCCAGACCAAGCGCGGGAGCCTGCTCGGGATGGACTACCTCTCGGCCGACCGGGTCGAGATGCGCTACACGCTGCCGATGGGCGAGATCGTCTTCGACTTCTTCGACCAGCTGAAGTCGCGGACCAAGGGCTATGCCTCGCTCGACTACGAGCGCTCCGGCGACCAGGCCGCCGACCTGGTCAAGGTCGACATCCTCCTCCAGGGCGAGCCCGTAGACGCGTTCAGCGCCATCGTCCACCGCGATGCCGCATACGGCTACGGCGTCATGCTGGCCGGGAAGCTCAAGGAGCTGATCCCGCGCCAGCAGTTCGAGGTGCCGATCCAGGCGGCCATCGGGGCCCGGGTGATCGCCCGGGAGAACATTCGTGCCATTCGCAAGGACGTCCTGGCCAAGTGCTACGGCGGCGACATCACCCGCAAGCGGAAGCTCCTGGAGAAGCAGAAGGAGGGCAAGAAGCGGATGAAGATGGTCGGCCGGGTCGAAGTACCCCAGGAGGCATTCATCGCCGCGCTCTCCACCTCCGAGCGTTCAGCGAAATAGGCCCCTGGCGAGCTCGGGATAGGCAAAAGGAGGGGATATCCTGACCCCGAGTGCCCTCGACCTGCTCCGATCAGGCATCGTGGGGGCGTCTCGGGTTACGTCGGTTTGTGGGGAGCTGGCGGAAGTTGGAGCACAGGGGGAACGGCATGGAGCCGAACGACGCTGCAAGCACGAGCGCGCGCGCCCATGAGCTGCGGGCGAGCCTTGGTGCTCGTCGGGAGATCGAGGCCCTTCTGTCCGAAGCCAGCGCGACGCGAGAAACCGCCGTCGCCGACGCGGACGCGATCGTCGAGGAAGCCCAGCAGATCTCCGACCAGCTGGTGCGGGAGAGCCGCGCCGAGGTCGACCGGCTGGCCACCGAGGCCCGCGAGCGTGCAGAGGGCATCGTCGGTCGGGCGCGCAGCGAGGCCGAGGACATCACCCGCCAGGCGCGTTCGGCGGCAGACGCCGTCAGGGCCCGCGCGGAGGCGCAGGTCGAGGACCACCGCCGCCGGGTCCGGGCCGAGCTGACCGAGCAGGTCACCCGGGAGGTCGGCGAGCAGAGCCGGCGCGAGCTGGCGCGCGTCCACGAGCGGCAGCAGGCGATGATCGGTGACCTGGAGGCGTCGGTCCGGATCCTTGGAGTCTCGCTCGAGGCCGCCGTCACCAACATCGGCGAGATGCTCAGTGCGCTCGATTCGCTGCGAATCCACACCGCCGAGTCGCTGGGCGAGGCCGGCGTCCCGATGACCAACCAGCCTCGGCACGCCGAGACCGCCGGTGACCCCGACGCCGACGAGCCCGCGGTAGCTGGTGCTGAAGCCAACGACGAGCCCGGTGAGACGGATGAGACGGCGACCGACAACCTCGTCGACGGGAACGACCCGGGCGACCTCGCCGAGGTCGAGGACGCCGACCCACCGCTGACCGCCACCGAGGCATACCTGCGCTCCGCCCACCTCAACCACGACGACCCCCCGCTGCCCCCGGTCGACGACTCCGACGTCGGCGCCCGCTATGCACGCGACGCCATGCGCGTCAGCGCCCGGGCGCGGTCCCAGCGCGACGAGGAGCCGCTCGGCGTACTCCCCGAGCACAGCGGCAGGCGGGGTGGACGCACCGCGAACGACGAGCGGTACCAGCGGCAGCGCGAGCACGCCGAGCGCGCCGAGCGCGCCGAGCCCGCCGAGCATGCCGAGCGCACCGAGCGCACCGAGCGCGACGAGGCCGAGGGTTCCGGCAAGCCGCTGGGCTGGCTGTTCCGCTCCTCCTAGCGCGAGGTCATGTCCGTCTCGGGCGACGCGACCACGACGTTGGCCGCCGCGAGTCCGGAGCCCTCCCCGGCCCCGGGGACGCGTCCTCGTGGGCGGGTCGCGTTCGCGCTGCCGCTGATCACGGCAGCGAGCGCAGGTGTCGCCATCGGAGCCTCGCCGCGCACCACCCTCGTGGTCGGCGTGGCAGTGGTGGCTGCGCTGGTTCTCGCGGTCCGGCTCGAGTGGGCGGCGCTCGCGGTCATTGGCAGCGCGGTCTTCGAGGACTACCTCGACGTGCTCTCGCCGTGGGCCACCGAATGGCTGGTCCTGCTCCTGGTGGTCGCTTGGGCGATCCGGCGGGCCCGGGGCCCGCTGCACGAGCATCGACTGCTGACCACGAGCGTGCCGGCGGGCGTCTTCGCTGCGGTGGTCCTGATCGCGGCCGCAGTGCACCCGAACGGCGCCGCCGGCTTTGACGTCTGCGCCCGGTACGCCCAGCTCGTGGTCGTCCTGCTGGTCCTTGCCGACTGCCTGTCGGGTCCGCTCGAGCCGCGCCGGGCGGTGCGGATCTACGTGTGGTCATGCGTGCTGGCCGCGGTCTGCGGGATCCTCACCGCCCTGGTCGACGAGCCGCACCGGGTCGCCGGTCCGTTGGCCGGCGCCGACGACCTGGCGTTCTTCCTGGTCGCCGCGGTGCCGCTGCTCGGCACCGTCCGCACCCGGACCAGCCAACCGGTGTGGTGGGTGTGGGCGGCCTTCGCGACGGTCCTGGTCGCCCTCGTCGGCACCCAGTCCCAGCCCGCGATCATCGCGCTCGCGGTCATGTTGGTCGTCGCCGTGGCTTTCCGCATGATCGCGCTCCGCTATGCCAGCGTGTTGCTCGTGGTGGTCGCGACCGGTGTCGCGTTCGTGTTTGCGGTGCTGCCGCACCCTGCAGGTCAGGCGATCAGCGACCCGCAGCGGTACGCCGAGATCAGGTTCGACGAGCGCAACGAGTTCCGGGCGGCCGCGCTCAGGATGACCAGTGACCATCCGATCCTCGGACGTGGCCCTGGGTCGTTCGCGCTGTTCCACCAGGACTACCGCGACGACGACGCAGACCCCACCGACCTCGACCTCGATGTCGCGGCCAGCAGCGCGCTGGAGGCGTCGGCAGAGCTGGGCGTGGTCGGTGCAGTCGCGCTGGCCGCGGTCTTCGTGGTCCCGATCGCCGCCGCCCGCCGGCGCTGGCGCCGGGACGGGTCGGGCATCACCGCCGCCACGCTGCTGGCCCTGGTCGGGATGCTCGTCGCCTCGCTGGTCCAGACCTCCCTGTTCCTCTTGCCGCTGTGGTTGATGGCTGCTGTGGCGGCCGCACTGGGCCGACCGGCCCCTCCGCGGTTCGCCCTGTTCGGCGACAACTCGTCTGGACAGGTGGGGTCCAGATCGTGAATTTTTCGTTTGCGGGGCCATTTGTCGGAAACGATGACGTCGGCGGCGGTGCGTCCGATGCGCAGCGTGGGGCCGTCGCCGCACTTTGGGGACGTGTCGCCGGTGGGGGATGCTGGCGGCACACGACGACCGGTTGTCCAGGGGGGTCTGGACTGGGGTCGTCTGAGCAAGACGTGGGGACGTTATGGACGTGCGCGACGTGGGGGTGGCGCTTTGGCGCCAGCGACCGCTCGTCGTCTTGATCCTGGTGATCACCGGCGTGGCCGTCGCAGCCGGGATCCTGCTCGCCCCGAAGTCGTACGCCGCCACGGCGACGATCAGCGCAGCGGAGCGTCCAGGAGGTGCGGTCTCCGACGACCCGGACGCGTTGCGCGCCACTCTGGCCGAGCTGTCCAACACCGCTGCCGTGGTCAACGAGGTCCGCAGCCGAATCCGCGCGGACCGTGAGGTCGACGAGCTGCGGAGCTCGATCCAGGGGCGCTGGGTCCGCGGCACGATCCTGATCCACGTCACGGTCGAGGACCGCGACCCTGACACCGCCGCCGCCATCGCCAACACGGTGGCGGCGGTGCTCGTCGAGGGCAAGGTCACTGACGAGGTCGCCGGCCCCACGCTCGACCAGCTGGTGCTCACCACCAGCGACCCGGCGCAGCCACCCGAGACCTTCTCTCGTCCGGACCTGCGGCTGGCCCTGGCTGCCGGGTTGGTGCTGGCGCTCGGGTTGGCGACGGTCGGGGCAGTGCTGCGGGATCGACGTACCAACACCATCGACGACGCCGCAGGGATCGAAGAGGCGGCGACCGCCCCGCTCCTGGCCCACCTGGAGTCCCCGCGTGACCTGACCGCCATGCCTGCGCTGAGCCCGGGCACGGCGGAAGCCGACCTGTTCCGGCACCTGCGCGTGGCGCTGGAGTCGTCCGTCCAGGCGGGCGGCACGCCCCGGGTGGTTGTCGCCGGCGTCACAAGCAACGACGTCAATGTCTGGATCGGTGCCAACATCGCCATCGCGCTGGCCGGCACGGGTCGTCGAGTTCTGCTCGTGGACGGGCGGATGGGGGAGCGGTTCGGCAGCCGGGTGGAGCAGGCGCCTGACACCCCCGGGCTCTACGACGTGCTGCTCGGGGCCAACCTCGACGCCGCGATGAGCCCGGGGCCGGTGGACCTGTTGCGCGTCTTGCCCGCCGGCACCTGGGGTGACGAGCCGATCCCGGAGCTGATCGCGCAGCGGTTCCCGGCCGTGATGGAGCTGGCAGCGGCCGAGTTCGACCACGTCGTCGTGCTCGGCCCGCCGCTCGAGGTCTGCGACGACTCCCGGGTCATGGCGATCGACAGCTCGATGATGCTCGCGGTCATCGAGTCCTCCGTCTCACCCAATGTGCTGCGCGCCCACGCAGACCGGGTCCGCGCAGTGGGCGCCCGGCTGCTGGGAGTTGTCCTGGTCGGACGGCAGCATCCCCGAGCGGCGGCCTGACCCCGCATGCCCGCCAAGGACCTCGCCATCCAGGCCAGCCGCCGGCTGAACGTGCTGCACGTGTCGGTCCCGACAGCGGGCGGCGTGGCCACCATGGCCACCAGCTACATGCGCGACCAGGTGGAGCGCGGCTGGAACGTCACCGTCGCATGCCCGTCGGACGGCGACCTCGGGTACGCCGCGCGGGAGGCCGGCGCGGCAGTGCGTTGGTGGCGGGCCTCCGGTCATGGCGGTGGCCTGGCGGGCGAGGTGGCGCGGCTGAGCCGAATCGTGGCCGAGACCGGTCCCGACGTCGTCCACCTGCATGGTGGCAGGGCCGGGCTGACCGGCCGGCTGGTGGTGCGCGACAGGATCCCTACTGTCTTCCAGCCGCACGCGTGGTCCTTCCTCGACGCGCTCAGCGGCGTCCAGCGCGCCTGGCTGCGTTGGGAGCGGTACGCCGTCCGCTGGACCACCGAGCTCGTCTGCGTGAGCGCCACCGAGCGGCAGCTCGGCGAGAGCCTGGGTGTACGTGTGCCGACGACGGTCCTGCCCAACGGCATTGATCTCACGGTGTTCCGCCCGGCCGGCGCCCGCGACCGCGTTGCAGCCCGCAAGGTGCTCGGGCTGGAGGACCTCCCGACTGTGCTCTGCGTCGGTGCGCTGACCGTGCAGAAGGGGCAGCAGGATCTGCTGGCGGATTGGCCGCAGGTCCGGGCTCGGGTGCCGGATGCCCAGCTGCTGCTGGTCGGGGACGGCCCGGACCGTCGCGCGCTCGAGCGGCTCGCCGAGGGGCAGGCCGGCGTGACTTTCGCGGGCGCCCGCACCGACGTACCGACGTGGCTCGCCGCCGCCGACGTCGTGGTGGTCCCGTCTCGCTGGGCAGGGATGGCCTTGTTGCCCCTGGAGGCCATGGCCTGCGCACGCAGCGTGGTCGCCACCGACGTCAACGGCGTTGTTGACAGCCTCCCCGCCGACGCCGGCGCGATCGTCGAGCTGGACGACGCGGCCGGCCTGGTCGACGCGCTGGTCCGCCGGCTCGCCGATCCGACGTTGGCAGAGAGCGAGGGGTGGCACGGCCGCTCGCACGTCGAGAGTCATCACGACGTGACGAGCTCAGCCCGCGAGCTGGCCCGCGTCTATCTTCGTCTGATCGGCGCGCGGCGCGGTCGCTGAACCCAAGGGATCGCGGATCGCCTTGCGCGGGTGGATGATCCGGCGGATCAGCGCCCGGACCAGCTCGGGCAGCTCGTCGAGGCGGCTTCGGCGCACCAGTCGCCCGATCGGGCCGACGCGGCCGGAGATGGCCACCGACCAGGTCGTGCCGGGGCGGGCCAGTGCCCGGGCCCGCCGGGTGCGAAACCTCGGCACCGTCGTCGGACGGCCGCGCTCGTCGATCCGTGGCTGCGCGACGAGCACGCCGCCGGTCTCGATGCGGACCAGCACCCCGACCACCAGGGCGAGGGGCAGGACGGCCGCCAAGGTCACCGCGGCGACCAGGCCGTCGGTCAGTCGCTTACCCTTCCGAACCGGAGCCCAGGTCCGGCTCCGAGGGACGTGCACCAGGGCGACATCGCCGACCTGCTCGCGGGGGTGTCGGGCGTGCGCCTCGGCCGGCGGGAAGTGTGAGGGGACGGCGTAGACGTCGACGGAGGCGGCAAGGCACCCGGTTACGGCGGCGACTTCGGCGTCACCGGCGGGATACGGGAGCGCGAAGACGACCGCGTCGACGTCTGCCTCGGTCATGATCCGGGGCAGCGCGGGCAGCATCCCGAGCAGGGCCAGCGGCAGGCCGCGGGCCTGCCCCAGCGTGTCGCGGTCGCCGGTGCCGACGAGCCCGACTGGCGCCAGGCCGTAGGCGGGCCGACGGAGCAGGGTCAGGGCGAGTCGGCGTGCGGTGGCGCCGGTCCCGACGATGAGGACCCGGCTCCTGAGCCGCCCGGTGCTCCGCAGCAGGTGCGTCGCGCCGTGGACGAGAGAGTGGGCGAGGACCAGCATGGCAAGGGTGAGGACGGCGAACGCTGCCGATGCTTGATCGTTGACCAGCAGCACCAGGGTCGCTGCGGCAGCGGCGAGGACCAGCCCGGGCAGGTCCTGGAGAATGGACAGTACGAGTCGTGGCCGGTGCAGGTCCGCCGCCCGGGCCACGAGCCCGGCTACCAGCGCGGCGACGAGGACCGGCCACGGTGAGAGGCCGCTGCCCACAGCACGGGCGAGGAGGCCGGCAAGCAGCACGGCGGCGACATCCGCGATCGTCACGACCGGTCCAGTCGCGGCGAACCACGCGACCCGTCGGCGCACGCCACTACTCACAGATTCCCCCCCGGAACATCTGTGCCCGGCGCACCCCCAAGTGAACGCGCCGTTCGGTTCAGTGAACCGCGGCTGGTCCCACTTGTCCATGCGACTCTGTCCTTGCCGCTTGACCGGTCGGCGACGATCACGACGTGTCCACCGCCAAGGTCGTGCTCCCGCCCGGCGTGCTCGCCTTCGCCGAGCGTGGGCCGGAATGGTCGGCGTTCGTCGACCGGCTGCCCCGGCTGGTCCGTGAGGTGAGCCAGGAGTGGGGGCTGACCGTGGACGGCCAGCCGGGCCATGGCCACGGATCGCTGGTGCTGCCGGTACGCCGCGCCGACGACGCCGCGGTCCTGAAGCTGGCCTTCCCGGACGACGAGGGCGAGCACGAGGCGCTGGGGCTGCAGCGATGGGGCGGCCACGGCGCGGTCCGGCTGCTCAGCGCCGATCCTCACCGCGGGGCGCTGCTCTTGGAGCGGCTGCAACCCACCGATCTCGACTCGATCCCGGTGATTGACGCCTGCGAGGTGGTCGCCGGGATCTATGCACGGATCCACGTTCCGGCGCCGCAGCGGCTGCGCCAGGTGACGGCGTACCTCGATCGCTGGACGCCGCAGCTGCGCGCCCTACCGCGGGACGCACCGATCCCGCACCGTCTGGTCGAGCAGACCCTCGCCCTGGTCGAGGACCTGTTTGCGGACCCGGGACGGGGAGCGATGCTGCATGGCGACCTGCACTACCAGAACGTGCTGGCCGGAGAGCGGGAGCCGTGGCTGGTCATCGACCCGAAGCCGATGGCCGGTGACCGGCACTACGAACCGGCGCCGATGCTCTGGAACCGCTGGGATGAGGCGGTCGCCACCGGGGACCTGCGGTCCGCGCTGCGGCGGCGGTTCCACACGATCATCGACGCGTCCGGCCTCGACGAAGAGCTTGCGCGCGACTGGGTGGTGGTCCGCATGGTCTACAACATGGTCTGGGAGCTGGAAGACCATCCCGACTACCCGGACCGCGACTGGCTGACCATCTGCGTAGCGATCTGCAAGGCGGTCCAGGAGTAATCGGCTTGCCGCCTGCGCGATCATGGAGTCGTGGGAGTCCTGCTGTCGGTCAACATCGGGACGCCGCGTGAGGCGGCCTGGGCGGGGATCGGGCGTACGTCGATCGACAAGGTGTCGGTGACCGGACCGGTGACCGTGGGGCGGCACGGCCTCGAGGGCGACCAGGTGTCGGACACCCGCCATCACGGGGGTCTGGACCAGGCCGTGTACGCGTTCTCCCGCGAGGAGCTGGACTGGTGGTCCGGGCAGCTCGGGGACCCGCTGCGCGACGGTGAGTTCGGCGAGAACCTGACCACCGCCGGGATCGACGTGGACGAGGCCGAGGTCGGTGAGCGGTGGCGGATCGGCTCTGTGCTGCTCGAGGTGGCGTCGGTGCGAACGCCGTGCAACGACTTCAAGACCTGGATGGGCCGCGGCGGCCACGACAACACCGCCTGGGTACGCCGTTTCGCCGAGCGGTCCCGGCCCGGGGCCTACCTGCGGGTGCGCGCCCCCGGCGTCCTGGCGGCCGGTGACCCGGTGGAGGTGGTGCACCAGCCCGGGCACGGGGTGACCGTCTCGATGATGTTCCGGGCGTTGCACTTCGAGCCTGGGCTGCTGCCGCGACTGCTGGAAGTGGAGGGGTTGGCCGCGAAGGTTCGGCGCCGGATAGAGGCCGTTCCTACCGTCCGGTGACCATGTGAACTAGGTTACTTCGCACAACCGCCCCGACCGGTCTCGGATGGCCAGCAGGAGAAGCAATGCCGCGCAATGTCGACCCAAGCTTCGTCGACCACCTCACCCCCAACTTCGCCCAGCTCTTCCTCGACCGGGTGGCCAAGTCCTCGGCCCTCGAGGCCTACCGCTACCCGGTGGGTGACACCTGGGAGTCCGTCACCTGGCAGCAGGCCGGCGCCCGGGTCGGCAACCTCGCCGCGGGCCTGCTGTCGCTCGGCGTCGAGCCCGAGCAACGGGTGGGGATCGCGTCATCGACCCGCTACGAGTGGATCCTCGCCGACCTTGCGGTCATGTGCGCCGGCGGCGCGACGACGACGGTCTACCCCTCGACCAACACCGAGGACACGGCGTACATCATCAGCGACTCCGAGTGCCGGGTGGTCTTCGCCGAGAACGACGAGCAGATCGCGAAGCTGAACGAACGGCGCAGCGAGATCCCGTCGGTCAGCAAGGTCGTCACCTTCGAGGGCACCGCTGACGGGGACTGGATCATCACCCTCGACGCGCTGGCCGACCTCGGGGAGAAGTACCTCGTCGAGCACCCGGACGCGATCACGACGACGGTGGCGGCGATCAAGCCCGAGCAGCTGGCCACCCTGATCTACACCTCCGGCACCACCGGTCGCCCCAAGGGCGTGCGGCTCACGCACCGCTCCTGGGTCTACGAGGGCGCGGCCATCGCGGTCCAGGACATCCTCGACGAGCGGGACCTGCAGTTCCTGTGGCTGCCGATGGCGCACTCGTTCGGCAAGGTGCTGCTCTCCGCCCAGCTCGCCTGCGGCTTCGCCACGGCGATCGATGGCCGGGTGGAGAAGATCGTCGACAACCTCGGCGTCGTCAAGCCGACCTTCATGGGAGCCGCGCCGCGCATCTTCGAGAAGGCGCACGGCCGGATCATCACCATGCAGCAGGCCGAGGGCGGCGCCAAGGAGAAGATCTTCAACCAGGCCTTCAAGGTCGGGCTGGCAGTCGAGAAGCTGAAGCGCGAGGGCAAGTCGGTCCCGCTGGGGCTCAAGGTCCAGCACGGCTTGTTCGACAAGCTCGTCTTCAGCAAGATCCGCGAACGGTTCGGTGGCCGGGTCCGGTTCTTCATCTCCGGTGCGGCCGCGCTCAACCAGGAGATCGCGGAGTGGTTCAACGCCGCGGGGATCTTGATCCTCGAGGGCTACGGAATGACCGAGAACGCCGCCGGCGCCACGGTCAACCACCCCGACGACTACAAGATGGGCACGGTCGGCCCCGCCATCCCGGGCAGCGAGATCAAGCTCGGCGAGGGCGACGAGGTGATGATCAAAGGCCCGCACGTCATGGACGGCTACCACAACAATCCCGAGGAGACCGCCAAGACGCTCACCGAGGACGGGTGGCTCCGCACCGGCGACAAGGGCTCGATCGACGCCGACGGCTTCCTCACCATCACCGGCCGCATCAAGGACCTGTTCAAGACCTCGGGCGGCAAGTACATCGCCCCGTCGTCCATCGAGTCGAAGTTCAAGGCGCTGTGCCCCTACGCGAGCCAGTTCGTGGTCTTCGGCGACGAGAAGAACTTCGTCGTCGCGCTGATCACCCTCGACCCCGACGCCATGGCGGGCTGGGCCGCCGAGAACGGCATGGAGGGCAAGTCCTACTCCGAGATCGTCTCATCCCCGGAGGTCCAGACGATGGTCGGCGGCTTCGTGGACCAGCTCAACGAGAAGCTGAACCGCTGGGAGACCATCAAGAAGTGGGAGGTGCTCGACCACGACCTGTCGGTCGAGTCCGGTGAGCTCACCCCGTCGATGAAGGTCAAGCGCAACGTCGTCGAGGAGAACAACAAGGCGCGGATCGAGGCGTTCTACTCCGCCTGATCCGCGTCGCCGCGCAGGAGTCCCCGGTTGTCCGGGGACTCCGACCGGACGCACGCCGCGCTCACAGCGAGCGCACAGGAATGCTGACCAGACTGGTGGCATGAGCGACCACACTCACGCCCGCGAGGAGCTGGAGGACCACGACCTCGGCCTCTCCCACGACCTGCCCCAGATCGTCGAGCAGGAACGCCGCGCCTGGGGGCGCCGAGGGCTGTTCGGGCTGATGGGCGGGATGGGGGTCGCGGCGCTGGTGGCCTGTGGCACCGACGACGAGACCACGCTGAGCTCGAGCGCATCGGAGTCGACGTCGGAGTCCGCCTCGGGGCCGGGCCGGCCGGGCTCGCCCCCGAGCGGGGGCGGCACAGACGGTGACACCGGCGTCGACGTGGCCGCCGGTGAGATCCCCGAGGAGACCGCCGGTCCCTTTCCGGGGGACGGGTCCAACGGAGTCAACGTGCTCAGCGAGAGCGGGATCGTCCGCAGCGACCTCACCACGTCGTTCGGCTCGGCCTCGGGGGTGGCCGAGGGCGTGCCGGTCACGGTCAACCTCAAGGTCTACGACCTCAACGGCGCCGACGTGACCGCGCTCAGTGGCGCCGCTGTCTACCTGTGGCACTGCACCCGCGAAGGTGACTACTCGCTCTACTCGGAGAACGTCGCGGACGAGAACTTCCTGCGCGGAGTCCAGGAGTCCGACGGCGACGGCGCCGTGCAGTTCACCACGGTCTTCCCCGGCTGCTACGACGGCCGCTGGCCGCACATGCACTTCGAGGTCTACCAGTCGCTGGACTCGGCGACCAGCTACACCAACAAGCTGCGGACCTCCCAGCTGGCGATTCCCGAGGATGCCTGCCGGCAGGTGTACGGCGCGGCCGACGGGTACGACGCCAGCGTCGACAGCCTCGACGAGGTCAGCCTCGACAGCGACATGGTCTTCAGCGACGGCTACTCACTCCAGCTGGCGACCGTCACCGGCTCGGTCGACAAGGGCTTCACCCTCAGTCTCAACGTCCCGGTATGACACGCCCAGCGCCTTGGCCGTGGAGTCCCGCCCCAGGTCGCGATAGGCCTTCATGCGGTGCTCGGGGTACCACTGCCAACCAGTCGCATGGTGAGGGAACCGGTGGTGCTGGTGGCGATACGCATGCAGCGGCTGGTCTGAGTCCGCGGTCAGGCCGAGCTTGATGATCGTGAGCTCGCAGGTCGATCCGTCGTCGTAGTGGACGACACCGGTGACCGCCGTGGCGCTGTAGCACCCATCCGGGCCTCGCTTGAACGCAGAAAGGTCGATGGTGCTGGTGCATCTCAGCTCGGACTCGGCGATCTTGAGCACGCGACTGATCTCTGCGCAGGCCCCCTTCTTGTCCGGGCTGGAGTCGACGCACCAGATCTCGGCACATCGGGCGCGCAGCAGGGTCAGCAGGCCGAGGTTGTCGTAGTGGCCCCCGTCGCTGACGTAGGCCTGCGGGCTGGAGATGCCCAGCAGTTCGGGGATGAGCTCGTTGTAGTTGCGTCCGAAGCCTCCCGAAGGGGCATACCTGCCAGGCGTCCGGCGCGAGGCGACCTTCGACCGCGCGCGAGAGCTCGTCGGGTTGGGCAGCCAGCGACCCAACCTGATGTTGAGCAGGGTCAGGATCGGACGTGCGCTCGGCAAGGTCATCCGTCCCATGGCCGGAGAGGCAGCTGCCCCTGTGGCGGCCACCGCGGTGAACAACGTGACAAGCGGCTCCTGCCCCCCGCTCAGGCCACGGGGCACGGTTCCCAGCTCGAGCTGCTTGGTGTCGAAGTAGTAGTTGCTGCCTGGAACGCCTGACGACTCCGGTCCGAACACGAACGCGTCGAAGCCCATGCGTGCTCGTTTCCCTGGTCGTCGCACCTTGGCGTTGAGGGTGGCCGATATCAGGAGGGTTGGAGCCGTCGTCGCATCCGAGCTCAACGACGACAGCTGCGGATCCTTCCCGTCGGTCACGACGTCTGCGCCCTCGGGACTGCGCGTCACGCCGAAGCAGGTCCGGATCCGTTCGCGGTATTCGCGGTGCAGCGAGGCGCTCGGCATGAAGCCGAATACGTACCCACCGAGCAATGTAGCGACGAAGAGGAAAAATGCTTGGCCGATACGGTCCTCACGCCACGCCGTGTCCAGTTGCGGCATGTACCAGCACGTCACCTTCAGGGTCAGCACGAGCCCAGTCGCGCGCACGCTGAGCACAGCCAACCCTGACGGGGGTACGGCGAGCCAGCCGGTGACGTCGAGCATGCGCAGCCCCTGGGTCACCAGCGCGCTGAGTGCCATCAGTGCCAGCCCCGACCAGAACAACCCCCACCACGGGCCGCCTGCGTCGAAGAAGCCGCTTGCGACCAGGCGGTAGAGCCCAGGCTCAAGCGTGGCCCAGAGGCCAGCGATGCCGCCGGTGGCGAGGACGGCCCTCCTCCACGGTGAATCCGTGAACTGCGAGGACAGCAGGACAAGCAACGCGACGAACAGTCCCGCCAGGAGCAGGAGCAGGGGTGCGGTCGCGACGGCAGTAGGTACGTGCAGATCAGGAGCATGGTGGAGAACCACCGCGAAGTCGCTCAGCGCGACGCCGATCCAAAGCAGGAGCACCAGGAAAGAGGCAAAGTTGAGCGAACCGAGCCAGAGCGCCGTGGCCGCAGCGCGGAGTGGCTGAGTCACCAGGTAACGGCCGTGGGTCAGGATGAACTGCTCTTCAGGTGTGTCCAGGGCGAGCGGCGGCAAGGGCTCGGCACCGGGAGTCGTCGGGACGCTGTTCACAGCCTTGGCGTTGGCCACGAGCGCCGCGGCCGTGTACGAGCCTCCTGAGACCGCCGACAGGAACCGAGCGGCCCGCGGCCCCCACGTGAGCTCCCGGCGCTCCTGCAGCACTTGCAGGACGCCGAGCGAGAACGAAGCCGCGCGCAGTCCGCCGCCGGACAGGCTGATGCCGGTCCCTTCGGGGGTGCCCGAGGTGCGCTCCCAGCTCAGTCCGGTCGCAGCGTCCTCTGCCATGGCGACTCCCGATGTCAAGAATGCCTTGTTATCCCGCAATCCGCGGCAGTGCGCAATGGCCCCCCAGGTGTGCCGATACTGGACGGGTGCCGTCCGTCCTGCCCGAAGGAGAACCGGCACCGGCCGACGGCAGCCTGCCGGAGGGGGCGCTCGACGGCGTGGGGGAGCGGCCGTTCGGCGTCTACGTGCACGTGCCGTTCTGCACGGTGCGTTGCGGCTACTGCGACTTCAACACCTACACGGTGGCCGACCTCGGCACGGCGACCGGCGTGCCAGGCGCTTCTCGGACGACGTACGCCGCGGCGGCGGTCGAGGAGGTCCGGCTGGCGGGTCGGGTCCTGGGCGACCGGGACGTGCCGGTCGAGACCGTCTTCCTCGGAGGTGGGACGCCGACGCTGCTGAGCCCTGCCGATCTCGGGTCCTTGCTGACCGCGATCGACGCCGAGCTGGGGCTGGCGCCGCGCGCCGAGATCACGACCGAGGCCAACCCGGACAGCGTCACGAAGGCTGACCTGGTGTCGCTGCGCGAGGCCGGCTTCACCCGGATCTCCTTCGGCATGCAGTCCAGCGTCGACCACGTGCTGCGGGTCCTCGACCGCACCCACGACCCGGCCCGGGTCCCCGACGTCGTGGCCTGGGCTCGGGCGGCCGGCTTCGAGCAGGTCAGCCTGGACCTGATCTACGGGACGCCGGGGGAGACGCCGGCCGACTGGGAGGCCTCGCTCGACGCGGCTCTGGCGTGCGACCCCGACCACGTGTCGGCGTACTCGCTCATCGTGGAGGACGGGACCGCCCTGGCTCGGCGGGTCCGGCGCGGCGAGCTGCCGATGCCCGACGAGGACGACCTGGCCGACAAGTACGCCGTGGCCGACCAGCGGATCGGGGGAGCGGGGTTGAGCTGGTACGAGGTCTCCAACTGGGCGCGCGACGAGGCCGCCCGGTGCCGGCACAACCTCGGGTACTGGACCGGGGCCGACTGGTGGGGCGTCGGACCGGGTGCGCACTCGCACGTGGGTGGGGTGCGGTGGTGGAACGTCCGGCACCCGGCGGCGTACGCCGAGCGGATCTCCGCGGGCCTCAGCCCGGCGCACGGCCGGGAGCTGCTCGACGCCGAGTCGCGCCGGGTCGAACGGGTGCTGCTCGAGCTGCGGCTGCGCGACGGGCTGCCGCTCGACATCCTCGACGAGGCCGGCCGCGCCTCGGTAGGCGACCAGGTCGGACGTGGCCTGGTCGTGGTCGAGCGCGACCGGCTGGTGCTCACCCAGCGCGGCCGGTTGCTGGCCGATACCGTCGTCAGGGAAGTCCTGCCCTGACCTTGCCCTGAAGTCACCCTGAGGCCGCGGCGAAGCGCCCGGTTCGGGTTCTAAGGTGGCGTCATGACCACAGGTCCCGAGAACCCCGATCCGACGCAGCCCTACGGCGCGCAGGACCCCGGCGCCGTCCCCCCGCCGCCCCCACCAGCGCCGACCCCCGGCTACGCCGGGTACCAGCAGCCCGGCTTTCCGATCGGCGCGTACGGCGTCAGCGCGGCCGCGCCGTACGGGCTGCACCCCCTGACCGGCATCCCGTTCTCGGACAAGTCGAAGATCGTCGCCGGTCTGCTGCAGATCTTCCTGCCGTTCGGGATCGGCCGGTTCTACATCGGCGACAACAAGATCGGCGTCCTCCAGCTCGTCGTCACCGTGCTCACCTGCGGCATCGGCAGCCTGTGGTCGATCATCGACGGCATCATCATGCTGGCCACGGACAGCAAGGACGCCAACGGCTACATGCTGCGAAGCTAGCCAGTCACGAAGTCGATGAGCTCCTCCACGCGCCCGAGCAGGGCGGGCTCGAGGTCGTCGTAGGAGTGCACCCGGGCGAGGATGTGCTGCCACGCGCGGGCGACGTCGGCCTGGCTGTCGTGGGGCCAGCCGAGGGCGGCGCAGACGCCCTTCTTCCACTCGACCGAGCGGGGGATCTCCGGCCACGCGGCCAGCCCGATCCGGTCGGGCTTCACCGCCTGCCAGACGTCCACGAACGGGTGTCCGACCACGAGCACGTGGTCGCCCAGCGGTGACCTCCTGACCTCGTCAGCGATCCGGCTCTCCTTGGACCCGGCGACCAGGTGGTCGACCAGCACCCCGACCCGGCGGTCGGGCCCGGGCCGGAACTCGCGGAGGTGGCCGGCGAGGTCGTCGACGCCACCGAGGTATTCGACGACGACAGCCTCGATGCGCAGGTCGTCGCCCCAGACCCGCTCGACCAGCTCCGCGTCGTGGCGGCCCTCGACGTAGATCCGGCTGGCCCGGGCGACGCGGGGCTGCGCGTCATGGACGGCGCGCGATCCGGACGCGGTCCGAGTCGCCCGGGCGGGCGCCACCGCGCGCGCGGGTGCGCGGAGGATCACCGGCCGGCCGTCGAGCAGGAATCCGGGCCCGAGCGGGAAGGACCGGCGGCGGCCGCGCCGATCCTCGAGGGTGAGCGTGTCGAGGTCGCGGTCGACCGCCACGATCTCGCCGCAAAAATCACTCAGGACCTCCTCGACCACCGTCCCGAGCTCGGCGGTGGCCTCGACGGCTCGACCGCGCTTGGGGACGTCCCAGTCGGTGGCCAGCACGTCGGTCCCGTAGCGGTCAGCCATGCCGATCACGCTAGGAGTCGCTACCGACACATGCCCGCAGCACA
Organism: uncultured Actinomycetota bacterium; assembly: GCA_963817125.1. Lineage (GTDB taxonomy): Bacteria > Actinomycetota > Actinomycetes > Propionibacteriales > Nocardioidaceae > Nocardioides. Next base: position 35,286 of record CAWFNB010000002.1, read on the forward strand.
CGCCGAGGTGTCAGTCGTCACCCTCCCCCTCGTCGGAGTCGTCGTCCTGGCCGTCGGGCGTCTTGCCCTCCTCGAGCAGCTCCCCGGGCGCCAGGTCTCCGGCGGTCTCCGCGTCGTCGAGCCCCTCGGCCAGCGGGTTGTCCTCGTCGGGGCGCAGGTCGTCGGGCAGCTGGTCGTCGTCGATGCCGTGGCCCTCGTGCTCGTCGCTGGAGTTCGTCATGCCCGGAGGTACCCGGTCGGGCGGCTCACACCAGCGGGAGCCGCTTCTGGCTGCGCGGCAGGTGCTCGAAGCCGCGGCGTACGGCGTGCGCGAGCTCGTCGCGCGGGTAGGGCCACTCGGCGGACGCCAGCGCCTCGTCGACCGGTACGCCTCGCGTGGCCAGATCGCGGATCGTCTCGGCGACGACGCCGATCGTGTTGCGCTGGTCCTCGACGAACTCCCTGCCGACCGGCGCGCCGTGCCCGGGAACCACCACGGTCGTGGCAGTGGACAGCCCGAGGACCACGTCGAGGGTGAGCGGCCATTCCATCGGGTAGCAGTCGGCGCCGAACCCGGGCACCCCGTTGCGCAGCGTCGACTCCTCGACCAGGTCTCCGGCCAGCACCACGTCGGCGTCGGGCACCCGGACCACGAGGTCTCCGCCAGTGTGCCCTCGGCCCGGGTGCACCAGCTCGACCTGTCGATCGCCGAGCTCGAGCGCCACCGCGGAGGAGAAGACCGTGTCCGCGGCCACGACCTCGGTGGCCTGCACCTCGTCGCGGTGTGGGTCGTCGATGTTGTCGGGCTCGTCGTACCGTGCCTTGATGCGCTCGCCGGCGGCCACGGTCCGCTCGGCCGCCACCTCGTGGGCGTGCACCGGGATCCCGCCGTACGCCGTTCGGAAGGCGTCGTTGCCGAAGGTGTGGTCGAAGTGCTCATGGGTGTTGACGACCGCGACGACCTCGCCGGCACCCAGTGCCCGGACGTCCTCGATCACCTCGCGCGCCGCCATCGCCGACGCGTGGGTGTCGACCACGAGCAGCCCCTCGGAGCCGCGGACGATCGAGACGTTGACGTCGAACCACGCGTAGCGCGCCACCCAGATGTCATGGGCGACCTCGGCGAACGGCACGCGCCCAGCGTAAGCAGACGCGTGCGGACGTTCCCCCGCCGAGTAGCATTGGCACTCCGGAACCACGAGTGCCAGACCAGCACGAGACCGACGCGAGGGGGTCGCATGCAGGAGGAACGGCGGCTCGCCGTGCTGCGCGCCATCGTGGAGGACTACGTCGCCACCGAGGAGCCGGTCGGGTCCAGGGCGCTCGTCGAGCGCCACGGACTCGGGGTCTCACCGGCCACGGTGCGCAACGACATGGCGGCCCTCGAGGACGAGGGGTACATCACCCAGCCGCACACCAGCGCCGGCCGGGTGCCGACGGACAAGGGCTACCGGCTGTTCGTCGACCGGCTGACCACGGTCAAGCCGATGAGCACCGCCGAGAAGCGGGCGATCTCGAGCTTCCTCGACGGCGCCGTCGACCTCGACGACGTGGTGACCCGCTCGGTGCGGGTGCTCTCCCAGCTGACCCACCAGGTCGCGATGGTGCAGTACCCGACCCTCTCGCGCTCGACGGTGCGCCACATCGAGCTGGTGGCCCTGGCTCCGAACCGGGTCCTCGTGGTGCTGATCCTCAGCACCGGCCGGGTCGAGCAGCGGGTGGTCGAGCTCGGCGCGGAGCTGACCGACGTGAGCATGTCCGAGCTGCGGCACCGGCTCAACAACTCTGCCGCCGGTGAGGTGATCGCCGACGCGGTGACCGCGCTCCGCGCCTGCGTGCCCGTGGCGGACGGCGCCGCGATCCATGCGGTGGTCGAGGCCCTGGTCGACGCCATGGTCGACCACCGCTCCGACGAGCGGATCGCCGTGGGTGGTGCGGCGAACCTGGCGCGGTACGGCGACAGCTTCGACTCCGCCGTACGCCCGCTCCTCGAGGCTCTCGAGGAGCACGTCGTGCTGTTGAAGCTGCTCGGTGAGGCGACCACCGGTGGTGCGGTGATGGTGCGGATCGGCGCAGAGGGTCCCTACGAGGAGCTCTCGTCCACCAGCGTCGTCACGACCGGCTACGGCCCGCACGACGAGGCAGTGGCCACCCTGGGCATCGTCGGCCCGACCCGCATGGACTACCCCGGGACGATGGCCGCGGTGCGGGCCGTCGCGCGCTACGTCTCCCGGATCCTCGACGAGGCCTGAACAGGCCACCTCCACAACTGACCCCCGAGCTGACAAGGAATCATGAGCCAGGACCTGTACGGCCTTCTCGGCGTGAGCCGCGACGCGGACGCCGAGACCATCAAGAAGGCCTACCGCCGCCTTGCCCGCCAGCTGCACCCGGACGTCAACCCCGACCCGGAGACGCAGGAGCGGTTCAAGGAGGTCTCGCGCGCCTACGAGGTCCTGTCCGACCCCCAGAAGCGCGCCGCCTACGACCGCGGCGGCGACCCGTTCGGCGGCATGGGCGGCGGCTACGGACAGGGTGCCGGGTTCTCCTTCACCGACATCATGGACGCCTTCTTCGGCGGCCAGGCCCCAGGACAGACCCGGGGTCCTCGGCCACGCGTACGTCGGGGCCAGGACGCGCTGATCCGGCTCGAGATCGAGCTCGCCGAGGCGGCGTTCGGCGTGACCCGCGAGCTCAAGGTCGACACCGCCGTCGTCTGCTCCACCTGCCACGGCGAGGGGGCTGCCCCGGGCAGCCACCCGCAGACGTGCGAGACCTGCCGGGGTGCCGGCGAGGTCGCGCATGTCCAGCGCTCGTTCCTCGGCGAGATCCGCACCCTGCGGCCCTGCGCGGCCTGCCGCGGCTTCGGCACGATCATCCCGGACCCGTGCCGGGAGTGCTCCGGCGACGGCCGGGTGCGCTCGAGGCGAACCCTGACGGTCAAGATCCCGGCCGGCGTCGACACCGGCACCCGGGTGCAGCTCGCCGACGAGGGCGAGGTCGGACCCGGCGGTGGACCGGCCGGAGACCTGTACGTCGAGATCCACGTGGCCGGCCACGAGACGTTCACCCGGCACGGCAATGACCTGCACTGCGCGGTCACCATTCCGATGACGGCGGCGGCGCTCGGCACTGTCGTCGACCTCCCCACCCTCGAGGCCGACGTGGTCCCGGCGGAGGGCGCCTCGACCGACCTCGAGACCAGCTTCGAGCTCGACGTACGCCCCGGCACCCAGTCCGGCACCGAGCAGGTGCTGCGCGGTCGCGGGGTGCCCGGGTTGCGGGGCGGCCGGGGCGACCTGATCGTCACCATCGCCGTCGAGACGCCGACCAGGCTCGATCCGCGGCAGGAGGAGCTGCTGCGCGAGCTGTCCGCCATCCGTGGCGAGGAGCAGCCCGACGCCCGGTTGCGTCCTGGTCGCAAGGGCGCGTTCGGACGGCTCCGCGACGCGTTCAACACACACTGATGTCCCTCCACGTCCACCTGGTGCCGTCCCTGGCCGGGGTGGAGGTGGGCGCAGCATTGACCCTCGAGGGTGCCGAGGCGCACCACGCGGTCGTGGTCCGTCGCCTCGCAGTCGGCGAGCCGGTCCTGCTCACCGACGGTCGCGGGGTCGTCGCCGAGTCCGAGGTCACCGAGACCGGCAAGCAGCGACTGGTGGCCCAGGTGCGGTCGATCCGGTCGGAGCCACGGCCGGAGCCCACCGTGGTCGTGGTGCAGGCGCTGCCGAAGGGTGACCGCGGCGAGCTGGCCGTGGAGATGTTGACCGAGATCGGAGTGGCCCGCATCGTGCCCTGGGCGGCCGTCCGCTCGGTGGCGGTCTGGCGCGGGGAGCGGGCCGCGAAGTCCCTGGCCCGATGGCGCGGCACCGCCCGTGAGGCCGCCAAGCAGGCCCGTAGAGCGTGGTTCCCGGAGGTCTGCGAGCTTGCGTCGACCGCCGAGGTCGTCGAGCTGCTGGCCGGTGCGTCGCTCGCGCTGGTGCTGCACGAGGAGGCATCCGAGCCGCTCGCCGCGGTCGACGTCCCGTCCGTGGGGACGGTCATCCTCGTGGTCGGGCCCGAGGGCGGGCTGGCCCCCGACGAGCTCGCCGCCTTCGCCGCGGCCGGGGCGCGCACCGTCCGGCTCGGGGCCGAGGTGCTGCGGACCTCGACTGCCGGGATCGCCGCCGTCGCGGCGCTGCTGTCGAGAACCGACCGCTGGGGATAGGTCGTTCAGGCCACGAAGATGCAGAACGGGTGGCCGGACGGGTCGGCCAGCACGTAGAGCGGTTCGCCTTCGTCCGCCGTACGGTCGAGCAGGACCCGTGCGCCGAGAGACTCGGCCCGGGCGCGGTGCCCCTCCAGCTCCTCACGGTCCGACACGGTGAAGTCGCAGTGCAGCTGCATGGGAACGTCGTGCTCCGGCCACGTGGTCGGCTCGAGCCGATCGACCTGCTGGAAGGCCAGCTGGCGTCGGCCGTCGCCGTCCATGAGCACCAGCCAGTCTGCGTCGTCCACGCTGCCGTCCGTCGGTGGCTCGTCGCCCGGCCGGTACCGCAGCCCGAGCAGCTCCCGGTAGAACTCGGCGAGGCCGCGGCAGTCGGTGGTGTCGATCGCTGTGTGCAGCAGGCGTGGGTACCCAGTCATGCCGCTATCCTGCAGGCCGTCAAAGGGGGGAGCACCATGGGTTCCGACTACGTCGCCCTGCTGCTGGAGGGACTGCCGGATCCTGCTGATCAACCCGAACCCGCCGATCCCGCCGACCCCAAGGACATCCTCTACAACCGGATGACTCGGGGCATGTGGGAGCACGTGAGGCCCATCGCCGAGACCGTCGAGCTGCCTGCCGTGCGGCCCAGCGACGCCCAGGTCCGGTTGTACATGTCAGCGCTGGCGCGGATCGCCGTGCACTGGTGGAACCCGTACAAGTACGGGCTGGTCGGCGACTACCACGGCATCCCGGACATCCGCCCGAAGCAGACCTACCTGGGACACAACATCGCCGCCCTGGCCGTCGACGACCTGGGCCGGGTCATCGACTTCGAGATGAACCACAACGACCTGTTCCGATCATCGGCCGAGCACGCGGAGTCGAGGCTGGTGCGCCGGCTCTACCAGCTGGCAAGCGTCTATCAGACCTGGGACGAGGTCTCCGACGACAAGTTCGATGTCATCCGGATCAAGCTGGACAACGTCACGATCTACACCACCCTGCAGCCGTGCGCGCAGTGCGCGGGCATCATGACGCTGGCCAGGGTGAAGCAAGCGGTCTTCCTCCAGGCCGACCCAGGCATGTACTTCGCCGACGTCGTGATGAGGGCGCTGAGTCCCAACGCCCTCCGGGCGCCGGCCACCATGCCCGCCAGCGCGTTCGGCATTGCGTCCTATCGCGCCCTCAATGAGGCGTACGTCGACTACTGGACGACGAAGCGGACCATCAACTCGAGTCCTGACGGAGTGCTCCAGGGCGAGCGCGACATGACCGCCTTCCTGTGCACGAACGAGGCCTACGAGATATTCCGGAGCCTGGCGGCAGAGTTCGACGCGGCAGCGCCCGCCGGGGTGCGCGATGCCCGCATGGACGACGCGAAGCTGCTGGCCGAGCTGCGGGAGTTCGTGCGCTACGCGTGCAGCCCCGCGGCTCTGCGCGGAGCACCGCATCGGGTCTAGCTGCCAAGCATCTCCTCGACCCGCGCGATCTCGTCGTCGAGCTCGGACTGCTCCTGCCTGGTCAGCTTGCGGAGGGTGGAGACGATCTCGACCCGGCCGTCGGTCGGCCGCCACAGCCCGGCCATCATGCCGTCGGCAAAGACCGTGTGAGCCACCCCGCCGTTGACGCCCATCCACGCGTTGCGCTTGTCGGGGTCGGTGACGCGGTCGCGTTTGGCGTGGGAGAGCCAGACGTTGTCGTAGCAGCCGAGCAGCCGCACCGGCGCCGGTGCGTCCTCGTCGGCCAGCTCCCCATCGGGGACGTCGTACAGCGGCTTGCCCTGCTCGTCCTCGTGGACCACGAGGTCGTCCATCGCCTTCACGACTGGCGCGAGCCGGGTCACACCCGACCAGGCGGTCACGTCCGCGGCGGTCGCCGGTCCGAACGCCGCGAGGTAGCGGCGCACGATCTCCTCGACATCGGGGTCGACCTCCGACCGGCCGAGCCAGCGGTCGACGTACTGGTAGACCACCCCGCCGCTGCCCCGCCACGTCCCGCGCGGTGGGACCTGCACCAGCGGCGCCGCCGACCGGGCCAGCTGACCGAGCTGGGTCGCGGGGACGCCCGGGAACCGCTCGGCCAGCGCCACACCGAGCGCCTTCTGGGGTCGCGGGCCGTCCGCGAGCAGCTCTGAGAGGGCGGTGCGGAACGAGTCGCGGTCAACGTCACGCGCGTTGCCGACGTTCTGGCTGATGGTGATCTCCCGCGCGTGCACCGGTGCGGTCCACCGCCGCAGCATCAAGGCGTCGTCGGCGACGAGCAGGTGGACGGTGCCGCGCATCGTGAGGAACCGCACCATCGAGCGGTCCTCGAGCGCGGCCGTGATGGTGTGGGGGTCGAACGCGGTGAGCCGAGCGGCCAGGGAGAGGTAGGGCGGCAGGTTCTCCTGCGCCTGCAGCCCGACCAGGTGCCGCACCATCTCGTGCGGAGACGCGTCGGTCCGCTCGAGCAGGTGTTGCCGGTGCAGGAGAGTGCGGTTGAGCCGACGGGGCGAGAGCCTCACGCGACCATCATTGGACAGTGATGGTCTTGGTGTCCTCGGTGGGTCCGGGGCCTTCGCCGTCCGACGGGTCGTCGGTGCGCGCCACGAAGGTGTAGGTGTCCGGCGCCAGGCCGCTCAGGTCCACCTCCGACTCCCATGGGTACAGGCCGTCACCCCAACCCTCGGCGGTCGCGAAACCCTTGAGGACCTGCTTGCCGTGATGGTCGAGGACCTCCCACGGAACCGTGGCCTCGAAGGAGTTCGCGACGCCGCTGGCGGTGAAGGTGCCGCTCACGGCCTGACCCTCCTCTGGAGCGGTCACGTTGACGAACGCGAGCACGTTGTTCTCGGGTGCGGCCTTGAAGCCAGAGGTTGCGTGGAGGCCGAGGACGGGCGAGCTCTCGCCATCGAGTGCGAAATGCACAGGAAGCCGGTCCTGGACGATGCCTTGCACCGTGTAGACGACCTGCTGGATGGCGAGCTTGGCGTCCTTGGTCGACATCGAGTCCGGACGCTGTGCCCACTCATCCTCGGGCAGGGAGACCACGATCTTGTCGGGTCCGGCACTCTCCAGCCGGAGCCCGCCCTCGGGCAGCAGCGTGCCGTAGTCCGGGTCGAGGGTGTCGCCAGCGGTGAGCAGCGCCAGAGCCTCGTCGGTCGGGTTGTCGGCCTCGAGACTGCGGAACTCCCTGTACAGCCGCTTGCCGTGTGGGGTCGTGCCGACGAAGTAGACGGGGAGCGTGACCCGTTGCGACGGGTCGCTCGTCATTGACGGGTTGGTGCTGACCGACGAGTTCGGGTCCCCGCTGGGCGCGCTGGACGTCGCCGTCGGCGCGTCGCCCTCGTTGGGGTCGTCGGCCTGCGGCTCGTCGTCGCCGCATCCCGCCAGGAGCACCACTGAGGTGGCGAACAGGGCGGCGAGTCGGGTCCGAGTGCGAGCGGTCATGGGGTCCATCCTCTGCTGGGACGGGTGTGACTGGTGGGACCTACTGGATGGTGATGGACCGCGTGTCGACCGTCGGGCCCGCGCCCTCCGCGCCGCCCGAGGGGTCGTCGGTCATGGCAACGAACGTGTAGCTCCCGGGCGAGAGGTCGGACACGTCGATCGGGCCGGTCTGCCACGGAAAGAGCCTCCCCATCCATCCCTCGGCCTGTGCCGACCCCTGGAGGACGACGTTGTCGTCGGAGTCACGCAGCTCCCAGGGCACAGTCGCCTCGAACGAGCTGGCGGCGCCGTCGGCGCTGAAGGAGCCCACGACCTCGCGGCCCTCCGCGGGGTTGCTGATACTGACCAGCGCCAGCACGTCGAGCTGGGGCGCGTTGGCGAGCGGCTCGCTCGTCGGGACGCCAAGGACCTGGTCGATGGGGTTGCCGTTGAGACGGAACTGCACCGGCAGTCGATCGCCGACTACGGCCTGCAGCGTGTAGATCACCTGCTGGACCGCAAGCCCCGCCTCGGTCTCGGACATCCCTCCCGGTCGATCGTGCAGGGACTCGTCCGCGAGGGTCACCTCGATCATGCGTGACTCCCCAACACCGACGACCTTGGCGGTCTCGAACGCGCCGGTCGGCCAGGGGGTCCGGTAGTCCGGGTCGTCGGGTGCCCGGCTGAGCAGCTGGATGGCAATCTCGGTCCACATGAACCCCGGTGCCTGCTGGAACTCCCGGAACAGGCGCGTGCCGCCGGGCGTCTCTCCCAGGTAGTAGACGGGGTAGGCGCTCTCGCCTGCCGTGGCCGACTGGTCCGAGCTCGGGCTGGTGACCAGCCCGTTGTCGTCGGCCTTCGGCGGGCCCTGGTTGCCGAGCACCGCGATCGCGGCGACAGCGGCCGCGGTGGCCAGGCTGACACCGCCGACGGCGTACCAGCGGTACGAGCGCGGACGTGTCTGTGTGCGCCGGCGGATCTCGGCGAGCCGGTCGGTCGGCTCAAGGTCGTCCACGGTGTCGTGGAACAGGGTGGTCAGGTCGTCCATCAGAGGTCGCCCCTCAGGTGATCGGTGAGCAGGGCACGCAGCGTGGCCGAGCCGCGCGAGGCGTGCGCCTTGACCGAGCCGCGGCTGATGCCGAGCGTGTCGGCGATCTCGGCCTCGGAGAGCTCGAGGTAGTAGCGCAGCGCGAGCACCTCGCGCTGGCGGGTGGGCAGCGCGCGGAGGGCATCGAGGACGGCGCTACGCCGGTCGCCGGCGAGGGCCGGCGCGTCGGCAGGATCGGCCAGCGCCGCGGCGGACTGCCGGGCGAGGTGTCGTTCGACCACGCCGCGGTGCCGCAGCGCCGACCGGGACCGGTTCACCACGGTCTGGCGCAGGTAGGCCAGCGCCTTGTCCGGGTCGCGCAGCGACCGCCAGCGGCCGTGCATCGCGACGAATGCGTCCTGGACGACCTCCTCGGCCGCGCCCTGGTCGCGGAGCAGCAGCACGGCCAGCCGCACCAGCCGGCGCCAGTGCGCGGCGTACAGCTGCTCGACGGCGGTGTCCGCGTCCAGGGTCACCTCCACGGCGGCCAGTGTCGGTGCTGTCACGTCAGTCTGACGCTCCAGCCCCTGCGTTGGTTGACGTATGGGACCATGAAAGACGGAGGGAGTGTGGTCGTGGAGGGCTGCCTGTTCTGCGGCATCGTGGCCGGCGACGTCGACGCCGACGTCGTGCACGTCACCGAGCGGACCGTCGCGTTCCGTGACGTCAACGCGCAGGCCCCGACGCACGTCCTCGTCGTGCCGCGCGACCACTACGCCACCGCGGCCGAGCTTGCCGCCGGTGACCCCGCTGCCACGGCCGAGCTCGTCAGCACCGCGGCCGCAGTCGCGACGGCGGAGGGCCACGAGGACTACCGACTGGTGTTCAACACCGGCGCCGAGGCCGGGCAGAGCGTCTTCCACACCCACCTGCACCTACTCGCCGGGCGCTCGATGAACTGGCCTCCTGGATGAACCGCAACCTCGCCCGGGTCCTCGCGCTGGCGGGCGCAACCGCGCTCGTCATCCCGTTCGCTGCGGGCTGCATGGGCTCCGACGACGACGATGGTCGTCGCGCCGGTGACCCCGGCTCGCTGCTCAAGGGACCGCAGCCTCCCGAGGTCGAGGCCGAGCAGCTTGCCGCGACACCCCCGGGCAAGCAGGTTCCGCTCCGCAAGGGCGAGGATCGGCTGACGGTCACCATGCCGGCGACGTACACGCCGTCGTCGCCCAGCGGTGGCGGCACCGACGACTACCGCTGCTTCCTGCTCGACCCGCAGCTCGACAAGGACGTGTGGCTGACGGGCAGCAACGTGCTCCCCGGCAACCCGAGGGTCGTGCACCACGTGATCCTGTTCCAGGTCTCGCCGGAGAACGTCGCCGAGGCCGAGACGAAGGATGCAGCGACCCCCGACGAGGGTTGGACGTGCTTCGGCGGGACCGGGCTCTCCGGGGAGTTCCAGAGCCTCGACGACGCCAACTGGCTGGCCGCCTGGGCGCCCGGCGGCGACGAGACCAAGGTCCAGGACGGCTACGGCAAGAAGCTGGCGGCCGGCTCGCGGATCGTGATGCAGGTCCACTACAACCTGCTCAAGGGAGCCTCGCCCGACCAGTCCTCCACGCAGCTCCGCTGGATGCCGGGGGAGACCGACCTGACACCCCTGCACACGTTCCTTCTGCCCGCCCCGGTCGAGCTGCCTTGCCGACCCGAGCACAGCGACGGCCCGCTCTGCGACCGCGACGCTGCAGCGGTGGACGTGAAGAAGAGGTTCGGCGAGTCGGGCAACACCAACACGCTGCTGCACATCCTGTGCGGGACAGAGATCGTGCCGTCCGAGACCACGACCTGCACCCAGCGCGTCAATCGCGGGATGACGGTGCTCGCCGCGGCCGGCCACATGCACCTGCTCGGCCGCAAGATCTCGATCCAGATCAACCCCGACACCCCCGACGAGAAGACGCTGCTGCGGATCCCGGTCTGGGACTTCGACAACCAGGGCGCCAAGCCGGTCGACCCGGTCCATCTCGACCTCGGCGACACCGTCCGGGTCACCTGCCAGCACCAGCAGTGGGTGCGCGACCGGCTGCCGGCGTTCGAGACCCAGCGCGAGGACCGCTACGTGATGTGGGCCGAGGGCAGCACGGACGAGATGTGCCTCGGGATGCTCCAGGTCGCCTTCGACGAAGCCTGACCCGGTCGCCACCGATTCGTCTGCATTTCGCCTCCGCAATTCCGCAGCGAGACCGCAGACGAATCGGGTCGTCAGCTGGCCAGGGCGTCGAAGAGCCTCATCACCGCGAAGAGCACAGGCAGCCCGAAGATCACCAGCAGCGCCCACGCGGTGAACCGGTGCAGCGGCTTGGCGGCGTCGAGCTTGCCCGCGAAGTCGAGCAGCGCGCCGTCCGGAACGTCATGGGTCAGCCCCATCCGCCGGGCGTCAGCGGGCAGATGGCCGCCCGGGAACCACGAGGGCGGCGTGTCCTCGTCGCCGTACTCCTCCTCGCCCTGCCCATCATTGGCGAGGCGATCGACCGGGGGCATGAGGCGACCCTACGACCCAGCATCGCAACTCGCTGGGACCGCGCCGTCGCAACACGTAACATGGGAGGGCTCCTGCGCCTCTCGAAAGGTATGCCCGACCCGGGCCCAGATGACTGACTCGACTCCTGATGTGGTGACGACTGCGCCCACGGCCAAGCACACCGTCGTGGTCCCCAACAGCATCAACATGGTCAGCCTGCTCGGCCCCGGAGACGAGCACCTCGCGCTCATCGAGCGGGCCTTCGACGCCGACGTGCACGTCCGCGGCAACCGGATCACGATCTCCGGCGAGCCCCCCGAGATCGCGCTTGCCGAGCGGCTCCTCGACGAGCTGGTCGCGATCATCCGCACCGGCCAGGGCGTGACCGGCGAGACCGTCGAGCGCGTCCTCGCGATGCTGCGCGCCGAGACCACCGAGCGCCCCGCAGACGTGCTCAGCCTCAACATCCTGAGCAACCGCGGTCGCTCGATCCGGCCCAAGACGCTCAACCAGAAGCGGTACGTCGACTCCATCGACCGGCACACGGTCACTTTCGGCATCGGCCCGGCAGGCACCGGCAAGACCTACCTGGCGATGGCCAAGGCGGTCCAGGCGCTGCAGGCCAAGGCCGTCAACCGGATCATCCTCAGCCGACCGGCGGTGGAGGCCGGCGAACGGCTCGGGTTCCTGCCCGGGACCCTGAACGAGAAGATCGACCCCTACCTGCGACCGCTGTACGACGCGCTGCACGACATGGTCGACCCGGAGTCGATCCCCAAGCTGCTCGCGGCGGGGACGATCGAGGTGGCGCCGCTGGCCTTCCTGCGCGGCCGCTCGCTCAACGACTCCTTCATCGTGCTCGACGAGGCGCAGAACACGACGCCGGAGCAGATGAAGATGTTCCTCACCCGCCTGGGCTTCGGGTCCAAGATCGTGGTCACCGGCGACGTCACCCAGGTCGACCTGCCCAGCGGGACCCACTCCGGGCTGCGGGTGGTGGAGGGGATCCTCGACGACGTCGAGGACATCAGCTTCTGCCGGCTCACTGCCCACGACGTGGTCCGGCACCGTCTGGTGGGCAAGATCGTCGCGGCCTACGAAGAGTTCGACGCCCGAGGCGACCAGCAAGGACCGCGAACGGGCCGTCCGTGAGCATCGAGGTACTCAACGAGTCCGGCCGTGCGATGGAGGCCAAGCACCTGGTCGACCTGAGTCGCTTCGTGCTGCACCGGATGCGGGTGCACCCGCTCGCCGAGCTCTGCATCAAGGCGGTCGACGAGGACACCATGGCCGGGCTCAACCAGAAGTGGATGGACGGCGACGGACCGACCGACGTGCTCGCCTTCCCCATGGACGAGCTGCGCCCCGGCCTGGTCAACGAGGAGCCCGAGGAGGGGATCCTGGGCGACCTGATGCTCTGCCCCGCAGTCGCGGAGCGCCAGGCGGCCACGGCCGGCCACTCGACCGACGCCGAGCTCGAGCTGCTCACCGTGCACGGCATCCTGCACCTGCTCGGCTACGACCACGCCGAGCCGGAGGAGCACCAGGAGATGTTCGGCCTCCAGGACCGGCTGCTCGCCCAGTGGAGGGACCAGCGGCAGGCCTCCGCCGCATCTCGATGAGCGGCCTTGCCTCCGTTGTCGCGGCTGGAGCGCTGGTGGCCCTGGCCGGTGCCTTCTCCGCCTCGGACGCGGCGCTGACGTCGTTCTCCCGGGCCCGCGCCGAGGAGCTCCAGGCCGAGGGGCGGTCCGGAGCGGCCCGGTTGGTCACGATGCTGGCCGACCCGGCTCCCTACGTGAACACCGCGATCATGCTGCGGCTGCTCTGCGAGATCTCTGCGATCGTCATCGTCGCCCGCGAGATCACCCTGGCCTTCGACGGCGCCGCGTGGCCGAGCGCGATCACCACCATCGGCGTGATGCTGGTCGTCTCGTTCGTCGCCATCGGTGTCGCACCACGCACCCTGGGCCGGCAGCACAACGAGCGAGTGGCCCTCTGGTCGGCGGCGCCGCTGGGCTTCGTCACCTCGGTGCTCGGGCCGCTGCCCCGGCTGATGATCCTGCTCGGCAACGCACTGACACCGGGCAAGGGCTTCCGCAAAGGACCCTTCTCGACCGAGACCGAGCTGCGCGAGCTCGTCGACATCGCCGAGGCGTCTGCGCTGATCGAGGCCGGCGAGCGGAAGATGATCCACTCGGTCTTCGACCTCGGCGACACCACGGTGCGCGAGGTGATGGTGCCGCGCAACGACGTCGTGTTCGTGGAGCGGCACAAGAACCTGCGCCAGACCCTCTCGCTGTTCCTGCGCTCGGGGTTCTCGCGGCTGCCGGTGATCGACGACAACCTCGACCACGTCGTCGGCTTCGCGTACCTCAAGGACATCGTGCGCCGCGACTTCGAGGCACCCGACGTGGAGTTCACCCAGCGCATCGAGTCGGTGATGCGGAAGGCCTACTGGGTCCCGGAGTCCAAGCCGAGCAACACGCTGCTCAGCGAGATGCAGGCCCGGCGCCAGCACATCGCGATCGTGGTCGACGAGTACGGCGGCACCGCGGGGCTGGTGACGATCGAGGACCTGCTCGAGGAGATCGTCGGCGAGATCACCGACGAGCACGACGAGAACGAGATCGAGACCGAGACCCTCGACGACGGCTCGGTCCGGGTCTCGTCCCGCTACCCGATCGACGACCTGGACGAGCTGTTCGGCTACGACGTCGACGAGGAGGATGTCGACTCCGTCGGCGGCCTGATGGCCAAGCACCTCGGCCTGGTGCCGATCCCCGGCTCCCAGGTCGTGGCCCATGGGCTGCGTTTCACCGCGGAGAACACCGCAGGGCGCCGCAACAAGATCGGCACCGTCCGGATCTCCCGCGTGGACGCCGAGCAGGAGCGCGTGCGCGACGACGTACCCGCCAAGGAGGCCGTGCGTGACTGAGATGTCCCCCGAGGACCAGAAGCTCGTCACACTGGCCCGGGCCACCCGCTCGCGCACCGGCGGGCCGGAGGGAGCCGCCATCCGCGACTCGGACGGCAGGACGTACGCCGCCGCCACCGTCCGGCTGCCGTCTCTCCAGGTCTCCGCCCTCGGCGTGTGTGTCGCCATGGCGGTCTCCTCAGGCTCCCGTGGCCTCGAGGCGGCGGTCGTGCTCGGTGACACAGGTCAGGTCTCACCGCTCGATCTCGAAGTGCTCCGCGACTTCGGAGGCGAAGGTGTGCACGTGCACGTCGGCGACCCTGGGGGGACCGTGGCGTCCTCGACGACCACCTGAAACCCGGCCGAGAACACTCGGTAGTAACCTGCGTCGGGTGAGTCAGGGGAGCGCCTGGGCGCGCCACGAGGCTGCGGTGGAGCGACTCCGGGCGTCCTACGACGCGATCCCGGCGGGCGCACCGGTGCGGCTGGCCAAGAAGACGTCCAACCTGTTCCGGCCGAGGACCGCCACGCACGCCGCGGGGCTCGATGTGAGCGGGCTCGACCAGGTGATCGAGGTGGACGTCGCGCAGCGGACCGCCGACGTACAAGGCATGTGTACCTACGAGGAGCTCGTCGCCGCGACGCTGCCGCACGGGCTGGTCCCCTACGTCGTGCCCCAGCTCAAGACCATCACCCTGGGTGGGGCGGTCAGCGGACTCGGCATCGAGTCGACCAGCTTCCGCAACGGCCTCCCGCACGAGTCGGTGCTCGAGATGGACATCTTCACCGGCGCAGGCGAGGTGGTGACCACGCGGCCCGGCCCCGAAGGTGAGCACAGCGACCTGTTCGACACCTTCCCCAACTCCTACGGCTCACTCGGTTACGCCACCCGGCTCCGGATCCGGCTCGAGCAGGTCCCCGACCGCGTCGAGCTGCGCCATGTCCGGTTCGACGATGCCGGACTGCTGGCGAAGACCGTGGCCGAGATCGTCGACACCAGGCACTACGACGGGCTCCAGGTCGACGGCCTCGACGGTGTCGCCTTCCAGCCGCGGGAGTACTACCTCACCTTGGCCCGCTGGGTGTCGACCGAGTCCACCAGCGAGGCGGCGGTGCGCGGCGAGCGACCGCCGCACCCGCGCCCGACCAGCGACTACACCGGCCAGCAGGTCTTCTACCGGTCGATCCAGCAGCGCGAGACTGACCTGCTGACGATGCACGACTACCTGTGGCGGTGGGACACGGACTGGTTCTGGTGCTCGGGCGCCTTCGGTGTCCAGAACCCCCGGATCCGGCGGATGTGGCCGAAGCGGTACCGGCGCTCGGACGTCTACCACCGGCTGATCGGGCTCAACGCCCGCACCGGCTTCATGGACTGGGTGGACCGCCGCAAGGGTCGCCCTCAGCGCGAGAACGTGATCCAGGACGTCGAGGTGCCCGTCGAGCGGCTCGAGGAGTTCCTGACCTGGTTCGACGCCGAGGTCGGCATGCGTCCGGTCTGGCTGTGCCCGCTGGTCTCCCCTGGGACCTCGACCGGCGTCCAGTGGCCGACCTACCCCTTGCACCCCGGGACGACCTACGTCAACGTCGGCTTCTGGGGCACCGTCCACGTCGGCCCGGAGGCACCCGATGCCCCACGCAACCGCGCGATCGAGACCAAGGTCCAAGAGCTCGGCGGCCACAAGTCGCTCTACTCCGAGGCCTTCTACGACCAGGAGACCTTCGACCGGCTCTACGACGGCGAGCATCTCGCCGGAGTGAAACGACGCTACGACCCCGACGACCGTCTGCTCAGCCTTTACGACAAGGTGGTTCGCAAGCAATGACAACCGTGACGACGACGAAGCTGTCCATCGCCGGGGCGCTCGAGAGGCTGCTCAAGGAGCCGCTGCCCCTTCGGTTCTCCGCCTATGACGGCAGCGCGACCGGCCCCGAGGACTCGCCGTACGAGATCCACCTGGCCACCGAGCGAGGCCTCCGCTACATCCTCACCGCGCCGGGCGACCTCGGTTTCGGCCGCGCGTACGTCGCCGGCGACCTCGACCTGCGCGGCGTGCACCCCGGCGACCCCTACGACGCGTTCCGCCTGATCCAGAGCCGGCTGTCGTTCCGGCGGCCGACGCCCACGGAGGCACTGGCGCTGCTGCGCTCGTTCGGTCTCTCGCCCTTGCGCCCGACCGCCCCGCCACCCCAGGAGGCGCCGTCGCGGCGGCGGCGGGCCATCGAGGGACTCCGGCACTCGCTGGGCCGCGACGCCGAGGCGATCCACCACCACTACGACGTCTCCAACACCTTCTACGAGTACGTCCTCGGGCCCTCGATGACCTACACGTGCGCGGTCTTCCCCCACGAGGACGCGTCGCTGGAGGAGGCGCAGTTCGAGAAGTACGACCTGGTGGCCCGCAAGCTCGACCTCCAGTCCGGCCAGCGCCTGCTCGACGTCGGCTGTGGCTGGGGCGGGATGGTCCGGCACGCGGCGCGCGAGTACGGCGTGCACACGCTCGGCGTCACCCTCTCCCGCGAGCAGGCCACGTGGGCGCAGCAGAAGATCAAGGAGGAGGGGCTCGACCACCTCGCCGAGGTCCGCCACATGGACTATCGGCACGTCGAGGAGCGGGAGTTCGACGCGATCTCCTCGATCGGGCTCACCGAGCACATCGGCGTGAAGAACTACCCGTCGTACTTCGGCTTCATCCGCGACCGGCTACGCCCGCAGGGCCGGCTGCTCAACCACTGCATCACCCGGCACGACAACAAGTTCACCGAGATCGGCGACTTCCTGGACCGCTACGTGTTTCCCGACGGCGAGCTGATCGGGTCCGGGAAGATCATCACCGAGGCGCAGAACGCCGGCCTCGAGGTGCAGCACGAGGAGAACCTCCGGATTCACTACGCCAAGACGCTCGCCGGTTGGTGCCACAACCTCGAGGAGAACTGGGACGCCTGCGTCGCCGAGGTCGGCGAGGGCACCGCGCGGGTGTGGGGCCTCTACATGGCCGGCTCGCGGATCGCCTTCGAGCGCAACGACATCCAGCTCCACCACGTGCTGGCGACCAAGACCGAGAACGGCGTGAGCGGTTACCCGCTGCGACACGGCTGGCGACCCTGACCCTGGCTCCGGTGGTTGAGGAGGTTGCGCAGCAACCGTCTCGAAACCCCGGGGCACTAGCGTGGCGTCAGTGAGCACGAAGGCCCGGCAGTACGACGCACGCGTCGAGCGGCGCGACCAGCTGTCGCCACACCTGGTTCGACTCACGCTGTCCGTGGATCGGGCGTTCGGGTCCGCCGGCGTGCCCGACGAGTGGGTCGGGCTTGTTGTCCCCGGGCAGTTCCAGAGCCGCTACTACACGGTCCGGTCCTTCGCGGCGGGCGTGCTGGTCCTCGACGTCGTCCTCCATGACGTCGGGCTGGTCACCGAGTGGGTGGTCCGAGACGACTGCGTGGGCTCGACCGTGACGGTCACCGAGCCCAAGGGTTCCTTCGCGATGCCGGTGGACGCCGCCTGGCTGATGCTCGTCGGCGACCTGACCGCGATGCCGGCGATGGCCCGGATCGCGGAGTCCGTCGAGGCACCGACCCGCATCTGGGCCGAGGTGCCCGACGAGCTCCCGGGCTATCTCCCCGACAGCGTCGACGTGACCTGGCTGGAGACGCCGAGCGGCGGACACAGCCGGCTGGCCGAGGTTGCCGAGGGCATCGACTGGCCGGCCGGCGAGGGGTACTTCTGGATGGCCGGGGAGTCCGCCCAGATGCGCGCCATCCGCAGGTACCTGATGCGCGAGCGGGGGCTGCCGAGCACGGCGTACGACGTGATGGGCTACTGGCGCGTGTCCACCGGACGACAGCCGCGCGCGGTCGACCCGGGGCCGATCTGGCGTGAGGGGAAGGCGCAGGGGCTCAGCGACGAGGAGATCTGGGCCACGTACGACGAGGCGCGCTCATGAGCGAGTACCGCTCCGGGTTCGCCTCCTTCGTCGGGCGGCCCAACGCCGGCAAGTCGACGCTCACCAACGCCCTGGTCGGCAGCAAGATCGTGATCACCTCCGACAAGCCGCAGACCACCCGGACCGTCGTCCGTGGCATCGTGCACCGCCCCGGCGCCCAGCTGATCCTCATCGACACGCCGGGGCTGCACCGCCCCCGCACGCTGCTCGGCGAACGGCTCAACGACTTGGTGAAGACCACGCTGGGCGAGGTCGACGTGGTCTGCGCGTGCTTCCCCGCCAACGAGAAGATCGGGCCGGGGGACCGGTTCATCGTCAACGAGATGGCCAAGATCAAGCGCACCATCAAGGTCGCGATTGCGACGAAGACCGACCTCGCCACGCCCGAGCAGATCGGCCAGCACCTGCTCGACATCGCCACCCTCGGCACCCAGACCGGCACCGAGTGGGCCGAGATCGTGCCGGTGTCGGCCAAGGAAGGCGACCAGGTCAAGCTGCTCGAGGACCTGCTCATCGCCCTGCTGCCCGAGGGACCGCAGCTCTACCCCGATGGAGAGCTCAGCGACGCTCCCGAAGAGATCCTGGTCGCCGAGCTGATCCGCGAAGCTGCCCTCGAGGGGGTCCGGGACGAGCTGCCGCACTCGATCGCCGTCGTGGTCGAGGAGATGGGGCTGCGCCCCGACCGGCCGGAGGACAGGCCGCTGCTCGACGTGCACGCCAACCTCTACGTCGAGCGCGACTCCCAGAAGGGGATCGTCATCGGCCACAAGGGCGCCGGGCTGCGCGACGTCGGCACCCGCGCCCGGCACCAGATCGAGGCGCTCTTGGGCACCCCGGTCTACCTCGATCTGCACGTGAAGATCGCCAAGGACTGGCAGCGCGACCCGCGCCAGCTCAGGAAGCTGGGTTTCTGATGCCTGCACCGATGCCCACACCCGTCGCCGCTTGGCATGCCATCGCCCAGTCCAGGGACCCGGCCGGCCTCGCCGAGCTGCTCGCCGACGACGTCGTCTTCCGCTCGCCGGCGGTGCACACCCCTCAGGCCGGCAAGGAGGTGACCACGGCCTACCTCTCCGCGGCCGTGTTGGTGCTCGGCCCGACGCTGACCTACGGCCGCCAGTGGTACGCCGACCGGTCTGCGGTCCTCGAGTTCGAGGCAGAGCTGGATGGTCTCTCCGTGCACGGCGTCGACATGCTCCAGTGGAACGACGCAGGCCGGCTGACCGAGTTCACAGTGATGGTCCGGCCGTTCAAGGGCCTGAACAAGCTCATCGAGCTGATGGCGGCCGAGCTCTTCGGCGGTTGAGCCTTCGCTGCAGTGGTTTCGACTCGCTCGGTCGCAGGGCGACACTCGCGGCTCAACCACCGGGATGTTCAGAGGTCGAATGAAAGTCCGACCTGGTCGATGCTCAGGTCCCAGAGCTTGGCGGCCAGGGCGTCGTCTTGGGCCCATCTGCTGAGCTTCGCGGGGCCGACCGGGCCGCGCCACTCGCCAAGCCAGGTCGAGCCGGTGTACGACCCGGGCTCGGCGACCGTGCCGGCGTACATGACCGGTCGGGCACCGGCGAGCGCGGACTGGAAGACGATCTTGGTCCAGATCGGCGCGGTCCAGCGGATCGGCGCGATCGCGCCGAGCCCGTCACGGCTGCTGACCAACCCGGTGGCGGCGACGCCCGGGTGGGCGGCGGTGGCGGTGAGCTTCGAACCGGCGGCTGCAGCGCGGCGCTGGAGCTCGCGGGCGAAGAGGAGGTTGGCCAGCTTGGTGTTCCCGTAGGCCAGGTTCGGTTGGTACGTCGCCTCGGGGTTGCCCTCGAGGACGGAGTCATTGCCCCCGTGGTGGGCAACGGAGGCCACCGCGACGACGCGCGGAGCCGGCGCCTCGAGCAGCCGCGGCAGCAACCGCGCGGTCAGCGCGACGTGACCGAGGTGGTTGGTGCCGTACTGGAGCTCGAAGCCGTCGGTGGTCTCGCGGTACCTCGGCGGCGTCATCACTCCGGCGTTGTTGACCAGCAGGTCCACCGGTCCATCGACCGTCTCGGCGAACCGTCGGACCGACTCCAGTGACGCCAGGTCGAGCTCGCCCACCCGGATGGTGCCGTCGATCTTGGCGGCGGCCTCGCCCGCGGCCTCGGTGTTGCGACACGCAAGCACGACGGTGGCTCCATGGCCGGCAAGGTGCTTGGCGGTGTGGAACCCGATCCCCGAGTTCGCGCCGGTCACGATGGCGGTCCTGCCGGTCAGGTCGGGCAGGTCCTTCTCGGTCCAGCTCACCCGATCAGCCTAGAGAGGAGTGCCTCATGCGGGGTCCGGCGCCCAGCATCGGCCGAAGGTCTGACCCGCCTGCCACTGGTCCTTGGTGGGCCACTCGTAGCCCCACTCGTAGTCCAGCGCGTCCGCGGCGATTGCCCGGGCGGCTTCGTCGCAGACCTCCTGGCCGGCGCCCCTGACCTCATCCACGCCGGGGTAGCCGCCCGCCTTCGTGGCCGCCCGATCGGCGAGGTCCAGGACCGAGATTGCCTTCCAGCTGTGGCCCTCGCGGCAGAGCACGCGGTTGAACGCCGACGTGCCGGGCTGGGCGGTGCCGCACATGCCGTACTCGGCACGCCCGGCCGGCTTGGCCAGCGCTCCGCGGATGTTGCTGTTGATCTTGGCGACCTTCGAGTCGCCGGCGACCGCGATGACATCGCAGCGGTACCAGCCCGCACCCGCGTCGGACTGCTCGATCGTGGGGGTGAACCAGACCGGGCGCAAGAGCGAGAGCCGCAGCTGCTGCACGGTCGCTCCGACGTACGCCGCCAGCTGGTTCGGGCACCGACGCGCGACCTGCTTGCGCACCGCGTCGGAGTCGACGGCGAGCAGGTGGCCGTTGACCACGAGGTCCAGCTGGCCCACCGCGAACGTCTGGCTGGTGTGCCCCTTGTCGCAGGAGACCGGGCCGTCTGCGTTGGTGGGCGCGACCGCCTCGTCGTAGCTGAGCCGGTAGCAGGCACCGAGCACGGGTGGAGCCGGCGGTGGGGTCGGCTCGGCCGCGGTGCTGGACGACTGGGTGGCCGACGGGCTGGACGAGTCGTCCGCCTTCGGTTCGTCGTCACCACCGGAGGTGCAGCCGGCCAGCAGCACGGCGGCCACCAGCGCGAATGTCGCCGACCGGGTCACGCGCTCGTCGCCGCCCAGCACACGGACCGGCGGTTGCCGGCCTTCCACTCGCCCTCGTGGAACCACGTGTAGCCGAAGTCGTACTCGGGCGGGTAGCCGAGCCAGGCGCCGACCGAGCTCGAGCAGTAGTCGCGAGTGGTCACCTCGACCACCCGGTCACCGGGGTAGGGGTCCTCCGGGTCGCCGACCTTGATGGTGGTCACCGCGCGCCAGTTGTGGGTCTCCGTGCAAGCGATCTTGGGAGCCGACTGCACGGAGGCGCCGTTGACGCAGACCATCCACGCGTCGTCGTTCGGCTGCTCCGCGAGAAGGCCGGCCGCGGTGGACGGCAGCTCGGCGTACTCCTTGCTCTGGTCACCGCCACCGACGATGTCGCAGCGGTACCAGCGTGCGCCCTTGTCCCAGGCCTTCTCCGAGGGCCTGAACCACGCCCAGCTCACGATGGTGCGCATCACCGTGCTCTCGTCGGCGCCCAGGAACTTCTGGAACTTCTCCGAGCAGGTCTGGTAGGCGAACGCCCCGAGGTCCTCCGCGTCGTAGTCGGCGTCCTGGAGCTCCTCGGGCAGGTCGCCGACCGCGAACGTCTCCGCGGTGTGCTTGTCCTCGCAGTCCACGACCTTGGTCGCGTTGCTCGGCTGCGCGACGTCCTGGGGGGTCAGCATCCGGCAGGCGCCGAGCTGTGGAGCCTCCACCGCGTCGACCTGCGCGGGGTCGACGTTGCCCTCGGGGTTGTCGTCGCCGCAGCTCGCGAGCAGCAGAACGACCGCGGTGGCGAGGGAGGCGAGACGTACGGCGCGAGCCACCACCGAACCTCCCTCTTGCGGTGCCTGACTGGGCCTGACGAGCCTACCGGCGGTCCGGTGGCCGGCTCACTGCGAGAGCAGCGCGGCCAGCGTCCCGCCGAGCTCGTACGCCGCCTCGGTGTGCGCCTCGGTGACGTCGCCCAGCACCTCGAGGGTCTCAGCCGCCTGGGTCCACGGCAGGGCCTGGACGATCGACAGGACCGAGCGGACCGCGCCCGTGGTGTCGTAGCGGCCGTGCACCCACAGCCCGAAGGGCTTCTTGCCGCCGCCTGACGCTGCCGCCGACCCGTCGTCGCTCAGCGCCCCGCCGGCCTCGAGGAAGATCGTGTCGAAGAAGTGCTTGAGCGCGCCGCTCATGTAGCCGAAGTTCGCGGTCGTGCCGAGCAGGTAGCCGTCCGCCGCAAGCACGTCGTCCGCCCGAGCCTCGAGCGCCTGCTTCACCACCACCTCGACGCCCTGGATCTCGTCGTCGTGCGCACCGGCCACGACCGCGTCGGTCAGGGACTGGACCGAGTCGGTCGGGGAGTGGTGGACGACCAGCACACGCGGCACCGTGGCAAGGTATCCCGACCGCGGCGATGACCCCGCTCGCGTGATGCTTGCGGGGTGTGGGGCGTGGTGGTCAGGGTTCGGGGTCGGTTCCGGTGCCGGAATCGCCAAAGTGGCCGGTGAAAGTGCGGGCGAGGCGGAGCCGCTGAGAGTCGGGAGTGACATCGAGGGTGCCGGTGTGGTCGCGGAGGAACTGGTAGCCCAGGGGACTTCGCCACAGGTAGATCCCGGGCTCGACCGTCACGTAGCTCCAGCCGCCGGTGGTCTTGGCCCTGTGGTGTCTACGGCAGGCCGGGGCGAGGTTGCAGGAACAGGTCGGTCCGCCGTTGTCTCGTTCGGGGTCGGCGGGGACGCGGTGCTCGCAGTCGCAGGCCTCCGCGGGGCGGAAGCAGAATGGGAAGGCGCAGGTGGCGTCGCGGAGCTGGGTTTGGAGCTTGAGCCGCGCGCTGGCTTGGTAGGCGCCGATGTGGAGGTGCTCGGCCACGTCGAGGACGGGTTGGACGGTGATCTGCGCCTCGGGGTTCGCGCACCAGATGCGGACCTGTTCGGCTGTGACCGGCCCGGGGGCCTGCTGGAGCCGGGCGAGTCCGCCGGCGCCGAGGACCGCGGCGTGTTCGAGGTGAACGTTGAGCACCACTTTGCGACTACGTCCTGGCCGCGCGGTCTCCCTGCTGAGGTCGAGGGTCAGCTGGGAGCGGGCGAGGTTGCCGGCCGCGATCGAGCGGCGTACGTCCAGGGACTCGGTCGAGCCCAGGGCCAGCTGTTCGTGGGCGTCGGCGGCGAGGGCGGCCTCGAAGTCGAGCGCGTCGGCCAGGTCCAGGTCGCCCTCGACATGGACGGTCCCGGCGGTGCTGACCTGGGCCAGGACAACCTCCAGGTGCCGGATCTCGGCGGCAGTCAGCCGTTCCTTCTCCGTCTGTTCGGGGTCGAAGCGGGCCTTGGCCTCGTTGATGAGCCGGTCCAGCTGTGCCGGCCCGATCTTGTGAGCGACTGGTGCGACGTGAGTGTCCACGAACTCCGCCGCCGCCGGGGACAGGCACATCGTGCGTTCGGCGATGAAGCCGAGGCGCCAGGCCTGCAGGCCCCCGGCCTCCAGGCGGGCCCAGCAGCGTCGCAGGCGGTAGAAACCCTCGACGGCGTGGGACAGGTAGCGGCGGCGGACTCGGTGGAGCGCCCGAGCGCGGCCGCGAACTCCACCACCGCGAACTCCGCGACCTCCGGACAGCCCTCGCCACCGAGCGGAAGAGCGGACTCGTGCCAGCCGTCGGCCGGGCCGACCAGCGAGTCATCGGAGTGCATGGCCGCCCACTTCGCCGCGGCTTGCATGACCTGTCGAGCGCCCTGGTCCTCGGCCCGTTTCGCGGCGCGGGCAACCGCGAGCACGACGGCTGGGTCGTCGGCTCCAGTCAGCGGGAGCGGGTCGAGGGTGGAGGTCATCGTGAGACCACTCTGCCATCGCCCACCGACAGTCGTTGGGGACCGGGAACCCGCTGTGGACAAGGGGTTTCGGCCCGATGGCTGTGGATGGAAACTGGATCACTGACCGGCGGCGGCGTACCTAATGAGGACCGTGCCTTACCGTCGGAACCGTGACCAACCTGCTCGACCTGCTCGGGAGCGAGGTCCCGGTCGTGGCTGCGCCGATGTCGGGTGGGCCCACGACTCCGACGCTGGTGCTGGCGGCGGCGCGGTCGGGCTCGGCGGGGTCGTTGGCTGCCGGGTACAAGACCGCACGGGAGCTCTCGGAGCAGATCGTGGAGGTCCGGGCCGGCACCGGGGCGTTCGGCGTCAACCTGTTCTCGCCCAACCCGGAGCCCGTGGACCCGGCGGCGTACGCCGCCTACCGCGAGCTGCTGCTCCCGTTGGCCGAGTCGTACGGCGTCGACCTGCCTCCGACGCCCGTCGAGGACGACGACGGGTGGCAGGCCAAGGTGGACGTGCTGGTCGCGGCGGCGCCGCCGCTGGTGTCGTTCACCTTCGGACTGCCGGAGCCCGCGGGCGCGGCGGCGCTCAGGAGGGCGGGCTGCACGCTCGTCCAGACGGTCACTTCAGCCGAGGAGGCGCTGCAGTCCGTCGAGGCGGGGATGGACGCGCTGATCGTGCAGTCCGCCGACGCCGGCGGTCACTGGGGGACGTTCACGCCGGCGCGGCCGCCCGAGCGGCTCCGGCTCCCTGACCTGGTCCGCGCCGTCCGGGCGGTCACCGGCCTGCCGATCATGGCCGTGGGCGGGATCGGCACCAGCAGCGACGTCGCCGCCGCGCTGGACGCCGGGGCGCAGGCGGTCGCGGTCGGCACCCTCCTCCTGCTCGCGCCCGAGGCCGGCACCAACCCCGCCCATCGAGCCGGCTTCGGGCAGGACCGCGGTGGTCCGGTCACGACCAGCGCGTTCTCCGGCCGCCCGGCCGGCGGGCTGCCCAACGCGTTCCTCGCGGCGTACGACGGTCGTGGCCCGCTGGGCTACCCGGCCGTGCACCACCTCACCAGCCCGATCCGCAAGGCGGCAGCTGCCCAGGCCAACCCGGAGCACGTCAACCTCTGGGCGGGCTCCGGCTACCGCGGAGTCGCCCAGCGGCCAGCGGGGGAGATCCTCCAGGCGTTGGTTCCTTAGGTCGCCATCATCAGGATCATGTCGCGGTCGTAGGTGCGACCGTCGTGCTGCTCCTTCAGGTGTGCGTTGGTGAGCTCGACGAGCTCGTCCTCGTCCTTGCCGATGATGGTCTCGCCGCACGGGCACTGGATCCGGGTCTTCACGTGAACACGATCCCATCCCGGCGCCACGGTGCGGTAGCGTGAGCGGGTCATGATGCGTCGCCTCCTCCTTGGCTGCCGCAGCGAGGTCTGAGCCCAACAATCGGGCACTGTCCGGACCCCTCGCTGCGGAGTGTGCGCGCGACCGGCCGCCTGAGACCAGGCCCACGACAGGGCGACCACCCAGCGAGGACCACATGACCATTCCCCTGAAGCCGATGGGGCCGCAGCAGCCCAGCCGGATGCCCTACCAGCGCTACCGCGCCTTCGCGCCGATCGACCTGCCCGACCGCACCTGGCCCAACGCCGTGATCACCGAGGCGCCGCGGTGGCTCTCCACCGACCTCCGCGACGGCAACCAGGCGCTCATCGACCCGATGAGCCCGGCGCGCAAGATGACGATGTTCGACCTCCTGGTCCGGATGGGTTACAAGGAGATCGAGGTCGGCTTCCCGAGCGCCAGCGAGACCGACTTCGCTTTCGTCCGCCAGCTGATCGAGAGCGACCGGATCCCCGACGACGTGACGATCTCGGTGCTGACCCAGGCCCGCGAGGACCTCATCGAGCGCAGCGTCCAGTCGCTGGTCGGCGTACCCCGAGCCAACATCCACCTCTACAACGCCCTGGCCCCGCTGTTCCGCCGCGTCGTGTTCCGGGCCAGCAAGGACGAGATCAAGGACATTGCTGTCCGCGGCACCCAGATCGTCATGAAGAACGTCGAGAACTACCTCGACGCCACCGTGATCGGCTACGAGTACAGCCCGGAGATCTTCACCGGCACCGAGCTGCCGTTCTCGGTCGAGGTGTGCGAGGCGGTCAGCGACGTCTGGCAGCCCGACGACGGCCGCGAGATCATCCTCAACCTGCCCGCGACCGTCGAGATGGCCACGCCCAACGTCTACGCCGACCAGATCGAGTGGTTCTCCCGCCAGCTCACCCGCCGCCACAACACCGTGATCAGCCTGCACCCCCACAACGACCGGGGTACGGCGGTCGCGGCCACCGAGCTCGCGGTGATGGCCGGCGCCGACCGGGTGGAGGGCTGCCTGTTCGGCCACGGCGAGCGCACCGGCAACGTCGACCTGGTCACCCTTGCCATGAACCTGTTCAGCCAGGGCATCGACCCGATGGTCAACATCTCCGACATCGACGAGATCCGCCGCACCGTCGAGTACTGCACCCAGCTGCCGGTCCACCCCCGGCACCCCTACGCGGGCGACCTGGTCTACACGGCGTTCTCGGGCTCCCACCAGGACGCGATCAAGAAGGGGCTGGAGGACCTCGACCGCGAGGCCGCCGAGCAGGGCGTCCCGGTCCAGAGCCTGCCGTGGGAGGCGCCGTACCTCCCGATCGACCCGCACGACGTCGGCCGCACCTACGAGGCCGTGATCCGGGTGAACAGCCAGTCCGGCAAGGGCGGGGTGGCCTACATCCTCAAGGCCGAGCACAAGCTCGACCTGCCTCGCCGGGCCCAGATCGAGTTCAGCCGGGTCATCCAGGCGCACACCGACACCGAGGGCGGCGAGATGACCCCCGAGGAGATCTGGCAGGTGTTCCGCGCCGAGTACCTCGACCGCGAGGCCCCGCTGCGGCTCAACTCGGTGCACACCTCCTCGGCGGCGGGCGAGAAGGACGCGCTCGACGTCAACGTCTACGTCGACGGCGAGATCCGCACGCTGCACGGCGAGGGCAACGGCCCGATCGCGGCGTTCGTGACGGCGATCAACGGGCTCGAGCACGACTTCGACGTCCGGGTCCTCGACTACGCCGAGCACGCGCTGTCCTCGGGTGGCGACGCGATGGCCGCGGCGTACGTCGAGTGCCTCGTGCGCGACACCATCTACTGGGGCGTGGGCATCGACGCGAACATCGTCACCGCCTCGCTCAAGGCCGTGACCAGCGCCGTCAACCGCGCGGGGCAAGCCCTAGGCGCCAAATGACGCCAACGGGTCATGGCACCGCCGCCCTGCGGCGAGAGACACTGGACGGTGGTCTCGGCGGGTTTCGGCCGGCACGGTGGAGGGCCATGTCGTCGGTAATCGCTCTAGCGGGGGAACGAAGTCCATGTCGGCCTTGACGCGACTGTCCGCAGCGTGCAGCACGCTGCTGGTGGCGTCCGCACTTGTCGTGGCACCGTTCCTCACCGGGCCGGCCATCGCCGCAGAGCTCATCCAGGACGGCGGCTTCGAGGCCGCGACTGGCAGTCCCCCGAACAGCCCCTCGTGGACCGAGACCGACTCGCGCTGGGGTGGCTCCCCGCTGTGCAACACCTCCGCCTGCGGCGACGTGAACGGCACCTCCGTCCCCCGCACCGGCATCGCCTGGGCGAGGTTCGGTGGCGGGAGCGGGAGCAACCACACGGCCAGCATCGCCCAGACGATGGTGATCCCCGCAGGTACGGCCTCGCTGACGTACTGGTACCGCAACAGCCAGGTCAGCGGGGATGGGGTCAATGGCACCCTGCAGGTCAGGGTCGACGGCACCACCGTGCGGACCCACACCGAATCGTCGAACGCTCAAGGCTCCTACAGCCTGCAGACCGTGAACGTTTCGCAGTTCGCGAACGGCGGGAGCCACACGCTCTCGTTCGTCTACGCCAACGCGTCTGGGACCAACCGGATGATCGTCGATGACGTGAGCCTGAACCACACCCCGCCGACCGTGACGGAAACGCCGATCGTCACCTCGACGAGCCCGGCCTCGCCCAACCCCGACATCACCCCTCAGGTGAGAGGCACCGCCGAGTCCGGCTCGACGGTGACGCTGTACTCCGACGGCACCTGCACGAGCGCAATCTCGAACCAGGGTTCGGCGGCAACGTTCGCTGGGGCCGGGATCACCGCGACGGTGTTGGCGAACACGACGACCACGATCTTCGCGAGGGCGACCAAGAGCGGCCAGACCGCCTCGGCCTGCTCGTCGACCTCGGTCTCCTACACACATGACTCCATCGCGCCCGAGCTGGTGACGCTCACCAGCATCACACCGGACTCACCAGGCTCGAGCCTGAGTCCAGTCGTGAGGGGCACCGCCGAGGCGGGGTCGACGGTGAGGCTGTACCCGACGGGCTCGTGTACCGGTTCGCCGGCGGCGACGGGCACGGCGGAGGAGTTCGGTTCGACGGGTCTGACCGTCACGGTGTCCGAGGGCAGCACCACCACGTTCAAGGCGACGGCGGAGGACGCGGCGGGGAACACGTCCGGCTGTTCGACCAGCTCGCTGACCTACGTCAACGACTCGACCGCGCCACCGCCGGTGACGCTCACGAGCGTCACGCCGGATTCACCGGACGCCAGCACCACGCCGGTCGTGAGGGGCACTGCGGAGGCGGGGTCGACGGTGGAGCTGTACACCACGGCGGGGTGCACGGGTTCGCCGGTGGCGACGGGCACGGCGGCAGCCTTCGCAGGACCGGGTCTGACGGTGACGGTGGCCGCGGACAGCACGAACACGTTCCGGGCAACCGCCACGGACGTGGCGGGCAACACCTCGGCGTGCTCGACCAGCTCGCTGACCTATGTCAACGACTCGACCGCCCCACCGCTGGTGACGCTCACCAGCGTCGATCCGGCTTCGCCCAGCGGGAGCACCACCCCGGTGGTGCGGGGCGACGCCGAGGCGGGGTCGACGGTCAGGATGTACACGACCGCGGACTGCACGGGCTCACCGGCGGCGACAGGGACGGCGTCGGCCTTCGCTTCGACCGGCTTCACGGTCACCGTGGCCATGGGCAGCACGACCACGTTCAGGGCGACGGCGACCGATGCCGCGGGGAACACCTCGGCGTGCTCGACCAGCTCGCTCACCTACGTCAACAACGCCGCCGAGCTGCTCCAGGACGGCGGGTTCGAGGCGGCGACCGGCAACCCCGCCAACAGCCCGTTCTGGACCGAGGCCGACTCCCTGGCCGGCTCACCGTTGTGCACCCTCAGCCCCGTCGAGACCTGCACGCCAGGGGGCGGACTCACCGCTCCACGGACCGGCAACGCCTGGGCCTGGTTTGGCGGATTCGCCGATTCCGGCCACGTCGGGAGCGTCACCCAGGCGGTGATCATTCCAGTCGGCCCGGCCACGCTGACCTACTGGTTCCGCAACAGCACGGTGAGCTCGCCGTTCGACGCGCAGCTCCTGGTGCAGGTCGACGGCGTGACCGTGAGGACGCACACCGAGGCGACCGTGGCGGAGGGGGCGTACAGCAAGCAGACCGTCGACCTGGCGGCCTTCGCAGACGGTGCGAGCCACACCTTGGCGTTCAGCTACGCCAACGGGGGGACCGGCGTGAACAACATGGTCCTGGACGACGTGAGCATCATCACCGCTCCTGCCCCAGAAACCGACATGCCGACCGTCACCGGGACCACCCCGGGCTCGCCGTCTACGTCGACGACGCCGAAGGTCACCGGCATCGCGGTGGCCGGCTCGACGGTGACGCTCTACTCCAACAGCACATGCACGAGCGGGCCGCTGGGGACCGGGTTGGCGGCCGACTTCGAGACTGCCGGCATCACTGCGACAGTGCCGGTGAACGCGACGACGACGATCTTCGCCAGGGCGAGGCTGGCCGGACTCAACGCCTCACCCTGCTCGACCACCTCCGTGTCCTACACCCAGCTCGGCCCGCCGGACACCACGCTGACGAAGAAGCCCAAGAAGAAGGTCTTCACCAGAAAGCGGAAGGCGAAGGTTGTCTTCGCGTTCGCCTCGCCGGTTGCCGGCGTGACGTTCGAGTGCTCGATCGACGGCAAGGCCTACAAGGCGTGCACGTCGGGTGCGAAGCTCAAGCTCAAGCTCGGCAAGCACACGTTCGCGGTGCGCGCGGTGAGGTCCGGCCAGCCGGACCCGACTCCGGCGACGTACCGCTTCAAGGTCAAGCCCCGAACCTGACCGCAGGTTACTGATCCGTAACCTGCGGGCGCCGGGGCTCGTTGGGGGCACATGCGGCGTTCCCCTGCTCGAGCACTGTGCGGTCTGACCGGAATCATCGCGACGGGGGCGCTCGTCGCGAGCCTGGCTCCATCGGCGGTGGCGGGCGACCCAGGGGACCCGGACTCCGGCGCGGGAGCGGCCAGGGCGGGGGAGCAGTACGGCAACGTCTGGAACGTCCTGCCGCCCGGCTCGGACGGCAACGTCACCGCGCTCGACGTCGCGGCCCTCGGCGGCACCACGGCAACCGCGACCTCGCCGGCGCACTTCGCCGACCAGCTTGAGATGTACGACGCGCTGGTCAAGCGCGACCCGGGGGCGCTGACGCGGGCCGACATCGAGCAGCTCTACAAGCGCGAGGACTTCACGCCGGCCTCCGTGGTGAGCACCAAGTCACCGCGACCGGGGGTGACCATCCAGCGCGACGCGTTCGGCGTCCCCTTCATCAACGGCGCCACGTTCGAGGACGTCGAGTTCGGCGCCGGGTACGCCGCCGTCGAGGACCGGATGTTCCTCATGGACATCCTGCGGCACACCGGAGCGGCGCGGATGGCCGAGTTCGTCGGCAACACCCCAGGCAACGTCGCCATGGACCAGGAGCAGCTGCGGCTGGCGTACTACACGCCGGCCGAGGCGAACGCACAGATCCAGAAGGCGGCCACCAGCGCCGGCGCCACCGGGGCGCGGCTGCTGGCCGGCGTCGACGCGTTCGTCGCCGGCATCAACAAGGCCCAGGCCGACCTGTGCCCGACCATCGCGGCCCCGACCTGCCCGGCGGAGTACGTCGCGCTGCAGAAGACGCCGACCGACTGGACCCGGGCCGACATCGTCTACATCGCCTCGCTGGTGGGCGGCATCTTCGGCAAGGGCGGCGGCGCGGAGATCGCCAACGCGAAGTGGCTGCAGGCCCTGCGCGCCAAGTTCGGTCGCGCCGAGGCGAACCGGATCTACGACGACCTGCGGGAGAAGAACGACCCCGAGGCGCCGACCACCTCGAGCACGAGTGCGCCGTACGAAGGCGGAGGGATCCAGCCCGGGCGGCCCGGCGTCGCGCTGCCCGACCGCGGCGGACCGACCGCGACCGGCACCGGTGCGCCCTTGCGGGGGACCGCGGGGCCGGCGGTGGGGTCGGCGACGCCGCGTCTCGACCTGCCCGGCGGCGTGAGTGTCGACCTGTCCGAGCTGGCTGGGCAGGGGATGAGCAACGCGCTGCTGGTCGCCGGGAAGGAGTCGGTGACGGGGAAGCCGCTGGCGGTGATGGGCCCGCAGACCGGCTACTTCGCCCCGCAGCTGCTGGTCGAGCAGGTCCTCACCGGGCCGGGCATCCAGGCTCGCGGGGTCGCCTTCGCCGGCACCAACCTGTTCGTGCAGCTCGGCCGCGGGATCGACTACGCCTGGTCGGCGACCAGCTCGGGCAGCGACAACATCGACACCGTCGTGGAGAAGCTCTGCAACACCAACGGGTCCAAGGCGACGGTCGGCTCGACCGGATACCTGATCGGCAAGAAGTGCGTGCCGATGGACGTCCAGGTGCACACCGAGACCACGACGCCGAACATCACCGCCCCGGCCGCGGCGACGACGTACAAGTTCCAGGTGATGCGCACGCGGCACGGGATCGTGCAGCAGCGGACCACGGTCGACGGCACCCCGGTGGCTCTGGTGATGCAGCGGTCGACGTACGGCCACGAGGTCGACTCCGTGCTCGGCTTCAGCCAGCTCAACGACCCGGGCTACGTGCACGATGCGAAGTCGTTCCAGAAGGCCGCGAGCCACATCGACTACACGTTCAACTGGTTCTACGCCGACGACCGGGACATCTCCTACTACTCCTCCGGGCTGCTGCCGAAGCGGTCGGCGAAGGTCGAGCCGGACCTGCCGCACTGGGCCGGCAAGAAGTACGACTGGAAGGGCTGGATCTCGTTCAAGAAGCACCCGCGTGAGACCAACCCCAAGCGCGGCTACCTGGTGAGCTGGAACAACAAGCAGGCGCCGGACTTCTCGGCCGCCGACGACAACTGGAGCTACGGCGCGGTCTACCGCTCGCTGGCGCTGGAGAAGCGGCTGGTCGCGAAGATCAAGGGCAACAAGAGGATCGACCTGCCCGGCATGGTCGGCGTGATGTCTGCCGGCGCGACCGCCGACTCTCGTGCGGCGTACACGCTCAAGTGGCTGCTCAAGGTGATCGGGAAGGACCGCAAGACCAAGGCCGCCCGGGCAGAGCTGAAGTCCTGGCTCAAGAGCGGCGCCGCGCGCGTCGACCGGGACCGCGACGGCGCCTACGAGCACCAGGCTGCGATCGCGCTCTTCGACGCGTGGTGGGAGGACGGCACGCAGTCGGTGGCGTACGACGCCATGTCTGGTCGGCTCGGCTCGCTCGTCCGCGCGCTGCCGCAGAAGCTTGACGACCACCCCCGCCTGGGCGGCGGGTCGTCGTTCAACGGCGTCGCCTGGTACGGCTACCTCTCCAAGGACCTCCGCTCGATCCTCGGCAAGCGGGTCGACGGGCCCTACTCGGTCGGCTACTGCGGCAAGGGCAAGCTCTCGGCCTGCCGTAGCACGCTGCGGGCCTCGCTGGCGGCCGCCGTCGCCCGGGTGCTGAAGGAGCAGGGCAAGTCCTCGGTCAGTCAGCTCACCTACAACAAGCACGAGGACGACATCCGCTCGGTCACGGCCGGCGTCGTCGGCGTCCGCGCGATCGACTGGCAGAACCGCCCGACCTTCCAGCAGGTGATCGAGTTCCTCAGCCACCGGCCGCGGTGAACCAACCGCTCGCATTCGCCACGCCTCGGGAACCTACGGTGGGTTCATGTTTCTGGAGAACCTCGTCTTCGACGCCATCGACCCACAGCGGCTGGGACGGTTCTGGGAGGCGGTGGTCGGTGGCGAGCGGCTGACCGACGAGCATGAGGGCTTCGAGACCCGGCTCAACGTGGAGGGCGGACCGGTGCTCGACCTGTGCTTCCAGCGCGTCCCGGAGCCGCCAACCGAGCCAGTGCGGCTGCACCTGGACCTCTCGGCCGGGGGCCGTCAGGCCGAAGAGGTCAACCGGCTGCTGGCGCTGGGCGCCCACCATCTCGACATCGGTCAGGGCGACGTGCCGTGGGTGGTGCTCGCCGACCCCGAGGGCAATCCCTGTTGCGTGATGGACCAGCGGACGACGGACGCCGACACCGGGCCCATCGCGGCGCTACCGCTCGACTCTGCGGACCCGGACAGGGACGCGGCGTTCTGGTCGTGGCTGACCGGCTGGAGCGACCCGGACGGCGGCGCGCGCCTGCGTCACCCGTCGCTGCGGGGTCCCGTCCTCGCCCTCTGCGCCGAGCCCGCCCCCAAAGGCACCGCGAAGAACCGGCTCCACCTCGACGTCCGCCTCGAGAATGGAGAGGATCCGGACGTCGTCGCGGCAAGCATCGCCGAGCGCGGCGGCGGGAAGCTGCACCACCCGGAGTGGGGCGAGCTGCCGTGGCGTTCTTACACAGACCCGTCGGGCAACGAGTTCTGCGTGCTGCCGGCGAGGACATGACGAAGGGTCATCCGTCGGCCGGCCGTTCGGCTGCAGCGAGCGTGGGCTCGCTTCGCTCGAACATGGTTGCGGTCATCGAGCTTGTCGAGATGACCCGCAGGGTCGGCTCCCAGCCTTCGTTGCGGGTGATCTCGACAGGCTCGATCAACGCGGTTCAGTCCCAGCCCATCTTGCGTGGGGCTGGTCTCCACCCACCGGCAGGCACAATCGAGGCGTGTTGCATCGTCACCCACTCCTCAGCTTGGCGACCCTGGGCTACCTCGTCTTCGTCGCGTGGCTGACCCTCACGCCGAGTTCGGTGGCGCCGACCTCGAGCGAGCTGGCGATGCGTGTTCTCGCTCGACTCCAGCAGTACGACGAGCTGTCCTGGCTCACCTACGCGAGGGCCGAGTACCTCGCCAACGTCGCACTGTTCGTCCCTGTCGGGCTGTTCTTGCTCCTGCTGTTCGGGACCAGGTTCTGGTGGCTCGCCGGCGCAGCCGCCATCGCGATGACCTCCGCGATCGAGACCGCGCAGCGGTCGATTCCTGGCCGGGTGCCCGACGAGAGAGACATCGCTGCAAACACCGTGGGCGCGGTCGTGGGGATCGTGATCGGCGTCGTGCTCACGCTCCCCGCCACGCTGCGCCGCAACCGCATCCGGCGCGAGCGGCACCC
Organism: uncultured Actinomycetota bacterium; assembly: GCA_963817125.1. Lineage (GTDB taxonomy): Bacteria > Actinomycetota > Actinomycetes > Propionibacteriales > Nocardioidaceae > Nocardioides. The sequence goes on from CAWFNB010000002.1 coordinate 69,630, forward strand.
GAGTGCCGCGTTCACACGACACGGCTGAAGCGCCCGAGCTCCGCGACGCCCCAGTCCCGCCCGTTTCCGCCATCGGCTTCGGCCGGGCGCGGGTTCTCTCAATGTGGGCGAGCATCGGTCGTACGGGAGATACAGATGCGGACGGACTTTCGCCGCCATCGCGACGCTCCTGAGCGTCGCGCCGGCAAGGGCCGCGCCGCTGTGCTCGAAGCCGACCCGGTCCTCACCCCTCACGTGGTCTGACCGAGAGCGTGTCGAAACCGCGCAACTACGAGCTGGGACCCAACCTCCGCTCATCGAGCTTGTCGAGATGACCCCGCAGCGTGTCTCCCAGCTTTCGTTGCGGATGATCTCGACAGGCCCGATCAGCGCAGGTCGGTTCCCAGCCCTCGTTGCGTGGTTTCGAGACGGTCGCTGCGCGACCTCCTCAACCACCGGTAGACGAGTCAGCCGGCGTGCGTCAGCCGCTCGCTCCTGGCCAGCGGCAGCTTGACGATGAACGTCGAACCCTGCAGGTGACCGGAGCGAACGGCGATGGTGCCGCCGTGGCCGGCGACGATGGCCTGGACGATCGAGAGTCCGAGGCCGGTGCCCGGGATCTGGCGAACCTGTGCTGTGGACGAGCGGAAGAAGCGCTGGAACAGGTCGCGCTGCTCGTCGGTCGGGATGCCGATGCCGGTGTCGGACACCGTGATCACGGCCTGGTCGTCCTCGACGTCGACTCCGAAGCCGATGGTGCCACCGTCCTCGGTGAACTTCACCGCGTTGCTGAGCAGGTTGGTCATCACCCGCTCGAGCTGGGTGCGATCGCCGAGGACGGGTACGGGGACACCTGGACGGTCGATCTCGAAGTCGAGGTGACGTCCGGTGAGGAGCGGCCGAATGGCCTCCTCGATCGGACCGATGGTGACGGCCAGGTCGATCGGGTCGTGTCGCCACTGGACGGTCTCGGAGTCGAGGCCGCTGAGCATCAGCAGGTCGTTGATCATCGAGATCAGCCGCTGACCGTTGCGGTTGATGGTCTCCAGCAGCGGGATCTGGTCGGGCAGTGGCTCCACCACCGAACCGTCGGTCATCATCTCGGTGTATCCGACGATGCTGGTCACCGGCGTCCGCAGCTCGTGCGAGACGGTCGAGACGAACTCGTTCTTGGCCTGGTCGAGGGCGCGGAGCCGCTCCACCGCGGTGCGTTCCTTGTCGAGCGCGGCGATCAGCATCTCCTGGCTGTGCCGCTGCTCGGTGACGTCGCGGGCGACGCACAGGTAGCCGGTCTGCGCGGCGAACGCGTCCTGGGCCACCGACATCGTCATCGACACCAGCTGCTCGCCGCCGGCCTTGGTCATCCAGGTCCAGTCCCGGGCGCGAGTCTCACCGTCGCGGCCCAGCCCACGCACCAGGATGTCGAACGCCTCGTCGAGGGTGTCGGCTCCGGTGCGCTCGAGCAGCTCGGAGGACTTGAGCAGCCGGTGGAACGGGTCGCCGACCAGCTCATCCCGCTCGTAGCCGAGCAGGTGCTGGAGTCCGGAGTTCGCGACGCTGACCCGGCCGGCGGTGTCGATGCCGACGATGGCAGTGGTGAGAGAGGCCTCCATCAGGTGGTTGACCAGGCCGGCCGTGGTCCGCTCCGCTGTCACGTCGATGCCGGTCATCACGGCGTACATCGCGTTGCCCTGCTCGTCACGAACGATGTTGGTGTTCCAGACGATCCGCAGCTTGTCGCCCGTCTTTGTGAGGGCGTCGCTCTCGCGGACGATCGGTACGCCGGACCGGTTGGGCCACATGAACACGGCCTCGACATCGTCTGCGTCGGACGGCGTGATGCCGGTGTCCCACACCTTGCGGCCGAGCAGCTCGTCCTCGCGGTAGCCGGTGATCACCGAGGTGGCCGCGTTGACACGCACCACGATTCCCTCGACGTCGGTGACCATGATGATGCAGTTGGTGGTGTCGAGGGTGGCGTTGGTGAGGGTCTGGGCGGCCTCGAGGCCATGCCGCGCGTCGTACTCCGCCGTGACGTCGAGCAGCTGGGCTGCAAAGAACGGATCGTCGCCCGACTCGCCGAGCGCGGAGATCTGGAGAGTCACCCGACCGGACCTGGCGAGCATGAGCGGCCCCTCGACCTGCCAGCCGTCGAGGGTGCCGTCGATCAGCTGAGGCAGCACCTCCTCGTAGTCCGGGCCGGTGTCCATCATTTCCGTGAGCCTGAGCCCCAACAGCCCGTCCTCGGTGCCGCCCAGGATCCCCAGCGCGGTCTCGTTGAGGTCAACGATGACCAGGTCCTGACCGGTCTCGTCGGGCTCGAGGAAGGCCATGCCGACCAGTGACTCGGTGAAGTTGCGGCGGAACAGCTTGGCGTCGGCGGTGATCCGGTCCAACAGCAATGTGCTGCGCTGTACGGCGATGCCGAGGGGCAGCACCAGCAGTGCCGCACAGGCCAGGTATCCCTGGGTCAGGGCACCGCTGCTCAGCGCGCTGACCTCGTTCCCGTTGAACGCGTTGCCGAACGGGCCGCCGCCATGCACCGTCTGTGCGGTAACGAAGATGCCGAACAGGGCGAGCTCGGCGCACGCCACCCGCAGATCGAACCGCAGCCCCGCCCAAGCCAGGAAGAGCACCGGCGCGAACGTGAGCGCCGAGCTCTCGCCCGGCACAAAGGCGAGCACGCTGCTCATGATCAGCAACCCGACCTGCACGACCAGCTCGAGGCGCCCCCCAGCCCATCGGTTCTCCGTGACGAGCGCAAGAGGCACCAACAGCAGGACGGCGGCCATGTGCGTGGTGAACGCCGTCGCCAAGGACGCGAGCTTGGGGTCGAGGGTGACGGTGTTGTCGGCGACCGATGCACCGGCCACCACGAGGCCGGCGCAGAGGACCGCGGCGCCGAGGAGACGGACGAACTGCTCCTGGTCGTGAAGGTCGGGGCGCCGCGTGGCGAGGTGGGTGATCACCAGTGCGGCGGCGTACGTCGCCAGTGTCTCGACCAGCGCGTGGGCGGCGCTGAGCCTCAGCCCCCGGCCACCGATCTGGTCGGCGACGAAGAAGGCGATGAGGACGCCGCCCATCAGCGGCAGCCACCGATCACGTGGAGCCAGCGCGAGCGCGATGATCGCGAGACCGGCCGCCGGCCAGAAGGTGGCGACAGTCGCCCCCTCCGGAGCGAGACGCACCGCGGCGGCACCGGCCACCACGACCCCGGCGAGCAGGGCGAGGGACGGCGCCCAGCCGAGGGGTCTATCGGCCTGCGGAGTCACCTCACCAGTCTCGGGTACCTCCCCTGTCTCGCGCGGGAAGTTCGCGCATTCCGTGGGAGCGGCTCGCAGGCGACACACACGACACTACGCTTGACGCATGTTGGTGTCCGAGCGGATCGGCCAGTTCTTCGTCGACGCCGGTTCGGGACGCGACCGGCTCGAGTACACCGAGTACGGCGCCGGCGACCGCTGGGTGGTCCTCGTCCACGGCCAGCTGATGCCGCGCCGGATGCACCAGCCGCTGGCGCGCTCGTTGGCTGCCGAGGGGCTGCACGTGGTCACCCTCGACCTGCTCGGCCATGGTCGCTCGGACCGCCCGTCGGACCCGCTCGTCTACTCCATGACCGCCTTCGCCGAGCAGGTGGTGGCCCTGCTCGACCACATCGGTGCCGCCGAGGCAGTCATCGGAGGTACGTCGCTGGGCGCCAACGTCTCGCTCGAGGTGGCCGACATCGCGCCGGAGCGGGTGCGCGGGCTGATCGTCGAGATGCCCGTGCTCGACAACGCGGTGGAGGCCGGGATCCTGGCGTTCGCGCCGTTGATGTTCGCGGCGCGGTTCCTGCCTTGGACGGTCGACGGACTGCGCGCGGTGACCCGGCCGATCCCGCGCGGGATCGTGCCCTTCTGGGTGGGCATCGTCCTCGACACCCTGGACCAGCGCTCCGACTCGGTGGCGGCGATCGTGCACGGTCTGTTCTTCGGCCGGATCGCACCGTCGTCCAAGCGCCGCCGGGGCATCACCGCTCCCGCGCTGGTGGTCGGGCACCCGGCGGACCCGATCCACCCGGCTGCCGACGCCGCGATGCTGGCGGATGAGATGCCGAACGCGACGTTCCTGCGCGCGCGGAGCATCCTGGAGTGGCGGTTCTGGCCGGAGCGGCTCAACCACGAGGCTGCCGAGTTCGCCCTCCAGTGCTGGTCCGCACCGACGCGCCGACGCCGGACCGCCCGCTCGTAGGCGGTCACAGGCAGAATCGGGGGGTGCCTCTGTATCGCGACGAGGCGATCGTGCTGCGCACCCACAAGCTTGGCGAAGCCGACCGCATCATCACCCTGCTGACCCGCAGCCACGGTCGGGTGCGCGCGGTGGCCAAGGGGGTGCGTCGGACCAGCTCGAAGTTCGGCTCCCGGCTCGAGCCGTTCACCCACGTCGACGTCCAGCTGGCCGAGGGGCGCAACCTCGACATCGTCACCCAGGCCGAGACGCACGAGGCGTTCGCGGCTGCCCTCGGCGCTGACTACGAGCGCTACACCGCCGGCACGGTGATGCTCGAGACCGCCGAGCGGCTGGTCACCGAGGAGAAGCAGCCCAC
>CAWFNB010000003.1:0-141894 GCA_963817125.1 uncultured Actinomycetota bacterium
AGCTCCTCGAGCACGGTCTCTTCACGCGACCGATCAGAGAGATCGAGAACAGCGATCTCTTCAAACTCTCCCCCGTTCAAGGCGCTCACCCAGGAGCAGACGAAGGCGGTTTTAGCGATCGTCAGAGCCTGTTCCAGGACCTCAAAGCAGGAACGCAGCAGGACCGTCGTCCAGGGAGACCCCGGACCGGTAAGACTGTCGTCGCGATTTACCCCCTGAAGCTCCCTGAGCGACATCCAGAACGCCGGCGCTACGAACCGCAGGACGAGGACACCCTCTTCACCGAGTTCTTCCTACCCGGGTACCCGGAGCTGCGTCGGCCTTCAGGTCGGGCTGGTCATCCCGCAGCAGTCACTACGTCAGTCCATCGAACGGGTCTTCAACAAGACGCCGGGGCTCGGGCCGGACAGGTGCTCACGCCGTACCAGGTCGGCGCAGTCGACGAGGGGTACGACCTGCTGATCGTCGACGAGACCCACCGGCTCAACCAGCGCGCCAATCAGGCGTCCGGCCCGCTGAACAAGCAGGTACAAGGACGATCAACGTCAGGCTGTTCGCCGAGGACGACCCATCATGACCCAGATCGACTGGCTTGAGAAGCAGAGCAGAACCAGATCTACCTGCTCGACGCCGCCCAGACCGTCCGGCCGGCGGACCTGCCACCCCAGCTCTCGAAGCCCTGATGGAGGAGGCGCAGACGGCACCGACGCCACTATCGGCTGACGTCGCAGCTGCGGGTGCGCGCCGGCGCAGGACTACGTCCCGTACGTCTCGAGGTGTGCTCGACGTCGGCCGTAAGACGCGTGAGGAGTTCGCGGACTACGACCTGCAAATGTACGACGACCTCGACGCGATGCACGGGCATGCCGAGAAGGATCGCGAGGTCGGGCTGGCGCGACTTGGCCGGCTACGCCTGGCAGTGGGCGAGCAAGCACGATCGCGACGCCATCGACATCGAGCTGGACGGCCTGCGGTTCCGGTGGAACACCACCGCGCCGACTGGGTCAACTCGCCGAAGTCAGTAGACGAGGTGGGCTCATATCACACAGTCCAGGGCTACGACCTCAACTACGCAGGCGTCGATCATCGGCGCGACCTGCGCTACGACCCGGTGGAGACCGAGTCGTCTTCGACCGGTCGCTACTACTCCGACCAGGAGGGGACCGAGAACAACCGACTGCTCGGCATCAGCTACAGCGACGAGGACATCTTCCGGTTCGTCCGCAACATCTATGCGGTGCTGCTGACCCGCGGCGTCCGCGGGACGTACGTCTACGTCTGCGATCCGGCACTTCGAGAGCATCTGCGCCGCTTCTTCTAGAAGCACAGCCTTGCGGACCAAGTCTGGTCCAGACCCGACGGCTGGATGGTCTCGCACCCAGGCGCCACGAGCGCTCTTGACCGAGAGCACATCGCGTCAGCTCTCGCAGGCGACACCGTCTCCGTCGTTGTCCAAGTCGTATGGGTCGGAGCCGGTGATGTAAATGGGGCCGTTGGCGTACGCCGGCCCGTCTCCTGATCCACCCGCACAGTCATAGTCTGAGGCTGGTGGGAGGCAAGGACTGTAGCCGGCTGTGCAGTTCTGAGAGGGCGGCGCGGCGACGGGTCGCACGACATCCGACACCACCACGGTGATGGTTGAGCCCGGCTTGACCAGCTCTGCGCCCTCCGGGCTCTGTCGCAGGACGACGCCGTCCTTTCCCGAGGTGCGAGTCTCCATCGTCACTGTGACCTTGAACCCCGCGGCTTGGAGACGACTCACAGCTCCTTCCTTCAGCCGCCCGACCACGGAAGGCACGCTCGGGTAGGCGCGGCGACCACGAGGACCACGGCCGACCCGCGAGCAGAGAAGCACCTACCTCCTTGGCTTGGCGCAGGACCGTCCCGGGCGGCTGGGCCGAGGGGATCTCCCGGACCTCACGCACGCCGATTCAGCGGCAGCCAGCGCCTGTTCGGCCTCCTCGACGAGTCAGTCCGGCCACCTTCGGCATGACTGACCTCGCCGGCTCAGTCGCAGCCGGCTCCCCCCCCGGCGAAGCCTCCGACGTTGGCGTCTCGGTCGCCTCTGCCTTTTCAGTTCTCTGGCTCAGATTTCGGATTTGGCCCATCGGCGGACGGCGAGGCTTCCGCGGACGCTGACCCGCCGGCGTCCTTCGCGGTGTCGTCCGGGTCGCCATTGCTGCCTGCGGCACCCGCGATGACCGCGATGACTACCACGGCTAACACGGCGGAGAGAACCTTGTGCGAAGGACCCAGTTCTTCGTCGGAGACTGGCTCAGTGGCTGGGTTACTCCGCCGAACTGGGGGCCGCTCGGTGGGGCGCTAGGCCAGATCGGCGCAGTGTGCTCTGTCCACTGCGTGCCGTTCCAGTACCGCTGCTGTCCTGGTCGTTGGGTGTCCGGTACCAGCCGGCGGGCGTCGGGTTGGCCATCGGCCCGCTCGGCGCAGTGTGTTCTGTCCACTGCGTGCCGTTCCAGTAGCGCTGCTGACCTGGGCGTTGGGAGTCCGGATACCAGCCGGCGGGCGTCGTGTTGCTCAATGATATCCCCGTGTTCGCCATGCACCCGGGAAAGGCTCGGGCGTTCTGTGCCTGAACAACGTAACGGCGGACGGGCAGTTCTGACAGGGAGTGCGCCTGATCGTGATGGAGGACCTGACGGATGCGCTAGGAAGCCGTCGGGCCTGGCGCCGAATCGCGATTCCGCTGCTCACGTCGAGCTGGCTCGCTACGGTCGATCGACTTTTGCGGGAGGGCGTGGATGGAGCCGGCTGAAACAGCGAGCGACAAGCGGATGAAGCTCCGCTACCCGGGCACCTGCCGTGTGTGTGGCGTTGAGCTGGCCGCACGCCAGGAGGCCACTGCGAGGCGCCTCTAAGTCGGTCCGGTGCGTGGAGTGCCCGGCCGCTCCGCGGATGCGGGGGAGGTCCGACGAGAGTCGAGATGGGCCGACTGGCCGCCAAGAGAGCGGAGCAGCCGGCGCCTCGGCCCAGCGGGAGTACGAGCGGCGCAAGGCCAAGCGTGAAGAGCGGATCCGGCGAAGCATCCGAAGCTCGGAGGCCTGATCCTCGCGCTGTCCGACGATCCGCAGAGCACGAAGGCGTGGGCGTCAGGCGCCAAGGAGAGGTGGCGCTGGGTGCCAAGCTCGAACAGCAGACGTCCGAGTCGATCGCAGTGCTGCACGATCGGCGCATCCCTGGGACCAAGGCCAACATCGACCACATCGCGGTGACGGCTGGCGGAGTGTTCGTCATCGACGCGAAGCGCTACGTCGACAAGCGACCCGAGTTGCGGGTCGAGGGCGGGATCCTGCGGCCGCGCATCGAGAAGCTGATGGTCGGTGGCCGGGATCGGACCAAGCTCGTTGACGGCGTGCTCGGTCAGGTCGAGCGAGTCCGAGCCGTGCTGAGTGACGAGACCGTCGAGGTGTCGGGAGTGCTCTGCTTCATCGATGCTGACTGGCCCTTGGTCAGCGCGTTCTTCTCCATCGCGGCGTTCGGGTGGTCTCACCTCGCGAGCTGAACAAGGTCCTCGCCGCGGCCGGGGGAGCGGTTGACGTGAGGAGCGTCCGTAACAGGCTGGCTGCGCGTTCCCGTGGGCCTGACGTGAGTATGTCGGGCCTGCTTGTTGGACCCTGACCGGGCCCGGCCGAGTAAGGCCGCCACCGGCCCAGCTGCCCGGGGAAGATGGCCTGAGAGCCAAAGAGGGTGTCCAACGGGCGGGGAACATCGGGAACATCTGTTCCCCGAATGTTCCCCGCGACTCGTGCGGTTTGAAAACCGCCTCTGACCTGCGGAAACTTGGTGGGCGATACTGGGTTTGAACCAGATTCCAAGTCCTGATGCGTCACTGGCTCTGACCTGCGGATTCTGCGCTCTGACCTGCGACTTCGCGAAACAGTAGCGCGGAACCTGCCGGAAGCAACGGCACGAGTGTTAGCTGTTCTGGCACGTACATGGCACGCGAGGGGGATCCGGTGGCTAACGCCAAGGGCAGCCGCACCGCGGTTCGGCAACGTCCGCAGGCTGCCCTCGGGCCGCTACCAGGCCCGCTACACCGGCCCGGACGGGCGCACCCACAAGGCGCACACCACGTTCGAGACCAAGGGCGACGCCGAGACCTGGCTGTCCACCGTGCGCGCCGACATCGTGCGCGAGACGTGGCGCCCGAACAGCGTCGGCGGGCGCCGTCCGGGCGCTGACCTTCGGCGACTACGCCGAGGCGTGGCTCGAGGGCCGCACCGTGCGCGGCAGGGCGCTGGCCGCCGGACCCGCGAGCACTACGACAAGCTGCTCGACGGCTACATCCTGCCGACCTTCGGCGACGTGCCGCTGAAGTTCATCACCCCCGAGCAGGTCGACCACTGGTACGCCGTGACGGCGGTCGGGAAGCCGACCACGCAGGCGCACGCCTACTCGCTGCTGCGGACCATCCTCGGCACCGCCGTCGACCGCGGGCTCATCACGACCGCCAACCCGGCCAAGGTCCGCGGCGGCGGCTCCACCGAGCGCGTGAAGAAGGTCAAGCCCGCCACCCTGGCCGAGCTCGAGGCGATCGTGACCGCCATGCCCGAGCGCTACCGGCTGATGGTGCTGCTCGCGTCGTGGTGCGCGCTGCGGTTCGGCGAGCTGGCCGAGCTGCGCCGCGGCGACGTCGACACCAAGGCCGGCGTCGTGCGCATCCGCCGCGGCGTGGTCCGGGCGGCGGGCGAGACCATCGTCAAGCGACCCAAGAGCGACGCCGGCGATCCGCGACGTCGCCATCCCGCCGCACCTGATGCCGCTGGTCCGCGAGCACCTGCTGCAAGCACGCCGAGGCGCGGCAAGGACGGGCTGCTGTTCCCCGCCCGCGGCGGCGGGCACCTGGCGCCCTCGAGCCTCTACCGCGTGTTCTACCGGGCGCGCGAGGCCGCAGGCCGGCCGGACCTGCGCTTCCACGACCTGCGGCACACCGGGGCCGTGCTGGCCGCGCAGACCGGCGCCACGCTGGCCGAGCTGATGGGCCGTCTCGGGCACTCGACCCCGGGCGCCGCGCTGCGCTACCAGCACGCCGCGGCCGAGCGGGACTGGAGATCGCGCGGCGGCTGTCGGCGATGGTGGAGATCGGTGAGTGAGCGCCACGTGCACGACGCCAGCAGGTCGACACAATCTGACTTGGCGGTGCCCTATGCGGCCGTCGAGATGGTCGCGCGGGCTGCGAGCGATCCCCGCAACTGATGAGTCGTGGCGCTCGGACACCTGACCTGTTTGGCCGCAGCGGCAGGACGCGCTCACGAGAGGCACAGCCGTGAAGGTTCGCGGGGCGGTCGTGTCGCGAGGCGCGATGCACATGATGAGCCTTCCACGATGGCCGTGCAGCGGGATCACCAGAGTGGTATCGGGCGCGAACAAGCCGCGGGTCGCGTGACATCGACGTGGCCGGCGGCCACAAGACGCGCCGATGCCGAGACCAGTGCGTGCATCTGGAGCACGCCGAGGCTTTGAGGAGTCAGGGGCAGGTCGACCTTGCGGCCCTGGTGCGACACGAGAGTTGGTCGGAATCGAGCGGCATCTTCTGGCACAATGACAGCTAACCCTATGGGCGAAGGCTTCTCCAGCCCCCGGAGGGCCATCGTGCTCAGACACTCACCGCCTCAGCCTGGCTCAGTCAGGCCGAGGCCGCCGAATACCTCGGCGTCACCGACCGCACCGTCCGCAACTACATCTCTCGCGGCGTGCTGCCCGGGCATCGCGTGCGCGGCTCGCGCCTGGTGCGCATAGACCGCGGCGACCTCGACAAGCTGCTCCAGCCGATCCCGACGGGGAGCCGGCCGCATGACCGGACGAGAAAGCCGCCCGGGGACCAACGGGCGGCGAATATCTCAGCGGCGGGGACCAGAGGAGATACCTCAACCTTACTTGAGGTCTCCGACATCACCGCCGTGCGGGAGGCCAGCGTCGATGACGCGCCGCATCGAGGTGAGATCGTCACGACGAGCAAGACTGCGCCTTCGTGCAAGGGCTACGGCTCGCGGGACCTGCTCACCGAGCTACGCGGCCGGCCGCCGGTCTGGTCGACCCTCTCGCGCGCTTGGGTGACCAGCCGAAGACCACCGCGCGCGACCTGATCGCGTCGCCGAGAGCCGCGGCTACGAGGTCGTCCTGGGCGACCCGAGCACGGCGAGTGCCGGTGGTGAGCCCGGAGACCGAGGCGCTGATCCGCGCCTCCGTGGTCGTCGACGTCTTCCATCAGGCCGAGGCCCGGTACTGGCGCCGCCGTGCTGAGGAGTTCGAGCGGGCCAAGCCAGTCCCGGGTGAGTTCCACGGCGAGGCCACACACGAGGAGCTGAGCGCGGCGTGGCAGCGGTGTCACGCATCTGCCGAGGCCTGCCGTCAGCGCGCGCTCGTGGCCGAGATGGGCGGTGATCGTGGGAAGCCGCACCTACTCCGCTCGCGTCATGAGGTTCCGGCCGCGGCGTGTACGCCAACCGCGACCGCATCAGCGCCGGGTGCCAGGTGCTGCTGCTGCGGCTCTCCGACGACATGAACGCCAACGTGCATCGTCTCTGTGCCCCGGATCCAAGCTGGCCGCCGAGCTCGCCTGCCCTGAGCCCCGCATCACGGAGTGGATAAGCAGGCCAAGGAAGCTGGCTTCCTTCCGTGGTGAGCCGGCCAGGCCTCGCCTGACAGCGGTCTACCGAGGGCATACGTGCGGCCGCTGAGGTACGCCCACGCGTACCTCTCAAGAGCCCAGAATGGTACGGAAATCCTGACCCCACAGTAGGTACGCCCCCGCGTACCCCAACGGCGCGAAGGGGTACGCCCAGCACCCACCCCACTGAAGTAGTACGACCGCAGCCATCGCGAGGCACCGACGCCTCACAGGACCAGCCTCCTGACGATACCCGAGACCGCCAGCCGAGTGGACCGAAGACCTGCGCACTGCCAGCGGTCAGGTCCACCCCGGGGCAACCCTCGACACGCAAGGAAATGCGAGCACGGGGAAGACCCTCGCAGCGGACTCGCAGTCTTCTCTCTCACACGAGGTTCTGTTCCACACGGGCCGAGGCTCCAGCCCTCGCAGACAGACGGCGAGCGATCGTCTGAAAACTGCACCAGGGGCGCCTGTTCCGTCACGACCCCACCCCTCTCCAACGCGCCTCGACCGGCCAAGCTGGCCGTGCGAGGGCTGCGCAGGACTGTCCGGCGACCAGGCTCGCCGGGCTGACAGCCGTGACTCCAGCTACGCGCTGCGTCCGGTCCAGGCCGCCAGGATCACCGAGGATCTGCTCTCGCTGGCCGAGGACGGCCGAGTGTCGATGACCGTGATGCCGGTCGGCAGCCTCGAGCGGCAGGCGGCCGGGGTGTGCAGCCACATCTACGGGTCCCTGTCCGAGCTACTGGTCGAGATCGCTGACGAGCAAGGCCGCGAAATCCTCGCACGCCCGGGAGCAAGCCGAGGCCCCTGACGACTTCAGCGGCGAGTCATGGTGAGCCTCTGTCGGCGGTCTGGCGTACAGTTGGTCACATCGAGTCGGGGTCCCAGGGGACCCGTACAGCGAGAGCTGGGCTCGACGCTTCACCCCAAGCAAGTCAGGTCCAGAGTGGTGACGCCCACTGGGGGGCTCCCCTCGTAGGTGGCGCGTTCGTCAGTCGACCTGCGCTGTCTGGCGCATCCGCATCCATCCCCTGACCCTAAGGACCCGATTCCCATGGCATCTGTTGACGAACTCCGGGCCGAGCTCGAAGCGCTGGACGCCGAGATCTCAGCCCTCAGCACGAGGACAAGAACGGCGAGCTGCGCGAGTTCACCGCTCCGATGCAGAGGCGCTTCGACGACCTCATGACTGAGCGCGAGCGCCTGACCGAGAAGCTCGGCAAGCACGAGGCGATCATGGTGCCGCCAACGACCCGAGCCGGGTCATCCGCCCCGGACGGCAGCCGACGCAAGCGCAGCGCCAACGTGAACTACCTGAGCGCCGGCAAGGCGTGGCAGGTCCGCGACGGTGCCGGCGGCGACGAGCTGCGCGGCCGGGCGGTCGACGCGCTGGTGCAACGTCGGACGCCTCCGACGCGGCGATCCAGCGCGCGGCTGACGCCATGCTCGAGCAGGCCCAGCACGCCCAGGAGAACAACGAGCTGGCCCGCCGTATCGCGGTCTGCTCGAGCCCCGAGTACGCGCGCGCGTTCGGCAAGCTCGCCAGGGACCCGATCACGGGTCACAACTCGTGGACCGCCGCGGAGCGCGCCGCCTGGGACAAGATGCTCGAGGCTCGAGCCGCGATGGCGGTCGGCAGCGGGCTACGGGCGGCTACGCCGTCCCGACGCATCTGGACCCGACTATCATCTTGACCAATGCCGGCTCCTCGAACGTCATCCGCAGATCGTCGCGCGAGGTCCGCTCACCGTCGGCAACACCTGGAACGGGGTCTCCACCGCCGGCGTGACCGCTTGCTATGACGCGGAAGCAGCCGAGGTCTGCCGACGACTCGCCCGACGCTGGCGCAGCCGTCCATCGACGCTCACATGGCCCGTGCGTTCGTGCGCGGCTCCATCGAGGCATTCGACGACATCCCCAACCTGCAGTCCGAGATCCTGACGGCTGTTCGCGGACGCCAAGGACCGGCTCGAGGAGGCCAAGTTCGCCGTCGGTTCCGGGGTCGCAGAACCGAAGGGCGTCTTCACTGCGGTCGCTGCGGTGACCGCCTCGCGGGTGGTCTCGACCACGGCGGCCACCATCGGCGTCGTGGACCTCAAGTCGGTCTACCGGGCGTGCCGGCGCGCTACCGCCGAGGTCGCAGTGGCTGGCCAACCCGCTCTACACGCTGGCCGTGAAGGACCTGGGCACCGCGGTGTCGGCGTCCTACTCCGGTGACCTGCGGGACCCGGCCGCCTCGCGGTGGTACGACCTGCCGGTCGTGGAGTCCGACGACGCGCCCACGACCCAGACCACCACGGCGCTGGACCAGCGAGATCCTGCTCGGCGACTTCTCCCAGTTCGTGGTGGTGGACCGCCTCGGCGCTCGAACGCCGAGTTCATCCCCCACCTCTTTCGACCGCCAACGGCCGGCCGACCGGTGAGCGCGGGATGTTCTTCATGTGGCGCACCGGCTCCGACGTGACCAACGTCGACGCGTTCCGCCTCCTCGTAGACAAGACGAGTGCCTGACCTCGGGTCCCCGCGTCAACCTCACCCGGCGCCGCTCGTTCGATGTTCATGGCGGCGCCGGGATGGAAGGCCGGAGAGGGGGCGTCTTTCACCCCCTGAGACCCGACCTGCGCGGGGCCCCACACCACACTAAATACACCGCCTGACCGCACACAGGCTCCATCAACCCGACCGCACGCGGGTGCTCCGAGAGGACCCAACGTGTGCGGATCCCAGACTGACCACCGCCCCTCGCGTGCGGCTTGGGGCGGTGGTCTCTGATGCGTCGGCGCGAGGACGGTCACCGTCGAGTTCCTCGGCGACGCCAAGGGCTGGTTGCAGCCACCGCGCCGCCGGCAGGAGCACGACCACCTCGTGACGGCTTCTCGGGCAAGGCTCAGGCCGCTGGCCGCATCGCGGGACAGGTGCTGGCCGGCGGCCTTCTTCTCGCGGGTGCAGCAGCGGTCAAGGCGACCAAGGCGGCGGCCGAGGACGAGGCGGCGCAGTCGCAGCTCGCCCAGCAGCTTCGAGCAGGCGGCGGGCGCGTCGACGGGCAGATCGCGTCGACCGAGGCGTGGATCGCGGCGCAGGGCAAGGCGACCGGCATCACTGACGACGAGCTGCGGCCGGCGTTGGCCGGCTGGCGACGGCGACCGGGGACGTGGGTGAGGCGCAGGACTGGCGGCGCTGGCGATGGACACGCCGCCGGGTCGCAGAAGTCCTACCAGCCGGTCACCGAGGCGTCGCGAAGGCCGCGAACGGGAACGTCGGGGCGCTGGGGCGAAGCTCGGGGTCGCCACCAAGGACGCCGCGGGCAACACCAAGTCGCTCGCCCAGATCCAGCAGGACCTGGCGAACAAGTACATGGGCGCTGCCGCGAAGGCGGCCGACACCTCCGCCGGCAAGACAGAAGATCATGCAGGCCCAGTTCGGCGAGCTGCAGGAGCAGATCGGCGCGAAGCTGCTGCCGGTGATGGTCAAGCTCGCCGAGGTCGGGCTCAAGGTGGTCGGCTGGATCAGCGAGAACACCAAGATCGTGGGCATCCTCGTCGGCTCGCTCGGCCGGGCTGCTCGCGATCACCTGCGTGGGCGTGCGACCAAGGTCGCTGGCGCGATCCAGGCGTGTAGTCGGCGATCACCAAGGTCGTCGCGGCGGCGCAGTGGCTGCTGAACGCGGCGATGACCGCCAACCCGATCGGCCTCGTGGTCGTCGCCATCGCCGCCCTGGTCGCGGGGCTGATCCTCGCCTACAAGCACTCCGAGACGTTCCGCAACATCGTCGACGCCGCGTTCGGCGCGATCAAGGACATAGTGCTGTCGGTGGTCGGCTGGTTCGGCAAGTGGGTGCCGGCGGTGTTCGGCGCCGTGGTCGGCCTGGTGAAGGGTCACATCGACAACATGATCGGCATCATCCACGGGGTGTGGAAGGTGGTCGGCATCGTCGCGGGAGCCTTCGAGGCCGCACGCTCCAAGGTCGAGGAGAAGATCGGAGCCGTCATCGGCTTCCTTGGCGGCCTGCCCGGCAACATCAAGAACGGGCTGGCCGGCTCCTCGGCACTGTCCGCGACCTGTTCGCAACGCCATGAACGCAGGGCTGGAAAAGGTCAAGAACATCGGTGGCGACATCAAGGACTGGATCGCTGGCATCCCCGGCGAAACTGCTCGAGAAGCTCGGTGACTTCAAGGACGCTGGCAAGGCAGCTCATGGGCGCGGTGCGTGGAGGGATGAAGAACGCGGCGCGGCGTGATCGAGGGCATCGCACGAACGTGTGGGACGCGGTCAAGGGGCTGCTGAACTCGGCGATCGACAAGATCAACGCGGCGCTGGAGTTCACGATCAACATGCCCGTCGGGCCGGACATCACCATCAACCCGCCGGACATCCCGCACCTCGCCAAGGGCGGCGTGGTCGCGCAAGCCGACACTGGCGCTGATCGGCGAGGACGGACCGGAGGCGGTCGTGCCATTGGGTCGCAAGAACGCGCCCCGCGGTGGCATCGGGATCGGCGGCAACACCTACGTCGCCATCACGGTCGAGTCGTGGGACCCGACCCAGGCAGGCAAATCGGTGATTGACGCCATACGGAAGTTCGAGCGTGCGACCGGCCGCAGCCTACTGGTCAGCCCCGGCTAAGGAAGGAAGCAATGAGCAACGCCAAAAGGCCCAAGAGGCCCAGCCTCGCCAAGAAGCACACCCGACAGTCCGAGCTGAACCGTGAGAAGGCACTCGAGCAGGGCTACAAGCTCATCATCGAGGGCGAGACCTACGAGGCCAGGATCGGCGACGTGACGCCGGCCATCGCGCGCGAGCTGCGCAAGCACACCGGCATGGGGTTCATGCGTCTGGTGCAGGAGATGGCCCAGGACCCCGACGTCGATCTGATCTCCGCGGCCGTGTGGGTCGCCAGGCGCATCGCTGGCGAGATGGTGTCCTTCGAGGACGTGGAGGTCGGCTACGCAGCCCTGCTCGGCGACGACTTCGAGGTCGCAATCGCCGAGGACGAGGAGGCTAAGACGCCCGACCCGGAAGCCTGAGGCGGGGAGCTCTGCTACGACCTCCCGCTGCTCTCGTTCCACTTCAGCATCACCCCTGACCTCATCGACCACATGACGTTGCGAGAGGTCGGCGCGTACCGCTTGGCGCTCGACCGAATCAGGGAAGAATCCGGGCCATGAGCGACGACGAGCGTCTCGACCCTAGTTACGACACCCTCTGGGAGGCCATGCAGGGCATCTGCGACTACACGGAGACCCTTGCTATCGACCTCGCGGAGTCGGGTGGCAGCAAAGGGTTTTCCAAGTCAGAGACTGGGGCGATGCTGGCCACAATCATCGGGCATCAGCACAGCATGGCAGCAGCGATCCAGTACCTCTTGAACCGTGTGCCTGAGGAACGCCCTCCGCAATAGCTCCTGCGGAGGGCGTTCGCTCGAGTGCGGGGGTCAGGTATCGAGGTCGGCCAGATCCGCGAAGTGCAGAAGTTGCCGAGCCAGGACACGCGCAGCGCCCGAGTCCATGCGCCAGCGGAAGCGGTCGGAGTCCGTCTCGGCAGGAACGCGGCGTGACTCGAGGTCGAGGACTGGCATCCCGTAGAAGTGCACCTCTGGGCCGGGGTCGGCGTGCAGTTGCAGCTCCCAGGCGAAGCGTTCGCCGTGCACTTCGGTCACTCCGCCAACGTCTGGGCCGCCGTGCACACGGGCCTCTTTGACCTTGCAGCCTTCGTCGATTGCCTGCTCATGAGTGTTGTCGCACCACGACGGGCAGGAGGTAGGGAGTCCGGTTGTCGTGGTGCTCATCGCTGCGCCTCCGCTCGCTCAGCGGCCGAGACGAGCACCTGTGCCAGCTCGCACGCCTGCGCAGGTGTGAGGTCGGCGACTTCGTCGACGTAGACCTCGACGATCGGGTCACTGAGGCTGTGGTCCTCGCTCTCGACCTGGATGAGCATCACCGTGGCGTTCCCGACGGCAGTGCCGCGCTCGGCGTGGTCCCGGGTCTGCCCGTCCTCGTGGTCGTCCCAGCACTGGTAGCCGCCCTTGTGGCCGGCGCACCACGTCGGACAGATGTCCTCGATGCGACGTTGCATGGTCTGTGTGGTCACTGCGGTTCCTCTCGATTGAGGCTCCCGCGCCTGTCGCACGTTCTGGCACGTACATGGCACAGGGCCGGTTTCCTGTCTTGGAAACCGGCCCTGACCTGCAGGTTCTCGCGTGGGCGATACTGGGTTTGAACCAGTGACCTCTTCCGTGTCAGGGAAGCGCGCTACCACTGCGCCAATCGCCCGCGATGGAGTTGTTGTTCGAGGTGGGTACGGGATTTGAACCCGTGTACACGGATTTGCAGTCCGTTGCCTCGCCTCTCGGCCAACCCACCGTTGGATGGGTCTGCCGAGACCCGCTCCGAGCGGACGACGAGGCTCGAACTCGCGACCTCAACCTTGGCAAGGTTGCGCTCTACCAACTGAGCTACGTCCGCCTGCCTCCGACTGGCCGGTTTCCCTGCCCCTCGAAGCGCGTCAGAACCTTAGCCGATGCTCTCGGGCTCACAAACTTGGCGCGCACGTGGTGGGCGCGTCGCCGCGTTGGGTCGGCTTGGGCAGAATGCAAGGCGTGCGCGCGTGGGTGAACGGGTCGTTGCTGGCAGACCCGACGGGGCCCGCGGTGGCGGTCAGCGACCACGGGCTGACGGTCGGGGACGGGGTCTTCGAGGCGATCAAGGCGGTCGACGGCAGGCCGTTCGCGCTGCAGCGGCACCTGGACCGGCTGGTGCACAGCGCGGAGGGGCTGGGGCTGCCGGCGCCGGACCTGGAGGAGGTACGGCGCGGGGTGGCGGCGGTGCTCGACGGAAGACAGAGTGCCGCTGGCGCAGGATCCGGATCACCTACACCGCCGGGCCGGCGCCGCTCGGCTCGGGGCGGGGAGACGGCGAGCCCACGCTGATCGTGGTGGCCGCTCCGCTCGACCCGGCTGCGGAGTCGACCAAGGTGGCGACCGTGCCCTGGCCGCGCAACGAGCGCGGCGCGCTCGCGGGCCTCAAGACCACGTCGTACGCCGAGAACGTGGTCGCCCTCGCGCTACGCCAAGGAGCGGGGCGCGGGGGAGGCGGTGCTGGCCAACCTCGCCGGTCACCTGTGCGAGGGCACCGGCACCAACGTCTTCTACGTCGTCGACGGCGAGCTGCGGACCCCGACGCTCGAGAGCGGCTGCCTGGCCGGCGTCACCCGCAAGCTGGTCCTGGAGTGGTACGGCGGCCGCGAGGTCGACGAGCCGATCGAGGTGGTGCGGGCAGGCCAGCGAGGTCTTCCTCGCCTCGACGACCCGCGACGTACAGCCCGTGAGCGCCTGGGACGACGTCGAGCTCCCGGTCCCCGGACCGGTCACCAAGGCCGCCCAGGAAGCGTGGCGCGACCACGAGTCTGCGATGCTGGAGGACCTCGGCTGATGGGTTAGCATCGGCCGCTGCAACGGGCGATTGGCGCAGTGGTAGCGCGCTTCGTTCACACCGAAGAGGTCACTGGTTCGAACCCAGTATCGCCCACCAGACTGTTGCCTAGACCATTGCGCGTCTGACCAGCGCGACCTCCGGAGCACGCCTTAATGTGGCGAATCGCCTGCCAAGCCGGAGGCACTGAGCCACGATGTAACGCGTAGATGCCAAGGGATCAGGGGCCGGGGGCCTTCCGCTGCTCCGGAGGCACGAACCACTGGGGAGCCCAGGATGGCCGCACAGAGGCGTCGCGCGACATGGCGCATCGCTCCGACGGCTGGGCCAGACGCGCGCGTCGCCAGGAGGAGGGAACGGTCTCTCGTCGTGATGGCACCACTGGTGGTCCTGCTGGCTGGCTACAGCTTCTATCCGACCGGCCGGGTCCACGATCTCGGCTACCCGGTGATCGGCACGCTGTGCATCTCGCTTGCTCTCTGGGGTGTGCTCCGCAACGGCCGGCCCCGACCGACCGGCTGGCTGCTGGTGCTCGGCGGCTTCCTGGGCTGGGTGCTGGGCGACTGGGTGTGGCTGATCGAGCAGGACGTCTTCGGGATCACCGCCTACCCGGCCCCCTCCGACGCGGTGTACATCGCGTCCTACGGGGTGATGGCGGCCGGAATGGTGGTCATCGTCCGTCGCCGGGGCTCCCGGGGTGACCTGCCAGCACTCCTCGATGCCGCCATCCTGGCGACCGGGACCGCAGTCGTCGCCGGTGTCTTCGTGATCGCACCGATCGCCAGCGACTCCAGCCTCACCCTCGCGGGGAAGCTGACCAGCACGCTGTACCCGGTCGCCGACATCCTGCTGCTGGGCATCCTGGCCCGGCTCTGGACGACGCCCGGTGCGCGCACCATCGCCTTCAAGCTGCTGGCCGCCTGCATGGCGGTGACCTTGT
Source organism: uncultured Actinomycetota bacterium (assembly GCA_963817125.1). GTDB lineage: Bacteria > Actinomycetota > Actinomycetes > Propionibacteriales > Nocardioidaceae > Nocardioides. The sequence goes on from CAWFNB010000003.1 coordinate 15,003, forward strand.
TCGCCGACGCCGTCTACAACTACACCTCCATCCACAGCTCGGACGGGGAGGCGCTGCCGATCAACGACGTGCTCTGGCTGGCCAGCTACGTCCTGATCGCGGGAGCCGCCTGGTCCTCCTCGGTCCAGGACCTCGCCGACCCCCTGCCGGGGCGCGAGGACCTCGCCGACCCGACCAAACGGATGGTCGTCCTCACTCTCGGCCTGGTGCTGCCGGCGCTGACCCTGATGTTCGACGACCTCGGCGGCGGAGGCGTCTCCGGCGTACTGATCGCCGCCGGCTCGATCCTGCTGTCGATCCTGGTCCTGAGCCGGATGGCGGGACTGCTGTCCATCGTGCGCGCCCAAGCCGTCCAGCTGGCTGCCCTCGCTCGGTCGGACGCCCTCACCGGGATCCCCAACCGGCGCACCCTCGACTACGAGCTGTCCCGGGCCTGCCAGGTGGCACGCGACACCAGCTCCCCGCTGACCGTGGCGATCATGGACCTGGACCGCTTCAAGGACTACAACGACACCTTCGGCCACCCGGCCGGCGACCTCCTGCTCCGCGAGGCAACCGCCGCCTGGGCCGAGATCCTGGACGACGACGAGGTCCTGGCGAGGTACGGCGGGGAGGAGTTCGTCGTCCTGTTCCCCGGTCGATCCGCCGCCGAGGCCCGTCGGCGCATCCTCGAGCTGTTGCAGGCCACCCCCAGCGGACAGACGTTCTCCGCGGGGATCGCCACCTGGAATCCGACCACCGACCCCAGCACGGTGCTGTCCGGTGCCGACATCGCCATGTACAACGCGAAGAGCCAGGGCCGCAACCAGGTGTGCCTGGCCATCGAGGACGATCCCCAGATCCACCTCGTCCGGCCCGACATCGTCTTTCAACCGATCGTCGAGCTCGACACCCGCGCTCCGATCGCCGTCGAGGCGCTGAGCCGGTTCCCGACCGACGACCCTGCGACCATGTTCGCCGCCGCCCGGCTGGACGGCACCTGGGTGGAGCTGGAGGCGGCGGCCATCGCCGCTGCCCTGGACGCAGCCCGTCCCCCCGGGCAGATGCTGGCGGTCAACGTGAGCCTGGACGGGCTCACCATGCCTCCCGTGCGCGAGGCCCTGAGCGGGGACCTCACCGGAGTGATCCTGGAGATCACCGAGGGCACCGACACCGAACCGACACCGTGGCTCACCGACGTGGTCAAGGACCTCCGGGACCGGGGCGCGCTCGTCGCGCTCGACGACTGGGGCAAAGGATTCTCGAACCTGGACCGGCTGCTGCTCCTGCGCCCCGAGATCGTGAAGCTCGACATGTCTCTCGTGCAGAACCTGGGCCTCGAGTACCACCGTGTTGCCATCAAGATGGCCTGCGCGTGGGCCGACATGGTCGGGGCCCGGATCTGCGCCGAGGGGGTCGAGACCGAGGCACAGTGCCGCCAGCTCCAGGCCATCGGAGTCCACCTCGGCCAGGGGTGGCTCTTCGGGGCACCTGGTGCACCCCATGAGGTCGAGCACGACAGCGCCCCCGCCGCCGACGCCGTCGTCTGAAACCCACGGGCGTCCCGGGCCGGGCCGTCGTTACGATCGACCGCATGCCCGACCTCAAGATCGTCCTCGTCCACGCCGGTGAGCGTGAAGTGCGCGAGGTCACGACGGGCACCAAGGCCTGGGAGCTGTTCCGGGACGACGAGAGCGTCATCGCGGCCCGCGTGGGCGGCCAGCTCAAGGACCTCTCCTACGAGCTCGGGGACGGCGACGAGGTCGAGGGGGTGGCGATCGACAGCGCCGACGGCCACGACATCCTGCGGCACTCGACCGCGCACGTGATGGCCCAGGCCGTGCAGGACCTCTACCCGGATGCCAAGCTCGGGATCGGCCCGCCGATCCGCGACGGCTTCTACTACGACTTCGACGTCGAGACCCCGTTCCACCCCGAGGACCTCGAGAAGATCGAGACCCGGATGCGCAAGATCATCAAGGAGGGCCAGCGCTTCTCCCGGCGGGTCACCACCGACGCCGACGCGCTCAACGAGCTCAAGGACGAGCCCTACAAGGTCGAGCTGATCGGGTTGGCAGCTGCGGGGGGTCTCGACAAGCTCGACCAGCGGGCTGAAGGAGCGTCCGCGGAGGTGGGCGGAGGCGAGCTGACCATCTACGACAACCTCCGCCGCGACGGCGAGGTCGCGTGGAGCGACCTGTGCCGCGGTCCGCACCTGCCCACCACCAAGAGGATCCCGGCGTTCAAGCTGATGCGCTCGGCGGCGGCGTACTGGCGCGGCGACGAGAAGAACAAGCAGCTCCAGCGTCTCTACGGCACCGCGTGGGAGTCGAAGGAGGCGCTCGAGGAGCACCTGCACCGGATCGAGGAGGCCGAGCGCCGCGACCACCGCAGGATCGGGCGCGACCTCGACCTCTACTCCTTCCCCGACGAGCTCGGCTCCGGGCTCGCGGTCTTCCACCCCAAGGGCGGGGTGATCAAGAACGTGATGGAGGACTACGTACGGCGCCGCCACATCGAGGAGGGCTTCGACTTCGTCGGCACCCCGCACATCTCCAAGGAAGGTCTGTTCCACACCTCGGGCCACCTGCCGTACTACGCAGACGGCATGTTCCCGCCCATGGAGTTCGAGGGCGCGAACTACTACCTCAAGGCCATGAACTGCCCGATGCACAACCTGATCTACCGCTCGCGAGGCCGGTCCTACCGCGAGCTGCCGCTGCGGCTGTTCGAGCTCGGCGGCGTCTATCGCTTCGAGAAGTCTGGCGTGGTGCACGGCCTCACGCGGGTCCGCGGGCTGACCATGGACGACTCGCACTCCTACGTCACCCCCGAGCAGGCGCCGGACGAGATCAAGCACCTGCTCAACTTCTGCCTCGGACTGTTCCGGGACTTCGGACTCGACGACTTCTACCTGGAGCTGTCCACCCGCGACGAGGCCAACCTCGAGAAGTTCGTCGGCGAGGACTGGGAGTGGGAGCTGGCCACCCAGGTCCTGGCTGACGCGGCCGCCGAGTCCGGCCTCGAGCTGGTGCCCGACCCCGGCGGGGCGGCGTACTACGGACCCAAGATCTCGGTCCAGGCCAAGGACGCGATCGGGCGGACCTGGCAGCTGTCGACGATCCAGTACGACTTCAACCAGCCCCGCGGCTTCGAGCTCGAGTACCAGGCCGCAGACGGCTCGCGGCAGCGGCCGGTGATGATCCACTCGGCAAAGTTCGGCTCGATCGAGCGGTTCCTCGGCGTACTCGTGGAGCACTACGCCGGCGCGTTCCCGCCGTGGCTGGCGCCGGTCCAGGTGCAGGGGATCCCGATCGCCGAGCGGCACAACGACTACCTGTACGACGTCGCCGGGCGGCTCCGCGCCGCGGGCATCCGGGTCGAGGTCGACGACTCCGACGACCGGATGCAGAAGAAGATCCGCAACGCCCAGGTCCAGAAGGTGCCGTTCATGATGATCGCGGGGGACGACGACATCGCCGCCGGCGCGGTCTCGTTCCGCTACCGCGACGGCCACCAGGACAACGGGGTCTCGGTCGACGACGCCATCGCCCGGGTGGTCGCTGCCGTGGAGTCGCGCGAGCAGGTGTGAGCGGTTTCGAGACGGGCGCAGAGCGCCCTCCTCAACCACCGGTCGACTTCTTCGGCGAGCCGGTCGCGGCGTCGTACGACGACGACACCGGCGGCCGGTTCTCCGAGGAGCACCTGGCGCTGGAGTCGCGGGTTCCTCGCTGCCTCGCCGGCGAAGGCGGCCGGGCGCTCTGGAGCTGGCTATCGGCACCGGCCGGGTCGCGCTGCCGCTGGCGGCGCGGGGTGTCGAGGTGCATGGCATCGACCTCTCCGAAGCGATGGTGGCCAGGTTGCGGGCGAAGCCCGGCGGTGAGTACATCCCAGTGACGATCGGGGACTTCGCGACGGTCGACACGGGGGAGCGGGAGTTCGACCTCGTCTACCTCGTCTTCAACACGCTCGGCAACGTGACCACCCAGGACGCGCAGGTCGCGACGTTCGAGAACGCCGCCCGGCACCTGCGCCCGGGCGGGTGCTTCGTGGTCGAGACCGGGGTGCCCGGGCTGCTCGCTGCCCAGCACGACCACCGCTACCGCGTCTTCCACCACGGTGAGGACCACCACGGGATCGACGAGTACGACCCGGTGACCCAGCAGATGTGGTCCCACCACTACTCCCGCAACGACGACGGCACGTTCCGCCGCAACTCGGTGCCGTTCCGCTACGCCTGGCCGGCCGAGCTCGACCTGATGGCGCGGCTGGCCGGGATGCGGCTGCGCGAGCGGTGGGCCTGGTGGGACCGGACGCCGTTCACCGCGGCCAGCGCCTCGCACGTGTCGGTGTGGGAGACGCCGAACGACTGAGCGCGTCTTGTCGCGACGTGCTGAAGTAGACGCATGGACCGCAGCCGAGCCTCCACGCGGCTGTCCGTGTGCGCCGCAGTAGTGCTGCTCGTCCTCGCCGGGTGCGGTGCGCGCGAGGAACCGGCCGCCGAACCGTCGTCCGAAGGAAGTGTCGGGTCCACCGGCGACGTGCCCAGCGGGCCGACTGCGACGGCCACCGGCGAGCTCGACCCGGACCTCGCCTCGGCGGCCGCCGAGCTGGCCGCCTCGGCCCAGGCTGAGGCGTCGCTGCTGCCGAGCGGTGCGGCGATCCAACCGCAGACCGGCTTGGTGGTCGGCGCCGACATCAGCTGGCCGCAGTGCCCGCCGGGGATGGGCATCCCACACAAGGAGTCGAGCGGGCAGCCGCTGCCCACCGAGGAGGCCGAGTACGTCATCATCGGGCTCACCAACGGCCCCGGCTTCCACGCCAACCCCTGCCTCGCCGACCAGGTGGCCTATGCGAAGGAGGCGGGGATGCTCACCGCGGCCTACGCCGTCGCGAGCTTTCCCGACGTCAACACTCTCAAGTCGTACGGCCGCCAGGGACCCTACGACGCCGAGACCCCCGACGGCGCGCTGAAGAACGTCGGCTACCAGCAGGCCGTCTTCAACGTCGCCTCGATGCGCAACGCGGGGCTGGCCTCGCCGATCGTCTGGATCGACGTGGAGCCGGTGCCGTTCTACGAGTGGAGCACCAGCGTCTCCGACAACGCCGCGGTCGTGGTCGGGGCGGCGCAGGGCTATCTCGACGCCGGGCTGCGGATCGGCGTCTACTCCACGCCGTACCTCTGGACGACGGTGGTCGGCGAGCTGGCGCTCGGCGTACCGGAGTGGCGCGCGGCCGGCCAGACCTCGCAGGCGGAGGCTCTCGAGCGCTGCGGGTTGGAGTGGTCGATCCAGGGTGGCCGCGCGGTGCTGGGCCAGTGGGTCGAGGACAAGCGCGACAAGAACGTCACCTGCCCGGACATCGCAATGGACCTGGGGGAGTGGTTCGCGCCAGCCCTCGGTGGCTGAGCGCGCTCGCGGTGGTTGCGTTCCAGCCCCGGCTTGCGTGGTTTCGACACGCTCGCTGCGCTCGCGGCTCAACCACCGAAGGGGCCCGGTGGTTGCGTACCGCTGGTTGAGCCCGGAGGAGCGCCAGCGACGACGGAGTCGAAACCACCCGCAACCAGGGCTGGGAGCCGACCCGGCGGGGCATCTCGACAAGCTCGATGAGCGGGGCTTGCGTCTCAGCGTGCGGGCCAGCCGCGGCTACGCTGCCCCCATGGACGGCACCCACGACCAGGCGGGTCGTGAGCTCATCCTCGACGCCGCGGTCGGCGTGCTCGCGGACGCCGAGCCGGGCACCGAGGTGCACGTCCAGCAGATCGCGGACCGGGCCGGCATGAGCCGCGACGTCGTCTACCGCCACTTCCAGGACCGCGCCGACCTCGATGACGCCGTCCAGGGCCATGCCCTCGAGCTGCTGCGCGCCGAGCTGGTGCCGGTGCTGTCGTTCGACGGCACACCGGTGGAGATCATCCGCCGGATCGTGTCGGCGTACGTCGGCTGGGCGGCCGAGCACCCCGCGCTGCACGAGTTCGCCCAGCAGAGCCCGCCCGGCGGCGGGGTGGGCCAGATGGAGCTCGCAGTCCGCCAGATCGCCGGCCAGATCGAGGACCTCATCAACGTCGGCGTCGAGGTGCTGCACCTGCGGCTCGACGAGGACGACGTGGCCGCGCTCGACCCGCTCGTCTTCGGGCTGGTCGGCGGCGTCTTGACCTCGACGCGTCGGTGGCTGTCCCGTCCGGAGCGGCAGCCCGACCGCGCGGTGTTCGTCGAGCTGGTCACCGAGGCGGTCTGGATGCAGGTCGCGGGCCTGGCCGCCCGGCGCGGCGTCGCGCTGGACCCCGCCGTACCGGTCGAGGCCATGCTGGACGCGGCTCTGGACGGGGCGGCCGGGTGACCGACTCGGTGACCGACGAGAGCCACGAGACGATCGTCCAGTCGGGCGTCGGCAAGCCCGACGAGCTCGACCGGCTGTGGACGCCGCACCGGATGGCCTACATCCGTGGTGAGAACAAGCCTTCGGACGCCACGACGGGGGAGTGCCCGTTCTGCCGGGTGCCGTCGCTGAGCGACGAGGAGGGACTGATCGTGCACCGGGGCGAGCTGACGTACGCCGTCCTGAACCTCTACCCCTACGCACCCGGCCACCTGATGGTCTGCCCCTACCGGCACCTCGCGGACTACACCGAGACCACGGACGCAGAGGCTGCGGAGATCGCCGCGATGACCAAGCGCGCGATGGCGGTGATCCGGGCCGTCTCTGGCGCCGGCGGCTTCAACATCGGCATGAACCAGGGTCACATCGCCGGGGCCGGCATCGCCGCGCACCTGCACCAGCACGTGGTGCCGCGCTGGCCGGGCGACCAGAACTTCATGCCGATCATCGGGCGGACCAAGACGCTGCCGGAGCTGCTCGCCGACACTCGCGACCTGCTGGCGAGGGCCTGGTTGGGCTAAGGCCTGTCTCCCCACCCACTGGCCGGCGACGCGCCCAGGGCTGCCGTTGACCGAACTCCGTCGCCGTGGTGGGATCGAAGACGCGGGGATTGGAACGGCTCGTGTCGACCGAGGGAGTGGTCACATGGCGGCAGCGCAAGTCTCAGCAAACGGCACGTGGACGGGATCGCTCGTCGACGCGCTCGGCACCGAGGGGACGCTGAAGCTCGAGCTCGCGGGGCGCGGGGGACGTGTGAAAGGGCGCTTCCGCGCGACGATCGCGGGTCATCATGAGCCCTTCGTCCGAGCGGGCGAGGTCTCGGGGAAGGCCGTAAAGGGCAGCATCGAGCTTCAGCTCGCGTTCCCGCGAGCTGAGGGCGAAGAAGTGAGCATCGCCCTTCACGGGCACACCTTCAAGCTCTCCGACGAGGGCGCCGGGATGTGTGGGACCTACGAGGTCGCCGCTCGTTCGTTCAGCCCGTTGCAGGGCGGCGTCATCGCGCTGTCGCGGGACCGCCGGACGGCGGCTGCCGAAGCCCAAGGCGGTGCGGCATGAGCGTGAGCGGACGTTGGGAGGGCAAGCTGATCGACGTGACGGGCCTGGCCGCCGCGATCACCCTCGACCTTGACGAATCGGGTGGGAAAGGGAAGGGCGACTTCACAGCCGCGTTCCTCCCCGAGAGCTACGGGTGCTGCGACACCCCGACACCGCGACAGGTCCAGACGGGGCCGGTGACCGCACAGGTCGACGAAAAAGCCGGTCGGATCACGCTGCAGTGCGAGATGACGATCGGTTTGCGCCCGATCGTCGTCAACGTGGATGGCCGGATCGTCGAGGCGGATCCACACGCGGCGCGGGCCATCCTCGGCTGCTTCGACATCCGGGAAGGGGTCGAGACGCTGACGCTCGAGGGTGGCGGCGCGGTCCTGTGGCAGTACGCCCAAGCGAAGCCTCGTCGGAAGCGAGGTGCGTGATGGCTGTCGGCTCCATCTGGGTCCGGACCAGATGCGTCCAGCAGGCGTGGCACGGCGGCTGCGAGCGGTCGGAGATCGTCTGCTCGCAGGCGCAGGTCGACGCGATCATCAACGCGCTAAACCGGATCTACGCCAAGATCGACGGGTGCGACCTCCGCGGACTCACCGACCTCAAAGACTGCCTGAAGCGCTCGCACACCAGCGACGTCGTGTGGCGTTGCGCCAGTCTCGACGGCGCTGTCGGACAGACCTCGGGCAACGAGATCACCATTACGCCGGACGCGTTCGCGAGCAGCCAGAACCGTCTGGACGCGATCATCTTCCATGAGATGGTCCACCGTTGTGGTGGCACGGAGCTTGACTCCGAGGCGTTCGAAAATCACTGCTACCGCAATGCCGGGGCCACTGCACCGACGTCCGGCGACTTCCCGAAGTTCCGCGACGACGGCGGGAGGTGGGTCAACTGGAACGGCTCGACCGGGGCCGTCACGACGAAGGACGGTCAGAACCTGAACGTCAACAATTCCGCGTTCGTGGACCCGGATCCGCCCTCGGACGACGGCTGGTGAGCGACTCCCTCGACACGGCTCGGGCCCAACAAGCTCTGCGCCGCGGCGTCGACCGGCTTGTTGCGCTCGCGGGACCGACCGGCTGGCACGGCTTCCGGACCCTCGCGGGTGACTCGGACGTGTGGGTCAGTGCATTCGTCATCGCCCGGATCGGCCCGGAAGCATCGCGGCGCTCTGTTGTACGACGCGCGAGGGTTGCGCTTGCGGCCGCCCAGGATCCCGCGGGTGGGTGGTCTTTCGGCGGCGACGTCCCGCCCGACGCGGACTCGACCGCGTGGACCTTGCTCGCGTTGGAGGGCACGCGCTTGGCGGATTCCGTCGTCCGCGAACGAGCGGGCGCGTTCCTGTCCGAGCTGAGCGCGGGCGATGGCTACTCGACCTATGGCTTGGACGGCAGGATCGGCGTCTTCATCGAGGCAGGCGCCCGCTCGCTCGAGGGCTGGACGTCGGAGCACCCGGATGTCACTGCCGCCGTGCTCGCCGCGGGCCCGCCCGGAGCCAGCAACGCGGAGCGCCTGACACGGCTCGCCGCGCTCGTCGAGGGACAAACGGGTGCCGGGTGGTGGCCTGCCTACTGGTGGCGAGCGCCGCTGTACACGACAGCGCTGGTGCTGCGGGCGCTTCGCCGGCATGGCCGCTCGCTGCCGGCCGACCGCGAGCAGCGACTGCTCAACGCGCTGGTGCGCGAACAGCTCCCCGGCGGTGGCTATCCGCTGGGCGGCTCGCCGGACGCGGACCCGTTTGTGACTGCGCTCGCGCTCGAAACGCTGACCCACCTGGTGGGGGACCAGGCTCGCGAAGCCGAGCAGGGCGCGGGCGCGGCGCTCCTCGATGCCCAGCTTCCCGAGGGCGGCTGGATGGGCGACTTCCAGCTGAGGATCCCACCACCGGACGTCCGCGACCCGGATCTCGTCCGCGGCTGGGCTCGGGGCGGCGGTGGCGGGGCCAGCTACGTGCTCGATCGGGACGGCATCTTCGCCACCGCCCAGGCATGTGCGGCCCTCTCGTCATGGCTCGCGGGTGATCAAGAGGCCGGCCGGCGGCCTGAGGTCCCGCGGCGCCCGCCTCGAGGGCAGGACGTGATGGAGGCCCTCGCGTCGCTTCCGCTCGGCTCGGTGTGACCGACTGGCGGCGCACCTTCCAGGCCGATCTCTTCGCCGCTTGGCGACGCGCTGGCCTTCCTGATCCCGCAACGTACGAGCGCTCGTACGACGAGCTGCGCGCGGCGGCCGTGCCACCGCCGGTTCCGGCGGTTGACGCTGCGGGTCCGCTCGCTCCGGCCACGCTGCGCTCGGTGCACGGGTTCGGATTTGTGATGGGCGGCGTGCTCGCCGACCTGCTGGACGTCAGCGGCCCTCAACGCGACCCGAGCATCGACTGGTGCGCTCGGTTCAACCTCGGCATCAGCCTGATCGACTGGCTGTGCGACGAAGCGGGCGTGCCGGCTCGAGACATCGCCAAGCTGCCTTCCCTCGCGCCGCTGAGCCGGCGACGTACGGCCGTGCGCCCTCGCGGCGATCCAGTGATCAGCTTCCTCGACGAATTGGCTGCCGACCTGCTTCAAGAGCTGGTGCGCGAGGCGGGTCCGCCCCGCCGCGGCGAGCCTCGCAGCGCAGTCTGGCCTTCGCTGCGGCGACTTCTCCGTGCCGAGCTCGCGGCTGCCGACCCGGACTTCTTCGACCCTGCTCATCCGCGTGCCGCACTTCCAGTCCTGCGACTCAAGTCGGTCGAGCCGTTCCGCATCATGGCGGAGCGAACGGTCTCGAGGGCCGACGAAGCACCTTCCGCATCTCGCGTCAGCGACGCCAGACAGATCGGTCGCGCGATCGGCGAGTGCATCTGGCTGGCTGACGACGCCGACGATCTCTGGCGCGACCTCGACGCGGGGTGCGGCAACCTCTTCGTCGCCGAGGCCGCGGCGGCCGACCCGATGGTGGTGTCCGCTGACGAGAAGACGATCGTCGACATCGCTGTGGTGCGGGTGCTGCGGCGCGAGCGCGTGGCCGAGCGCCTGGCCGCGCGCGCGGTGGGGCGATTGGCCCGAGCACTGTCGAGCGCGCCCTGCACTGAGCGGGAGCGCGATCATGCGGCAGGCCTGGTCGGCGCAGCATTGGCGCGGTGGTCCGGTTAGCACGGCTGCTCGGGTCGGCCACGCGGCAGGTGACAGCGGAGCTGCCGTGAGCGCTGAGCTTTGCACACTCCCTCTGCCATGTTGGCGGGCGATCTCTACCCCCACGGTCTGAGCGTGAATCTGCGCCCCCTGTTGGTCCACTGGCTGGCTCCTGCCACTCGAAGAAAGGAGAGTGCCGAGCGCGGCTCCGAAGATCCGGTGTCACCTATTGGTGCAGCAGACCCGGAGATGATCGCGTAGAGGTTCCCATCCGACTCTCGGCATGGTCACGCGGATCGCGGACGCTCGCCCGAAACCACAGCAGCGTCAAGCGATCCGGTCGAGGAGACCCAACGCCTCCGCATGACGTACGACGTCAGCATGCACGGGGTCTTCGCCGTCGAGGTACGCGGCAGCCGCTCTAGGTGGAAGAGCCAGCACTTCGACGACCCGCTCACCATCTGGTGGGTTCAGCGGCGGCCCAGTGATCTCGGCTCGCGCTGCTGCGTAACCCCAGTAAGCACGTGGGTGAGGGAGATGTGGGCGGTACGGCTTGCTGCGCTCGCTGTCCACCTGATGGGCCGAGAAGTGGATCAAGTCGCCGAGTAGGTCGGCACCTGCCTCTTCGTGGAGTTCACGGCGGGCAAGATCGTGCAGCGACTCGCCTGGCTCTCGGGTCCCGCCCGGAAGGAATCTCCAGCCTTGAACGCTGCGGCAGACCACGACCAGCGAGTCACTCGTCACGGCCACCAGGTGGAGCCGGGAGACAAGATGCTCGGGCGGCACGATGGGCAGGTACGTGGTTCGGGCCGCCGCGTAGTCCACATATGACTCGACGAAGAGGCGTGGAAGGCGTGCCGACCAGTCGCGCGAGTCTGTCTCCACCTGAGGAGCATGACATTCACAGGGGTGCCCACTCATCGGCTACTTGCCAGACCCTGGCGGATCCGCGCGCGTGGGTGCGGGGGAGTACGGCAAGATCGTCGCGAGGGTCGAGGCCGATGTTTGCACCCTCTCTCCCTGTGCGATGTTTGCGGGCGAGAACATTCCCTGCTGAGTGCAATTTGAGAGCTCGTTAGTTGCTCACGTGGCGCCCTGTCGACAAGGTCGCAACGCCCTCGAGTCGCCTACGCTTCCGTGCATGACCGGGGCGGAGTCCCTATTGATTGGACGGCGGGTCCGTGGCTGACGTCTTCATCAGCTACGCATCTGCGGACATCGTCCATACCCGACGGCTCGAGGACCTGCTCGTGAACGCGGGGTACTCCGTCTGGTGGGATCGACATTTGCTCTCCGGGCAGAGCTATCAGGATTCGATCAAGCGTGAACTTGCCCAGGCCGACGCTGTCTTGGTGATGTGGACGCCAACCTCGGTCCAGTCTGACTGGGTGTATTCCGAGGCTCGTCGGGGGAATGAGAGGCGTGCCCTCGTGCAAGTGCGTGCGAGAGGCGTCACGGTCAATGACTTGCCCGCGCCGTTTGATGCCTTCCACTGTCCGTATGTCGACGACGATGAAGCCGTCTTGCGGGCCGTCGCGGCGCTGGCGGCCCCGACGGGCATCGGGTCCAGTGCTGCTGGTCTCCCCGTTGTCGCGGCTGCACGGACCCTGACGTTGCTCTTCGTTGACCTGGAGTCGGGGTCCGGAGATGTGCCAATCGACGAGGCCTTCGAGGCCACGGTTGCCGGCCTCGGAGGGGAAGGCTTTGCCGTCGATGGAAGGGCCATGGCAGCGGCGTTCGCGTCGGCCACCCAAGCAGTTACGGCGGCTGTGGCATTTCAACTGGCAATGCGCGGCGGCACACCAGCGCGTCCGGGCGTCGGAGTGCACACCGGAACACCGACTCGATTCGGCGAGGGTTACATCGGCATGGATGTCCTGCGGGGCGCCCGAATCGCAGCTGCCGCCAACCCGGGTCAGATTCTGGTTTCCGCTGCGACCGCGGCGTTGATCGATGACGCCGCGGATCTGTGCATCCGTGATCTCGGCACCCATACCTTCCGCGACCTACCTCGGCCCGAGCACCTACACCAGGTCGGCGGCCAGGATCTTGAGGCAGATTTCCCACCCATCAGCTCGCTTGGGTCTCCAACGGGCTTGCCAACCCAGGCCACCGCGTTCCTGGGGCGCGCAGATGACCTGGCCGAACTGGACGAGGCTCTGGCCGGGGATGGCACACGCCTGGTGACGCTGATCGGCCCCGGCGGCATCGGCAAGACCCGGCTCGCCCTTGCCGCTGCAGAGCGGTCAGCGTCGCGCTTCAGCGACGGCATCTACTTCGTCCCTCTCGAAACGGTCACCGCTGCAGACGCCATGTGGGCCGGCATCGGGACCGCCTTGGGACTACCGACCGAGCAGCTAACGCGCCTCGACGTTCTGCAGGAGGTTGGTTCCCGTCCGCTCCTGCTGGTTCTTGACAACCTCGAACAGGTGCCCGATGCGGACGGGGTCGTCGAGCAGTTGTTGGCTGCCTGCCCCGAGCTGCACGTTCTGGCCACGTCGCGCGGCCCACTGCATGTCGCTGGCGAACAGGAGCATGCGGTTCGGCCACTGCTCGACGCCGATTCCGTCGCGTTGTTCGTGCGTCAGGCCAGGCTGGTACGCCGGGGGTTCGAGCTCGACGACTCCAATCGAGACGACGTGATCGCGATCTGCCACGCGCTTGACGGGCTCCCTCTGGCCATCGAGCTCGCCGCTGCCCGAACCCGGATGCTCTCACCGAAGGCACTTCTCCAGCGGCTCGACGCAGCCCTGGACGTCGCTTCGTCCGAGCGATCACGCCCGGACCGACAACGCACTCTCCGCAAGACCATCGAATGGAGCTACAACCTCCTTGGCGAGGAACATCAAGCACTGTTTCGGCTGCTGGGCGTCTTCTCCGGCGGCGCCGGTATGGAAGCGGTGGAGTCCGTCGCTGCTCAGGTCATCTCAACGAACCTCGATGTTCTGGTCGGTCTGGACGCGCTGAGCGAGGCGGCGCTGATCTCGATAGTCGACGATCCTGCGGGTGAACCGAGGGTTCACCTGCTCAACATGACCAAGGCGTTCGCCCGAGATCAGCTCGCCCAACGTCATGAACTTTCTTCGACGATGGAGGCACTGATTTCGTGGTGCCACGAATTCGCGGCCAGTGATGTCGAATCGTCGCTGACACCAAGGCAGCCACATCGCCGGTCTCATTTTGCGTTGGAGATGGACAACCTCCGGGTGTGTCTGCAGTGGATAGTCGACGGTGAACATGCACAGACATTGAGCGACGAGCTTGTTCTCAAGTCTCTGCGTCTGGCGAGGCCCTACGGTCTCCTGGCCCCCGCCGATGCCGCCTCTGAAGCGCGACGGTGGATCGAGCGGCTTCTTTCACTTGCTCCAGAACAGCCCTCCGTCTCACGAGGGGGCGCTCTAAGCACGTTGGCGATCATGCGCGGCCATTCGGGTGACCATCCAGGTGCCTACGATGCCGCGATGCAAGCGGTGGAGGCCGTGCAAGTCTCACCCCAGGCCGAACGGGACTCCGTCATGGGAAGAGCGATACTAGGAGCAGCAGTACGGACACTTGCTCGGGAGAAGGCCGGCAAGGGGGAGCTGGACGAGGCACTGAAGGAACTCGTTGACTGGCTGGACGTCTCGCCCGATGCGGAAGACCGTGCAAGAAGCATGACCTTGATGGGTGCCGTGCAATCAGCACTCGGAGACCCCGAAGGCGCCCTGGCCACCGAGACGGAGGCAGCTCGGCTTGCTCGATCCGTGGGGTCTCTCCTTCCAGCACTTGAGCTCGAGTTGAACTCCGCGTGCAGCCTCAGGGAGTTGGGCAAGGTTGCGGAGGCGCGGGAATTGATGGAGAAGACGATCCCGATTCTGCTGGCAGAGGGACCCGACGCAGTACATCTCCCGACCGTCGCGGAAGACTACGCCGCCGTACTCGTCGCTTCCGGGGAGCACGAATCGGCAGCGATTCTGTGGGGCGCGGCCGCTGCCTTCCGTCACGCGTACGGCTTTCAACCGGATCAATTGCAAGTCGCGGAGACCGCAGAGCTGTTGGCGGAGTGCAAGGCGTCCTTGGGACCACGATGGGATGTGCTGTTCGAGCAGGGCCTGACTAGAGAACTTGAAGAGTGCCTATTGGAAACCGTGGCTAGTGCCCCGCACCGGGGGGTGCACAACGCAGACGCGCCCTGACCCTTTCGCGCCATTGCGCGAGGCACCCAGGGCGAGGAATGTGGGGATCAGCGGCAGCGCCGCACGGGCGCTGTCCCTTCGCAGGGAGTTCCCCATGTTTGCTCGCTCCACTTCCTTCTCCGGGTCACCCGACGGGATCGACCAAGGCATCACGTTCGTACGCGACGAGGTGATGCCGGCCATGACGCAGATGCCAGGCTGTGTCGGCATGTCCTTCGTCGTCGACCGCGACTCCGGCCGCTGCATCGCCACCAGCTCCTGGGAGTCGATGGACGACATGCGCGCGTCGTCCGACCAGCTTGCACCGATGCGTGAGCGCGGCGCCGAGATCCTCGGCAGCAGCCCCACCGTCGACGAATGGGAGGTCGCTTTGATGCACCGCGACCACCGGTCCAGCGACGGGGCTTGCTGCCGGGTCACCTTCGGTCAGACCTCCGACGTCGACCGGGTCATCGAGGGGTTCCGTGACACGGTGCTGCCCCGGATCGAGCAGATGGGCGGCTTCTGCAGCGCCAGCATGCTCGTCGACCGCGAGGCCGGCCGGACCTGCGGCACGGTGACGTTCGACTCGCGCGCCGCACTCGAGGCGACCCGGGACTCCGCCGCCCAGATGCGCACCATGGCCAGCGAGATGTTCGGCGTCGAGTTCACCGATGTCGCCGAGTTCGACCTGGTGGTGGCGCACCTGCGCCTGCCCGAGCTCGTCTGAGCAGGCTCTGCCGGGTCAGTGCTTCTTGTGGGTCAGCTTCTCCATCGGGCTGGCGCCGTTCTTGGAGGCCGCTTCGCGCTTCTCGGCGCGCTTCTCCTTGATCGACTTCCCTGACTTGGCCGACTTGCTCTGCCGCGGCGACTTGTCGCTCATGGGGATCCCTCGTTATCGGTTGCCTGAGTGGCTCCGTACCCGCGACGGTACGCCTGTAGCCTGCGGCCACCATGCTCGACCGATTCAAGGCCTTCTGGCAGAACGTCGCCCTCGCCCCGTTCGTCAACCTGTTCGTGAAGCTCGGGATCAGCCCGGATGTCGTCACTCTGGTCGGCACGCTCGGTGTCGCGGCCGGTGCGCTCGTCTTCTTCCCGCAGGGCTGGCTGTGGCAGGGCGTGCTGGTGGTGACCGCGTTCGTCTTCAGCGACCTGATCGACGGCGCGATGGCCCGCAAGATCGGGCGCACCGACAAGTTCGGGGCGTTCCTCGACTCCACCCTCGACCGGGTCGCGGACGCGGCGCTGTTCGGCGGCATGGCGCTGTTCTTCGCCTGGCAGACAGAGGACCGGCTCTACCTGGTGCTCAGCCTGGTCTGCCTCGCGATGGGCTCGGTGACGTCGTACGCCCGGGCCAAGGGCGAGCACCTCGGCTTCAACGCCAAGACCGGGCTCGCCGAGCGACCGGACCGGCTGGTCGGGCTGCTCGTGCCGACGTTTTTCGGCGACCTCTTCGACGTCCCGATCCTCTACGAGGTCGCGCTCTGGCTGATCGCCGCACTCAGCACGATCACCGTGGTCCAGCGGATCCTGCTCGTACGTCGCCAGGCGCTGTCCGCCCCCGACAACGAATCGGCTGGAGTGCCCCCGCAGCCGTAGGCTGTGGGCATGGCTGAGCAGCACCCCGAAGACGCCCAGGACGCCCTGGTCAAGGGCACCACCCGTGTGAAGCGCGGCATGGCCGAGATGCTCAAGGGCGGCGTGATCATGGACGTCGTCACCCCCGAGCAGGCCAAGATCGCCGAGGACGCCGGCGCGGTCGCCGTGATGGCGCTCGAGCGGGTCCCCGCCGACATCCGCGCGCAGGGCGGCGTCTCCCGGATGAGCGACCCCGACATGGTCGACGGCATCATCGAGGCCGTCTCGATCCCGGTGATGGCCAAGGCCCGGATCGGGCACTTCGCCGAGGCCCAGGTGCTGCAGAGCCTCGGCGTCGACTACGTCGACGAGTCCGAGGTGCTCACCCCGGCCGACTACGAGAACCACATCGACAAGTGGGCGTTCACCGTCCCCTTCGTCTGCGGCGCCACCAACCTGGGCGAGGCGCTGCGCCGCATCACCGAGGGCGCGGCGATGATCCGCTCCAAGGGCGAGGCCGGCACCGGCGACGTCTCCAACGCGGTCACCCACATGCGGACGATCCGCAAGGAGATCCGCCGGCTCGGGACCCTCGAGGACGACGAGCTGTACGTCGCGGCCAAGGAGCTGCAGGCGCCGTACGACCTGGTCGCCGAGGTGGCCCGTCGCGGCAAGCTGCCCGTCGTCCTGTTCACCGCA
The DNA here is from genome assembly GCA_963817125.1 of uncultured Actinomycetota bacterium. Classification (GTDB taxonomy): domain Bacteria; phylum Actinomycetota; class Actinomycetes; order Propionibacteriales; family Nocardioidaceae; genus Nocardioides. Next base: position 31,945 of record CAWFNB010000003.1, read on the forward strand.
GGAGGCATCGCGACCCCCGCCGACGCGGCGATGATGATGCAGCTCGGCGCCGAGGGCGTCTTCGTGGGCTCGGGCATCTTCAAGGCCGGCAACCCGGCCGAGCGGGCCGAGGCGATCGTCAAGGCGACCACCTTCCACGACGACCCCGACGTGGTGGCGAAGGTCTCCCGCGGCCTCGGCGAGGCCATGGTCGGCATCAACGTCGAGGAGCTGGCCCAGCCGCACCGCCTCTCCGAGCGCGGCTGGTGACGTCAACCCGTCCTTTGCGCTACCCGGTAGTTCGGGGCCTCTAACCCGCCAAAAGGGCCTCCCCCAGTAGTCATTTCGGGCCACCGTCAGGCCCGGTCGGTCACTTTCGGGGCCGACCTGTTGCATTCGCGTCATACCCGGGGGGGTTCCCCGTCCAGACTATGGAAAACGACGTAGAAGCGTGGTCACAAGGGCCGACGTGGGGGCCGTCGTCAACAACGGGAGTACCCAACATGCGCAGGATCAAGACCAAGAGGACCAAGATCGTCGTTGCGGCCACCGCACTCGTCGTCGTCAGCGGCGGCGCCGCGTTCGCCTACTGGACCAACAGTGGTTCCGGTACCGGCTCCGGTGCGACCGGTACCACCTCCGCCATCACGGTCACCCAGACCAGCGTGGTTTCCGACCTGCGCCCCGGTGGCGCTGCGCAGGACCTGTCCGGAACCTTCACGGTCCCAGGCGACGGCCCGGCGTATGTCGAGGACCTCGAGGCGGCGGTGACCTCGGTCAACGGCGCGGTTGGCTGCGAGGTGGACGACTACGCGATCGGCGGGTCGCCCATGCTGATCCAGGCCCAGGTGGATGACGCGACGACCTGGGGTGTCGGCGCCGGCGGCCTGACCGTCGTGTTCGTGAACGAGGCGGCCGAGAACCAGGACGGCTGCAAGAACGCCACGATCACCATCAGCTACACAGCCAACGCCAGCTGACCAACCCTGACCAGCAACTGACCAGCTGAACACACGGTGGCGGCCCGGCCCGAGTGCCGGGCCGCCATCTTCAGGTGTGAGAGGGGTGCGAGATGGCTCAGTCCACAACGCGCCGCCGCGCCGTACTGATCGGCCTCATCATCGGCCTCCCGGCGATGCTGCTGAGCGGGCTGCCGGCGGCTGCCTGGCGGCTCGCCGACCAGCACCTGTCCGCGGGCGGCTCTGCGTGGTCGAGCTCGCAGAGCAACGGTGCGCAGGTCGCATCAGCGCCTTCGATCAAGATCAGTGGGACCGCCCACAGACTGCTGAGGCCGGGCTCCTCGGCGCGGATCAACCTCAACTTCGCGAACGGCGGCCCGCACGACATCAGGCTCCGTCACGTCAGGGTCACCATCACCCGCATCGACGCACCTGAAGCCGATGCCGCCCACCCGTGCACCCGTGCGGACTTCCGGGTCCGACCGATGCGGGTCGGGACGTTCGTGCTGCCCGCCGCTCGTTCCACCGACCTCCTGCGCCTGGGCGTTCCCTCGTGGCAGTGGCCACACCTCAAGATGCGCAACCGCCCGGTGAACCAGGACGGCTGCCAGAACGCCACGCTCACGCTCAGTTATCGCGGCTACCGGGCGTGGTGACCTTGAGCGTCGCAACGAGACTCACCGCCCGCGGAGTGATCCCGCTCGTCCTGGTGGCCTCGCTGGTCCTCGTGGCCGGTTCGGCGACGGCGTACTGGCGCGCGTCGGGAGCCGGCTCGGGGTCGGGCTCGACCGGGACCAGCGCAGCACTGACCGTGAGCCCCGGCACCCCCACCGCACAGCTCTTTCCCGGCGGCGACGCAAACGTGGTCCTGACGATCACCAACCCGAACCCGGCCAGCGTCCACGTCGGGTCCCTCACCCTGGCAACCGGCCAGGGCACCGGCGGGTTCGCCGTGGACGGCGCGCACTCCGGGTGCGCCGTGGCCACGCTCGGATACACGACGCAGACCAACGGCGGCAGCGGCTGGACGGTCCCCGCCAACGACACCCTGTCGGTCACGCTGGTCGACGCGCTCTCGATGACGACGGGCGCGGCCAACGCCTGCCAAGGCGCCACCTTCACCGTCTACCTGGCGGTGTCATGAAGCGGCACCTGAAGGCGCTCGCCGCCGCGATCGCAATGACCCTGGTCGCCGCCACGGCGTGGGCCTACTGGAGCGCGGGCTCGACACCCGGCGGCAACGGCGCCGCCGCCGCCACGAGCGTCAACCAGGGCGCCACCCCGACTGCCAACGCGGCGGGGCAGTCGGTGACGGTGAGCTGGGCCGCCACAACGCTGGCGAACGGGAACGCCGTGAGCGGCTACCTCGTCAGGCGGTACGACGCCAACACCTCCGCCTTGCAGACCATCGGCTCGGCGTGCAGCGGCACGATCACGGCCACCTCGTGCGTGGAGAGCGGTGTCCCGAACGGGCAGTGGAAGTACGCCATCGTCCCTGTCTTCGCGACCAACTGGCAGGGCCTGGAGAGTGTCAAGAGCTCCACGGTCACCGTCAGCGTGGACGTCACCCCGCCGACGAACTCGATCACGCTGTCCTCGGTCACCGGCGGCGCCTACCTGAACACCACGACGCTCTACTACCGCGGCGCCGCCGCCGGCAGCTTCCAGCTGACCAACGCGGTCGCCGACGCCGGCTCCGGGCCGGCCAGCAGCCAGACCTCTGCCCTCGCCGGGGTGACGACCGGCTGGACGCACACCCCCTCCACCGTCTCCACACCGGCCGGCGGGCCCTACGTCTCGAACGCGTTCAGCTGGGGTTCCAGCACCACCACCACTCCCCTCGAGACCGTCACCGGCCGAGACGTGGACAACAACAGCGTCGTGACCGTCCTGACCTTCACCAACGACTCCACCGCGCCGTCCAACGGCACGATCAGCTACACGAACGGCTTCGTCTCCGGGCGCTCGGCGAGCGTCACCTTCACCACCGGCACCGACGGAGGATCCGGGATCGCGACCCGCCAGCTGCAGCGCTCCCAGGCGACCCTGAACGCCGACCAGAGCTGTGGCACCTTCGGCGGCTGGAACAACGTCGGTCCGGACAGCCCGACGTCGCCCTACGCCGACAACTCCCTTGCCAGCGCCTGCTTCCAGTACCGCTACGTCGTCACCGACCGGGTCGGCAACCAGGTCACCACGACCAGTGGCAACGTGCTCAAGGTCGGCTACGCCGGCGCCGTGAACGCCACGACCGGGCTGCTGAGCCACTGGCGGCTGGGCGAGGCCACCGAGGCCAGCGCTCCGACGGTGAGCGACACGCTCGACGACACCAACGGGGTGCTGCTCACCAGCCACACCGGCCAGACCGGGGCGACCTGGACGTACTGGTACGGCACCAACAACGAGACGTTCAACACCAACCGGATCACCTCCACCGACGCCGGCCGAGCGATCTACACCGCGTCTGGGGTGCCCCCCACCGCGGACTACGCGGTCGAGGCGGACATCTTCTACAAGGCGACGCTCGCCGGCGACATGACCGGCGTGATCGGCCGCTTCACCAACGTCAGCACGACTCCGTCGTTCTACATGGCCAGGTACGAGGTGGCCGACCAGAGCTGGAACATCGTCAAGTACACCGGCACCACGCCCACCCACCTGGCCTTCGTGGCCGGCCAGTCCTTCAGCGTCGGTCAGACCAAGCGGGTGCGGCTCGAGATGAGCGGCTCCACCAACACCTCGCTGCGGCTCTACGTCGACGGTGTCCTGATCGTGTCCCACGTCGACTCCACCGCCCCGTACACGGCTGTCGGGCTCGCCGGGATCATGGAGGGCAACAACGGCAGCGCCGTGGTCAAGAGCACCTCGGCCGGCCTCCACCTCGACAACTTCAAGGCGCTCCCGCTGCGCGCCGCCGACAGCAAGGGCACCAACCACGGCGCGTACCTCGGTGGGGTGACCCGCGGGGCGACCGGGGCGCTCGCGAGCGACACGAACACCGCGGCCCAGTTCGACGGGGTGAACGACTACGTCCAGGTGAGCACCCACAGCGGCTTCCCGGTCGGCGCGACGTCGCGCTCCGTGGAGGCGTGGTTCAAGACCTCGAGCTCGGCGCGACAGGTGATCTTCCGCTACGGAAGTGGGGCCGACACCCAGGAGTACGGACTGTGGGTCAACACCGGTGGTACGACGATGACTGCCTGGGGCTACGGCGGCGGCCACGACAAGACGTTCACGATGCCCTACGACGTCGACGACGGCGCCTGGCACCACGTCGTGAAGGTCTACAACGGAACCACGCTGACGTTGTACATCGACGGCGTGGCGCTGCCGACGCAGGCCGCGACCCGGAACACGGTGATGGACTCCTACGGGTTCGGCATCGGCGCCGTGCTCCGACCCGGCGACGGCAACTCCGGCGGGTACTTCAACGGGTACATCGACGAGGTCTCCTTCTACACGACCGCCCTGAGTGCGGGGACGGTCACCGACCACTACGAGCTGGGCAACGCTCCGGCCCCCGACACGACCGGTCCGACCGGTGGGTCCGTGGACGCGAGCGGCCTGGTCGGCACCGGGTCGCGGTACTCCACGTCGACGACGCTGAGCGTGGTGCTCAACAAGGGGACCGACCCGAGCGGGATCGCCTCCTCGGGCAACGAGCTGCGCCGGGCCACGGCGACCCTGACCAGCGGCACCTGCGGCACCTTCGGCAGCTACTCGCTGGTCACCGGCGGCACTGACCCGGCCTCGCCGAAGTCCGACGCGGTCTCCGACAACGCCTGCTACAAGTACGAGTACGTCGTCCTGGACACGCTCGGCAACTCCACGACGTACACCAGCCCGGAGATCAAGGTGGACACCACGGCACCTGCCGCCCCGACGCTGGCGCACACGGCGTTCACCAACACCTACTGGAGCGGCTCCGGGACGACGGTCTACTACCGCTCGGGCGCGGCCTCTGGCTCGTTCACCACGACCGCGACCGGGAGTGACGGGGCGTCCGGCATCCTCGAGCTACGCCTTCCCGACCCTCGGCACCAACTGGACCTCGACCCCCGGTGCCCTCGGGGTGAACACCTACAGCTGGTCCGGCGCCCCAGCCGCGCCCGGCACCAAGAACGTGACTGCGACCAACAACGCGAACCTCACCTCGGCGGACGCACCGTTCACGATGACCGCCGACAACACCGCACCCAGCGCCGGCACCGTGACCTACACCGACACCACCCAGACCAGCACGTCGATCAGCGTCGCCTTCACCACCGGCACCGATGGCGGCTCCGGTCGGGAACCCGGCTTCTGCAGCGCGGCCGCCACCCTGACCGGCTCCACCTGCGGCTCGTACGGGGCGTTCGCCACCATCTCCGGTGGCACCAACCCGGGCAGCTCACCGGTGGTCGACACCGTGACCGCCGGCTCCTGCTACAAGTACCAGTACGTCGTCTCCGACAACGTCGCGAACACCCACACCGCGACCAGCGCCAACGTCGTGAAGGTCGAGGTGGGCTGTGGGACACAGCTGATCACCAACGGTGGGTTCGAGAACGGCGCGACCGCGACCCCGTGGGTGGAGAGCCCCTCCGACGTGGTGACCAACTCCGGCTCCGTGGGTGCGCGCACCGGCAGCTGGAAGACGCTGCTGGGCGGCGGCGGTACGGGCGAAACCGAGAGCGTGACGCAGAGCGTCACCCTCCCGGCCGGCTGTGACGCGACCCTGACCTACTACCTGCGAGTCACCACGTCCGAGAGCGGCGGGCCGTACGACTACTTCCGGGTCCAGGTCGACGGCGCGACCCAGCAGGAGTACAACGACACCCACGCGGGCGGGTCGTACGTGCTGCGCACGGTGGATCTGTCCGCCTTCGCCGGCCAGACGATCTCGCTGCGGTTCCAGTCCGTGGACGACGGCAGCGTCCAGACCAGCTTCTGGCTCGACGACGTCTCCCTCGACACCTCCGACCCGGTCGACCTGAGCTACTTCGACACGATCAACGCGACGGCTGGCCTGCTCAACTACTGGCGGCTGGGCGAGGCCACCACCTCCGCCGACGCGATGGCCGGGACCACCGGCGCCACCCTGCAGAGCCGAAACGGGGAGACCGGCGCGACCTGGACCAAGCACAGCCTCTCGGACTCGGACGCGGTCCTGACCGACGCCGGCCGGCTCCGCAAGGGCAGTGCCTCGACCTGGCTCAGCGTCTACCACGCCTCCGGCGGTGCCCGCCTCCGCCGACTACACCGTCGAGGCCGACGTCTACGTGGCCTCCAACCTCGCCAACGACCACATCGGCGTCGTCGGCCGGATGAGCACGACCGCCGGCGTCGAGACCTACTACCTGGCGCGCTACGAGCAGCCCGGCCAGGCCTGGGCTCTCTACAGGAGGACCAACGGATCCTGGAACTGGCTGGGGTCATCCGGTCAGACCCTCACGCCCGGTACGACGTACCGGCTCGCCCTGGACATGACCGGCACCTCGATCCGCGTCCTGGTGGACGGGGTGGAGCGCGTCGCCGTCACCGACGGCAACATCACGGCCGCGGGTCGCGGCGGCGTCGCCTTCGGGCTCGGCGGTGCAGCGACGACGATCACCAACACGACCGGCATGCACCTCGACAACTTCCGGGTCAGCCCGCCGGTGGCCGACAGCGAGGGCACCAACCATGGTGACTACTTCAGTGGCGTGGTGCTCGGGATTACGGGAGCCATCGCCGGCGACTCCAACACCGCCGCGACGTTCGACGGCACCGACGACCACGTCCGCGTTCCAGGGCAGACGCTCAACGACTTCTCGGTGGAGTTCTGGTTCAAGTCCGCCAACGGGAACGGCGCCGCCACCCAGTGGTACCAGAACGGTGCCCTCGTGGACGCCGACTCCAACGTCGTTGCGACGGACTGGGGGACCTCCCTGCGCGCTGACGGCCGCGTCGTCGCCGGCACCGGGTCGGCCAACTCGATCACGTCCACGACGACGGGGTTCGACGACAACCAATGGCACCACGTCGTGTTCACCCGGTCGGCGGCCGGAGCCCTGACGCTGTACGTGGATGGGAACCAGGAGGCCACTGGCTCGGGCGCGACCGCCACCCGCCAGGTGAACTTCGGGATCGCCTTCGGGCAGCAGGCCTCCGGTGCGCTCACGCGGTACACCGGCTCCCTGGACGAGGTCGCGCTGTACAACGCCGTGCTCTCCGGGGCCACGGTCACCGCGCACTACGACGCCGCCCAATAGGCCCCGAGGACCCCAGGCACCCGAGGCCCAACTGGGTGGTGCCTCCACCGGCAGGGCAGACCCGGCGCGCCGATCGACGGAATCGACCCCGAAACAGGGAACCGGCGGGTTCCTCATCCCGTTTCATGGACACCAGACGCCCGGGTCTGGCGTCTGGAAAGGAACGGGGATGACCCACACCAAGCATCGAGTGGCGGCATGGCTGCTCGTCGTCGCGGCGCTCACGCTCCTGACGGCGTCCCTCATCACCGACACCTCGGGCGCGAACCTCGAGCTGGCCCCGCTGTTCGTGGGCGCGGCCGTGGCCGCCACCGCGGTCCGCATGTACCGGACCCGCCTGTACCGGTCCCGCTCGGGGCGCCGTCGCTCCTGACTCCTACGATCGGGCGGTGCCCTCGCAGCATCCACCCATCGGCGTCCTGGCCTTCCAGGGCGACGTGCGCGAGCACCTGCGGCTGTTGACCGGCCTGGGCGTGCCAGCGGTCGCCGTACGACGGCCGAGCGAGCTGGCCGACGTCGCCGGGCTGGTGCTGCCGGGCGGCGAGTCGACCACGATGATCCGGCTGGCCCGGATCTTCGAGCTCGTCGAGCCGCTCCGGGAGCGGATCGCTGACGGGATGCCGGCGTTCGGGACCTGCGCCGGGATGATCCTGCTCGCCGACCGCGTGCTCGACGGCGTCGTGGGGCAGGAGACGCTCGGCGGCCTCGACATCACCGTCCGGCGCAACGCCTTCGGCCGCCAGGTCGACTCCTTCGAGGAGGACATCCACCTGGCCGGGCTCGACGAGCCGGTGCACGCCGTCTTCATCAGGGCACCGTGGGTCGAGTCGGTGGGCGAGGGGGTCGAGGTCCTCGCGAAGGTCGAGGCCGGGCCGGCCGCGGGTAGGATCGTCGCGGTCCGTCAGGGCCCGCTGATGGCGACGTCGTTCCACCCCGAGGTGGGTGGCGGCTCCCGGATCCACCGGTTGTTCGTCGACCTGGTCGCCCAGCACACGAACGCGTAGCACGACTCCATACCTATCGAGGGGCAAGAGCCATGTCCGGCCACTCCAAGTGGGCGACCACCAAGCACAAGAAGGCGGTCATCGACGCCCGGCGCGGCAAGATGTTCGCCAAGCTGATCAAGAACATCGAGGTCGCCGCCCGGATGGGCGGGGGAGACCCGGCCGGCAACCCCACGCTGTACGACGCGATCCAGAAGGCCAAGAAGTCCTCGGTCCCCAACGACAACATCGACCGCGCGGTCAAGCGCGGCTCCGGCGCCGAGACCGGCGGGGCGGACTACCAGACGATCATGTACGAGGGCTACGGTCCCGCCGGCGTCGCGATGCTCATCGAGTGCCTCACCGACAACAAGAACCGGGCCGCGATGGAGGTCCGCACCGCGATGACCCGCAACGGCGGCTCGCTGGCCGACCCGGGCTCGGTGTCGTTCCTGTTCAACCGCAAGGGCGTGGTCCTGGTCCCGGTCTCGCAGGAGGCCAGGACGATCACCGAGGACGACATCCTCGAGGCGACCCTCGACGCCGGCGCCGACGACGTGAACGACCTCGGCGACAGCTTCGAGGTGGTCTCCGAGCCCACCGACCTGGTCGCCGTCCGCTCCGCCCTCCAGGCCGCCGGCATCGACTACGACTCGGCCGAGGCGTCGTTCGTCCCGGACATGGAGGTCGCCCTCGACCGGGACGCGGCGGGCAAGATGTTCCGCCTCGTCGACGCGCTCGAGGACCTCGACGACGTCCAGAACATCTACGCCAACTACGACGTCCCGGACGAGGTAATCGCGGCGCTCGACTGAGCGCCCGCCGGGCTGTCGGAATCCCCGGCCGCCCGGGGATCCTGGACCCGGAAGGGCGTTGCAACGCCTGCCCGGGGCCTGAAACCCCTGGCGCCCGGGGATTCAGCGCCCACCAGTGCCGAGCGTGTCGTGCGCCGAACTGGGGGCCGGCGCGGATAGCGTTTCGTGCGAACACCTGTTCGGACAGGGAACGGCGGGAGGCTCCATGCGTGTGCTCGGCATCGACCCCGGGCTGACCCGGTGCGGGGTCGGCGTGGTCGAGGGTGAGACCGGACGGCCGCTGCGGCTGGTCGACGTGGGCGTGATCCGGACCTCGTCCGACCAGCCTGTCGCCCAGCGGCTGGTGAGCATCGAGCGCGCCCTCGACGCCTGGCTCGACGAGCACCGGCCCGACGCGGTCGCGGTGGAGCGGGTGTTCGCGCGCTCCGACGTCAGCACCGTGATGGGCACCGCCCAGGCCAGCGGGATCGCCCTCCTCTGTGCGGCCCGGCGCGGGCTGCCGGTCGCGCTCCACACCCCCAGCGAGGTCAAGGCCGCGGTGTCCGGGAACGGCCGGGCCGACAAGGCCCAGGTCGGTGCCATGGTCACCCGCATCCTGCGCCTCGACGCTCCGCCCAAGCCCGCGGATGCCGCCGACGCCCTGGCGCTCGCGATCACCCACATCTGGCGGGGCGGGGCGCAGGCCCGGATCGACGCCGCACTCGCGGCCGCCGCAGGGACGACATCGTGATCGCCTTCGTGCGCGGCCCGGTCGCCGCGGTCACCCTGTCCAGCGCCGTGCTCGAGGTCGGTGGTGTCGGCCTCGAGCTGATCTGTACGCCGGGCACGCTGGCCACGCTGCGCACCGGCCAGGTCGCGACCCTGCCGACCAGCATGGTGGTGCGCGAGGAGTCGCTGACCCTCTTCGGCTTCCTCGACGAGGACGAGAAGGCGGTCTTCGAGCTCGTGCAGACCGCGTCGGGGGTCGGCCCCAAGCTCGCCCAGGCGATGCTCGCCGTGCTCAGCCCCGACGACCTGCGCCGCGCGGTCGCCGCCGAGGACGTCAAGACGCTCACCCGGGTCCCCGGGATCGGACAGAAGGTGGCCCAGCGGATCATCCTCGAGCTCGGTGACCGGCTCGGCGGCCCGGTCGGCGCGGGCCACCGCAACGGCTCCCTCCCGCACGTCGACACCTGGCGCGACCAGGTGCACATCGGGCTCACCGGCCTCGGCTGGCCCGCCCGCGAGGCCGACCGGGCGGTCGACTCCGTCGCCGACCAGGCCGGCGAGAGCCCGGACGTCGGCGCCCTGCTCCGCGCGGCCCTCCAGACCTTGAGTCGCGCATGACCACCGACAACTCCATCACCACCGCCGAGGCGGAGGCCGACGAGCGCGCGATCGAGGCGGCGCTTCGACCGCGCACCCTCGACGAGGTCATCGGCCAGCACCGCGTGCGCGCCCAGCTCGGTCTGGTCCTCGAGGCAGCCAGGCTGCGCGGCCGGGCGCCCGACCACGTCCTGCTCTCCGGCCCGCCCGGCCTCGGCAAGACCACCCTGGCCATGATCATCGCGACCGAGATGGGTGCCCCCCTGCGGCTGACCAGTGGGCCGGCGCTCACCCACGCCGGCGACCTGGCCGCGATCCTGTCCGGGATGAACGACGGCGACGTCCTCTTCGTCGACGAGATCCACCGGATGTCGCGGGCCGCCGAGGAGATGCTCTACCTCGCGATGGAGGACTTCCGGGTCGACGTCGTGATCGGCAAGGGTCCGGGAGCGACCGCGATCCCGCTCGAGATCCCGCCGTTCACGCTGGTCGGCGCCACGACCCGCGCCGGACTGCTCCCGGGGCCGCTGCGCGACCGGTTCGGGTTCACCGGTCACCTCGAGTTCTACGACGCCGCCGAGCTCGACCTGATCGTGCACCGCTCGGCGGGGCTGCTGGGCGTCCCGACCCGGCCCGACGGCGCCGCCGAGATCGCCTCCCGGTCGCGCGGCACGCCGCGCATCGCCAACCGGCTGCTGCGCCGGGTCCGCGACTACGCCCAGGTGCGTGCCGACGGCACCGTCACCCTCGACCTGGCCCGTGCGGCGCTCGAGCTCTACGAGGTCGACGAGCTCGGCCTCGACCGGCTCGACCGGGGCGTCCTCGATGCTCTCTGCCGACGGTTCGGCGGAGGCCCGGTCGGGCTCTCGACGCTCGCCGTCGCGGTGGGCGAGGAGCGGGAGACCGTCGAGGAGGTCGCCGAGCCGTTCCTGGTTCGCCAGGGTTTCCTGGCCCGTACGCCGCGAGGCCGGGTCGCCACGGCGGCCGCCTGGCGGCACCTCGGACTGGCCGCCCCCGCCGCCCAGGAGCCCGCGCTGTTCGAGGAGTGACCTGCATCCCACTCCCGATGCGGCGATGAGGGGACCCCGCCGTAGACTTCCCCCTCGTGCAAGACGCCCTCCCTCTCCTGACCCTCGTCGGTTTCGCTCTCCTGCTCTGGCTGATCCTCGTGCGGCCGCAAGCGCGGCGGCAACGGGAACTCCGGCACATGCAGTCCACGTTGGAGGTGGGGGACGAGGTGGTCCTCACCTCGGGCGTCTACGGCACCGTGCGCGGCCTCGACGAGGGGATCGCGCGCGTGGAGATCGCCGACGGTGTGACCGTCAGGGTCGCCCGGGGGGCGGTGGGCCAGGTGGTCCACGGTGATGACCAGGAGCCGGACAGCGACAACCCGGAAGTCTCGGAGGAGAACTAGATGGCAAGCAAGACCGCTAGACCCGGGCGCACCCTCGGGGTGTTCTTCCTCGGGCTGGCGATCGCCTTCGGGTTGGTGGCCCTTGCGGGGGTCTGGAAGCCCGAGCTCGGCCTGGACCTCCAAGGTGGCACGAGCATCCGGCTGACGCCGAAGGGCAGCCCGAGCGCTGCGTCTCTCAACGAGGCCCGCAAGATCATCGACCAGCGAGTCAACGGCTCCGGAGTCGCCGAGGCCGAGGTCACCGTGCAGGGCAACAAGTACATCGTGGTGGAGATCCCCGGCCAGAGCCGTCGCGATCTGGTCGACACCGTGAAGCGCCAGGCCGAGCTGCGGTTCCGGATCGTGGCCTGCTCCGACTTCAACCCCGGCGCGTGCGCTGGCGGCAACACGGCCACTCCGCAGGACCCGACTGCGCCCGACGACCCGGGCAGCGGCGTCGAGGCTCCCTCCGCGACCCCGACGCCCACCGATGCACCGTCCGACACGCCGTCCGACACGCCGTCCGACACCGGGAGCCCGTCGGGCACCGCCAACCGGGCGCCGGCGCACTACTCCGACGAGACCGGCTCCCCGGCGCCGACCGAGTCGACCGACAGCGCCTCGGCCGACCCGACGGCCAGTCCGAGCGAGGGCGCCACCCCGTCCGGCGCACCGGTCACCCCGGCCCCCGAGGGCGGAGCCGACGTCGCCGACCCCCTGAAGTGGAGCGACGCTCCCAACCAGGAGGCGATCGACGCCTTCAACGCCTTCACCTGCCCGCCGGCCGGCGAGGCGGCCAACGTCGAGGACGATCCCGCGAAGCCACTGGTGACCTGTGGCACCGACGAGGACGCCGAAGGCAACAGGTTCGTCACCAAGTACCTGCTCTCTGCGTCGATGATCGAGGGCACCGAGCTCGACGACGCCTCGGCCGCAATTCCGCAGAACGACGTCAACTACGTCGTCCAGCTCGACTTCAACAGCGACGGGACCAAGGCGTTCACGGCGATCTCCGAGGCGCTGGTCGGCACCGAGAAGCAGTTCGGGATCGTCCTCGACGGCCAGGTGCTCTCGGCGCCGACCATGGAGGCCCTGATCACCGACGGTCGCCCCCAGATCTCGGGCAACTTCACCCAGGCGTCCGCCAAGAGCCTCGCCACCAGCCTCAAGTTCGGCGCCCTGCCGGTCTCGTTCTCCGACTTCAGCGTGGAGACGGTGGGCCCGTCGCTGGCCGGTGACCAGCTGACCGCCGGCATCACCGCGGGCATCTTCGGCCTGTTCCTGGTGATGATCTACTGCCTGATCTACTACCGCGGCCTGGGCTTCGTGGTGGTCTCGTCGCTGCTGGTCGCCGGCGCGTCGACGTACGCCATGGTCCTGCTGCTCTCGAAGACCGCGAACTGGACGCTCACCCTGCCCGGCATCGCCGGGCTGATCGTGGCGGTCGGCATCACCGCCGACTCCTTCATCGTCTACTTCGAACGCATCCGAGACGAGATGCGCGACGGCAGGTCGATGCGGGTCGCGGTGGAGGCCGGATGGGTGCGGGCGCGAGCCACCTGCCTGGCGGCCGACGCGGTCTCGCTGCTCGCCGCGGTGGTGCTCTACATCTTCGCCGCCGGCGTGGTCCGTGGGTTCGCGTTCGCGCTGGGCCTCTCGACGCTGATCGACCTGGTCGTCTTCTTCTTCTTCACCAAGCCGCTGGTCACGTGGTTGGCGGGGTTCAGGTTCTACAACGGCGGCGGCAAGCTCTCCGGGCTGAGCGCCGAGACTCTGGGCATCGACAAGATCGCGCCGGACCGTCCGCGCGTCGCCACTGCGAGGCGCGCGACCGCTGAAGGAGGCAAGGCCTGATGGGCAAGGTCAGCAGGCTCGGCAACGACCTCTACACCGGCAAGGCCTCGATCGACTTCGTCGGCCGCAAGTGGCTGTGGTACTCCGTCTCTGGCCTGATCGTGGTCCTGGCCGTGCTCGGCCTCAACGTCAAGGGCCTCAACTACGGCATCGAGTTCACCGGCGGCACTCAATACAAGGTGAGCGACCTGGCGAAGTCGGAGGTGACCCAGGACAACGCGGACGAGGTCCGGGACGTCGTCGGCGGCCTCGGGATCAAGAACGCCTCGCAGCCGGTCGTCACCACGTCCGGCGAAAGCTCGATCCTCGTCCAGGTCGAGGAGCTCACCAACGAGGAGAGCAACGAGGTCACCCAGGCGATCATCGACACACTGGGAGTCACGGCGGGCCAGATATCCCAGGACCAGATCGGCGCCAGCTGGGGCAACGAGGTCAGGGACCGGGCGATCCTCGGCCTGGTGGTGTTCCTCGTGCTCGTGGTGCTCTTCATCTGGGCCTACTTCCGAGAATGGAAGATGTCGGCCGCGGCGATCGTGGCGCTCGCCCACGACGTGATCATCACCGTCGGTGTCTATGCCATGTCCGGCTTCGAGGTCAGCCCGGCAACGGTCACCGGACTGCTCACCATCCTCGGGTTCTCGCTCTACGACACCGTCGTGGTCTTCGACAAGATCCGCGAGAACACCAAGAACCTGCGCGCCTCCCGCACGACGTACGCCAAGGCGGCCAACCTCGCGGTCAACCAGACCCTGGTCCGCTCGATCAACACCTCGGTCGTGGCGCTGATCCCGGTCGGCGCGATCCTCTACGTCAGCGCAGTGCAGCTCGGTTCCAGCTCGTTGAAGGACCTCGCGCTCGCACTCTTCGTCGGCATGGCGGCCGGTGCCTACTCCTCCATCTTCATCGCGACACCGTTGCTGGTGCACCTGAAGTCGTCCGAGAGCGAGATCGTGCTCGCCGAGCGCCGGGCCAAGGCCCGGGAGCGGCGCAACGCCGACCGCTACGCGTCGGTGCCGGTCTACAAGGACGACCTGCCGATCATGGACCCCGACGCCGAAGCGACCCCGGGCGGCGTGCTGGTCGACGACGACTTCGATGATGACGACGACGAGGCCGACGACGTGCCCCGTGGTGGCGCGCCGGAGGCGATGGGTCGCGGCCGGGTGGTGCCGACGACTCCGCGGACGGTCGCGCCCAGCCGGGCGGCCGGGCGTCAGCAGCCGACCCGGCAGCCCCGCTCCAAGCGCGGCAAGTGACCGCCAGCGCATGACGGAGGCCGCACGGGAAGCGTTGCAGCGCCTGGTCGTCGACGTCCCAGACTTCCCCGAGCCGGGGATCGTCTTCAAGGACATCACGCCGCTGCTCGCCGACCACGCCGGCTTCACCGCGGTCGTCGACGGGCTGGCCGCGGCCGGTCGCGACGAGGCCGGTGCGCCGGTCGTCGACAAGGTGGTCGGCATGGAGGCGCGCGGGTTCATCCTGGCTGCGCCGGTCGCGCTGGCCCTCGGCACCGGATTCGTCCCGGTGCGCAAGGTCGGCCGGCTGCCGCGGGAGACCTACGCGGTCTCCTACGCGCTGGAGTACGGCGAGGCCACGCTGGAGGTGCACCGCGACGGCGTACGGCCGGGGGAGCGGGTGCTGCTCGTCGACGACGTCCTGGCCACCGGCGGCACCGTCGCCGCGACCCGCGAGCTGGTCGAGTCCTGCGGCGGCACCGTCACCGGGGTCGCCGTGCTCATGGAGCTGAGCTTCCTGCCCGGCCGGGAGACGATCGGCGACCTGCCTCTGCACTCGCTGCTCACGGTCTGACGGCCCGCGGCCCGCGTACGCTGGGCAGGTGACGGAGGAGCGCACCGACGAGAAGTCGGCGCCGGCCCCCGAGCGGGCCCGGACGCGGCGCAACGCAGCGCGCGCCGAGGAGCGCGGTGAGGGCACCACTCCGGCCTCCACTCGGTCGATGCGCGCCCGGCTGGCCCGGGTCGCCACCCGCAGCCAGCCCGGGAACCCGGTCCTCGACCCGCTGTTCCGGGCGGTCCGCGCCAACCACCCCAAGGCCGACCTGGCCCTGCTGGAGCGGGCGTACGAGACCGCGGCAGAGATGCACGGCACCCAGATGCGCAAGAGCGGTGATCCCTACATCACCCACCCGCTCGCGGTGACCACGATCCTGGCCGACATCGGCATGACCGAGCCCACGCTGGTGGCCGCGCTCCTCCACGACACCGTCGAGGACACGCCGTACACGCTGGAGCAGGTGCGCGCCGACTTCGGCGACGAGGTGGCCCAGCTCGTCGACGGGGTCACCAAGCTCGACAAGGTCAAGTACGGCGACTCGGCGCAGGCCGAGACCATCCGCAAGATGATCGTCGCGATGTCGCGCGACATCCGGGTGCTGGTCATCAAGCTCGCCGACCGGCTGCACAACGTGCGGACCCTGCGCTACGTCCGGCAGGAGACCCAGGAGCGGGTGGCCCGGGAGACCCTCGACATCTACGCCCCGCTGGCCCACCGGCTCGGCATGAACACCATCAAGTGGGAGCTCGAGGACCTCGCGTTCGCGACCCTGCACCCCAAGATCTACGACGAGATCGTGCGGATGGTGGCCGAGCGCGCGCCGTCGCGCGACCAGTTCCTGGCCGAGGTGATCAGCGAGGTCGAGAAGGACCTTCGCGAAGCCAAGGTCAAGGCCACCGTCACCGGCCGGCCCAAGCACTACTACTCGATCTACCAGAAGATGATCGTCGGCGGCCGCGAGTTCTCCGACATCTACGACCTGGTCGGCATCCGCATCCTGGTGACCGACGACCGCGACTGCTACTCGGTTCTCGGCGTGCTGCACTCGCGCTGGAACCCGGTCCTGAACCGGTTCAAGGACTACGTCGCGATGCCCAAGTTCAACATGTACCAGTCGCTGCACACGACCGTGATCGGCCCGCAGGGCAAGCCGGTCGAGATGCAGATCCGGACCTTCTCGATGCACCGGCGAGCGGAGTACGGCGTCGCGGCGCACTGGAAGTACAAGGAGGACAGCCGGACCGGCGTCGACACCGAGAAGCTCGGGGACTTCGACGACATGACCTGGGTCCGCCAGCTCCTCGACTGGCAGAGCGAGGTCGAGGACCCGGGGGAGTTCCTGGAGTCGCTGCGGTTCGAGATGAACCGCTCCGAGACCTACGTGTTCACCCCGCGCGGCGACGTCATCGCGCTGCCGTCCGGCGCCACCCCGGTCGACTTCGCCTACGCCGTGCACACCGAGGTGGGGCACCACACCATCGGCGCCCGGGTCAACGGCCGGCTGGTGCCGCTGGAGTCGACCCTCGACAACGGCGATGTGGTGGAGGTCTTCACGTCGAAGGCACCCAACGCCGGCCCGTCGCGCGACTGGCTGGGTTTCGTCAAGTCACCGCGGGCGCGCTCCAAGATCCGCCAGTGGTTCACCAAGGAGCGGCGCGAGGAGGCGATCGAGCAGGGCAAGGACCAGATCGCCAAGCTGATGCGCAAGGAGGGGCTGCCGCTCAAGCGGCTGCTCTCCCACGAGTCGCTGACCCAGGTTGCCGAGCACTTCAACCATGCCGACGTCACGGCGCTCTACGCCGCGGTCGGCGAGGGCAACCTGTCGGCCCAGGCCGTCGTACGCCGGGTCATCGAGCTGCACGGCGGCGCCGAGGGCGCAGCCGAGGACCTCTCCGAGGCCGTCACCATCACCGGCCGCCGGGGCCGCTCGAAGGCGCCCAGCGGCGGCGACGCCGGCGTGATCGTCAAGGGCGTGCCGGACGTCTGGGTGAAGCTGGCCAAGTGCTGCACGCCGGTGCCGCCCGACGAGATCCTCGGCTTCGTCACCAAGGGCGGTGGCGTCTCGGTCCACCGCACCGACTGCACCAACGCCGGTGAGCTGCGCACCCAGCCCGAGAAGCTGCTCGACGTCGAGTGGGCGCCCACCGGCCAGTCGACGTTCCTGGTGAACATCCAGGTCGAGGCGCTCGACCGCGCCCGCCTGCTCGCGGACATCACGATGGTCCTCTCCGACGCCCACGTGAACATCCTCAGCGCCAACCTCTCCACGACCCGCAACCGCGTCGCCAAGAGCCGCTTCACCTTCGAGATGGCCGAGGCCAAGCACCTCGACAACGTCCTGAAAGCCGTCCGCTCCGTCCCCGGCGTCTTCGACGCCTACCGCGTCACCCAATGACGCCGAGTCGGGGTTACTGATGCGCAGTAACCCCGACTCGGCGCGAGTCAGAGGTAGACGCGCGTGGGGCGCAGCGCCTTGGCGCGTTCTGCTCCGAGGAGCAAGCGACGTTCGGCGTCACGATGCTGCCCGAACACACTGTCCTTCCTGAAGACATCGACGACGTACCCGCACTGTTCGATCTCCTCGACCCGACGCTCGTCGCGCTCCACCTGCATGTCGGCGCTGTGCCACTCCTCGCCGTAGTACTCGGCGACGTAGCCGAGGTCCTCGTTGCCGAGGTCGACTCGGGCGACAAAGACGCCGTGCCGCCAGATCTCGAGCTGCGGCTGCGGCCAGGGCAACCCGACGTCGAGCCAGTACAGCCGCAACACCGATTCGGGTGGCGACTCGGCCCGCCCGTCGGCCAGCGGCGCGATCGTCCGGAGCGTCGTGACCCAGCGCATCCCGCGGAACCTTTCGACGCCGGCAAGGAAGGCATCGACGGGAAAGTTGGGCAGCCGGAACATCTGGTCGACAGCGCAGAGAGCAGGCTCCCGGCGGCGTACTCGCCCGAGATCCCACGCGGTGCGGAGCATGGTGGTGACGGGCAGCCCCAGAACTTCGGTGATGTCCGCCCGCGTCAGGTTTCGTTCCCCACTCAGTGCGATCCCGTTCTCCAAACGGCCGTTTCCGGAGGGACGAAACACAGAGATGGGCATGGCATTGAGGTGCTCGTTGGGTGCGAGCACCATCTCGGCACCGTGTAGCCAGCCAGCGTGGCGGTCGCACACCACACAGTCGTCAGGAATCACCAGGATCAGACACTGGGCACGGACAAGCGGCGAGTCGGTCAGGGACGAAGACACGTAGACCCGCCGGATGGGCTGGCGAAGCAGCCCCTGCTGGCACCACCGAGTCAGGAGGTGACGCGGGACCCCTTGGGCCCGCGCCACGGCCGCGGTGAACGGAACATCCAGAGGGAGGTTGCACGAGGAATCGAGAGCCGGCGCACCGTCGAAGCTTCGCAAATCCATGCCGGCGATGGTCCACGACGTCGCGAGACGTTTCGTGGCCCGGAACCCCAGCTGTGGACAACCCGAAATTCACAGAGGAATGTGGACGACTCCCGGACACCCACCGCGGTCGTCGTTGGCCGAGTCGGGGTTACTGATGCGCAGTAACCCCGACTCGGCACCAGAATTGCGGCGAGTCGGGGTTACTGATGCGCAGTAACCCCGACTCGGCACTCGTTAGCTGTATTCGGAGCTGACGCGGCGGGCCATGTCGAGGAAGGACTGGCGGGAGGCGAGGTTCTCCTCGAGCTCCTTGACCTGCTTGTCGTTGCCGGCGGCGCGGGCCTTGGTGAGGTCGGACTCGACCTGGGCGATGGCGGCCTCGAGCTTGGAGACCATGTCGTCGGCGCGGGCGGACTTCTCGGGGTCCGAGCGGCGCCACTGCTCCTCCTCCAGCGAGCGGACCGCCTGCTCGACCGCGCGGATCCGGCCCTCGAGCTCCTTCATCCGCTCCCGGGGCACCTTGCCGGCGGCGTCCCAGCGCTCCGAGATGCCGCGGAGGGCGCGCTTGGCGGCGTCGAGGTCGGTGACGGGCAGCAACGCCTCGGCCTCGACGAGGAGCTGCTCCTTGACCTCGGCGTTGGCGGCGTACTCGGCGTCGAGGGCCGCGTTGGTCGCGTCCCGGGCACCGAAGAAGGTGTCCTGAGCGGTCCGGAACCGGCGCCACAGTGCGTCGTCGACGTCCTTGGGCGCGGGGCCGGCGGCCTTCCACTGCTTCATCAGCTCGCGGTACTGGCCGGCGGTCGCACCCCAGTCGACGGAGTCGGCCAGCGACTCGGCCTCCTTGACCAGCCGCTCCTTGATGCTGCGCGCGGTCTCGCGCTTCTCCTGCTGCTCGGCGAAGTGCACCTTGCGTCGCCGGGTGTACGACGTCCGCGCGCTCGAGAACCGGCGCCACAGGCTGTCGTCGGACGCGCGGTCGATGCGGGGGAGTGCCTTCCACTCGTCGAGCAGCGTCCGCAACCGGTTCGCGCCGGCCCGCCAGTCGCTGCCCTCGGCGATCTGCTCCGCCTCGGCGACCAGCTTCTGCTTGGCCTCCTTGGCCTCGGCGGTCCGCAGCGCCCGCTCGGCCCGCCGGGCCTCGCGCTGCCCCTCGATCACCGGGCGCAGCGCCTCGAGCCGCGCGGTGAGGGAGGCCAGATCGCCCACGGCATTGGCCTCGGTCACCTGGCTCGAGACGGTCTTGACCGACTCGATCGCCTCCTCGGGCGTCATCACGCTCGAGCGGATCCGCTGCTCGAGGAGGTCGACCTCGAAGGAGAGTGCCTCGAAACGCTCGGTGAAGAACGCCAGGGCCTCCTCCGGGGTGCCGGCGGGATATTGGCCGACCGAGCGCTCGCCGTCGGCGGTGCGGACGAAGACCGTCCCGTCCTCGTCGACGCGACCCCACTCGTGCACCGACCCCTGGCTCATCACTGCGGCATGGTAGTCGGCCCGGGTGAGGGCGCCGAAGGGCAGTCGCAAACCGATGCGACCCCGTGACCTGTCCGGCTCCCCGATACGGTGGGCCGGTGCTGATCGCCGCTTTCCCCGCCGGCCCGTGGGGTACCAACTGCTACGTCGTGGCGACGGCTCCCGGCTCCGAATGTGTGGTCGTCGACCCCGGCATGGACGCCACCGAGGCCGTGGCCCGCGTCGTCGAGGAGCACCGGCTCAAACCGGTGAGCGTCCTGGTGACGCACGGCCACGTGGACCACATGTTCTGCGTGGCGCCGGTCGCCGGCGGGTACGACGCGACCGCGTGGATCCATCCCGATGACCGACACCTGCTCAGCGACCCGATGGCCGGCATGTCGAGGGAGAGCGCCCAGATGATGCTGGGCGGCGACTACTCCTGGGAGGAGCCGGACGACGTCCGCGAGCTCGGCGACCTCCAGGAGCTCGAGCTGGCCGGCGTCCGGTTCGTCGTCGACCACACGCCGGGGCACACCGAGGGCTCGGTGACCTTCCGGACGCCGTACCCAGACCTCGCCGACGTCTCCGAGGTGCTGTTCGCGGGCGACCTGCTCTTTGCCGGCTCGATCGGCCGCACCGACCTGCCCGGTGGCGATCACCAGAAGATGCTGCACAGCCTGGCGACCAAGGTCCTGCCGCTGGCCGACGACATCGTCGTACTGCCCGGCCACGGCGAGCAGACCACCATCGGCCGGGAGCGCGCCACCAACCCGTTCCTCCAAGACCTCCCGACCCTCCGCTGATCGCATGACTGACAAGCCCACCCCGCTGAGCGGGTTCCCCGAGCTGCTGCCCGAGCACCGCGCCGTCGAGCGCGACGTGATCGCCAGCCTGTCGCGCAGCTTCGAGCTGCACGGCTTCGCCAGCATCGAGACCCGCGCCGTCGAGCCGTTGAAGAGACTTACCAAAGGTGGCGAAACAGACAAAGAAATCTACGCCCTCCGCCGTGCTCTGTCTGATGCTGGGGCCGAGGAGGGCACCGGTGACTCCGGGCTCGGTCTCCACTTCGACCTCACCGTCCCCTTCGCCCGCTACGTGCTCGAGCACAGCGGCAAGCTCGAGTTCCCGTTCCGCCGCTACCAGATCCAGCCCGCCTGGCGGGGCGAGCGACCGCAGGAGGGGCGCTACCGCCAGTTCACCCAGGCCGACATCGACGTCGTCGGCCGCGACGAGCTGCCCTTCCACCACGACGTCGAGGTGGTCCGGGTGATGGTCGAGGCGCTCGGCGCGCTGCCCCTGCCGGACCTGTCGTTCCAGGTCAACAATCGCAAGCTGATCCAGGGGTTCTACCGCGGCCTGGGCATCCCCGATGTCACCGCGGCGATCAGGGCCATCGACAAGCTCGACAAGCAGCCCGCCGACGCGGTGGCGCAGATGCTCGTCGACGACGCCGGCGCGACGCCCGAGCAGGCGCAGCGCTGTCTCGAGCTCGCGACGATCCGGGTCGCCGACACCTCGTTCGTCGAGCGCGTGCACGCGCTCGGCGTCGACGACGAGCTCCTCGAGACCGGGCTGGCCGAGCTGGCCGCCGTCCTCCAGGGCTGCTCGTCCGCGGTCACCGACCACGTCACCGTCGAGGCCAACCTTCGGATCGCCCGCGGCCTCGACTACTACACCGGCACGGTGCTCGAGATCTACATGGCCGGCTACGAGCGGCTGAAGTCGGTCGGCGGCGGCGGCCGGTACGACGCCCTCGCCAGCGACGGGCGGACGACGTACCCGGGCGTCGGCGTGAGCTTCGGCCTCTCCCGCACCCTGATCCCGCTGTTCGCCGACGGCGTCCTGGCCCCCGGGCCGAAGGTGCCGAGCAAGGTCCTCGTCGCCCTGGTCGACGAGGAGTCGCGCGGCACGAGCGAAGGGGTGGCGGCGGCGCTGCGGGCCCGCGGCATCCCGACCGAGGTCGCGGCCACCGCCCAGAAGTTCGGCAAGCAGATCCGCTACGCCGAGCGCCGCGACATCCCCTACGTATGGTTCCCGGACAGCGGCGAGGTGAAAGACATCCGCAGCGGCGACCAGGTCGCCGCCGACCCCACCACCTGGACACCCGAGGAGAACCACCTGTGATCCGCACCCACGACGCCGGCTCGTTGCGTGCCGAGCACGCCGGCCAGACGGTCACGTTGGCCGGCTGGGTGGCGCGCCGCCGTGACCACGGCGGGGTCACCTTCATCGACCTGCGGGAGGCCAGCGGCGTTGTCCAGGTCGTCGTCCGCGAGGAGGCAGTGGCGCACCAGCTGCGCAGCGAGTTCTGCGTGCAGGTCACCGGCGAGGTCGGGCTGCGGCCCGAGGGCAACGCCAACCCCGAGCTGCCCACCGGCGAGGTCGAGGTGGTGGCCTCCGAGCTCGAGGTCCTCAGCGCCGCAGCGCCGCTGCCGTTCCCCATCGACGACCACGTCGACGTGGGTGAGGAGGTCCGGCTCAAGTACCGCTACCTCGACCTCCGCCGGACGGCGCCCAACCAGGCGATCCGGCTCCGCAGCAAGGCCAACAAGGCCGCCCGCGACGTCCTCGACAGACACGATTTCGTGGAGATCGAGACCCCCACCCTGACCCGGTCCACGCCCGAGGGTGCCCGCGACTTCCTGGTCCCGGCCCGGCTCCGGCCTGGCAGCTGGTACGCCCTGCCCCAGAGCCCCCAGCTGTTCAAGCAGCTGCTGATGGTGGCCGGGATGGAGCGCTACTACCAGATCGCGCGCTGCTACCGCGACGAGGACTTCCGCGCCGACCGCCAGCCGGAGTTCACCCAGCTCGACATCGAGATGAGCTTCGCGGAGCAGGACGACGTCATCGAGATCGCCGAGGACGTGCTGGCGGAGGTCTGGTCGCTGGTCGGCCACGAGCTGTCCAGACCGCTGCCGCGGATGACGTACGCCGAGTCGATGGCCCGGTTCGGCACCGACAAGCCGGACCTGCGGATGGGTCAGGAGCTCGTGGAGTGCACCGACTACTTCGCGGACACCCCGTTCCGCGTGTTCCAGTCGCCGTACGTCGGCGCGGTGGTGATGCCCGGCGGCGCCAGCCAGCCCCGCAAGCAGCTCGACGCCTGGCAGGAGTGGGCCAAGCAGCGCGGCGCCCGCGGCCTGGCCTACGTGCTGGTCCAGGACGACGGCGAGCTCGGCGGTCCGGTGGCCAAGAACCTCGCCGAGGAGGAGCGGGCCGGCCTGGCAGCCCACGTGGGCGCCCAGCCCGGTGACTGCGTCTTCTTCGCGGCCGGGCTGCCCAAGCCCAGCCGGGCACTGCTGGGGGCGGCCCGGCTCGAGATCGGCCGCCGCGGCGGCTTGATCGACGAGGACGCGTGGCGCTTCGTGTGGGTGGTCGACGCACCGCTGTTCGAGCCGGCCGACGAAGCCACCGCGGCCGGCGACGTCGCGGTCGGCGGCGGCGCCTGGACGGCGGTGCACCACGCGTTCACGTCCCCGCAGGACCTCGACGCCTTCGACCGCGACCCGGGCTCGGCCCTGGCCTGGGCCTACGACGTGGTCTGCAACGGCAACGAGATCGGCGGCGGCTCGATCCGTATCCACCGCGAGGACGTGCAGAAGCGGGTCTTCGCGGTGATGGGCATCGACGAGGCGGAGGCACAGGAGAAGTTCGGGTTCCTCCTCGACGCCTTCACCTACGGCGCCCCGCCGCACGGCGGCATCGCGTTCGGCTGGGACCGGATCGCCGCGCTCCTGGCAGACACCGAGTCGATCCGCGAGGTGATCGCCTTCCCCAAGTCCGGGGGAGGGGTCGACCCGCTGACCAACGCCCCGGCGCCGATCACGTCCCAACAGCGCAAGGAGGCCGGTGTGGACGCCGTTGCGACGGACGATCTCTCGAAGGGCGCGGATTCCACCTGAGGTTCTCACGGATGTGAGACCTATTTGTTACCTCGACTTGTGACGGCTCCACATGTCAACTGGTTTAGAGTCGGCGCGTGCCCGCCAGTCGGGTGGACCGGATTGTGCCTCTCAACCGCTGGCAGGGGTGAGCATCTTGACATCGATGAGTCCAGATCTCATCGACGCCCACGGCATGACCGACGAGCCGGATCGTCCGGAGGGTGACAAGAAGCTGGCGGGTCGCTCGCCCACCCAGATCGCGCTCGGTCGGCTCCGTCGCGACCCGATCGCGATGATCTGCCTCTTCATCGTGCTCTTCTTCACCTTCGTCGCGGTCTTCGCGGGGCCCTTGTGCAGCCTGTTGGGTGTCTCCACCGACACCGTCCTGGCAAGCGAACGGGTCGACCTGGTCACCGGGCTTCCGCTCACCGGCCCGCCCAACCATGGCTTCGACCCCGACCACCCCTTCGGAATCGCCCCGGCGACGGGCAACGACAACCTCGCCCACTGGATCTACGGATGCCGGACCTCACTGTGGCTGGGGTTCATGGCGACGGTGCTCTCGACCTTGATCGGGGTGACCATGGGGCTGGTCGCCGGATTCCTGGGCGGCCTCGCCGACGCGGTGATCTCCTTCTTCATCGACCTGTTCCTCACCTTGCCGTTCCTGCTGGCCGCGCTCGCGATTGCGCCGATCATCGCCGACCGCTTCGGCACCAACGTCGAGCTCTACAACAAGCTCACCTTCTGGACCTTGGTGGCGATCCTGGTGACGTTCGGCTGGATGGGGATGGCTCGGCTGATCCGCGGTGAGGTGCTTGCGTTGCGCGAGCGTGAGTTCGTCAAGGCGGCCCGGGTGATGGGTGTCCCGACGCGCCGCATCCTGGTTCGCGAGATCCTTCCCAACCTCGTCTCCCCGATCGTGGTGTCCATCTCGCTCGGCCTGCCGGCCTTCATCACGGCCGAGGCCGGGCTGTCCTTCCTCGGTATCGGCGTCCAGGGCCGCCCCTCGTGGGGCCAGACGATCGACAACGCCACCAAGTACTGGGAGACCTACCCGCTCTACCTCTGGGAACCCGTCATCGGGATCACCGTGCTGGTCGTCGCGCTCAACATGCTGGGCGATGCGATCCGGGACGCGGTCGACCCGAAGACACGGCGCTGAGCGCCACCACACGTCGGCAACGCGGTGCGCGTGCCTACGACAACAGAAACAGAAAGGCTGGACACATGAAACGCAAGCAGGCGTTCATCGCCGCTGCAAGCGTGGCGGCGCTGACCCTTGGTCTCGCTGCCTGCGGGGGCGGCTCGGACGACGACGGGGGAGGCGACTCCTCCAACAACTTCACCGAGGGCGCCAGCTCATCGGGGGGCAAGATCCCTGACGCGACCGGCCCCGCCCCCGAGGTCGAGGGCGCGCAGACCGGTGGTGAGATCTCCGTCATCGCCCCGGACCCGGACGACGGGCCCACCAGCCTCGACCCCGCCGGCCTCTGGTCGGTGACCGACAACGCCATCACCCAGGACCTGGTGTTCCGTTCCCTCACCCAGTTCCGCCGTGACGCCGAGACGGGCGAGTACGTGCTGGTCCCCGACCTCGCCACCGACCTCGGGACGCCGAACGAGGACTTCACCGAGTGGCGCTTCACCATCAAGGACGGCATCAAGTGGGAGGATGGGTCCACGGTGACGGCCGAGGAGGTCGCCTACGGCATCAAGCGCTCCTTCGACGAGGACAACTTCCCGACCGGTCCCGGTACGTCGTACTCGAACCCCTACTTCCTCGGTGGTGACAAGTACAAGGGTCCCTACGTCAGTGGTGAGGAGTTCGAGGGCGTCACGGTCGAGGGCAGCGACATCATCCTCAAGATGGCCACGCCGTTCGCCGAGATGGACTACTACGGAATCTTCCCGGCCATGGGCCCGGTGAAGCTCGACTCTCCCGCGCCGCCTGACTATGGTCTCGCGCCGCTGGCGACCGGTCCGTACAAGATCGAGAAGTACGTGCCCAACCAGGAGATCGTGCTGGTCAAGAACGACCAGTGGGACCCCGACAGCGATCCGGCCCGCCACCAGTACGTCGACAAGTACACCTTCACGTTCGACGGCGACAACTCGGTGGCCGACAAGACCGTGCTCAGCGACCAGGGCGCGACCACCATCGTGACCTCGATGCTGGGGCAGGACTACACCAAGGCACTGCAGGACGGCCTCGACAGCCAGGTGCTCCTCGGCCCGCAGCCGTGCACTGGCATGTCCATGCCGAACTACGCGAAGATCCCCGAGCTCGAGGTGCGGCAGGCCCTGGCCTTTGCCTACCCCTACGAGGACGCCTGGTCCGCAGCGGGCGAGCTGCCCGGTGTGACCCTGTCCAACGGGGCGACCGACCCGGAGCTCGGCTTCGGCCTGCTCCCGCCCGGCATGGCGGGTCGCGAGCCCTGGAACCCGGAGATCGACGGCAAGACCATCCAGTACGACCCCGAGCATGCCAAGGCGCTGTTGGCCAAGGCAGGCTTCAAGCCGGGTGAGTACGAAGCATCGTGGGTCTTCGACTCCAGCTCGCCGGAGGGCAAGGCAGCGGCCGATCAGGTCAAGCTCGCGTACGAGAAGGCCGGCTTCAACCCCAAGCCCTACCCGTACGGCGGCGGCAGCCTCTACGACGTCTGGACCGACCCGGAGAACGCGCTCTACAAGAAGATCAACATCCTCGGTACGGCCTGGTGCCAGGACTGGCCGTCAGCGGCGACCTTCCTTCCGGTCATCGTTGGCACGGGCAGCCCGTACAACACCGGTGCCTTCTCGGAGCCGGAGGTCGACGCCGAGATCGAGCGCATCCAGACCGAGGTCCCGATCGAGGACCAGCCCGAGGCCTGGGGTGCGCTGGAGCAGAAGGTGATGACCGACTACATGCCGGTCATCAACCGCGGCTACTACCAGGTGATCTTCGGCTTCGGCACCAGCATCGGTGGCTTCGCCAACGACACCTCGGTCGGAGGTGCGCCCAACTACCGGGACATCTACGTGAAGTGACGTCGGTCGCCCGACTGAAGTCCTGTTAGAAGCACGAAGAGTCGGGTGGGGGCGATGAGCCCCCACCCGACCACGTGGACAGCCTCGGAGAGGAGTCAACGGTGTTCTCGTTCCTGGTCAGGCGGATCCTGTCCGGCTTCCTGATCGTGGTGCTGGTCTCGCTGGCCGTCTTCACGCTGTTCTTCTACGGCCCGAAGAGCCCGGCGCTGGAGCTGTGCCGCCGGGACACGAACAACCGCTGCGGTCCGACCTCTCCCAAGCTGGAGGTCTACGAGGAGCGGCTGGGATACAACAACCCGATGTTGTCCGAGTACGGGAAATGGGCCAAGGGACTCGTCGCCGGCCGGACGATCACGGTCGGCAACACGGCCTACGACTGCCCGGCGCCGTGCCTCGGCATCTCCTACCGCGACCGGACCTTGGTCACCGACGGTCTCAAGACGCGCTTCCCGGTCACCCTCAGCCTGGCCGTCGGCGCATCATCGCTCTACCTGCTGATCGGGGTGACCGTGGGCGTGCTCGCTGCGCGAAGACGCGGGACCACCACCGACAAGGCGCTGGTTTCCTCCACCCTGATCTTCAGCTCGGTGCCCTACTACCTGGTGGCACTGCTCAGCTTCCTCACCCTCACCATCTCCACCAGCGTCTTCCCGGATGTGAAGTACTCTCCCTTCCTCGACAACCCGGCGAAGTGGTTCACGGGGCTGCTACTGGTCTGGCTGGTGATGGGGGTGTACGGCTCGACCTCCTACACCCGGTTCTCGCGCGGCGCCATGGTCGAGTCGCTCGGGGAGGACTACGTCCGCACTGCCCGCGCGAAGGGGCTGAGACCCCGAACGGTCGTGGTCAGGCACGCACTGCGCGCGGCCCTGGTGCCGGTGGCCACCATCTTCGGCCTCGACTTCGCGTTCCTGCTCTCGGGCACGCTCTTCACCGAGAAGATCTTCGGGCTCGAGGGCATCGGCAAGTGGGGTCTCGACGCGATCTTCATCAAGGACCTGCCGGTGGTGCAGGCGACCTCCCTGATCCTGGCGGTCGCGGTGGTGGCCGCCAACATCATCGTGGACATCGTGTACAGCTGGCTCGACCCCCGAGTGAGGCTCATGTGACGACCACGCCGTCCCGCAGCACCGACGAACCCTTCCTCGTCGTCGAGAACCTGACGGTCAGGTTCCCCACCGCCGACGGGCTGGTGCAGGCTGTCTCCGACCTCAGCTTCAGCGTCGAGCTCGGCAAGACCCTGGGCATCGTGGGCGAGTCGGGCTCGGGCAAGTCGGTCTCGAGCATGGCCGTGCTCGGCCTGCACGACGCCAAGAGTGCACGGATCGCCGGGTCGATCCGGGTGGACGGCCAGGAGGTCGTCGGCCTGACCGAGGACCAGTTGCGCCACCTGCGCGGCAACACGGTTGCGATGATCTTCCAGGATGCGCTCGCGTCCCTGCACCCCTTCTACCGGATCGGTGTGCAGCTCGCGGAGGCCTACTCGGTCCACCACCCCAAGGCCACCAGGCGCGAGGCCCGGCGACGAGCCATCCAGATGCTCGAGCGGGTCGGCATCCCGCACCCCGACAGGCGCGTGGACGACTTCCCGCACCAGTTCTCGGGGGGCATGCGACAACGCGCGATGATCGCCATGGGCCTCATCAACGACCCGTCGCTCCTCATCGCCGACGAGCCGACCACGGCCCTGGACATGACCGTGCAGGCCCAGATCCTCGACCTGCTGCAGGACCTGCAGCGGGAGTTCAACTCGGCGATCATCCTCATCACCCACGACCTGGGGGTGGTGGCGGAGGTGGCCGACGACGTCCTGGTGATGTACGCCGGTCGCGGCGTCGAGTACGGCCCGTGCAAGGAGATCCTCACCCACCCGGAGATGCCGTACACGTGGGGGCTGCTGTCCAGCGTCCCGGACGTCACAGGGGACACGAACGCCCGGATGATCCCGATCCCCGGGACCCCACCCAGCCTGCTCTCACCGCCCTCGGGATGTCCGTTCCACCCGCGCTGCGTCCACACCAAGAAGGTGCACGGAGACCTGTGCCGCACCGTGCTGCCCGAGCTCGAGCCGGGTCCCCGGGGCGGGGAACACCTCAAGCGGTGCCACCTGGTCGACCCCGAGTCGATCTACGAGACCGAGGTGCTCCCGGAGATCGCGCCCGACCTCGCCGAGGTCGGAGGGGAGAGCTGATGCCTGCCCAGCTGCCCGAGGACGAGGAGCTCCAGCCCGACCAGCCGCCGCTGCCGACCACCGACGACGAGGGGGTGGAGGACCTCGACGAGGCGCCCCCGGAGTTCGAGGAGCTGGTCGCGCGCGCACACACGGCTGCCGAGCTCGACCCCCTCGCCGAGCCGGTCCTGACCGTCGAGAACCTCAAGATGTACTTCCCCGTGAAGTCGCCACTCATGCGTCGCACGATCGCTCATGTGCAGGCGGTGGATGGGGTGTCCTTCACGATCCCCAAGGGCGGTTCGCTGGGACTGGTCGGGGAATCGGGCTGCGGCAAGTCCACGACCGGGCAGCTGATCACCCGGCTGCACACCCCGACCGGCGGATCGATGATGTTCGAGGGCAAGGATCTCGCCACCCTGAGCCTCAAAGAGATGAAGCCGCTGCGCCGCGACATCCAGATGATCTTCCAGGACCCCTACAGCTCCTTGAACCCGCGGCACACCGTCGGCTCGATCGTCGGCAGCCCGCTGCGCGTGCACAAGGTGGTGCCCGGCAACCAGGTGCTCACCCGGGTCCAGGAGCTGCTCGAGGTGGTCGGCCTCAATCCCGAGCACTACAACCGGTATCCCAACGAGTTCTCCGGTGGGCAGCGCCAACGCATCGGCATCGCCCGCGCCATGGCCCTGCATCCGAAGCTGCTGGTCGCCGACGAGCCGGTCTCCGCTCTCGACGTGTCGATCCAGGCGCAGGTGGTCAACCTGCTCCAGGACCTTCAGACGGAGTTCGAGATTGCGTTCCTGTTCATCGCCCACGACCTGGCCGTCGTCCGGCACTTCTGCCCGGAGATCGCGGTCATGTACCTGGGGAAGATCGTCGAGATCGGCGATCGCGACAGCATCTACCAGCATGCGCACCACCCCTACACGCAGGCGCTGCTCTCCGCCGTGCCGGACGTCAAGCAGGCCGCGATCGGCGGTCGTCGCGAGCGGATCCGGCTGACCGGAGACGTCCCCAGCCCGGTCAACCCGCCGTCGGGTTGCCGGTTCCGCACCCGCTGCTCGTTCGCCCAGGAGATCTGCGCGAAGCACGAGCCCCCGCTGCTGCAGATCGGTCCCCGACACAAGGTGGCCTGCCACTTCGCCGGCGAGATCGGCGAGCACCCGGACCGTCCCATCACCGCCCGTCTGCTCGGAGAGGATGACGGAGGGCATCCCGATGACGGCGAGAGCCGCCTCGGCGAGGTGGTCGTCGACGTCGGCTACACCGACAAGTGGTTCGACGTGCGGTCGCGGTCGATCGTGCAGGGCGGGCGCAAGGATGCCGGGGGGTCCGTCTGACCGGGCCAAAATCTCCCGCCGCAGGGGCAATTTGGGGCGCGATCGTGCGGTCGCCGCCCGAGACCAGATCGTTACCGCCTCGCGACTTGCAGGGAGGTCTGGGTCACATAGAGTGCCGAGAGCCGGTGGGGGTTGGCTCCACCAGCGGAGCCTTTCGGGAGGAGACCAGGTGTCGCTGACCTCGGATCTCGAGGCCCATGGTGACGAGGCCGCTGCTGACGCTTCACTAGCAGGTGCGACGAAGGTCGCCGGCCGCTCGCCCATGCAGCTGGCGATGGCCCGGTTCCGCCGCGACAAGCTCTCGATGGTCTCGTTCGTCGGCTCGACCATCATCGTGCTGTGCGCCATCGCGGCGCCGATCCTGGCCGCGGCCGGGGTGCTCAACCCCAACGAGTTCCACCAGAACCTCTTGTTGCAGGACGGTGTCAACCCGGAGGGTCGCTTCGGCGGCGTGAGCTGGGACCACCCGCTCGGCGTCGAGCCGTCCACCGGTCGTGACCTGTTGTCCCGGCTGATGCTGGCCATGACCTGGTCGCTCGGCATCGCGCTCACCGCGACACTGCTCACGGTGGGCATCGGCGTGGTGCTCGGCATCATCTCGGGCTTCTCCGGCGGCCTCGTCGACGCCACGGTCGGCCGGTTCATCGACCTGACGCTGTCGTTCCCCGTCACGATGATGCTGTTGGCGCTGTCGGCGCCCGCGGTTCTCCTGCTCCGTACTGATGTCGCCGGCCTGCCCGGGCTCGGGCTCCTCGAGGACCGTGACCGGGCGAGCGGGCTCTACGTCATCCTCATCCTGGCGCTGTTCGGCTGGCCGCCGGTGGCCCGCGTGGTGCGGGGCCAGGTCCTGTCCATCCGGGAGCGCGAGTACATCGAGGCGGCGAAGCTGATGGGTGCCTCACGGCTGCGGCTGTACTTCAAGGAGGTCCTGCCGAACGTGTGGGCGCCCATCCTGGTGTTCTTCACCCTGCTGGTCCCGGCCTACATCTCTGCCGAGGCCGCCTTCAGCTTCCTGGGGGTGGGGATCAAGCCACCCACGCCCACGCTCGGCAACATCCTCGCCTCCTCGGTCAGCTACACCAGTGCCGACCCCACCTTCTTCTTCCTCCCAGGCGTGCTGCTGGCGCTGACCGTCGTGCTGTTCAACCTCGTCGGCGACGGCGCCCGCGATGCCCTCGATCCGAAGACCCATCGATAGAGCTCAGCATCCAGCGACTCGAGCGCTGGACGCTTGTTGACGCCGGACCACCGGCGCGACCCACCAGAATAGGAGAAGTTGAATGAGGATGAGCAAGAAGCCGTTTGCCGCCTTCGCGGCAGCAGCACTTGCGTTCTCGCTGGCAGCGTGCGGAGGTGACGACGGCGACGATGGCGACAACGGCGGCGGCGGCACCACCGGCGGAGGCGGAGAAGGCACCAAGGGTGGCACCGCGATCTTCTACAACGGCGTGCGACCCACCGAGCACTGGGACCCCCAGCGCATGTACATCGGTCGCGACCTGAACAACTCCGGCCGGCTGTTCTACCGCAGCCTGGTGGCGTTCCCGGCGTCCAACGACCCGGTCGAGGGTGCGACTCCGGTCCCCGACCTCGCCACCGACACCGGCCAGTCTGCGGACGATGGCATGACCTGGTCGTTCACGGTCAGGGACGACGTCAAGTGGGAGGACGGCGAGCCGATCACCTGTGAGGACTTCAAGTACGGCGCGTCCCGCAACTTCGCGGCCGACGTGATCATCGGCGGCCCCGCCAACTACCTGTTCACCTACATGGACATCCCGACCGGCGACGACGGACTGCCCGCCTACAAGGGCCCCTACAGCGGTGAGGGCCAGGAGCTGTTCGACAAGGCGGTCACCTGCGACGGTCAGACGATCACCTACCACTTCAAGAAGCCGTGGCCGGACTTCCCGCTTTCCATGGCGTCGCTGCGCTTCATGGACCCGTACCGCGAGGACCTCGACAAGGGTGAGGCGAACAACTTCGTGGTCATCTCCAACGGCCCCTACAAGCTCGAGGGCGAGTGGACCGAGGGCACCGGAGGCACGTTCGTCCGCAACGAGAACTGGGACGAGTCGACCGACCCGATCCGCAAGGCGCTGCCCGACACGTGGGAGTTCCGCGAGGGCGACGAGGACGAAGCCCTCTACGAGCAGCTGTTCGCCGACTCCGGTGACGCCCAGTTCGGCGTGACCGAGCGCAACGTGCCGCCGACGTTCTTCGGCCGGATCCCGGAGGCGGAAGACCGCTACACCACGGTCGTTTCGCCGTTCAACTACTACGTCCTGCCGAACTTCAACTCGCCGGTCATGTCCGACCCCGCGTGCCGCGAGGCGCTCAAGCTGGCGACGAGCAGGGCCGCCTACATCCAGGCCGGCGGTGGTGAGCAGGCTTACGAGCCGTCGGACACGATCGTGAACCCGGCCACGCCGGGCTTCACACCGAACCCGGCCTTCGCGGACATCCCCGACGAGGGTGACCCGGACGCCGCTGCGGCCGCGCTCGAGGAGTGCTCGGCGCCCAAGCCGGTGAAGATCAAGTACACCTACGCCGGCGGAACGCCGACGACCGACAACCAGGCCGCTGCCCTGAAGGACGCATGGGACAAGGCCGGGTTCGACACCGAGCTCGACCCGCTCGAGGACACCTACTACTCGGTGATCCAGAAGCCCGACGCGGACTTCGACGTCGTCTCGGGAGGGTGGGGTGCTGACTGGCCCTCGATCGGCACGGTGATCCCGCCGCTGTTCGACAGCCGGATCAACATCACTCCGAAGTCCAACGGCCAGGACTACGGCAACTACAAGGGTGGTCCGGAGGTCGACAAGATGATCGACGACGCCTACGCCGAGGCAGATCTCGATGCCGCCAACGAACTGTGGGCAGCACTCGACGCGAAGCTCGGCGAGGACGTCGCCTACATCCCGCTGGCCGTCAGGACGTTCAACTTCCTGCACGGCTCGAAGATCACCGGCTACGCGAACAACGTCGCAACCAACGGCTACGCCGACCTCGCCACCATCGGCGTGGAGAGCTAGCCAGCACCACGTAGCACCGCACCCGACGGCCGGGGCCGCCCAGCGTCCCCGGCCGTCGGTGCCACGTGGGTATAGATTCCGATCGTCAGGGAGGGTCAGCCGTGATCGCCTATGTCATCCGCCGCCTGGTGGCGGGGGTGCTGCTCATCGTGGTGATGAGCGTGGTCACCTTTGCCCTGTTCTTCGCCTCCCCGATCAACCCCGCCGACTTCGCCTGCGGCAAGAACTGCTCCCCTGAGCAGAAGAAGCTGACCGCGGCCGCGCTGGGCTATGACGACAACTTCCTCGACCAGTGGGTCAAGTTCGCCAAGGGCTTCGCCGTCGGTCGGGACTTCCCCGACGACCCCAAGGTGAAGGAGACCGCGCCCGACACCGTCGCTCACTGCGCGGCTCCGTGCCTGGGCTACTCCCGGGAGCGCACGTCCACGGTGACCGACCTGATCAAGGAGACGTTGCCGGTCACGGCGTCGCTGGCCGTCGGCGCCTTCGCCTTGTGGATAACGGGTGGCGTCCTACTTGGCATCATCGCGGCACTACGACGAGGCACGGTCGTGGACCGCGGTCTGGTCGGCCTGTCCTTGGTCCTCTACGCGTTTCCCACGTTCTTCGTCGGGCTGCTGCTCTACAAGTTCGTGGCGATCCAGTGGGGCTGGGTGGATGTGCCCCGCTACACCCCGATCGCCGAGGGCGGTGTCACCGGCTGGCTCTCCAGCCTGCTGCTGCCGAGTGTCACACTCGCAGTCTTCTTCATGGCGGCCTACGTCCGGATGACTCGCGCCTACGTGCTGGAGTCCCTCTCGGAGGACTACGTCCGCACTGCGAACGCCAAGGGACTGCGCAAGCGGACGGTGACCTACAAGCACGCCCTGCGGGCCGCACTCACCCCGATCGTGACGATGGCCGGCCTCGACTTCGCCGGACTGATGGGCGGCGCGATCATCACCGAGTCGGTGTTCAACTACCCCGGGATGGGCAAGCTGGCGGTTGCGGCCAACAACGACTTCGACCTGCCGACCCTGGTGGGGCTGGTGCTGCTGTTGGCCTCGTTCGTCATCATCGCCAACATCATCGTCGACCTGTTGTACGCCGTCATCGACCCGCGCGTGCGGCTGAGCTAGAAGGACTTCCGTGCCGGACCTCCACAGTCACACAGACAGCTTCCTCACCGTCGACGACCTGAGGGTGCACTTCCCGACGCCGGACGGCGTCGTCAAGGCGACCGACGGGCTCAGCTTCTCCCTGGCCAAGGGCAAGACGCTGGGCATCGTGGGGGAGTCCGGGTCGGGCAAGTCGGTCTCGAGCTCGGCGATCCTCGGCCTGCACCGGGGCTCGAGCGCCCTGGTGAGCGGCCGGATCATCCTCGACGGGACCGACCTGCTGTCCCTCACTGACGAGCAGATGCGGCTGCGGCGCGGCAAGGACGTGTCGATGATCTTCCAGGACCCGCTCTCGGCGATGCACCCCTACTTCACGGTGGGCAACCAGATCGCCGAGGCCTACCGCGTCCACAACGACGCCAGTAGGCGAGCGGCCCGCGCCCGGGCCATCGAGATGCTCGACCGGGTCGGCATTCCGCAACCGGACCGGCGCGTCGACGACTACCCCCACCAGTTCTCCGGCGGGATGCGACAGCGGGCGATGATCGCCATGGGGCTGATCAACAACCCGGGGATGCTGATCGCCGACGAACCGACCACGGCGCTCGACGTGACCGTGCAGGCGCAGATCCTCGACCTCCTGCAGGACCTGCAGCGCGAGTTCGACTCCGCGATCATCATCATCACCCACGACCTGGGCGTCGTGGCCGAGATGGCCGACCACGTGCTCGTGATGTACGCCGGCCGCGCAGTCGAGTACGGCGAGTGCAAGGAGCTCCTCACCTACCCGGAGATGCCGTACACGTGGGGGCTGCTCTCGAGCGTCCCCGACGTGAAGGGCGACACCGAGGCCCGGCTGATCCCGATCCCCGGCAACCCGCCGAGCCTGCTCAGCCCACCCAGCGGGTGCCCTTTCCACCCCCGCTGCACCCACCGCGACAAGGTTCCCGGTGACCTGTGCCGGACCTCGCGACCCGAGCTGCTGCCGGGCAGTCGTGGTGTCGGGCACTTGAAGGCCTGCCACCTGGCGAACCCGGACGAGATCTTCCAACGTGAAGTGCTCGTCGAGATCGCCCCCGAGCTGGCTCAGGAGCGCTGATGGACCAGCACGCAGAGACCGACCAGGCCGGGACCGACGAGCTCGGGGGCGAGCCGCTCGGCATCGACCCCGAGGCGGTCTTCGAGCCGCACGCGATGTCGGTGAACCCCGAGGGAGCCAAGCCGATCCTCCAGGTGGAGGAGCTGCGGAAGTACTTCCCCGTCAAGTCCGGCGGTCTGATCAAGCGCACGGTCGGGCAGGTCCAGGCCGTCGACGGCGTCTCCTTCGAGGTGGTCGAGGGTGGCTCACTGGGTCTGGTCGGTGAGTCCGGCTGCGGCAAGTCGACCACCGGCCGGCTGGTGACCCGCCTGCTGTCCCCGACCGCCGGGTCCATCGGGTTCGACGGCCAGGACATCGCCCAGATCTCGGCCCGCGGGCTCAAGCCGCTGCGCCGCGAGATCCAGATGATCTTCCAGGACCCCTACACCTCGCTGAACCCGCGGCACACCGTGGGCTCGATCGTCGGAGCCCCCCTGCAGATCCACAAGGTGGTGCCCAAGAAGCAGGTGCTGAGCCGGGTCCAGGAGCTGCTCGAGATCGTCGGCCTCAACCCGGAGCACTACAACCGCTACCCCCACGAGTTCTCCGGCGGTCAGCGCCAGCGCATCGGCATCGCCCGGGCGCTGACCCTCCAGCCGAAGCTGCTGGTGGCCGACGAGCCGGTCTCGGCCCTGGACGTGTCCATCCAGGCGCAGGTGGTCAACCTGCTGCAGGACCTGCAGCGCGAGTTCGGGATCGCGTTCCTGTTCATCGCCCACGACCTGGCCATCGTCCGGCACTTCTGCCCCGAGGTCGCGGTGATGTACCTCGGCAAGATCGTCGAGATCGGCGACCGCGACAGCATCTACCTGGCGCGCGCACCATCCCTACACGCAGGCGCTGCTCTCCGCCGTGCCGGACGTGAAGCAGGCGGCGATCGGCGGCCGTCGCGAGCGGATCATGCTCACCGGCGACGTACCGTCCCCGATCAACCCGCCCTCGGGCTGCCGGTTCCGCACTCGCTGCCCGATCGCGCAGGAGATCTGCGCCAAGGTCGAGCCGCCGTTGCTCCAGATCGGCCCCAAGCACAAGGTCGCCTGCCACTTCCCGGGCGAGATCGGCGCGCATCCGACCGACCCGGTCACCGCGCCCCTCCTCGGCGTCGACGCGCAGGGCAACGCCGATCCCAGCTGCAACCGTGAGCACCGAGGCGTTGACCTAGCCCGGATACCACGGCACCTGGTTCGACCTGGAGACCAGGCTCAGTCACGAGGGCTGTTGGGCGAGGCTGAGGGGCTCTTCGACACCGGCTCGCTCCGCCAGCCCACCGCGTCGGGCGCGGTCGGTGGCGGTGCGCTGAGCTCGGCCGCGCACTCGGCCACGCCGCTGGCGGTCCGGATGCGGCCCCGGACGCTCGACGAGCTGGTCGGGCAGGAGCAGCTGCAGGCCCCCGGGTCACCGTTGCGCCAGCTGGTCGAGGGCGACCAGTCGATGTCGCTGCTGCTCTGGGGACCGCCGGGGACCGGGAAGACCACGATCGCGGCGATCCTCAGCCACCAGACCGATCGGAGGTTCGTCGAGGTCTCGGCGGTCTCGGC
Source organism: uncultured Actinomycetota bacterium (assembly GCA_963817125.1). GTDB lineage: Bacteria > Actinomycetota > Actinomycetes > Propionibacteriales > Nocardioidaceae > Nocardioides. The sequence goes on from CAWFNB010000003.1 coordinate 69,340, forward strand.
GGGGGTCAAGGAGGTGCGGGCCGCCATCGAAGCCGCCCGCAGCGAGCTGGTCGCGACCGGCCGGGAGACGGTGCTCTTCGTCGACGAGGTGCACCGCTTCAACAAGGCGCAGCAGGACGCCCTGCTGCCCGGCGTCGAGAACCGCTGGGTGACTCTGGTCGCGGCGACCACCGAGAACCCGTTCTTCTCGGTGATCTCCCCACTGCTCTCGCGCAGCCTGCTGCTGCGCCTGGAGTCGCTGACCGACGACGACATCCGCGCGGTGCTCGGCCGCGCCCGTACCGACGAGCGCGGTCTGGCCGGCGCGTACGACGTCGACGAGGACGCCCTCGACCACCTCGTCCGGCTGGCCGGGGGCGACGCCCGTCGCTCGCTCACCTATCTGGAGGCGGCCGCCGGCGCGGCTGCGGCCCGCGGCAGCACGACGGTCGACCTGGCAGACGGCCGAGACCGCCGTCGACCAGGCAGCGGTGCGCTACGACCGGCAGGGCGACCAGCACTACGACGTGACGAGCGCGTTCATCAAGTCGATTCGCGGGTCGGACGTGGACGCCGCGCTGCACTACCTGGCCCGGATGATCGAGGCAGGGGAGGACCCGCGGTTCATCGCGCGACGCCTGGTCATCCTGGCCAGCGAGGACATCGGCCTGGCCGACCCGACCGCGCTGCCGACCGCGGTGGCCGCGGCCCAGGCGGTCCAGCTGATCGGCATGCCCGAGGCCCGGCTCAACCTCGCCCAGGCCACGATCGCGCTGGCCGTCGCCCCCAAGTCCAACGCGGTGATCGTCGCGATCGAGGCTGCCTCGGCCGACGTGAAGGCCGGCAAGATCGGCCCGGTGCCCGCCCACCTGCGCGACGCCCACTACGGCGGCGCGGCGAAGCTCGGCCACGGGACGTCGTACACCTACAGCCACAACGAGCCCTACGGGATCGCCGAGCAGCAGTACGCCCCCGACGTCGTGCTGGACGCCGAGTACTACCAGCCCACCGAGCTCGGCGCCGAGGCCGCGATCAAGGAGCGCTGGGAGCGGATCCGCCGGATCATCCGGGGGTCCTGACAGCGCTGGTGCCCGCGATAGGGTCATTTGCCATGGCATGGCTGCTGCTGATCGGGACCGGCGTCCTCGCGCTGATGGTCCTCGTCCTGGCCGTGCTGACGGTGCGGCTCCGCGGCCGGGTCGACGTACTCGAGCACCGGCTGGCTGCCCGGCTGCCGTCGAGTGACCCCCAGTGGTCGTCAGATGTGGCTCCGGACGACCACACGGGGTCACTCGACGACAACCGGCCGGCCACGGAGTACGTCATCACCCGAGTCGGGGAGGCGGAGCGCGGAGCCCGAGCCGGTGGCGACCGTCCCGGGCCGGTGTTCGCTGACCTGCTGCTGAAGGAGACGGTCGTGCAGACCGCGTCGCTGTTCCAGGGGCTGCGCCGGGCGCTGGCGCCGGAGACCCGCAACCGGATCCGGTTCCACATGCGCCAGGAGGTCAAGCGCTCCCGCAAGCAGCGACGCACCGAGCTGCGTGAGGTACGCCGGGAGTGGGCGGCCCGGCAGCGAGCCGCCATGGCCGCCGACGAGCCGGCAGAGACCCGCGCAGAGTCCGCCGCATGAACCGAGGCCTCTGGTTCGTCGCCGGGGCCGGGGCCGGGATCTACATCGTGATCCGCGGTCGCCGTGCTGCCGAGGCGCTGACCATCGACGGGATGCAGGACCGGCTCAACGGCCTGGCCGTCGGCGCCCGGATGTTCCGCGAGGAGGTCGCCCAGGGCAAGGCCGAGGCCGAAACCGAGTTGCGCGAACGGTTCGCACTCGCGCCTCATGGACAGACACAGAGCTCACCGCAGGACCAGCAACGACAGACGAGAAGGAGGGCAGGGCTGATGGACACCGCTGACATCCGACGAAACTTCATCGCGCACTTCGCGAACGACACGCGCTGGGGTGCCCACACCGCCGTACCGTCCACCTCGCTGCTGCTCGACGACCCGACCCTGCTCTTCGTCAACGCCGGGATGGTCCCGTTCAAGCCGTACTTCCTGGGTGACGAGACGCCGCCGTACGCGCGCGCGGTGAGCGTGCAGAAGGTTGTGCGCACCCCCGACATCGAGGACGTCGGCAAGACCACGCGGCACGGCACGTTCTTCGAGATGTGCGGCAACTTCTCCTTCGGCGACTACTTCAAGGAAGGCGCCATCGAGCTGGCCTGGGACCTGGTCACCAAGTCCCGCACAGACGGCGGCTGGGGGATGGAGGAGAGCAAGCTCTACCCGACCGTGTACGTCGACGACCCCGAGGCGGTCGACCTGTGGCGCAAGGTCACCGGCCTTCCCGCCGAGCGGATCCTGCGGCTGGGCAAGAAGGAGAACTACTGGTCGATGGGCGTGCCCGGGCCCGGAGGCCCGTGCTCGGAGATCCTCTACGACCGCGGCTCGGCCCATGGCCCCGACTTCACGCCCGAGGAGCTCGGCCCGGACATGCCGTTCAAGCTCGAGGACCGGCTGCTGGAGATCTGGAACCTGGTCTTCATGCAGGAGGAGCTCAGCGCAGTCCGCTCCAAGGAGGACTTCGACATCGCGGGGCCGCTGCCGAAGCAGAACATCGACACCGGCATGGGCTTGGAGCGGGTGGCGTTCCTGCTCCAGGGCGTCGACAACATGTACGAGATCGACGTCATGTACCCGGTGATCGAGCGGGCCGCGGCTCTGACCGGCCGGACCTACGGCGCCGGTGGCCAGCAGGGCCACGACGACGACGTGCGGTTCCGCGTCGTGGCCGACCACGTCCGCAGCTCGCTGATGCTCATCGGCGACGGGGTCACCCCCGGCAACGAGGGGCGCGGCTACGTGCTGCGCCGGCTGATGCGCCGCGCGATCCGCTCGATGCGGCTCCTCGGTTGCGAGGACCCGGTGCTGCCCGAGCTGCTGCCGGTGAGCCGCGACAAGATGGGCGAGACCTACGACGAGCTGCACCGCGACTGGGAGCGGATCTCGACCATCGCGTACGCCGAGGAGGACGCCTTCCGGCAGACGTTGCGTGCCGGCACCGCGATCTTCGACACCGCGGTGGCCGAGGTGAAGCAGGCCGGGGGCACCGAGCTGTCCGGCGAACGGGCCTTCGCCCTGCACGACACCTACGGCTTCCCCGTGGACCTGACCCTCGAGATGGCCTCTGAGCAGGGGCTCGAGGTGGACGAGGTCGGCTTCCGGCGGCTGATGCAGGAGCAGCGCGACCGGGCCAAGGCAGACGCGCGCGCCAAGAAGGGCGCGCACCGGGACGCCTCGGCGTACCGCGCGGTCGCGGACGCGCTGGGCGCGCCCGTCCAGTTCACCGGCTACGCCGAAGTGGTCAGCGAGGGCGCGGTCCGCGGCCTGGTCACCGCCGACGGGGTGGTCGCCAGTGCCCGCGAGGGCGAGGACGTCGAGGTGGTCCTGGACCGGACGCCGTTCTACGCCGAGGGCGGCGGCCAGCTCGCCGACCACGGCATCATCGAGCTGGACAACGGCGCCCGGCTCGAGGTCCGCGACGTCCAGTCGCCGATCACCGGCCTGATCGTGCACCAGGCCACCGTGCTCTCCGGCGAGGTCACCCCGGGCGTCGGGGCGCAGTCGCTGGTGGACCTGGAGCGGCGGCTGTCCATCTCGCGCGCGCACACCGCGACGCACATGGTGCACAAGGCGTTCCGCGAGGCGCTGGGGGAGACCGCGACCCAGGCCGGCTCGGAGAACGCCCCCGGCCGGTTCCGGTTCGACTTCTCCGCGGCCGGCGCGGTGCCGGACTCGGTGATGGTCGACGTCGAGGCACGGGTCAACGAGGTGATCCTCGAGGACCTCGCCGTCCACGCCGAGGTGATGAGCCAGGCCGAGGCGGTCAGGTCGGGTGCGATGGCGCTGTTCGGCGAGAAGTACGGCGACGAGGTCCGCGTGGTCTCGGTCGGTGACTGGGCCCGTGAGCTCTGCGGCGGCACGCACGCCGGAAGCTCCGGCAAGCTCGGCGTGATCAAGCTGCTGGGCGAGGCGTCCATCGGGTCCGGCGTACGCCGGGTGGAGGCGCTGGTCGGCAGCGATGCCTACCGGTTCCTGGCCCGCGAGCACGTGCTGGTCGCCCAGCTGTCCGAGGCGCTCAAGGCGCGCCCCGAGGAGCTGCCCGAGCGGGTCAACGACATCGTCGAGCGGCTCCGGGCCGCGGAGAAGGAGCTCGAGAAGGTGCGGGTGGCCGGGGTGCTCGCACGGGCCGGCGAGCTCGCCGCGCAGGCCGAGCAGGTGGACGGCGTCGCCCTGGTGGCGACACGCGCCCCCGGCGCGGGCGGCGCCGACGTACGCACCCTCGCGCTCGACGTCCGCGGCCGGCTCGCCGTCGGCCAGCCGGGCGTGGTGGTCGTCATCGGCACTCAGCCCGATGCAAGGGGGGACGTCAAGGTCTCGGTCGTGGCGGCGGTCAACGACGAGGCGCGCGCCCGCGGGCTGAGCGCCAACGAGCTGGTCCGCGCGGTCGGGCCGCTGGTGGGTGGCAAGGGCGGCGGCAAGGACGACGTCGCCCAGGGCGGCGGCGCCGACCCGTCCCGGATCGACGAGGCCCTCACTCTCGTGCGCACCCAGGTCGCGGGAGCCTTGTCTTGACGATGCCCCCACCCACCGCGAGTCGGGGTTACTGCTCATCAGTAACCCCGACTCGGCATCGAGCGATCCATCGGCGGGACATGGCGATATGTCGTTGGATGCCGAGTCGGGGCTACTGCGCATCAGTAACCCCGACTCGGCGGGGGCGTGGGGCGGTTTGAGGCCGGGGGTGCGGATCGGTCTCGATCCCGGTGACGCTCGGATCGGGGTGGCGCGCAGCGACCCGGCCGGGTCGCTGGCCTCCCCGGTGGAGACGGTCGCGAGTGGCCGTGGCGACCTGGCGCGCATCGCCGAGCTGCTCGCCGAGGAGCAGGACGGCGACCCCGAGCGGGTGCTCGAGATCGTGGTCGGGCTGCCCCGGTCGCTCTCCGGGGGCGAGGGGCCGGCGGCGGCAAAGGTGCGCGAGTGGGCCCGCCGGCTGGCGCGGCTCGTGGCGCCGGTTCCGGTGCGGCTGGCCGACGAGCGGCTCACCACCGTGAGCGCGGAGGCTATGCTGCGCGACCGAGGCCGTTCGGGGGCCAAACGCCGGGCGGTCGTCGACCAGGCCGCCGCCGTGGTCATCCTCCAGCACGTGCTGGACACCGAGAGAGCCAGCGGCACCGCGCCGGGAGAGATCATCGAGGAGACTCAGTGAGCGACATCGGCATTCTGGGCGAGGGCGACACCGAGACCCCCGCGGGCGGCCGGCGGGCCCAGAAGAGCCGGCGCCGGGGACCGGGGTGTCTCATCGCGCTGGTCATCCTGGCGGTCCTGGCGGCGGGTCTCTACTACGGGGTCTCCGTCGGCATGGACAAGATCAAGGATCAGTTCGGCTCGCCGGAGGACTATCCGGGCCCGGGCACCGGCGAGGTCACCTACGAGGTGAAGTCCGGGGACACCGCGACCGACATCGGCCGCGGCCTCAAGGACGCCGGCGTGGTCGCCTCGGTCGACGCGTTCATCGACGTCGCCCAGGGCAACCCCCAGTCCGGCAACATCCAGGCCGGCTTCTACCTGCTGCGCGAGGAGATGAAGGCGGCGGACGCCCTCGCGATCCTGATCGACCCGAGCAACATGGTCACCACGGCGGTGACCGTGCCCGAGGGGCTGCGGGTCAAGGACATCGTCGCCCTGCTGGTCGAGAAGACCGGGTTCGAGAAGGCCGAGTTCGAGAAGGCCCTCGCCGACCCGAAGGCGCTCGGGCTGCCGGCGTACGCCGACGGCAATCCGGAGGGGTACCTGTTCCCGGCGACGTACTCCTTCGGGCCGAAGGAGCAGCCGGCCGACATGCTCCACGACATGGTGGTGCGCTGGCAGCAGGCGGCCCAGGACAACGACCTCGAGGCCGGCGCCCAGGCGCTGGGCTACAGCCCGCACGAGATCATGACGGTCGCGAGCCTGATCGAGGCCGAGGGTCGCGGCGACTACCGCGTCAAGATCGCCCGCGTGATCTACAACCGGCTCGAGATCGAGCCCAACCCCGCCGCGGGCTTCCTCCAGATCGACGCCACCGTGAACTACGCGCTCGACCGGTCGCTGGTCGCCGTGCCCACCTCCGAGGACCTCGAGGTCGACTCGCCCTACAACACCTACAAGTACAAGGGGCTGCCACCCGGCCCGATCGAGGCGCCCGGCGACGACGCCATCCAGGCCGCGCTGCACCCGGCGGACGGTCCGTGGTTCTTCTACGTCACCGTCAACCTCGAGACCGGCGAGACCAAGTTCACCGACGACTACGACACTTTCCTCCAGTACAAGCAGGAGCTCCAGGAGTACTGCGAGACCCAGTCCGACCGGTGCTGAGGCCATGAGGTGCGCCGTCCTCGGTGACCCGATCGACCACTCGCTGTCGCCGGTCATCCACCGCGCGGCCTACGAGTCGCTGGGGCTGCCGGACTGGCAGTACGACGCCGTGCTGGTCGCCGCCGGCGGCCTGGCCGCGTTCGTCGACGGACTCGACCCGTCCCAGTGGCGGGGCCTGTCGCTGACCATGCCGCTCAAGCGGGAGGCGGTCCCGCTGCTCGGCTCGTACGACGAGTGGGTGGCCGCCACCGGGGCCTGCAACACGATCCTCGCTGGAGCCCGACGGCTCCCGACACGGCCTCAACACCGACGTGACCGGAGCGCTGATGGTGCTCGGCGAGCACGACGAGGCTCCCCTCGAGGACGCCGTCGTGCTCGGCGGGGGAGCGACGGCCACCTCGATGCTGCTGGCGCTGGCCGAGCGCGGGATGGCGCGCGCGACGCTCGTGGTCCGCGACCCCGACCGCGCCGCCGAGACCGTGCACGCGGTGGCCGCGCACCGGAGTGCGCCGTCGGTCGAGGTCCGCACGCTGGCAGACGTGGCCGACGGGTCCCTGGCCGGCGACGTCCTGGTCTCGACCGTCCCGGCCTACGCGCAGACGCCCGACCTGCTGGCCGCGGTGGCCGAGATCCCCCTGGTGTTCGAGGTGGTCTACGAACCCTGGCCGACGCCGCTGGCCGCAGCCGCCGAGCGGTCCGGACGGACCGTGATCAGTGGGCTCGACCTGCTGGTCGCGCAGGCGGTCAACCAGGTCACGGCGATGACCGGCCGGTACGACGTCCCCGTGGGCGCCATGCGCCGTGCCGCCGAGGAAGCGCTCGAGGGCCGGAAGTGACCGACGTCTACCCCGTCACCGCCGCGGTGACCGGGGTGGTCGGGCTGGCCAGCGGCCTGCTGGTGCCGAGACTGATCGCGCGGATCCCCGAGCCCGAGCCCGAGCCTGAGGAGCCGGAGCCCACCGACGAGGCCGACCCGGTGCCCGAGGAGCCGAAGGAGCCGTACGCCGCGGTGGCCGCCCGCCCGGGCCTCGCCTGGAAGGCGGCGGTCGCCGCCGCTGTGAGCGCGGCGCTGGTCGGGCTGGCCATCGGCTGGGAATGGCAGCTGCTCGTGCTGCTGCCGCTGGTCCCGGTCTCGGTGGCGCTCGCGGTCGTCGACTGGCGGACCCGGCTGCTACCGACCTGGGTGATCGCGCCGACGTACGTCCTGACCGTCGCGACGGTGCTGCTGAGCTGGCTGCTCGTCGGCGACCTCGGGGAGCCTGCGCCCCTGCTCCGCGCGCTCGTCGGGTGGCTCGCGGCCGGTGGCCTCTACCTGCTGCTGTGGGTCATCTACCCGCGTGGGATGGGGTACGGCGACGTCCGGCTGTCGGGCATCCTCGGCATCGCGCTGGGCTACCTCGGCTGGTCGGAGCTGGTGGTCGGGATCTACGGCGGCTTCCTGCTGGGTGGCGTGATCGGCGGCCTCCTGGCCCTGCTGCGGCACGTGGACCGGAAGGGGTACCCGTTCGGCCCGTTCATGCTGCTGGGCGCGCTCGTGGGCGTCGTCGTGGGACAGCCGGTCATCTCCGCGCTCGTCGCCTGAAACACTAGGGGCATGTTGCGTTGGTTGACGGCGGGTGAGTCGCACGGCCCGTCGCTCGTCGCGATCCTCGAGGGGCTGCCCGCCCACGTGCGGGTGACCTCCGACGACATCCGCGACGCCCTGGCGCGTCGGCGGCTCGGCTACGGCCGCGGCGCCCGGATGAAGTTCGAGCAGGACGAGGTCACCCTGGTCGGCGGCGTCCGGCACGGCGAGACCCAGGGCGGACCCGTCGCGATCCAGATCGGCAACACCGAGTGGCCCAAGTGGGAGACGGTGATGGCCGCCGACCCCGTCGACGAGGAGACCCGAGCCGAGCTGGAGGGGTCCGCCCGCAACGCGCCGCTGACCCGGCCCCGGCCCGGCCACGCCGACCTCGCCGGGATGCAGAAGTACGACTTCGACGAGGCCCGCCCGGTGCTGGAGCGCGCCTCCGCCCGGGAGACCGCGGCACGCGTGGCCCTCGGCCGGGTGGCGTCCAGCTTCCTCGAGCAGGCACTGGGCGCCGGCATCGTGTCGCACGTGATCGAGCTCGGCGGCGTCCGCGCCCCGGACGGGCTGTGGCCCGAGCCGACCGACGTGGCCCGGCTGGACGACGACCCGGTGCGCTGCCTCGACCCGGACACCAGCAAGGCGATGGTCGAGCGGATCGACCAGGCCCACGAGGACGGCGACACCCTGGGCGGAGTGGTCGAGGTGGTCGTGCACGGGCTGCCGCCGGGGCTCGGCTCGCACGTGCACTGGGACCGGCGGCTCGACTCCCGGCTCGCCGGTGCGCTGATGGGCATCCAGGCGATCAAGGGCGTCGAGGTGGGCGACGGGTTCGCCCTCGCCGCGACCCCCGGTTCGCTGGCGCACGACGAGATGGTCCAGACGCCGGAGGGGATCCGTCGCCTGAGCGGCCGGTCCGGCGGTACCGAGGGCGGGATGACGACCGGCGAGGTGCTGCGTGTCCGGGCCGCGATGAAGCCGATCGCCACGGTGCCGCGCGCGCTGCGGACCGTCGACGTGGCCACCGGCGAGGAGACCACCGCCCACCACCAACGCTCCGACGTCTGCGCCGTACCGGCCGCCGGCATCGTCGCCGAGGCGATGGTCGCGCTCGTGCTCGCGGACGCCGTGCTGGAGAAGTTCGGCGGCGACTCGGTGGGGGAGACCAAGCGCAACGTGGAGTCCTACCTCGACACCCTGAGGTTCAGGTGAGGCTGGTCCTGGTCGGACCGATGGGTGCCGGCAAGTCCACCGTGGCAGCACTGCTCGCAGACGAGTGGGGGGTCGCCGCGCGGGACACCGACGCCGACATCGAGGCGATGGAGGGACGGAGCATCTCCGACATCTTCGTGGAGTCCGGCGAGGCCCACTTCCGCGACCTCGAGCGCAAGGCGGTCGCCGAGGCGCTGGCGACCCACGACGGCGTCCTGGCGCTGGGCGGCGGTGCGGTGCTCGACCCGGCCACCCGGGAGCTGCTGGCCGGGCAGACCGTCGTGTTCCTGCGGGTCGGGCTCTCCGACGCGGTGAAGCGCGTCGGTCTCGGGAGCTCCCGGCCGCTGCTCCTGGGCAATGTGCGTGGCCGGATCAAGGCGCTCCTCGACGAGCGGACGCCGGTCTACGAAGCCGTTGCCACTCATGTGGTGGACACCGACGGGCGGACGGCGGACGAGGTCGCCCGCGAGATCGTCGAGGCCATGCGATGACCAGGATCCGGGTCGCCGGCCCCTCGCCGTACGACGTCGTGGTCGGCCACGGCGTGCAGGACGAGCTGCCCGCGATGCTGGGCGAGGGGGTCCGCCGGGTTGCGCTGGTGCACGCCCCGGGGCTGGTCGTGGACCTGCCCGGCTACGAGGTGCTCGACCTGCCGGTGCCCGAGGGCGAGGCGGCAAAGACCGCGCGAGGTCGTCGCCGAGTGCTGGACGCGGCTGGGTGAGGCGGGGTTCACCCGCTCGGACGCCGTGGTCACGGTGGGCGGGGGAGCGACCACCGACCTGGGCGGCTTCGTCGCCGCGACCTGGCTGCGCGGCGTGCGGGTCGTGCACGTGCCGACCTCTTTGCTGGGCATGGTCGACGCCGCCGTCGGTGGCAAGACGGGCATCGACACCGAGGCAGGGAAGAACCTGGTCGGGGCGTTCCACGAGCCGGCCGGGGTGCTGTGCGACCTCGACGTGCTGGCCTCGCTGCCGCCCGCCGAGCTCGTCAGCGGGCTGGGCGAGGTGATCAAGTGCGGCTTCGTCGCCGACCCCGAGATCCTCAGGCTTGTTGAGAAGGACCCTGCCGAGGCCCTGGACCCCTGGTCCGACGTGCTCGCCGAGCTGGTCGAGCGGTCGGTGCGGGTCAAGGCCGAGGTCGTGGCCTCCGACTTCCGCGAGACCGGCGGCTCCGACGGGCATCCGGGCCGCGAGGTGCTCAACTACGGGCACACGCTGGCCCACGCGGTGGAGAAGGTCAGCGGCTACTCCGTTCGTCACGGCGAGGCGGTCTCCCTGGGCATGGTCTACGTCGCCGCCCTGGCCCGGCTGGACGGGCGGCTCGACTCGGAGACCGCCGCCCGGCACGCCACCGTGCTGGGCTCGGTGGGGTTGCCGACGACCTGGTCCGCAGCGCCGTTCGACGACCTGCTGGCGGTGATGCGGGTCGACAAGAAGACGCGGGGTGCCACCCTGCGGTTCGTGGTCCTGAACGGGCTGGCGCAGCCCTCGGTGCTGACCGGCCCGTCGGAGGAGCTGCTGCGGGCGGCGTACGAGGTCTTGGCATGAGTGTGGTTCTCGTCCTCAACGGCCCCAACCTCGGCCGGCTCGGCCGCCGGCAGCCGGAGATCTACGGCACCACCACGCACGCCGAGCTGGCCGCGCAGTGCGAGGAGTGGGGCCGCGCGCTTGGCCTCGAGGTCCGGGTGCGGCAGACCAACCATGAGGGCGAGCTCCTCGACTGGCTCAACGAGGCCGCCGACAAGGCCGTGCCCGTCGTCCTCAACGCCGCCGCGTGGACGCACTACTCCTACGCCCTGCTCGACGCCTGCGCCCAGCTCACCGCGCCGCTGGTCGAGGTGCACATCAGCGACCCGGCGTCGCGGCCCGAGGAGTTCCGGCACCACTCCGTGGTGACGCCGTACGCCGCCGCGGTCTTCGCCGGGCATGGCATCGACGGCTACCGGATGGCGCTGGAGAAGATCGCCGGAACCCCCGTCGCCTGACGCACGTCCGATCGACACGATCGGACGGCGGAGGTAGGGATGGACAAGGACGTGACGCTCAGCGTCCGAACGCTGCTGGTGGCGGGCCTGGCGGTGCTGGCCATCGTGGCGGCGTACCTGATCGGCAACGCGGGCAGCAGTCCGGCCCGCGCCAGCGACGAGACCTCGGCAGGCACCCGCACGGTCACCGTGCAGGGAGTCGGCCACGTCTCGGTCGTCCCGGACCAGCTCGCCTTCGACGTGGGCGTGGGCATCACCCGCGACGACCTCAACACCGCGCTCAACGACAGCAACGCCGCGATGAAGCAGGTCATCGACACCCTCGTCGCCGCGGGAGTGGACGAGAAGGACATCCAGACGACCGACCTGTCGATGAACCCGATCTACAGCCACCGCCGCGGGGAGCCGACGGTGTTCAAGGGCTACCGGGTCGACCAGACGGTGAGCGTCGTGGTGGAGGACCTCGCCAAGGCCAGCGACATCGTCAGCGCCGCGGTCGGCGCCGGAGGCACCGGCGTCCGCCTCAACGGCCTGCGACTCCAGGTCGGCGACCCCGAGGCTGCGCTCAGCCCGGCTCGGTCCGACGCGTTCGAGCAGGCCCGCGCCAAGGCCGAGGAGTACGCCGCCGAGACCGGCCACGAGCTCGGTGAGGTGGTCAAGGTCAGCGAGGTCGCCGACCAGCCGTACGACGGCGACAGGGGCTACGCGCTGAGCGCGGCGGACGCGGCCTCGATCCCGATCCAGCCCGGCCAGGCGGACCTGACCGCGCAGGTCGTGGTGGTCTTCGAGCTCACGTAGCCGAGCCGGGCGGCACCGGCCGCAGCGCCATGGCGACCGCGGCCAGGACGCCGAGCTCGGCACCGCGCTCGAGCAGCGCGTCCCAGTCGCTGCCCAGCCGGGCCCGGCCGGCGGAGACGGACGGCTCGAGGGCCGCCTCCTGGAAGCCCATCCGGGGGACGCCGGTGTCGCTGCGCTCGGCCAGGGCGGCACCGACCAACAGGGCCCCGTCACGCTCGCGGCCCATGTCGAACAGGACGCAGGCGAAGTCCTCGGTGCTGGTGAGCATGACGTCGGGGACGCCTTCCGCGAGGATCCTGGGCAGCAGCTCGGTGAACTCGGCGTAGGCCTCCTCGTGCCGGCCGAGGTGGCGCAGCGTGCAGGCCTGGTTGTTGCGGATCGCCAGCGCGGCCAGGGTGTCGCCCAGCCGCTCGGCCATGGCGATCGCGGCCCGCTCGAATGCGAGCGCGGTGTCGTGGCGGCCCTCGGTGGACTCGATCAGCGCGTAGTTGACCAGTGACCACAAGTGCGGGGTCGAGTCGCCGCCGTGCGTCCAGGCATGGGACAGCAGCGGCCCGGCATCGGCGTACCGACCCTCCCAGTAGGCCAGCGCGCCGAGGCAGAACAGGGCGTGGCAGGTCACCGGGGCCAGCGCGTCGACAACCTCCGCCGAGAGGTCGTGGATGCCGAGCAGGTCGGCGGCCTCGTGGACCAGCGATGTCGTGCGGTCGTAGTGACCGGTCACCCGGCACAGCTCGGACAGGCGCAGCATCAGGTCTGCTCGCCGCACCGGCGAGCCCGCGGCGCCAAGAGCCAGCACCCGCTCACCCCAGGCGCGGCCGTCGTCGTACTCACCGCGCAGCGTGCCGAGCTGATGGACGACGGCCGTGGTCAATGCCATCTGGTCGTCGACCCATGACTGTGACCGGCCCGACCAGCTGGGCAGGGCGGCCAGCTGGTTCATCACGGACTCCACCTCGACGTAGCGCGACTCGAGGGCGTGGAGGTAGCCGGCCCGCTCCTCGATGGTGCCGTGTCGCCGCGGGTCGAGCACCAGGGCCTGCACCCCGTCCAGGTCCATGGGCCCAGTCAAGCCGGTGTTGACTGGTTGTGCCAGGTTTCGAGACGCCTCGGAAAGCGGGAGTTCCCCCTTGCTCTGGCTACACTCGACCGCTGCTCGACCCGACCTCGACCACCCAGAAGGCTGAACCGCGCGCATGGCAACGACGAACGACCTCAAGAACGGCATGGTGCTCAACCTCGACGGCCAGCTCTGGCAGGTCATCTGGTTCCAGCACCACAAGCCCGGCAAGGGCGGCGCTGTCGTGCGCTCCAAGCTGAAGAACGTCGAGTCCGGCAAGACCGTCGACAAGACGTTCAACGCCGACGTGCGCGTCGATGTCGCCAACGTCGACAAGCGGACGATGCAGTACCTCTACAACGACGGTACGTCCTACGTCTTCATGGACACCGGCACCTACGACCAGCTCGAGGTGCCGCCGGAGATCGTGGGCGACGCGAGCAACTTCCTCCTGGAGAACCAGGAGGCGATCGTCGCCACCAACGATGGCCGGGTCCTCTACATCGAGCTCCCGGCGTCGGTCGAGCTCGAGGTCACCTACACCGAGCCCGGGCTCCAGGGCGACCGCTCGACCGGCGGCACCAAGCCGGCCACCGTCGAGACCGGCGCGACCGTGATGGTCCCGCTGTTCATCGTCAACGGAGAGAAGATCAAGGTCGACACCCGCGACAGCTCCTACCTGGGCCGCGTGTCGTCCTAGTGCCCCCCGGTGAAGGTCTTGGTGCGCTTCGCGCACTGATTGCACCTACATCGCGGCGTTGCCGTCGCTCGATGATGGGCCTACAGCGTCGTCGCTCCGGCGCCTTGCGCTGCAGGCACACTGAGCACGCCAAGCAGACCAACACCTCCACCGGGGGGCACTAGTGTCAGCCCGCTCCAAGGCGCGCAAGCGGGCCCTCGACGTGCTCTACGCCTCCGAGCTGCGTCGCGAGTCGGCCATCGACGCCCTCGACCGCGCGATCAGCGAGGGCGACGGACCGGCCAACCCCTACACCGCCGAGCTGGTCCGCGGCGTGGTCGAGCACCAGCCGCGCATCGACGAGGTCCTCACGTCGTACTCCGAGGGCTGGACCCTCGACCGGATGCCCGCGGTGGACCGCAACGTGCTCCGACTCGGTGTCTTCGAGCTGCTGTACGTCGACGACGTCCCCGACGCGGTCGCGGTGAGCGAGGCGATGGCGCTGGTCCGGGACCTGTCCACCGACGAGTCGCCGCAGTTCGTCAACGGCATCCTCGGCGCGGTGGTGCGCAACAAGCCGACCCTGGTCTGATCGGTCGCGGGTCCGGCGACCGGCGCAGAATCCCCGGGCGCCCGGGGAAACTGGCCCCGGACGGCCGTTGCAACACCCGTCCGGGGCCAGAACACCCGGGCGCCCGGGGATTCCTGTGGCGCTAGCCCACCTCGACGACTGACGACTACCCCGGCCCCGGATCGGGTAGCGGTTCTGGTGGGAGAGGGGACCGACCATGACCAGCATCACCGACCGCGCCGAGAGCGCGGGCCGGCAAGCCAGCAACAGCGAGTGGATGGACCGTGCCGCCCGCATCGGGCTGGTCGCCTACGGCATCGTGCACCTGCTGATCGGCTGGCTGGCGATCCAGCTGGCGTTCGGCGACAAGGAGGAGTCCGCGGACTCCGCAGGCGCCGTCCAGCAGCTCGCGGAGCAGCCGTTCGGTCAGGCCCTGGTGTGGGGCGTCGCGATCGGGATGTTCCTGCTCGCCCTCTGGCAGGGGCTCGAGTCGCTGGTGGGTCACCGCGTCGAGGAAGGGTTCACCAAGGTCCGCAAGCGGGTGACCTCGGCGGGCAAGGCCGTCATCTACGTGGTGATCGGGATCAGCGCCGTACGCGCGGCCACGGGCTCCAGCTCTTCGTCGAAGAAGAAGGACGGCACCGACTCCACGACGGCCAAGCTGATGGACCTGCCGGGCGGACAGGTCATCGTGGGCGGCGTCGCCCTGGTCATCCTCGGGATCGGCGGCTACGTGATCTACCGGGCCTGGACCGAGAGGTTCGCCAAGCACATCAACGCCGAGGGCAAGAGCGGGGACACCGGGACGGCCTACCTCTGGTTCGGCAAGGTGGGCTACACCGCCAAGGGCATCGCCTTCGGGATCGTCGGCTCGCTGTTCCTCTACGCCGCCCTGACCCACGAACCGAAGAAGTCCGGCGGACTCGACCAGGCCCTGCACAAGGTGCTGCAGCAACCCTTCGGGCAGCTCCTGCTGGTGCTCATCGGCCTCGGGATCGCCTGCTACGGGCTGTTCTGCTTCGCCCGCGCCCGCCACTTCAACGACTAGAGGGGCCGGGCTCAGCGCGGCGGGCCGTCCGGCGCGTCGACCACCTCGAGCAGCTCGACCTCGTCGCCGACGCGGAGGGTCGCCCCCGGGGTCTCCGGCACGAGGTTCATCCCGAACCACGTCGCGCCGTCCCACCGCCGGTGCCGGGCCAAGGTGTACGTCGGCTCCTTGCGGCGCACCGCCGTCTCCTCGTCCGTGGTCGGGATCGCGCACCGGTCACAGCCCTTGACGGCGCGGAAGACCGCCTCGCCGACGCGCAGCCGCCGCCACCCGTCCTCGCTCCACGCATGCTCGCCGGCCACCACCAGGTTGGGCCGGAACCGCACCATCGGCACCGGCCCCTCGTCGGCGCGACGTCCCTCCGCGATCAGGTCGTTCAGCGCCGCCAGCGACTCCTCGCTGGCCAGCAGCATCGGGTAACCGTCACCCAGGTGCAGCGGTACGCCGGGACCGGCGAAGGCCGGGTTGGCCGGCCGGCGGTGCGGGTCGTCGGCGTACACCAGGCGGACCGGCTCGCCCAGCAGCCTGCTGAACCACGCGTGCGCCTCGCTGTCGGCGGGCGCCGCCGCGAAGGGAGTCCGCCCGAAGACGGTCACGTCCACGTGCTCGTCGCCGTTCGGCCGCGCGACCGAGAGCGCCGGCTGGTCCGGTGCGCTGACGTCGAGGCCACCGTCCTCGCGGATCCGCGGGTGGATCAGCAGCATCCGCCGCTGCTCGCGCGCGGTCACCGCCTCGCCGGTCTCGTCGACCAGCATCCAGCGCCGGTCGCCGGCCAGGCCCCATGGCTCGACAACCGCGGATTGCAGCGACTCGCCGCGGCACGACTTCACCGGGAACCGGCGCAGCTCGGTCAGTCGGAGGCCCACGCCCGGATTATCGGGTCAGACCAGCGTCCCAACCGCATCGAGAGCGGCGTCCACCTGCTCGGGGGAGGTCGCGATGCTGGGGCCCAGCCGCAGGTAGGAGACGCGGTACGGCGTCGCGCTGGCCACGACGCCCTGCTCGCGCAGTGACAGCACGGCGTTCGCGGGCATCGTGTTCGGCACGTCCAGGCAGACGATGCCGGCCGAGACCGCGGGATCGAGCGGGGTGACCAGGCGCAGGCCGGGGATCGCGGTCAACCCCTCCTTGAGCCGGGTGGCTTGCTCGACGGTGCGGGCCACCACCCGGTCGCGCCCGATCTCCTGCATGAACCCGAACGCGTCCTGGACCGCCCAGGTGTGCTCGAACTGCTTGTAGCCGCCGGCGGTCATCCGGCTGGCGCCGTCCCGGCCGCCGGAGAACGACGGGATCAGCGCGGTGAGCGGTCCCCAGTCGCGGCCCCAGAGGATCCCGGTGCCGCGCGGCCCGAACAGCCACTTGTGGGTGCCGCTGGCCAGGAAGTCGCAGCCCAGGTCGGGGAGGTCGACGTCGACCGCGTTGAAGCCGTGCACACCGTCGACGCACAGGACGTACTGGTCGCGCGGGACCTTGGCGAGCCCGCCGAGTGCGGCCGCGATCTCCTGCACGGGGACCCGGACGCCGGTGCTCGAGTGCACCCACGTGAGGGCCACCACCTTGGTGCGGGCCGTGATCCCGGCGGCCAGGCGGCTCACCATCTCGTCGACGGACGCCTCAGCGGGGTCGTCGTACAGGGTGACCTGGCGGACCGTGGCGCCGGAGCGCTGGGCCAGCAGCCGCAGCGCCTCCTCGGTCGAGTAGAAGTCGTGGGTGGTGGTGAGCACCTCGTCGCCGGGGGAGAGGCTCAGCCCGCCGTACATGGTGGCGATGCCCATGGTGGTGCTGTCGGTGATGGCGTACTGGACGGAGGCGCCGCCGGCATACTCCGCCGCCGCAAAGCGGACCTTGTTCTCGAGGTCGAAGCCCGCCAGGAGGGCATGCTCGGTGTCGGTGCTGAGCTGGTCGCGGTACCCCGCGATGGCGGCGTCGAGCACCTTGGTGTGCGGCGAGAGGACGAACGCCGCGAACTGGGCCAGCGCGGGGTCGAGGTTGACCTGGGCGCGCACCGAGTCCCAGTCCTGTGCGTCGAAACCCGGGACGGCCGTCAAGGGGGTGGCGCTGCCTGCGGCCGGTGCCGGGTCCTTGCCGTCGGACTCGCACGCCGCCAGCACGGCGGCCGCGCCGCCGGCCAGACCGGCACCCAGCACGGCGCGTCGGGAGGGCACGGTCACCGCCACATCACCGCCACATCATCCGGCGGGGTGGTTGGGTTGCGCCATGACGCGCGTCGACTCGACACAGGACTGTGACGTCGTGGTGCTGGGCCTCGGTCCGGGCGGTGAGCACGCTGCCCGCAAGCTCGCCGAGGGCGGGCTGCAGGTCGTCGGTGTGGACGAGGCACTGGTCGGGGGCGAGTGCCCGTTCTGGGGCTGCACGCCGTCCAAGCTGATGGTCCGCCCCGCCGACCTCATCGCGGAAGTGCATCGCGCCGCCCCGCTGGCCGGCGAGGCCACGGTCCGGCCGGACTGGTCGCTGGTCGCCGCCCGGATCCGGGAGGCCAACCACGACTGGACCGACCACCAGCACGTCGAACCGCTGGAGCAGGCCGGCGTCCGGATCGTCCGTGGCCACGGCCGGCTGGCCGGGCCGGGCGTGGTCCGGGTCGAGCGGGAGGGGATCACCACCGAGCTGCGCGGCGCCCGCGGAGTGCTGCTCAACACCGGCACCGAACCGCTCCGGCCGCCCATCGAGGGGCTGGCCGAGACGCCGTACTGGACCAACCGCGAGGCGATGAAGGTGACCGAGGTGCCCCGGCGCCTCATCGTGGTGGGCGGCGGACCGAACGGCCTGGAGCTCGCCCAGGTCTTCGCGCGGTACGGCGCCGAGGTGACCCTGCTCGAGGTCGCGGACCGGATCTCAGCCCATGAGGAGCCCGAGGCGAGCCAGGCCCTGACCGCGGTCCTGCGCGACGAGGGGCTCGACGTGCGAGCCGGCGTGGACGTGGAGCGGGTCGACCACGACGGGGAGTTCCACGTGCGGCTGGCCAATGAGGAGCTCACCAGCGACCAGCTGCTGATAGCCGCCGGCCGCAGCCCCAACCTCGCCGACATCGGGCTCGAGACCGTCGGGCTCGACCCCGACTCCGACACCGTCGAGATCGACGACCGGATGCGCGCCGGCGAGCGGCTGTGGGCCGTCGGTGACATCACCGGCAAGGGCGCCTTCACCCACGTGTCGCGCTACCAGGCGGCCGGCGCGGTGAGCGACATCCTGGGCAAGGACGGCCCGCGGGCCGACTACCGCGCGGTCTCCAGGGTGACCTTCACCGACCCGGAGCTGGCCTCGGTGGGACTCACCGAGGCGCAGGCGCGCGAGCAGGGGCTCACGGTCCGGGTCGGGCTGGCCGACCTCGCCAAGTCGGCGCGCGGCTGGCTGCACGGGCCGGGCACCGCCGGCGTGGTCAAGGTGGTCGAGGACGCCGACCGGGGGGTGCTGGTCGGCGCGACCGTCCTGGCGCCGTACGGCGGTGAGGTGATCGGGCTGCTGGTCACCGCCGTGCACGCGGAGGTGCCGGTGGCCCGGCTGCGGACGATGCACTACGCGTACCCGACCTTCCACCGGGCGATCGAGGCGGCGCTGAAGCGGCTAGATGAGTAGGTCCCAGGGGTCGTGCAAGCGAGCGGTGTTCAGCGCCGGGCTGGCAAGGCGCCGGCGCGAAGGCAGGTTGGGCATCTTTCGAGCGTCGGCAACGCCGCACTCTTTTCCGGGGTCCCCGCGGAAGCGCGAGCGCAGCGAGCGTCTTCCGTGGGGTGGAGCGTGGATGCTGAGCGCCGCGTAGCGTGCGAGCCCTTGGACTTACTCATCTAGGGGCGTGACGGGGAAATCCCCGCACCGTAGGCTGCCGGAGCAGACCAGTGCCCCTCCCGCGTGTGACATCTCGGGGATGGGGGAAGGGGTGGGCGACGCCCGGAACCCACCCGGCCGCGAGGAGGAGCCCATGTCGCAGTCACCGCACAACCTGTCGGACGACACCAGCGACCGGCTCTACACGCCTGAGGAGCTCGACGCCTTTGCCGCCGCGGAGGCCGAGAAGGCCCACGACTGGTCCCGTCCGGCGCCGCAGCCCGGCCCGCCCACCGCGGCGACGTACCGACCCGACCCCCTGACCGACCCGCTCCCCGCCGCGGTCGAGCACACCGTCATCCGGCCACGACCGGTGCTGCCCGCGCCGCCGCCTGCGAGCAGTACGCCGACGCCTCCGCCTCCGCCTCCGCGTCAGGTGACGCCGGCCGCGGGCCCGCCGTCCGGACCGCCGCCGAACCCGCCGGTCCGTCCCACCGGTGGTCAGCCGTCCGGTCCGCCCAGCGGCCCGCCACCGGAGCCACCGGGGACACCGCCGACCGAGCCGCGCCGGTTCATGACGGCCACCGACTTCCTCGAGCGCCGTGCGGACGCCCAGGGGCCTGGCCCCGCCAACTGGGGCTGGCGCGGCCTGGTCCGCCGCTGGAGCGGCGGCGTGGTCAAGCCGAAGATGGGTCCGGCCGAGCGTGCCTATGAACAGGACCGCGCGCTGATCCAGAAGGACTTCGACGGCCCGGTCACGATCGCGTTCATCAACCCCAAGGGCGGCGCCGCCAAGACCACCGGCGCGCTGGCCGCCGGCTACACCTTCGGCACCGTCCGGGGCGGCGGCGTGGTCGCCTGGGACAACAACGAGACCCGCGGCACCCTCGGCATCAGGGGCTCGCGCAGCGCCCATACCAAGACCACCAGGGAGCTGCTGGCCGACCTCGGCAAGTTCGCCGACGTCTCGCAGGCCCGGATCGGTGACCTCGGCGCCTACGTCCGCGCGCAGGGCGACGCACACTTCGACGTCCTCGCCTCCGACGAGAGCCCCAACGTCACCGGCCAGATCCACGCCGACGACTTCAACTCGATCCACCAGCTGCTGATGCGCTTCTACCGGGTGATCCTGGTCGACACCGGCAACAACATGCGCGCCGAGAACTGGCTGGCCGCGGCGGACGCCGCCGACCTGCTCGTCGTCACCAGCACCGTCCGCGAGGACACCGGCTACAGCGGACTGTGGATGCTCGACGCCCTGCAGGACGCCGGCTACCAGAACCTCAAGTACAAGACGGTCACCGTGCTCTCCGACCCCTCGGCGACCGTGGACACCAAGCTCGCTGCCGATCTCGTCGACGTCTACCAGCAGCGCACCCGTGGTGTGTACCGCGTTCCGTACGACCCCGCACTGGTCGCCGGTTCGGTGCTGCCCTACGCCCAGCTCTCGCAGGCCACCCGCAGGTCGTGGCTGCGCGCGTGCGCGGGGATGGCCTCGGCGCTCTGACGAAACCGCGACTCGGCAGAGCTGGGCAGCACTTGACACGTGTCAACGGGTCATGGATGGATCAGCGCCGTGACGAGTGGAGCGGGGCGACCGATCCGGGTCGTGCAGTGGGCCACCGGCGGCGTGGGCAAAGCGGCGATCGAGGGGGTGCTCAGCCATCCCGACCTCGAGCTGGTCGGCTGCTGGGTCCACTCGGCCGACAAGCACGGCAAGGACGTCGGCGAGATCATCGACTCCGACCCGGTCGGAGTCGCCGCCACCACCAGCGCCGAGGAGATCCTCGCCCTGGACGCGGACTGCGTGGTCTACAGCCCACTGGTGCCGAACGACGACGAGGTGGTCGCCCTCCTGCGCTCGGGCAAGGACGTGGTGACGCCGGTCGGCTGGATCTACCCCGACCCGGCGAAGGTGGCGGCGATCGAGGCCGCCTGCCGGGAGGGTGGGTCCACCCTGCACGGGACCGGCATCCACCCCGGTGGCATCACCGAGCGGTTCCCGCTGATGGTCTCCGCGGTCAGCGCCCGGGTCACCCACGTGCGCGCCGAGGAGTTCTCCGACATCCGGACCTACGGCGCTCCCGACGTGATCCGCCACGTCATGGCCTTCGGCGGTACGCCGGAGGAGGCGCTGGCGAGCCCGATGGCGGCGCTCCTCGGCGGTGGCTTCCGCTCCTCGGTACGGATGGTGGTCGCCGAGATGGGCTTCGACGCCGACCCGCGGATCGAGACGGTCCAGGAGGTCGCGGTCGCCACCGCGCCGATCGAGTCCCCGATCGGCGTGATCGAGCCGGGTTTGGTCGCGGCCCGGCGGTTCCACTGGCGCGCCCTCGTGGACGGCGTACCTGTCGTGACCGCCACCGTGAACTGGCTGATGGGTGAGGAGCACCTCGACCCGGACTGGAGCTTCGGCCCCGAGGGCGAGCGGTTCGAGGTCGAGGTCACCGGCGACCCGAGCGTGAAGCTGACCTTCAAAGGGCTCCAGCCCGAGACCGTCGTGGCGGGGCTGGTCCGCAACCCCGGCATCGTCTCCACCGCCAACCACTGCGTGAACGCCATCCCGTACGTCGTCGCCGCCGAGCCCGGCATCAAGACCTACCTCGACCTGCCGCTGATCGCGGGGCGCGCCGCGCCCCGGCTGGGTGTGGCCGGTTCACACCCGATCTGACCATGTCGGATGACTCGTCCGGGTCATGGCGGGCTGGGGCTCGCTGGCGTCCACTGGTGTCAAGACAGCAAGACATCCCCGGCCCTCGGGAGCCCACATGGCCCAGCCACCCACTCACAAGCGCAGCTCGCTCGACGCGGACGGACGTCCGCAGGTCAGCGCGATGGCCGCCCTCCTGGCCACGGCGGCGATCTTCCTGCTCATCATGACCACGAGCGCAGTCAGCGCCCGCCTCGTCGGCTGAATCGGGCAGCGCGGGACGCGGTCCGGTGTCGAACGCGCGAGCGCGCTCCGGTGCGCCGAATGCGGCGCTGCCGGTGGCCGCCGGGTAGGGTGAGCGCCGATCGACATCCTTTAACGAGCCGTCCCGTGAGGCGGAGAAGGAGGTCAAGCGCACTGATGTGTGCCCAGCCCAGTTCTGTCCAGCCAGGCGCTGCTCAGCAGGCCTCGTCCCCCACGGGGCGGACGGTCCTCGACGACCGTGACATCGCGCGGGCTCTGACCCGCATCTCCCACGAGATCCTCGAGCGCAACAAGGGCGCCCGCGATCTCGTCATCCTCGGCATCCCGAGCCGGGGCGTCCCCCTCGCGCAGCGGATCGCCGAGCGGATCGCAGCGGTGGAGGGGTACGACGTCCCGGTGGGGTCCCTCGACGTCACCATGTACCGCGACGACCTCCGCCTCAAGCCGGCCCGCACCCTCCTTCCGACCGAGATCCCCAGTGGTGGGGTGGACGGCAGGGTCGTGGTGCTCGTCGACGACGTGCTGTTCAGCGGCCGCACCATCCGGGCCGCGCTCGACGCGCTGAACGACGTCGGCCGGCCGGCGGCGGTCCGGCTGGCGGTCCTGGTCGACCGCGGCCATCGCGACCTGCCGATCCGCGCCGACTTCGTCGGCAAGAACCTGCCGACCTCGCTGGTGGAGCGGGTCAAGGTCTCGGTCGCGGAGACCGACGGGATCGACGCGGTCACCATCGAGGGAGAGCGCCAGGAGATGAACCAGTGAAGCGACACCTGCTCAGCGCGGCCGACCTGACCCGCGACGACGCCGAGCTGGTCCTCAGCACCGCCGAGGAGATGCGCTCGCTGGCCGACCGGCCCATCAAGAAGCTGCCCGCGCTCCGTGGTCGCACCGTGGTCAACCTGTTCTTCGAGGACTCCACCCGCACCCGGATCTCCTTCGAGGCCGCCGCCAAGCGGCTCAGCGCCGACGTCATCAACTTCGCCGCCAAGGGGTCGAGCCTCTCCAAGGGGGAGAGCCTCAAGGACACCGCCCTCACCCTGGAGGCGATGGGCGCCGACGCGGTCGTCGTACGCCACGGCGCCAGCGGCGCCCCGCACCGGCTGGCGCACTCGGGCTGGGTCCGCTCCAGCGTGGTCAACGCCGGCGACGGCACCCACGAGCACCCCACCCAGGCGCTGCTCGACGCGTTCACCATGTGGCGGCACCTGGGCGAGTCGAAGCCGGGCGGTCTCGAGGGCCGCCGGGTCGCTATCGTCGGAGACGTCCTGCACAGCCGGGTGGCCCGCTCCAACGCCCTCCTGCTGCGCACCCTGGGCGTCGAGGTCACCCTGGTCGCGCCGCCGACGCTGCTGCCGGTCGGCGTCGAGACCTGGCCGGTGGAGACGTCGTACGACCTCGACGCGGTGATCCCCAAGGCGGACGCCGTCATGATGCTCCGGGTCCAGCGCGAGCGGATGAACGGCGGCTTCTTCCCGACCCCGCGCGAGTACAGCCGTCGCTACGGGCTCGACGCCCGCCGGATGGCCACCCTCCAGGACCACACGATCGTGATGCACCCCGGCCCGATGGTCCGGGGCATGGAGATCACCGCCGACGTGGCCGACTCGGCCCGCTCGGTGATCGTCGAACAGGTCACCAACGGCGTCGCCGTCCGGATGGCGGTGCTCTACCTGCTGCTCGGAGGCTCCGAACCGGCTGTAGGTGGGGCGGACCTGCTGCTCGGGGACAGGGCTCAATTCCGGGAGTCCGCCACGACGGGAGGCGACGAGTGACTGCGACCCATGGCTACCTGATCCGGGGCGCCGCGATCCTGGGGGGCGAGCCCACCGACCTGCTCCTCCAGGACGGCGTGATCGCCGAAGTCGGCACCGGTCTGCCAGAGGAGGGTGCCGAGGGTGCCGAGGTCATCGACGCGTCAGGGCTGGTCGCCCTGCCCGGGCTGGTCGACCTGCACACCCACCTGCGCGAACCCGGCCGCGAGGACGCCGAGACCGTCGAGAGCGGTACGGCGGCCGCGGCGCTCGGGGGCTTCACCGCGGTCCACGCGATGGCCAACACCGAGCCGGTGGCCGACACGGCCGGCGTCGTCGAGCAGGTCTGGCGCCTGGGCCGCGAGGCCGGCCACTGCGATGTCTACCCGGTCGGCGCGGTGACCGTCGGCCTGGCCGGCGAGCGCCTCGCCGAGCTCGGCGCGATGGCCGACTCGGCCGCCCGGGTGCGGGTCTTCAGCGACGACGGCAAGTGCGTGAGCGACGCGGTGCTGATGCGGCGGGCGCTCGAGTACGTCAAGGCGTTCGACGGCGTCATCGCCCAGCACGCCCAGGAGCCACGGCTCACAGAGGACGCGCAGATGAACGAGGGCGAGCTGTCCGGCCGGCTCGGCCTGGCCGGCTGGCCGGCGGTGGCCGAGGAGGCGATCATCGCGCGCGACTGCCTGCTCGCCGCGCACGTCGGCTCCCGACTGCACGTCTGTCATGTCTCGACCGCGGGCTCCGTCGACATCGTCCGCGACGCGAAGCGCAAGGGCTGGAACGTCACCGCCGAGGCCTGCCCCCACCACCTGCTGCTCACCGACGACCTCGCAGCGACGTACGACCCGATCTACAAGGTGAACCCGCCGCTGCGCTCCAGCGCGGACGCCGAGGCGCTGCGCGAGGGGCTGGCCGACGGCACCATCGACGCCGTGGCGACCGACCACGCGCCGCACCCCCACGAGGACAAGGACTGCGAGTGGGCGGCCGCGGCGTTCGGGATGCTCGGCCTCGAGACCGCGCTCTCGATCGTGCAGGAGACCATGGTCGACCCCGGGCTGCTCGACTGGGCCGGTGTCGCGGACCGGATGTCCTACGCCCCGGCGCGGATCGGCCGGGTGCACGACCACGGCCAGCCGCTCGAGGCCGGCCAGCCGGCCAACCTGGTCCTCTACGACCCCGCCGTACGCCGCGTGGTCGAGGCCTCCGAGTCCGCCTCGCTCTCGCGCAACACGCCGTACGCCGGCATGGAGCTGCCCGGCCGGGTCATGGCGACGTTCCTCCGCGGCCGGCCGACGGTGCTGGACGGCAAGCTGCAGTGAGTGCGCTACCCGTCCAACAGCTCAAGCGCGAATTGGCCTGTGTAGTGCCCATCAACGCGTGAATACGCATGCGCGAGAGCGAGCACTACTACGTCTGCCGCCAAGAGCCATGCTTGCTTGGGATCTCGAACATCCGGGTGGATGAAGCAGTCGGGCTGATCCGAGACAGCGTCGCCGTCGATGTTGTCGAATCCGAGTTCGGACAGTACGACTCGCTCCGGGCGCGTCCAGCCCGGGTCGGTGAGTGATATCATTGTTGCATTGATATCAACGCTGAGAGGTCGTCATCGCCGCCATCACCATTCGCAAGCTCCCCGACGACGCCAAGCAGCGCCTCCGGATGCGCGCGGCCGCGAACGGCAGATCCATGGAGGCCGAGGCGCGCGACATCCTGCTCGATGCGCTCACCGACGGCAACAGGGTCGACCTGACGTGGATCGACATGCTGGTGAGCGCGGCCGAG
The DNA here is from genome assembly GCA_963817125.1 of uncultured Actinomycetota bacterium. GTDB lineage: Bacteria > Actinomycetota > Actinomycetes > Propionibacteriales > Nocardioidaceae > Nocardioides. The sequence goes on from CAWFNB010000003.1 coordinate 94,891, forward strand.
AAGTACGGAGGTCCGGAGGGGGTGGATCTGCGGATTCCCGAGGACCAGCCGATCGAAGTCCCGGATCTGACTCATCTCCTGGGCAAGTCGGAGCAGTGATCGTTCTCGACACGAACGTCATCTCCGAGATCATGCGCGGTCGTGATGCCGACGCCGGGGTGACAAGATGGCTCCGCAATCTGCCCGATCAACCTGTCACTACGGTGATCAACCAGGCCGAGATACTCAGCGGTGTGGCAGACCTGCCGGCAGGTCGGCGCCGGGAGGAACTCGATCGCTCCGCCCGGGGCGCGTTCGAGGTGCTCGGCATGGTCCTTCCGTTGACGCCCGCTTGCGCCGAGCACTATGCGGAGATCTTCGTGACCCGGAAGCAGGCTGGGCGGCCCATTGGGGTGTTGGACGCCTTGATCGCCTCGATTGCACGAGACGCAGATCTTGTGGTGGCAACCCGAGATCTCGATGACTTTCACGGGATCGGCTTGGAACTGGTCAACCCGTGGGACGAGTGATGGGGAGCTGGCACTGCGACTGGTGTGACACGTCGGGCGAGGTGCCCGCGGGCCACACGTCGGACCACGTCTTGTGCGACGTGTGTGGTGAGCCGGTCGAGCCGGAGCGCTGATAAGGTCGCCGCAGTTCGACATCCTTTAACGGTCCGTCCGGTGAGGCGGAGAAGGAGATTCGGCTCGACCATGCCTGCCACCCCAGCGCTTCTCGTCCTCGAGGACGGGCGCACCTTCACCGGCGAGTCGTACGGCGCCGAGGGGGAGACCTTCGGCGAGGCGGTCTTCAACACCGGCATGACCGGCTACCAGGAGACACTCACCGACCCGTCGTACCACCGGCAGGTCGTGGTGATGACCGCGCCACACATCGGCAACACCGGTGTCAACGACGAGGACCCGGAGTCGTCGCAGATCTGGGTGGCCGGCTACGTCGTCCGCGACCCGGCCCGCGTGCCATCCAGCTGGCGGTCGCAGCGCAGCCTCGACGACGAGCTCCGCGCCCACGGCGTGGTCGGGATCTCCGGCATCGACACCCGCGCACTCACCCGTCACCTGCGCGAGCGCGGCGCGATGCGTGTCGGCATCTCCTCCACCGAGACCGACACCGCGGCGCTGCTGCAGCGGGTGCGTGACTCGGCGGAGATGGCCGGTGCCGAGCTGGCCAGCCAGGTGTCCACCGGCGAGACCTATGTCGTGCCGGCAACAGGGAGCAAGCAGCTCACCGTCGCCGCGCTGGACCTCGGCATCAAGGCGATGACCCCGCACCGGATGGCGGAGCGGGGCATCGAGGTGCACGTCCTCCCGGCGACCGCCACGATCGACGACGTCCGAGCGACCGGCGCCGACGGGCTGTTCTACTCCAACGGCCCCGGCGACCCGGCGGCCACCACCTCGCAGGTCGAGCTCCTCCGGGGCGCGCTCGCCGAGGGCCTGCCCTACTTCGGGATCTGCTTCGGCAACCAGCTGTTCGGGCGGGCGCTGGGATTCGGCACCTACAAGCTCAAGTACGGCCACCGCGGCATCAACCAGCCGGTCATGGACCGCACCACCGGCAAGGTCGAGGTCACCGCCCACAACCACGGCTTCGCGGTCCAGTGGCCAGAGGGGGCGCCCCTCGACGAGCCGACCACGACGCCATACGGCGTCGCGACAGTCAGCCACGTCTGCCTCAACGACGACGTGGTGGAGGGGCTGGAGCTGCGCACCCCGGAGGGCGAGCTCAAGGCGTTCAGCGTCCAGTACCACCCCGAGGCCGCGGCCGGGCCCCACGACGCGGCGTACCTGTTCGACCGGTTCGTCCAGCTGATGGAAGGGACCCTCTGATGCCGAAGCGCACCGACATCACCAGCGTGATGGTCATCGGCTCGGGGCCGATCATCATCGGCCAGGCGTGCGAGTTCGACTACTCGGGCACGCAGGCCTGCCGGGTGCTCAAGGCCGAGGGGCTCCGCGTGGTCCTGGTGAACTCCAACCCGGCCACGATCATGACCGACCCGGAGTTCGCGGATGCGACCTACGTCGAGCCGATCACCCCCGAGTACGTCGAGAAGGTGATCGCGAAGGAGCGGCCGGACGCCCTGCTGGCCACCCTCGGCGGGCAGACCGCGCTCAACACCGCGATGGCGCTCGACGCGGCCGGTGTGCTCGAGAAGTACGGCGTGGAGCTGATCGGCGCCTCGATCGAGGCGATCGACCGCGGCGAGAACCGGCAGATCTTCAAGAAGATCGTCGAGGGCCTCGGCGGCGAGGTGGCGCGCAGCGCGATCTGCCACTCGATGGACGACTGCCTGCAGGCCGCGGCCGAGCTCGGCTACCCGATGGTGGTCCGCCCCAGCTTCACGATGGGCGGCACCGGCTCCGGGATGGCGCACGACGAGACCGACCTCCGCCGGATCGCCGGCGCCGGGCTCCAGGCCAGCCCGACCACCGAGGTGCTCCTCGAGGAGTCGATCCTCGGCTGGAAGGAGTACGAGCTCGAGGTCATGCGCGACACCAAGGACAACGTGGTGATCGTCTGCTCGATCGAGAACCTCGACCCGATGGGCGTGCACACCGGCGACTCGATCACCGTGGCGCCGGCGATGACCCTGACCGACCGCGAGTACCAGAAGATGCGCGACCTCGCGATCGGCATCATCCGCGCGGTGGGCGTCGACACCGGCGGCTGCAACATCCAGTTCGCGGTCAACCCGCGCGACGGTCGCCTGACCGTCATCGAGATGAACCCGCGGGTCTCCCGCTCCTCGGCGCTGGCGTCCAAGGCGACCGGGTTCCCCATCGCCAAGATCGCGGCCAAGGTCGCGATCGGCTACACGCTCGACGAGATCCCCAACGACATCACCACCCGGGAGGACGGGCAGAGCACGCCGGCGGCGTTCGAGCCGACCCTGGACTACGTCGTGGTGAAGGTGCCGCGGTTCGCGTTCGAGAAGTTCCCGGCGGCCGACCACCAGCTCACCACTCACATGAAGTCGGTGGGCGAGGCGATGGCGATCGGCCGCAACTTCACCGAGGCGCTGCAGAAGGCGCTGCGTTCGCTGGAGAGCAAGGACGCGCCGTTCGACTGGCACCAGGAGTGGGTCGAGCTCGACAAGGACGCGCTGCTGGAGGAGATCAAGGTCCCGCACGACGGCCGGCTCAAGAAGGTGATGGACGCGCTGCGCGCCGGGGCCACCCCGGACGAGGTGCACGCGGCGACCCACATCGACCCCTGGTTCGTCGACCAGCTGCTGCTGATCAACGAGGTCGCGGCCGAGGTGACCGCGGCGCCCGAGCTGACGCCCACGATCCTGCGCAAGGCCAAGCGGCACGGCTTCTCCGACGCCCAGATCGGCAAGATCCGCGGGATGACCCCCGACGTCGTCCGCGGCGTCCGGCACGCCCTCGGCATCCGGCCGGTGTTCAAGACCGTCGACACCTGCGCCGCCGAGTTCGCGGCGGCCACGCCCTACCACTACTCGTCCTACGACGAGGAGTCCGAGGTCGCGCCCCGGGAGAAGCCGGCGGTGATCATCCTCGGGTCCGGCCCCAACCGGATCGGGCAAGGCATCGAGTTCGACTACTCGTGCGTGCACGCGTCCATGGCACTTTCCGAAGTGGGTTACGAGACCGTGATGGTCAACTGCAACCCCGAGACCGTCTCGACCGACTACGACACCTCCGACCGGCTCTACTTCGAGCCGCTGACGCTCGAGGACGTGCTGGAGATCGTGCACGCCGAGCAGCAGGCCGGACCGATCGCCGGCGTGATCTGCCAGCTCGGCGGACAGACCCCGCTCGGGCTCGCGCAGGGGCTGGAGGACAACGGCGTCCCGATCGTCGGGACCTCGCCGAGGGCGATCCACCTCGCCGAGGAGCGCGGCGCCTTCGGGAGGGTGCTGGCCGAGGCCGGCCTGCCGGCGCCCAAGCACGGGATGGCCACCAGCTTCGCCGAGGCCAGGACGATCGCGGCCGAGATCGGCTACCCGGTGCTGGTGCGGCCGTCGTACGTCCTCGGTGGCCGGGGCATGGAGATCGTCTACGAGGACGAGGCGCTCGAGGGCTACATCCAGCGGGCCACGGCGATCAGCCCCGAGCACCCGGTGCTGGTGGACCGGTTCATCGACGACGCGGTCGAGATCGACGTGGACGCGCTGTACGACGGCCGGCAGCTCTTCCTCGGCGGCGTGATGGAGCACATCGAGGAGGCCGGGATCCACTCCGGCGACTCGTCGTGCGCGCTGCCGCCGATCACCCTCGGCGAGTCCGAGATCCAGCAGATCCGCGAGGCCACCGAGGCGATCGCCCGCGGCGTCGGTGTGCGTGGGTTGCTCAACATCCAGTTCGCACTGGGCTCCGACGTCCTCTACGTGCTCGAGGCCAACCCGCGGGCCAGCCGGACCGTGCCGTTCGTCTCCAAGGCGACCGCTACCCCGCTGGCCAAGGCTGCGGCCCGGATCATGCTCGGCGAGACGATCGCCGGGCTGCGGACGGCGGGGGTGCTGCCCGCGACCGGCGACGGGGGCACGCTGCCGGCCGACCAGCCGATCGCGGTCAAGGAGGCGGTGATGCCGTTCAACCGGTTCCGCACCCCCGACGGCAAGCAGATCGACACCGTGCTCGGCCCCGAGATGAAGTCCACCGGCGAGGTGATGGGGCTCGACGCCGACTTCGGCTCGGCGTTCGCCAAGTCGCAGGCCGCCGCATACGGCTCGCTGCCGCAGGCGATGCATCCGGACGGGAAGCGCGCCAGCCGGGTCTTCGTGTCGATGGCCAACCGGGACAAGCGCACGATGATCTTCCCGATCAAGGTGCTGGCCGACATGGGGTTCGAGATCCTTGCCACCCAGGGCACCGCTGAGGCGCTGCGCCGCAACGGCGTCCGGGCCACCGTGGTCCGCAAGCATTTCGAGGGCCCGGGTCCGGGCGGCGAGCAGACCACCGTGCAGCTGATCATGGCCGGCGAGATCGACCTCGTGATCAACACGCCACACGGGTCGTCCCGTGGCGGCTCGGCTCGCATCGACGGCTACGAGATCCGCACCGCGGCGGTGATGGCGAACATCCCGTGCATCACCACCGTGCAGGGGCTCGGGGCAGCGGTGCAGGGGATCGAGGCCGCGAGGCGCGGCTCCATCGGGGTCCGGTCGCTCCAAGACTGGTTTCGAGACGGTCGCAGAACGACCTCCTCAACCCACGGGTTCGTAGCGGAGTGACGGCGTACGACGCGCTGTTCGAGCGGGTGTTGACCCGGATCGACCCGGAGCGGGCGCACCGACTGGGCTTCCGCGCGCTGCGGGCGGCGCGACCAGTGTTGGCCCGCCGTCGCCGGGTCGGCGCGCCTGTGCAGGCGATGGGGCTGACCTTCCCGAACGTGCTGGGGCTGGCCGCCGGCTTCGACAAGAACGCCGTCGGCATCGACGCGCTGGCCGCGCTCGGGTTCGGTCACGTCGAGGTCGGCACGGTGACGGGCGAGCCGCAGCCTGGCAACGAGAAGCCGCGGCTGTTCCGGCTCACCGCGGACCGCGCCGTGGTGAACCGGATGGGTTTCAACAACGACGGCGCCGAGGTCGTGGCGGCCAGGCTCGCGGCGCGAGGTCGCCGCGAGCGGCCGGTCCTCGGCGTCAACATCGGGAAGTCGAAGGTGGTCCCCGAGGACGAGGCGGTGCGCGACTACGAGAAGTCGGCCCGGCTGCTGGCGCCCCACGCGGACTACCTGGTGGTGAACGTCAGCTCGCCCAACACCCCCGGGCTGCGCAACCTGCAGGCGGTGGACAAGCTCAAGCCGATCCTGGTCGCGCGTGCGGGAGGCTGCCGGCGAGGTGCCGCTCCTGGTCAAGATCGCCCCCGACCTCGCCGACGAGGACGTCCTCGCGGTCGCCGACCTGGCGTTGGCCGTCGAGCTGGACGGGATCATCGCGACCAACACCACGACCTCCCGCGACGGCCTGGCGTCGACGCCCGAGAAGGTGGCCGCGGTCGGAGCCGGCGGCCTGTCCGGCCCCCCGGTGGCCGGACGTGCGGAGAAGGTGATGCGTCTGCTCCGCGAACGGGTGGGCGAGTCACTGACCCTCATCGGCGTCGGCGGCATCACGACGGTCGAGGACGCCCGGGCCCGGCTCGACGCGGGTGCCGACCTGCTCCAGGCCTACACGGCATTCATCTACGAAGGGCCGGGGTGGCCGCGCCGAATCCTGGAAGGACTCGCATGACCAGCTTCGGTGCCCGATTCGCGGCCGCCCTCGAGAAGCGCGGCCCTCTGTGCGCGGGAATCGACCCACACGCCGGGCTGCTCGGCGGAGTGGGGGCTGCCCGACGACGTGTCCGGGACTCGAGCGGTTCGCGATGACCGCGGTCGAGGGGTTGGCCCCGCACGTCGCGCTGGTCAAGCCGCAGTCGGCGTTCTACGAACGGTTCGGCAGCCGGGGCGTCGCCGTGCTGGAGAAGGTCGTGGCCGAGTCGCGCGCGGCCGGCGCGCTGGTGCTGCTGGACGTGAAGCGCGGTGACATCGGCTCGACCACGCAGGCGTACGCCGACGCGTATCTCGACCCGGCCTCCCCGCTGGCCGCCGACGCCATCACCGCCAGCCCCTACCTCGGCTTCGGGTCGCTGGACCCGATGGTCGACACCGCCCGCAAGCACGACGCGGGGCTGTTCGTCCTGGCGCTGACCTCCAACAAGGAGGGGCCGGAGGTGCAGCACGCCGTCACCGACGACGGGGGCACCGTCGCGGGCCGGATCCTCGACCACCTCCGCGTGCTCAACCACGAGGCCGAACCGCTCGGCTCGTTCGGTGCCGTCGTCGGCGCGACGATCGGCGAGAGCTCGCTGGACTTCGCGTTCAACGGGCCGATCCTCGCGCCCGGGTTCGGTGCCCAGGGCGGCACCATCGACGACCTCCGGCGGATCTTCGGTACCGCGGTCGCTGCCGTGACACCGAGCTCCTCGCGGGAGCTGCTGCGCCGCGGCCCGTCGGTCACGGCGATGCGCGACGAGGCGCTGCGGCTCAACGACGAGCTCGCCGCGCTGAGGCCATGACCAGAGCAGCGGTCGCACTGCTCCTGCTCGTCGTGCTGACCGGGGGCTGCGCGGACCAGCAGGAGAAGTACTGCGACGCCGTCAAGGACCACCAGCAGGAGCTTGGCGAGGTGCTCGGCGACGGCGGCCCCGACGCCTTGCTGAAGGCACTGCCGATCTTCCGCGACCTGGCCGACGAGGCCCCCGACGACATCCGGGACGAGTGGCGGACCGTCATCGGCGCGCTCGAGGGTCTCGAGTCAGCACTGGACGACGCGGGGGTCGACCCGGCGACGTACGACCGCGACCACCCGCCCGCTGACCTGAGTGAGGACGACCAGGAGAAGATCGACGCGGCGGCGCTCGTGCTGGCCAGCCCGCAGACCGTGCAGGCCCTCAACGGCGTCCAGCAGCAGGCCCGCGACGTGTGCGGAACACCGCTGCAGGTCTGAAGGATCGATCCGATTGCCGCGCGCGCGGGATCGTGGCTATGTTGGCCCACACGCTCCCTCCCGACTCGTAAGCAGGCAAGGACTCCGGATCGTGGCTCTGCCCCCGCTCACTCCCGAACAGAGACAGGCCGCCCTGGAGAAGGCGGCGGCCTCGCGTCGCGAACGCGCCGAGGTCAAGAACCGCCTCAAGAACGCCGGCGCATCGATCTCCGAGGTGCTTGCCGCGGGCCAGAAGAACGACGTCATCGGGAAGATGCGGGTCGTCGACCTGCTCCAGTCGATGCCCGGGCTGGGCAAGGTCCGCGCCAGGCAGACGATGGAGCGGCTCGGGATCGCCGAGAGCCGCCGGGTGCGCGGCCTGGGCACCAAGCAGGTGGCGGCCCTGGAGCGCGAGTTTGGCAGTTGAGTCGGGGCCGGCCCGCGGTGGTTTCGACACCGTCGTCGCTGGCGCTCCTCCGGGCTCAACCACCGGATACGCAACCACGTTCGAGCGAAGCGAGCTCACCGTCGTCGCTGGCGCTCCTCCGGGCTCAACCATCGATGACTGAGGCCGAGCGCCAGCGCCGCCTCGTCGTACTGGCCGGACCCACGGCGGTCGGCAAGGGCACCGTCGCGGCCGACATCCGTGAGCACCACCCCGAGGTCTGGATCTCGGTGTCCGCGACCACCCGGAAGCCGCGACCCGGCGAGGTGAACGGCGTCCACTACTGGTTCGTCTCCGAGGAGGAGTTCGACCGGATGATCGCCGACGACGACCTGCTGGAGTGGGCGGTCGTGCACGGCGTCGCGAGATACGGCACCCCGCGGCAGCCGGTCGAGCTCGCGCTGGCCTCAGGCCACCCGGCGATGCTCGAGATCGACCTGCAGGGCGCCCGCCAGGTCCGGGAGACCATGCCGGAGGCGTTGTTCGTGTTCCTCGAGCCGCCGTCGTGGGAGGAGCTGGTCCGCCGCCTGGTCGGCCGCGGCACCGAGGACGCGGCGGAGCGCGAGCGCCGCCTGGCCACGGCCCGGGACGAGATGGCCGCCCGGAGCGAGTTCGACGCCAGCATCATCAACCGCGAAGTTCACGCTGCTGCGGAGGAGTTGGTAGCCTTGATGGAGCTGGGTCCCGACGAGTGACTTTCGTGTGACTCAGCGACGACCGTCTTCCGACTGGTCGGCCATCGAACCCAACGCCAGCGAGGCTTACGCGTGTCTGCACCCCCGATCGACGCTCAAGGTGTCACCAACCCTTCGATCGACGACCTGCTCACGAAGACGGACAGCAAGTACAAGCTGGTCCTCTACAGCGCCAAGCGCGCCCGGCAGATCAACGCCTACTACTCCCAGCTCGGTGAGGGGCTGCTCGAGTACGTCGGCCCGCTCGTCGACACGCACGTCCAGGAGAAGCCGCTCTCGATCGCGCTCCGCGAGATCAACGACGACCTGCTGACCTGCGAGGACGTCGACCCGGCCGAGCTGGCCGCCGAGGAGGCCGCGGCGAAGGCCGCCGCCGCCGACGCGGGCGAACGCTAGGACGACCCCCTGAGCGCCGCGGTGCAGCGCCGAGTGGTGCTCGGCGTCTCCGGGGGCATCGCGGCCTACAAGGCCGCGGAGCTGCTGCGCCTGTTCACCGAGGCGGGGCACGACGTCACCGTCGTACCGACCGCGGCCGCCCTCCGGTTCGTCGGCGCGCCCACCTGGGCAGCGCTGTCCGGCAAGCCGGTCTCGACCGACGTGTGGGACAACGTCCACGAGGTCCCACACGTGCGCATCGGCCAGTCCGCCGACCTGGTCGTGGTCGCCCCGGCCACCGCCGACCTGCTGGCCAAAGCGACACACGGCAGGGCGGACGACCTGCTCACCAACACCCTGCTGACCGCCCGGTGCCCCGTGGTCTTCGCGCCCGCGATGCACACCGAGATGTGGGAGCATCCGGCCACCCGGGCCAACGTCGCCACCCTGCGCGAGCGCGGCGCCCTGGTCATCGAGCCGGCCGAGGGTCGGCTCACCGGAGCCGACTCGGGCAAGGGTCGGCTGCCCGACCCCGTGGAGATCTACGACATCTGCCTCGACGTGCTGACCCGTGGGAGCGGCGTCTCCGACCTGGCCGGCAGGCAGGTCGTCGTCTCCGCCGGCGGCACCCGCGAATACCTCGATCCGGTCCGCTTCCTGGGCAACCGCTCCTCGGGACTGCAGGGCTATGCCCTGGCGCGCGCCGCCGCCTCGCGCGGCGCCGAGGTGACGCTGGTCGCCGCCAACACCGCGTTGCCCGACCCGGCCGGGGTGAAGGTGGTCCGGGTGGAGACGACCGACCAGCTGCGGTCCGAGGTGCTGGCCGCAGCCGCCTCCGCAGACGCCGTGGTGATGGCCGCCGCCCCGGCCGACTACCGACCGGTCTCGGTGAGCGAGGCGAAGATCAAGAAGGCGGACGACGGCTCCGCACCCAGCCTCGAGCTGACCCAGAACCCCGACATCCTGCGCGAGCTCAGTGCCAGTCGTCCCCGGGCGGGTGCGGTCATTGTCGGCTTCGCGGCCGAGACCGGTGACGGCACCTCGACCGTCCTCGAGCTGGCCCGCGCCAAGCTGGCGCGCAAGGGCTGCGACCTGCTCGTCGTCAACGACGTCAGCGGGGGAGCGGTGTTCGGCAGCCCGGACAACGAGGCGGTGATCCTCGGCGCCGACGGTTCGACGACCGAGGTTCCCCGTGGATCGAAGACGGCGTTGGCCCACGTCGTTTGGGACGAAGTGGCCTCGAGGCTGCAGGATTGACGGTGCGCTCGGTCCCGGGCCCGCGTGACGCGGCCTCGAACCGGGCGTTGAGACAGCGATCCCGCCATGCGAGACACCGCCTAGGGTGGGGCCGCCTTACGGAACGAACCAGGAGAGAAACGCCGTGCCAGGACGTCTGTTCACCTCGGAGTCGGTGACCGAGGGTCACCCCGACAAGATCGCGGACCAGATCAGCGACTCGGTCCTCGACGAGATGCTGCGCAACGACCCGCACAGCCGGGTCGCGGTCGAGACGCTGCTCACGACCGGCCTGGTCGTCGTCGCCGGCGAGGTGTCCACCACCGGCTACGTCGACGTGAAGGACGTCGTCCGCAAGCGGATCATCGAGATCGGCTACGACTCGTCGCTCAAGGGCTTCGACGGCCACTCCTGCGGCGTCATGGTCGCCATCGGTGGCCAGTCCGGCGACATCGCCCAGGGCGTGGACAGCGGCCACGAGGCGCGCACCGGTTCGGTGGACGCGATGGACAAGCAGGGTGCCGGCGACCAGGGGCTGATGTTCGGCTACGCCTGCGACGACACCGACGTGCTGATGCCACTGCCGATCGTGATCGCCCAGCGCCTGGCCGAGCGGCTCACCGCGGTCCGCAAGGACGGCACGCTGCCCTACCTGCGCCCTGACGGTAAGACCCAGGTCACCGTCGAGTACGACGAGGACAACCGCCCGGTCCGCGTCGACACCGTCGTGCTCTCCTCGCAGCACGACGAGGACACCGATCTCGACACGCTGGAGAGTGACGTCAAGAAGCAGGTCATCGACCCGGTCCTCGAGACCTTCGAGCTCCCCTCCGAGGGTTACCGGCTGCTGGTCAACCCCACCGGCCGTTTCGTGGTCGGCGGCCCGATGGGCGACGCCGGCCTGACCGGCCGCAAGATCATCGTCGACACCTACGGCGGCATGGCTCGTCACGGTGGTGGTGCGTTCTCCGGCAAGGACCCGTCGAAGGTGGACCGCTCGGCGGCGTACGCGATGCGCTGGGTGGCCAAGAACGTCGTGGCCGCCGGACTCGCCCGTCGCTGCGAGGTCCAGGTGGCCTACGCGATCGGCAAGGCCCAGCCGGTCGGTGTGTTCGTCGAGACGTTCGGCACCGGCACCGTTCCCGACGAGGTGATCCAGAAGGCCGTGCTCGAGGTCTTCGACCTCCGCCCCGCGGCGATCATCGCCGACCTCGACCTGCTGCGCCCGATCTACGCCCAGACCGCGGCGTACGGCCACTTCGGTCGCGAGCTGCCCGACTTCACCTGGGAGCGCACCGACCGCGCCGACGCGCTGAAGGCAGCCGTCGCGGGCTGAGCGCCAAGGCCCCCTCACGCAGTTCCCTTCTGCCCCTTCCCTCCCGGCAGCCACGGGATTAGGTTCAGGCTGACCGACCTACCTCGTCTTGGGAGCTGCCTTGAACCGTCATGCTCGTCTCCTCTTGTCGATCGCCGCGGCCGCTGCACTGGCCGCGACCACTCTGGCCGTGTCGGGTTCGCCCGGCGTCGCGGCCGCTGACGCCCAGTCCGTCGCCACCTCGCACCTCAAGGGCGACGCGTCCGGAGCCCTGACCTACCGCTCCGAAGGCGGCGTCTACGACTTCGTCGGCGTGCCCGCCGGCGTCACCCTCGACAACCCGGCGGTGTCTGCGTCGACGAGCGTGGCCGATGCGGCGGCAGCCCACCTGGCCCGCTACGGCGCCGCGTTCGGCAGCGCCCAACGAGGCACCACGCTCTCCGAGCTGCGCTCGAGCGAGACCGTGGCCGGCAACTCCGTCCGCTACCAGCAGCACGTCGACGGCGTGCCCGTCATGGCTGGCGAGCTCGTGGTCAGCCTGCGCGCCAACCGTGAGCTGGACTCGATCATGGCCAAGACCAGCCGGGCGACGAAGGTGCCCGGCGCCAGGGTGACCAAGGCGGTCGCGACGGCCACCGCCAGCGCATCGTTCCTGCGGGCCGCAGGCAAGGGGATCGACCCCTCAGTGACCTCCTTGGGTCGTTGGGTGATCGACCCGGCGCTCATCGGCGCTCCGACCACCCTGCCCACCCGGACCGCGTGGCGGTTCGAGCTGCGTCGCAATGACTTCGAGCGCCGCCTGGTCCTGGTCGACGACCAGACCGGCATGGTGCTGATGAACAACGACCTCATCGCCCACGCCAAGAACCGAGTGGTCTGCGACAACCTCAACGTGCCGCGGAGCACGGCGCTGGCCGACCCCTACCCGTGCACCAGCCTCACGCCGCCGACCCGGGTCGAGGGCGGGGCGGCCACTGGGGTCGCCGACGTCGACAGGGCTTACGACCTCGGTGGCGTGGTCTATGACAACTTCCTGGCGTTCGGCGCCTTCGACCTGACCGAGCTGATCGGTAGGGACATCGGTGGCGGCACCAAGGCGTTGGCCCAGACCGTGAAGTTCTGCTTCATCGGCAACCCCTGCCCCTACGCCAACGCGTTCTGGAACGGCATCCAGATGTACTACGGCCAGGGCTACGCGGGGGCCGACGACGTGGTGGGCCACGAGATGACCCACGGCATCACTGAGCGCACCTCCAACCTCGTCTACTGGGGCCAGTCCGGCGCGATGAACGAGTCGATGTCCGACATCATGGGCGAGATCATCGACCACCGGTTCGTGGAGGCCGGCGATGTCCCGGCCACCGCGTGGGCTCTGGGCGAGGATCTGCCCTGCTGCCCGACCGGCATCCGGAACGTGCAGGACCCGACGCTCAAGGGTGACCCGGACCGGACGTCCAGCCCGCTGTACGTCAAGGAGGTCTGCAACGCCTGCTACCCGGACAACGACGGTGTGCACAGCAACTCGGGGGTCGGGAACAAGACCTTCTTCCTGGCTTCCCAGGGCGGCACCTTCAACGGTCAGACGATCACCGGCATCGACACCGGTGACACGACCCTGACCAAGTCCGCCAAGCTCTGGCTGCTCACCGACCAGCTGCTGACCTCGGGCAGCGACTATGCCGACGAGGCTGCCGTGTTGGAGCAGGCCTGTGCCGCGCTCCAGGGCACCGGTGTCATGACCGCCGCCAACTGCACCGCGGTGCACCAGGCGACGCTCGCGACCGAGCTGCGCAACACGCCGGTCAACAACCCGCAACCGGCCGACGCCACGGTGACCTGCCCGACCGGCAGCACGCCGCGGGCGCTGTTCGAGAGCGAGACCGGCACGCCCGCCACGAAGTTCGTCGCCGGTTTCGGATGGGGACGCGATGGCACGCCCAACGCAGGTCAGGTCGCGCACAGCGGGAAGGACACCTGGTCGAACGACGAGTCGTCGGCCGTCGGCAGCGCGTCGCTGACCGCGGCCAGTCCCATCGCGCTCCCGGCCGGCCAGGCGGCGTACCTGTTCTTCCAGCAGTGGCGGGTGCTCGACTACGACGCCAGCGGGTTCTACGACGCCGGCACCGTTGAGATCAACGGCGCTGCCACGGCCGCGATGACGTGGGTGAACGGACCGAACGAGACCATCTTCGCCGGCTCGGGCAACCCCAAGGCCGGTCAGAAGGGCTTCGGTGGCGACAGCCGTGGCTACCTGGCGAGCAGGCTCGACCTGAGCTCGTTCGCCGGCACGTCGGTCACGCCGCAGTTCACGATGAGCACCGACAACAGCTTCAGCGGACTCGGCTGGTTCGTCGACGACATCATGGTCTACACCTGCGACAAGGTGATCGTCGGCAAGGCCAAGATCAAGGGCAAGGGCCTGGTCGGCAGAAAGCTCAAGGCCAAGGCCAAGAACTGGGGTCCGGCGGGCGTCACGTTCACCTACCAGTGGCTGCGCAACGGCAAGGCCATCAAGAACGCCACGAAGAAGTCGTACAAGCTCAAGGGCAAGGACGCGGGCAAGAAGATCAAGGTGGTCATCACCGGCCACTACGGGGCCGACTCCAAGTCCGTGACATCCAAGAAGAAGAAGGTGAAGCGGCCACCCCATCACTAAGGGCTGACGGGGCCGGGGGCGCCGACTGGTATCCATGTCGGCGTGCCCGGACCCGATCGGCAGCCGTCGGCTGACCGCGACGAGCCCCGGGAGCAGGACGACCTGCTCCCGGGGCTCGTGCGTGCCCGGGTGCGGCCAACCCGGAAGTCCGCAGCAGCCGCCGAACCCATGGCCGAGGTCGACCCGGTGGCCCACGTGCTCGTGGACGTGCCGCTGGCCCACCTCGACCGGACCTTCGACTACGCCGTGCCCGGCTCCATGGCTGACGACGCGCAACCCGGGGTGCGGGTCAAGGTGCGGTTCGCCGGCCGTGACGTCGACGGGTTCGTCCTGGCCCGGGCCGCAGCCTCCGCTCACGACGGCTCGCTGACGCGCCTGCGGCGGGTGGTCAGCCCCGAGGCGGTGCTGCTGCCGCAGGTGGCCGCGCTGGCCGGGGACCTCGCGGAGCGCTACGCCGGCACGCGCTCCGACGTGCTGCGGCTGGCCGTCCCGGGCCGACACGCGGCCACCGAGAAGAAGGCGTCCGTCGAGCCAGTACCGCCGCCGCCGTACGACGCCGAGCTGGCGGCGGCCGCCTGGGCCGACCACGGGCCCGCGGCGGTCTGGCTCGGACACATCGCCTCCGGGGGCTCGCCGCGGGCAGTGTGGACGGCCGCACCCGGCACCGACTGGCCGACGCTGGTCGCGCACGCCGTGGCCGCGACCACCGCCGCCGGTCGGGGCGCGCTCGTCGTGGTGCCCGACGGCAAGGACGTCGCGCGCGTCGACGCGGCGCTGGCCGCGGTCCTCGGCGCCGACCAGCACGTCGTGCTCACCGCGGACGCTGGGCCCGCCAAGCGCTACCGCGACTTCCTGGCGGTCTCGCGCGGCCGGCGCCGGGTCGTGGTCGGGACCCGCGCGGCGGCGTTCGCTCCGGTCGCCGCGCTCGGCCTCGTCGTCATCTGGGACGACGGCGACGACCTGCACGCCGAGCCGCGGTCGCCCTACCCGCACGCGCGGGAGACCCTGCTGCTGCGCGCGGAGCGGGAGGGCACCGCCGCGCTGGTCGGCGGTCACGCGATGAGCGTCGAGGCCGGTCAGCTGGTGCGCACCGGCTGGGCCCACCTCCTGGCGGCCCCTCGCGAGGTGCTCCGGGCCAGGGTCACCGTCTCGGTCGCCGGTGCCGACGAGCACTCCCTCGCCCGCGATCCGTTGGCCCGTGCCACCCGCGTCCCGACCGAGGTGCACCGGACCATCCGGGACGCCCTGCCGACGGGCCCCGTGCTGGTGCAGACCCCGCGCAGCGGCTACGCGGCGGCGCTGGCCTGCGAGCGGTGCCGGACTCCCGCGCGGTGCCGGACCTGCGCCGGGCCGCTCGCTCTCGGCTCGGCCACCGCGCCGCCGACCTGCCGCTGGTGCGGCACCGCCGACGAGTCGTGGGCCTGCGCCGAGTGCGGCCACCGCGGCCTCCGCGCGCCGGTGGTCGGGGAGACGCGCACTGCCGAGGAGCTCGGCCGGTCGTTCGCCGGCACCGTGGTCCGCACCTCCGGCGGGGACCGGGTGCTGGCCACCGTCGACGCCGAGCCGGCGATCGTGGTGGCCACGCCGGGCGCCGAGCCGGTGGCCGCCGGTGGCTACGCCGCCGTCGTACTGCTCGACACGTGGCTGGTGCTCGGTCTGGCTCACCTGCGCACCGAGGAGGAGGCGTTGCGCCGCTGGGCCAACGCTGTCGCCCTGGTCCGCCCCGGAGGCCGGGCCGTGGTCGTCGGGGACCCCGCGCACCCAGCCGTCCAGGCCCTGGTGCGTTGGGACCCGGTCGGGTTCGCGGCCCGCGAGGCCGAGCAGCGCCGCGAGGCCCACCTGCCGCCGGCGTCGCGGCTGGCCACGATCACCGGCGAGCCGGGCGCCGTCGACGACGCGCTGACGCTGCTGGCCCCGCCCACCGGCTTCGAGCTGCTCGGCCCGGTGCCGGCCGGCGACGAGAGCCGCGCCGTCCTCCGGGTGCCGCGCGCGCACGGCGCCGAGCTGTCGCGCGCCCTCGTCGAGCTGCAGCGGCTCCGCGCGGCGCGCAAGCTCGACGCGGTCCGCATCCAGGTCGACCCGCCCACCCTCTAGTCCTACGACGCGCTCCTAGACTCACCCCCGTGATCGCCCCCATCCGCCTCTTCGGTGACCCGGTCCTGCGCCAGCGCGCGGTGGAGGTGGTCGACTTCGACCAGGAGCTGCGCAAGCTCGTCGAGGACCTCACCGACACCATGCTGGCCGCGCCCGGTGCTGGGCTGGCGGCGCCACAGATCGGGGTCGGGTTGCGGGTCTTCACCTGGCACCTCGACGAGGAGGTCGGTCACCTGGTCAACCCGGTGCTGGAGCTGTCCGCGGAAGAGCAGTTCGGCCCCGAGGGCTGCTTGTCCATCCCCGAGCTCACCTTCGACTGCCGTCGGGCGATGTCCGTGGTGGCGAAGGGGTTCGACATGCACGGTGAGCCGGTCACCATCGAGGGGTCCGAGCTGCTCGCGCGGGCCCTCCAGCACGAGACCGACCACCTCGACGGGGTGCTGTTCATCGACCGACTCGACGACGAGACCCGCCGAGCGGCGAAGAAGGCGATCCGCGAGGCCGAGTGGTTCGGGTTGGAGAAGCCCACGGTCAAGGTGTCGCCGCACCCGACCGGTGGACTCGGACTGTGATCCGGTGAGAGTTGTTTTTGCCGGTACGCCGGAGGTTGCGGTGCCGGCGCTCGACGCGATTGCCGCCTCCCGCCACGAGCTGGTAGGGGTGGTCACCAGGCCGGACGCGCCGGCCGGGCGCGGTCGGCGGATGACCCAGAGCCCGGTGGGGGAGCGGGCCGCCGCGCTCGGCGTACCGGTCCTGAAGCCGGACCACCCGCGCGACTCGGTGTTCCAGGCCGCCCTGCGCGACCTGGCGCCGGACTGCTGCCCCGTGGTCGCATACGGTGCGCTGCTCCCACAGAGCGCGCTCGAGATCCCGGCGCACGGCTGGGTCAACCTGCACTTCTCGTGCCTGCCGGCCTGGCGCGGGGCGGCGCCCGTGCAGCATGCGCTGTGGGCGGGCGACGAGGTGACCGGTGCCACGACGTTCCGGATCGTCAAGGAGCTCGACGCCGGACCGACGTACGGCGTGATGACCGAGCGGATCCGGCCCAGCGACACCGCCGGCAGCCTGCTGGCCCGCCTGGCCGAGGGCGGGGCCGGGCTGCTCGTGACCACCCTCGACGGGATCGACGACGGCAGCCTCGAGCCCCGGCCGCAGCCCGAGGACGGCGTCAGCTACGCCCCCAAGATCGGCGTCGACGACGCCCACGTGGACTGGGGCGAGCCCGCGGTCGCGGTGGACCGGCGGGTTCGGGCCTGCACCCCGGCGCCGGGCGCCTGGACGACGTACGGCGGTCAGCGGGTCAAGCTCGGACCGGTCACCGTGGTCGACGGGGTTGTCGACGGGGAGCTGGCGCCGGGGGAGCTGGCGGTGGGCAAGGCCGAGGTGCTCGTCGGCACCGGCACCACCGCGGTCCGGTTGGGCGAGGTGAAGGCTTTCGGGAGCCGCCAGATGCCCGCCGCCGACTGGGCGCGGGGGCTCCGGGTGCCTCCTGGCGCTGCTCTCGAATAGGGGGGAGCCGGTGGCCGAGGTCGAGTAGCGTGGACATCGTGACCAAGGCGCCCTCCAGGGTTGCGACGCCCCAGGACGTCGACGACATCTGCCTGGGCCTGCCCGAGGTCGAGCTCGGCACCTCGTGGGGCGACAACCCGACGTACAAGGTGCGTGGCAAGGGGTTCCTGATGCACCGCCCGCCGGGGCAGACGGCAATCGACCCCGAGACCGGGGAGCAGTTCACCGACCTCCTGGTGATCACGGTCCCGGGCGAGTCGGACAAGCGTGCCCTGGTCGACGACGACCGGCTGCCGTTCTTCACCATCGACCACTTCAAGGGCTACAACGCCGTGCTCGTGCAGCAGTCCCGGCTCGGCGAGATCGGCCGTGACGAGCTGGCCGAGATCATCACGGACGCCTGGCTGACCAAGGCACCGAAGTCCCTGGCGAAGGCGTTCCTCACCGATGGCTGAGCCCGGGTCTCGGGCTCAGCAGCGGGGCGCGCCGGCTCAGGGCGCGCCCGGTGACCGCCGGATCGTCCTCGACCCGGCCCGGGCTGCGGCGCTCGACGTGCTCAAGGCGGTCCGCGTCGACAGGGCGTACACCAACCTGGTGCTGCCGGCGGTGATCAAGCACTACGGGCTCGAGGGCCGCGACGCGGCGTTCACCACCGAGCTCGCCTCGGGCACCATCCGTCGGCGCGGCACCTACGACGCGATCCTGGCCGCGTGCACGGACCGGCCGCTCTCCAAGGTCGAGGCCAAGGTGCTGGATGCGCTGCGGATCGGGACCCACCAGCTGCTGTCGATGCGGGTGCCGGATCACGCCGCGATCAGCACCACGGTCGACCTGGTCCGGGCTCGTGGCAACACCGGGGCCGGCAACTTCGTCAACGCGGTGCTGCGCTCGGTGAGCGAGCACGACCTCGCCGAGTGGATCGGCCGGGTCGCTCCCGACCCGCGGGTCTCGCCGACCCGGTTCGCCACCATCGCCTACAGCCACCCCGAGTGGGTGGTCAACGAGCTGCGCGAGGCGGTCGGCAAGGTCGAGCTGCACGACCTGCTGGCCGCCGACAACGAGAACCCCCAGGTGACCCTGGTCGCCCGGCCCGGGCGCTCGACCCGTGACGAGCTGCCTGGCGAGCCGACGCCGTACTCGCCGTTCGGTGTGGTCATGGAGGGTGGCGACCCGGGTTCGGTGGCTGCTGTCGCCGAGGGGCGAGCGGGGGTCCAGGACGAGGGGTCGCAGCTGGTGGCCCGAGCGCTCGCCGAGGCGCCGCTCGAGGGTCGCGACGAGCTGTGGCTGGACCTGTGCGCCGGTCCGGGCGGTAAGGCGGGGCTGCTGGCCGCGCTGGCCGCCGAGCGCGGCGCCCTGGTGGTCGCCAACGAACGGCTCCCCGGCCGCGCCGGGCTGGTCAGACGCACGCTGACCGACGAGAACCGCGTCGTGCCCGGGGTGGCCGGGATCGTGGCCGCGGACGGCACCCTGGCGCCGTACCGGCCTGCGATCTTCGACCGCGTCCTGGTCGACGCCCCGTGCAGTGGTTTGGGCGCCCTGCGTCGGCGTCCCGAGGCCCGCTGGCGGCGCAAGTCCGAGGACCTGGTGACCCTGGTCATGCTGCAGCGTCAGCTGGTCCGCTCGGCCATCGACCTGGTCCGACCCGGTGGCCTGGTGCTCTACGCCACCTGCTCGCCGGTGATCTCGGAGACGTCGATCGTGGTCACCTCGGTCAACGGCGCGCGTGCGGACGCCGCCCTCGAGGACCTCTCGGCACAGTTCACCGACGTCCCCGACTCGGCCGGTCCGGTCCCCGGCACCATCCAGCTCTGGCCGCACCGGCACGGGACCGACGCGATGTTCATGGCGCTCTTCCGCCGCGCCCGGCTCCTCTAGAGGAGGTGCCGCAGGTAGCGGCCTGGAGCGTCGAGATAGGCCTTCCAGTGCTGCACCAGCTCGAGCTCGTCCCATGTCGTGCGGCGCAGTCCCCAGTCGCCGACCTCCAGGATCGTTGCGCCCGGCATAGCGGCGAGAACGGGGGAGTGGGTCGCGCACAATGCCTGGCCTCCGGCCTCGGCGAGGTCGTGCAGCACGCCGATCAGCCCGAGGGTCGAGGTGAACGACAGCGCCGCCTCCGGCTCGTCGAGGCAGTAGAAGCCGGGGGAGTCGAACCGGGCGCGCAGCACCTCGAGAAACGACTCGCCGTGGCTCATCTCGTGGAAGCTCTGGCCTGCGTGCTGCTCGGAGTACGTGTACCAGCCGTGCATGGTCTCGGCGCGCAGGAAGAACCCCCATCGCGGTGAGCCGACACCCCGCTGCAGGCGCAGCACGCCGGCGAGCGGTGACTCCGTCGGCCGGGTCGAGTGATGACCTTGGGTCGACCCGCCTTCGGGGGACATCCCGAACGCCATGGCGATGGCCTCGACGATCGTCGACTTCCCCGATCCGTTCTCACCGACGAGGAACGTCACGCCCTTCTCGAGCATGATCCCTTCGCGCAGCAGCTGGTCGACCGCAGGGACGGTGCGCGGCCAGGTGCCGGGCTCGAGCGTCGCGTCCGGCTCGGCCGAGACCCGGACCACCGGCGGCTGGTCGAAGAGGCCCACGCCCTCACGCTACGGCTGCCCGGCGCGTCGTACGGTTTCGCCATGGCCACGTCGAAGTCGCCGTCGATCGAGGTCGAGGTCGACAACCGGGTGGTGCGGGTCAGCAACCCGGACCGGGTGTACTTCCCTCCCACGAAATCCAGGCCGAGCGGTGCCACCAAGCTCGACCTGGTCGAGTACTACCTCGCCGTCGGGCCCGGCATCGTCAACGCGCTGCGGGAGCGGCCGTGCATGCTGCATCGCTTCCCCAAGGGACTGGCGGAGAAGAAGGTGCACCAGAAGCGGCTGCCGGCGGGTGCCCCGGACTGGGTCGAGACCGTGCAGCTGTACTTCCCGCGCTGGGGCCGGACCGCAGACGAGCTGTGCGTGACCGAGCTCGGGTCGGTGATCTGGGCGGTGCAGATGTCGACCGTCGAGTTCCACCCCTGGAACAGCCGCCGCGCCGACACCGAGAAGCCGGACGAGTGGCGCATCGACCTCGACCCCGGTGACGAGTGCGACTACGCCACGGTGCAGCGGGTTGCCCACGTCGTGCACGAGGTCCTCGACGAGCTGGGGGCGGTCGGCTTTCCGAAGACCTCGGGCGGCAAGGGGATGCATGTCTACGTCCGCGTGCATCCCGAGCACGGCTTCAAGGACGTACGCCGGGGCGCGCTCGCCTTTGCCCGCGAGGTGGAGCGACGTACGCCGTCCGAGGTGACCACCACCTGGTGGCGCAAGGACCGCGACCCGCGCAAGGTCTTCGTCGACTACAACCAGAACGCCCGCGACCACACCATCGCCGCCGCCTACTCGGTCCGCGGCCTCCCCGACGGCAGGGTCTCCACCCCGATCGCATGGGACGAGATCGACGACGCAGACCCTCACGACTTCACGATGTTCACGGTGCCCGAGCGCTTCGCCCGCCTCGGCGACCTGCACGAGGAGATCGACGAGCACGTCTTCGACCTCACCCCATTGCTGGAGTGGGCCGAGCGAGACGAGGCCGAGGGCAAGGAGACTCCGGCCGAACCCGACCTCACTTGACGCTGACCCGTCAGTTCTGGTCGCCCAGTTCGCGCTGACCCGTCAATTCTGGTCGTCAGTGAAGGGCCAGAACTGACGGGTCACCTCCGGCAATGGCAGGCTGGCTCAGTGTCAAATGTGGTGAGGAGTGACGATGGCCCTGAGGTTGGATCAGCTGGACGTGAGCATGTTGGCGGACTTCGTTGACCAGCACGACTGTCCGGGTGCCTTCGTGGACCCGGCCACTGGTGAATGGTGGCCCTGCTTCGACTATGAAGTGCGCGACGATGACGGCGAGCTGATCGACCCGGACGAGATGGGTCTCATCCCGATCGGCGGCGAGGGTTCGTCCGCGGCCTACCGGGACATGGAGGTTTTCGCACAGGCAATCGCTGAGCCAGCCACGCGTGGTCGTCTGCTCGACTCGCTGCAGGGCAGGGGCGCGTTTCGTCGCTTCAAGGATGCGGTGTGGCACCTTCCCGAGGAGGTCGGCAGGGCGTGGAACCGCTATCGAGAGGGGTGCGCGGAGCTGCGCGTCCTCGCGTGGGCAGCCGAACATGAGCTCGTATCGGTCGACGAGATCCGGGCGGCCCAGCAAGACCTCGAGATCCGGCTCGACGCTGTTCTGGCCGGTGTCTCGCATCGACGATCCGTCAGCTCGGTCGTGGACATCGCCGACAAGCTCGCGTCGTTCTCAGAGCATTGGTCGCCCAAGGTGGTCGCGCGGCTGAATGACTACGAGATCAAGCTCGTCAAGCTCAAGGGCGAGTTCGTCTGGCACACCCACGAGGACACCGACGAGTTGTTCCTCGTCGTCGAGGGCAGCCTGACGATCCAGCTGCGCGACGGTGACGTGACGCTCGGGCCCGGACAGCTGTACGTCGTGCCGTGCGGGGTGGAGCACTGCCCGATCGCCGAAGGGGACGTCAGTGTGATGTTGATCGAGCCCGAAGGCGTCGTGAACACCGGCGACGCGGGTGGCGAGCTCACGGCCGGCCACGACGAGAGCCTGCTCGACGTTTAGGCTCCGTCCTCAATTCGCGCCCGTACGCCGACCCGGGACTTTCTGTCGCCAGGTTCGCTGACCCGGCAGTTCTGGTCGCCAGTGAAAGGCCAGAAGTGACGGGTCGGCGCGTGTTGGGCGGCCAGAACTGACGGGTCAGCCCTCGACGTGGGACCTGAGGCCGTCAAGCATCTGCTGCCAGTTCTGGCTGAACTGCTCGGCCTGCTCCTCGTCCTTGCAACCGTCCTGGGTCAGCTCGAGGTGGGTGCGGTCGCCGTCGGCGGTGAGCGTGTAGACCAGCGTGTGGTAGCTCTGCGGGACGTCCGGCTCACCCATCATCGGGCTGTAGTGGGTCACCGAGAGGGTGCGCGGCTCGTCGTAGGTGAGCACCTCGCCCTTGTCCTGGTAGGGGCGCCCTTCGTACTCGCCGTCCCAGGTGATCGGGCTGCCCACCTCCCAGCTGGTCTCGACCTGCGACCCGAACATGTACTCCTTGATCTGGTCGGGGTCGGTGAGTGCCGACCACACCCGCTCCCGCGTGGCGTCGACGTCGATCTGCGCGGTCGCAATGGTCCCGGACATGCCTGTCTCAACTCCTCAGCATTTGTATGATTCAGTCATACAATACCCAGATGGCCGCCTCCGCACACCCCCGGCTGGAGAACCTCCTGGCCTCGCTGGCGCTCAACCTCACCGACGAGTCGACGGCGGCGCTGGAGCGCGCCTCGGGGCTGTCGGCCACCGCGACCGTGGCGATGCTGGCCCTCGAGGAGTTCCTGGGCGACGCGCACGTCGGTCGGCTTGCCGACGTGCTCGGCCTGACCCACTCAGGCGCGGTACGGCTGGTGACGCAGCTGGAGGCGGCAGGGCTGGCCCGGCGTCAGCCTGGAGCCGATCGCCGCCGGGTGGAGGTCCGGCTCACCGCCGCCGGGCGCCGCGTTGCCGCGGCGGCCCGTGCCGCCCGTGCCGACGTCGTACGCGAGTCGACCCGAGGGCTGGACGATGCGGAGGCGACCGCACTGGAGGAGCTGCTGACGAAGGTGGTCGAGGCCCGGGTCGCCGTTCGCATCGAACGTCGACGCGCAGGTGAGGCCGGCGCCTGGTGGTGCCGCACCTGCGACTTCGCCGCCTGCGGCCGACCCGAGGGGCGCTGCCCGACGCAGGTGACCGCCGCCGCAGCCATGAGTCAATAGGCTGGCCCCGTGGGCATCCAGATCACCCCGAGCATCCTCAACGCCGACTTCGCGCGGCTCGGCGACGAGGTCGCGCGGATCGGGAGCGCGGACTGGGTGCACGTCGACGTCATGGACAACCACTTCGTGCCCAACCTGACCTTCGGCCCGGCGATGGTCGAGGCGCTGACCCACCACACCGACGTACCGCTCGACGCGCACCTGATGATCGAGGACCCCGACCGGCACGCGCTGGAGTACGTCGAGGCCGGCTGCGGCTCGGTCACCTTCCACGTCGAGGCCGCGACGGCACCCGTTCGGCTGGCCCGGGAGATCCGGGCCAAGGGCGCCCGGGCAGGCATGGCGCTCAAGCCGGCCACACCGGTCGAGCCCTATGAGGAGCTTCTCCACGAGCTCGACATGCTGCTGGTGATGACCGTGGAGCCGGGGTTCGGCGGGCAGAGGTTCCTCGACCTGTGCCTGCCCAAGATCCGCATCGCGCGCCAGCTCATCGAGAAGCACGGCGTCGATGTCTGGCTGCAGGTCGACGGCGGGGTCTCGCTGGAGACGATCGAGCGGTGCGCCGAAGCGGGCGCGGACGTGTTCGTCGCCGGTTCGGCCGTGTACTCCGCCGACGACCCGGACACGATGGTCGCCGAGCTCCGCGCCAAGGCGTCGGCCGCGGGCGGGTCGGCCTGATCACCGCCTACGACCTCGTCGGCGACGTCCACGGCTGCCGCTCCGAGCTCGAGACCCTGCTGGGCAAGCTCGGCTGGGACGACACCCATCACCCCGAGGGCCGGACCGCCGTCTTCGTCGGCGACCTCGTCGACCGCGGTCCCGACACCCCGGGCGTCCTCCGGCTGGTCATGGGCATGGTGGCGGCGGGGACGGCGCTCTGCGTCCAGGGCAACCACGAGGCCAAGCTGGTCCGGGCCCTGCGGGGCGGAAACGTCCGGGTCGCGCATGGTCTCGCCCAGTCCCTGGACCAGCTGGCTGAGGAGTCCGCTGAGTTCCGTGAGCGGGCCGCGGCGTTCATGGCGGCGCTGCCGGTCCAGCTGGTGCTGGACGAGGGCCGGCTGGTGGTCGCCCATGCCGGGCTGCGGGAGGACCTGCACGGTGTCGACTCGGGTCGCGCCCGGAGCTTCGCCCTGTACGGCGACACCACCGGCGGCAGGGACGAGTACGGGCTCCCGGTGCGGCTGCCCTGGCAGGACGACTATCGAGGCGACGCGACGGTCGTCTACGGCCACACCCCGGTCCTCGAGGCGCGGTGGGTCAACCGCACCATCTGCCTCGACACCGGAGTGGTTTTCGGCGGGCGGCTGACAGCCCTGCGCTACCCCGAGGGCGAGCTGGTCGACGTACCTGCCGAGCAGCAGTGGTGCGCCCCGTCCCGGCCGCTGGTATGACCGTCCAGTGACCCCAAGTGGCTGTCATAGGGGCCTCCCGGCAGCCACTTGAGGTCACTCGACGGCAACCGGAGCGACGACCATGTGGGCGGGATCACCTGCGCTCTGCGTTGATCGCTGTGGCAAACTCGTGTCGACGAGTTGAAAAGCTCGCGTGCTCTGGGGTCGGTGAAATCCCGAACCGGCGGTGACTGGTCGAATGCTCCTTCGCTTCGCTCAGAAGTCCGCGACCCGATGGCATCCAGTCATCGGTTGACCAGGTGGAACTCCTGGACCGACGGTCAAAGTCCGGATGGGAAGCGCACGCAGGCGTCGTTCGCGCAGTTGGTGCGCGTGCGAGCCGTCGCCCCGGAGTCCGCGACCCGCGAGACACGAGGGCAACGCAGATGGCAGTCACCGCAGCCGAGCAGGCCGCGATGGCGCGCGCCCTCGAGCTGGCCACGACGCCCGGTGTCCCGCTCGGCCCCAACCCGAGGGTCGGTTGCGTGCTCCTCGACGAGACCGGTGCCACCGTGGCCGAGGGCTATCACCGCGGCGCGGGCAGCCCGCACGCCGAGGCCGAAGCCCTGTCCCGGGCGGGGGAGCGGGCGCGTGGGACCACCGCCGTGGTCACCCTCGAGCCGTGCGCGCACACCGGGCGCACCGGGCCGTGCGCGCTCGCGCTGCGCGACGCCGGCGTACGCCGCGTGGTCTTCGCCGAGGGCGACCCCAACCCGCTGGCGGCCGGCGGCGCCGCGGTGCTCCGCGAGGCCGGCGTCGAGGTCGAGCAGGGACTGATGCTCGACGAGGCCCGGGCGGTCAACCGGGTCTGGACCTTCGCCGTCGAGCACGGCCGGCCCTACGTCACCTGGAAGTTCGCGACCACCCTCGACGGCCGCAGCGCCGCCGCCGACGGCACCAGCCGCTGGGTCTCGGGTCGTGCGGCCCGGATCGACACGCACCGGCTCCGCGGCCTGTGCGACGTGATGCTGGTCGGCACCAACACCGTGGCCGTCGACGACCCGGCCCTCACCGTCCGCGACGAGTACGACCATCCCCTGCGGTACCAGCCGCTGCGCGTGGTGATGGGCGAGCGCGATCTCGACCCGGACCGGCGGATCTTCGACAAACGGTCGGAGAGCCTGCACCTGCGCACCCGGGACCCGCACGAGGCCCTGGCGGAGCTGTTCGTCCGCGACCGCCAGCACGTCTTCCTCGAGGGCGGGCCGACGCTGGCCGCCGCGTTCGTCCGCGCCGGGCTGGTCGACGAGGTGGTCGCCTACGTCGCGCCGATGCTGCTCGGCGCGGGCCAGCCGGCCGTCGCCGACCTCGGCATCACCACCATCGCCGACGCCTTCCGCCCGCAGGCCACCGACGTGACCGTGCTCGAGGGGCTGGACGGCGAGCCGCCGAACGTCCGCCTCGTGATGACACCCGAAGGAGACCACTGATGTTCACCGGCATCGTCGAGGAGCTCGGCACCGTGGCGGAGGTCGAGGACCAGGGTGACTCGATCCGGCTCACCATCCGCGCGGAGCAGGTGCTGTCGGACGCCGCGCTGGGCGACTCGATCTCGGTCAACGGCTGCTGCCTGACGGTGGCCGAGCGCACCGAGACCACCTGGACCGCCGACGTGATGCAGGAGACCCTCGACAAGACCAGCCTGGCCGGCGTCACGGCCGGTGACGCGGTCAACCTGGAGCGCGCGGTCACGCCGGCGACCCGGCTCGGCGGCCACATCGTCCAGGGCCACGTGGACGGCGTGGGCGTCGTACGCGGCCGGACGCCGAGCGAGCACTGGGAGGTCGTCGACGTGTCGATGCCGCCCGACCTGGGCCGCTACCTGGTCGACAAGGGGTCGATCACAGTCGACGGTGTCAGCCTGACCGTCGTCGAGGCACGTGAGGACGGGTTCACTGTGAGCCTGATCCCCGAGACCCTCGCCCGCACCACCCTCGGCCGCCGGCAGCCCGGCGACCGGGTCAACCTCGAGGTCGACGTCATCGCCAAGCACGTCGAGAAGCTCCTCGCGGCAGGTCACATTTCTGGGAAGGACAGCGCATGACAGAGCCCCAGCACGTGGGGGTCCGGATGGACTCCATCGAGCGGGCCGTCGCCGACATCGCCGCCGGCAAGGCAGTAGTGGTCGTCGACGACGAGAACCGCGAGAACGAGGGCGACCTGATCTTCGCCGCCAGCAAGGCGACGCCCGAGCTGCTGGCGTTCACGATCCGCTGGAGCAGCGGCGTGATCTGCGTGCCCATGCCCGGCACCATGCTGGACCGGCTCGAGATCCCGCTGATGACCCCGCACAACAAGGAGCGGATGCGGACGGCGTACACGATCTCGGTGGACGCGCGCGACGGCGTCACCACCGGCATCTCGGCCGCCGACCGTGCCCACACCGTCCGGGTGCTCGCCGACTCGGCGACCGAGCCGTGGGAGATCACCCGGCCCGGCCACGTGTTCCCGCTGCGCTACCGCGAGGGTGGCGTGCTGGCCCGCCGCGGCCACACCGAGGCGGCAGTCGACCTGGCCCGGATGGCCGGGCTGACCCCGGCCGGCGTGCTGGTGGAGATCGTGAACGACGACGGCACCATGAAGCGAGCCGGCGAGCTGCGTGAGTTCGCCGACGAGCACGGGCTGGCAATGATCTCGATCGAGGACCTGGTCCGCTACCGGCGCCGCACCGAGGTCCTGGTCGAGCGGGTCGCCGAGACCCGGCTGCCCACCAGCCACGGCGACTTCACGGCGTACGGCTACACGATCACCGTGGACGACTCCGAGCACGTCGCGCTCGTGTACGGCGACCCTGAGTCACTGAGGGGGAGCACCGAGCCGGTGCTCACCCGGGTGCACTCGG
This sequence comes from uncultured Actinomycetota bacterium, assembly GCA_963817125.1. Lineage (GTDB taxonomy): Bacteria > Actinomycetota > Actinomycetes > Propionibacteriales > Nocardioidaceae > Nocardioides. The sequence continues at coordinate 122,667 of CAWFNB010000003.1, forward strand.
AGTGCCTGACCGGTGACGTGTTCGGCAGCGACCGCTGCGACTGCGGCCCGCAGCTCAACGAGGCGATGGACACCATCGTCGCCGAGGGCAGGGGAGTGGTGATCTACCTGCGCGGCCACGAGGGCCGGGGGATCGGGCTGGTCGCCAAGCTGCAGGCCTACCAGCTCCAGGACGGCGGACGCGACACCGTGGACGCCAACCTCGACCTCGGGCTGCCCGCCGATGCCCGCCACTACGGCGCCGCCACGCAGATCCTCAAGGACCTCGGCGTCAACAGCGTCCGGCTGATGACCAACAACCCCGACAAAGTGGCGAACCTGGAGGAGTACGGCATCACGGTGGCCGAGCGGGTCCCGCTCACCCCGCACCCCAACGGTCACAACCTCGCCTACCTGCTCACGAAGCGGGACCGGATGGGCCACGTGCTGCCCGACCTGGACCGGCCCACGCTGGACCCTGCCGAGGCCGGGCAATGAGCGGCGCCGGCGCGGCGCAGGTGGAGCCGTTCGACGCGAGCGACTTCCGGGTCGCCGTGGTTGCGGCGAGCTGGCACACCGAGGTGATGGACGGCCTGATCGCGGGTGCCCGGCGCGCGCTCGCCGACCACCAGGTGGCCGACGCCACGGTCGTGCGGGTGCCCGGCACCTTCGAGCTGCCGATCGCCGCAGCGGCGCTGGCCCGGCAGGGCTTCCACGCCATCGTCGCGCTGGGCGTGGTGATCCGCGGGGGCACTCCGCACTTCGACTACGTCTGCTCCGCGGCTACCGACGGGCTGACCAGGGTTGCCCTCGACCACCTGGTCGCCGTCGGCTTCGGCGTACTGACCTGCGACACCGAGGAGCAGGCCCTGGACCGGGCCGGGCTCGACGGGTCGAGCGAGGACAAGGGCCGTGAGGCGACCTCGGCGGCGCTGGCCACCGCGCGCACGATCCGGGAGATCGGCACGCTCGCGACGTGACTCGGCTCAGCTGCGCAGCGGGTTGTCGCCGATATTTCGGACCAGCGACAGAGCCTCTGCTGCACTGAGCCCGAGCGCCTTGGTCTCGGCGAGGTAGGCGACAGCCGCGGCCTTCGCCTTCCTCGTCACTTGGTCGCCGGTGACGAAGCTGCCGGCCCGACCGCGAGTCTCGATGACGCCGGCCTGCTCCAGCTCGCGGTAGGCGCGGGCCACCGTGTTGGTGGCCAGCCCCAGGTCCTCGGCCAGGCGGCGTACGGTCGGCAACCGATCGCCGGGCTGCAGCCCGCCGTCCGCGACGTGGGCGGCGATCTGCGAGCGGATCTGCTCGTACGGCGGAGTGCTGGACGTGCTGTCGAGGTCGATCATGCGACGGCTCCGACCCGCCACTCCTCGGCCAGCAGGGCGTACATCATCCCGTCCAGCCACTCACCGCTGCGGTGCAGCGAGTCCTTCTTCGTGTGCTGCTCCCGGCGCATGCCCAGACGCTCCATCAGCCGCCACGAGCGCTCGTTGTCCGCGAAGCACTGGGCGTAGACCCGGCGCAGTCCCAGCCCGTCGAAGGCGATCCCCAGCAGGCCGGCGACGGCCTCCGTTGCGTAGCCCTGGCCGGCGTACGCGGGGTCGAGGCACCAGCCGATCTCGGCCTGGGTCCGCTGCGCGCTGTCGCGCACCTCGGCCTGCGACCACGCGTCGTCGATCGCGACGTAGAGGTCGCCGACCAGCGCATCGTCGCGTTCGATCACCAAAGTTCGGTCGATCTTGTCGCCGATGTGTGCGGCGAGCGCCGCCTCGTCGGCGGGCTGGGCGGTCATCCAGCGGGCCACCGACTCCTGCCTGCGGTAGCCGAACATCGGCGCCAGGTCGGTGGCGACCGCCGGCCGGAGCGAGAGGCGTTCGGTGGTGAAGGGCCACTCGAGGTCTGCAAGGGAACGGCTCACGCCTCATCATGGCGCGGACAGCCCAGCCGGCCCGGCACCGGGGCCAACTAGGCTGACTGGTCGTGAAGACGTTCGAGGAGCTCTGGACCGAGCTCTCCGAGAAGGCCCGGACCCGGCCCGACGGTTCCGGGACCGTGCGGCAGCTCGACGCCGGCGTACATGCGATCGGCAAGAAGCTGGTCGAGGAGGCCGCCGAGTCCTGGATGGCCGCCGAGCACGAGGGTGCCGAGCGCGCCGCCGAGGAGATCAGCCAGCTGCTCTACCACGCCCAGGTGCTGATGCTGGCGACCGGCATCGAGCTCGACGACGTCTACGCCCACCTCTGAAGCCCATGAAGGCAGCCCCATGTCCCTCCTGAGGATCGCCGTCCCCAACAAGGGGTCGCTGGCCCAGTCCGCCGCCGACATCCTGCGTGAGTCGGGCTACCGGCAGCGCGACGACGCCAAGCAGCTCACCCTGACCGACGTAGAGAACGGCGTGGAGTTCTTCTACCTGCGTCCGCGTGACATCGCGCTGTACGTCGGGGAGGGCACCCTCGACGTCGGCATCACCGGCCGCGACCTGCTCCGCGACTCCGGCGCCAAGGCCGACGAGGTGATGCCGCTCGGCTTCGGGCGCAGCCGGTTCCGCTTTGCCGGCCCGACCGGACGGTTCACCGCGCTCGACCAGCTGGCCGGCAGTCGCATCGCCACGTCGTACGTCGGGGTGGTCAGCGCGTTCCTGGAGGAGCGTGGCATCGAGGCCGAGGTGGTCCGTCTCGACGGCGCGGTCGAGACCTCGATCCAGCTCGGCGTCGCCGACGCGATCGCCGACGTGGTCGAGACCGGCGGCACGCTGCGCCAGGCCGGCCTCGAGGTGTTCGGCGAGACCATCCTGGAGTCCGAGGCGGTGCTGGTGACCCGCACCGGCGACGTACACGGTGACATCGGCGGGGACTTCGAGGTGTTCCGGCGCCGGGTCGAGGGCGTGCTGGTGGCGCGGACCTACGTGATGATGGACTACGACATCGAGGAGTCGCGGGTGACCGAGGCGGTCGAGCTGACGCCCGGCATCGAGGGCCCGACGATCGCGCCCTTGCATCGCGAGGGCTGGGTCGCCGTCCGCGCGATGGTGCCGCGGGACGGCGCCCAGCGGCTGATGGACGAGCTCTACGAGATCGGAGCGCGGGGGATCCTGCTCACGGACATCCATGCCTGCCGCCTCTGAGCCCATCGGGCTCCCACCGCTCCCGCGCACCTGGCGTCCGCTCGGCCCCCGGGTCGTCGGGATCGCGATCACGCTTGCCTTGGGCACCATGTGCGTGACCACCTGGCTCACCTTCGACGAGGAGACCCGGGGGAGGTTCACGATCTTCCAGCGCGGCACGCTGGTCTTCTTCGCGCTGCTGTTCGGGGTCCTGATGTATGCCCTGCTCCGCTCCCGCGCGGTCGCCTACCCCGACCGCCTGGTCGTCGTGAACGGCTACCGCCGCCGCGAGTTCGACTGGCCCCAGGTCATCGCCGCGCGGATGCCACCCGGCGCCCCGTGGGTCACCCTCGACCTCGCCGACGGCGAGACGGTCGCGGTGATGGGCATCCAGGGCTCCGACGGTGACCGCGCCGTCCGCGCCCTCCGCGAGCTCAAGGCCCTGGTCGCCGCCGCCTCCGCCTCCTGACGCCGAGTCGGGGTTACTGCGCATCAGTAACCCCGACTCGCCGACGATTGGCTGCCGAGTCGGGGTTACTGCGCATCAGTAACCCCGACTCGGCGGGGAGTTGGGTCAGGCGGGGAGGGCCTCGATGCCCCAGGACGCGGAGAACTCGTCGTCGGGCTGGCCGGCTGGGGCGAGCCAGATCAGGTCCTCGCCGGAGCGGAAGGCGTCGGCCTGGGCGGTCATCGGCTCGACCGCCACCGAGCGGCGGGCGGTCACCGGGACGTCGTCGGCGGTGTAGACCATCAGCCAGCGGTACGCCGAGTCCACCCACAGGGCGACCGCATCGCCGGAGCCGGGGTCGCGGAGCACCGTGGTGGCCCGGCCGGAGGGGTCGCGGTCGAGGTCGGTGAAGCCGTGGTTCATCACCGTGCCGCGCAGCGGCCGGGCGACCCGGAAGTCGTGCTCGGTGCCCTCGACCGGCTCCCGGCCGACCGGCAGCAGCCGTTCGGGGTCGGTCAGCGACCGGGTCGCGGCCGGCAACGTCAGCTCCCAGCCGTCGCACGGGCCCGGCCCGACGCTCAGGTAGGGATGCGCACCCTGGGCGTACGGCGCGGGGTCGGCTGCCAGGTTCGTCGCGATCTGGGTGACCGTCAGGCCGTCCGCCGACAGGTCGTAGAGCACCTGCAGGTCCAGCGTCCACGGGTAGCCGGTCTGCGCCATCAGCCGGTAGTGCAACGACACCGAGTGCGGGGTGTGCTCCTCCGGGGTCCAGGCCACCCACCGCACCAGGCCGTGCGAGGCGTTGTGCCGGCTCGGCTCGGTGAGCGGCAGCTGCAGGGAGCGCCCGCCCACGGCGTACTGCCCGTCCCGGATCCGGTTCGGCCATGGCATCAGCAGCTGGCCCCGCCCACCGGGCGCCATCTCATCGGCGGAGAAGCCGTCGATCAGTGGCCGGCCGTCGTGCTCGAGGAGGCGCAGGGCGCCGCCGCTCTCGGTGACCACCGCGCGGTAGCCGCCTCCAGATATCTCGTACTGCTCGCCGCTCGGTGCCACCACGCGGGTCACCCTAGGTGCACCGTCGGTGGCCGCCGACCGGTGCCGTCGACCAGGACGTCGGCGCGGTCCCGGGTCCGCTCGCGGGCGAACAGTGCCGTCTCGTCGGCCATGAACGTGCGCCAGTGCTCCTGCATCGCGGCGCCGTCGCGCTCCAGGCCGCGCGCCAGCCGCACGTCGTCGTCGACCTCGACCCAGACCAGCACGGTGACGTACGGCGCGATGGCGGCGGCCCCGCTGCCGACGCCCTCGACGACCAGCCACGGCGCCGGTGCGACGTCGACGGTGTGGTCGTAGCGGAGGTGCTCCCAGTCGAAGTGCTTGTAGCTGCCCGGCCGCCCCTCGGCCAGCTCCGCGACCAGCCCGGCCAGCTGGCGGCCGACCGCGTCCAGGCCGCGCCAGCCCTCCATCAGGTCATCGCCGTGCACGACCTGGGCGCCGGTCAGCTCCGCGAGCGCCGCCGCGAGCGTGGTCTTGCCCGACCCGGCCGGCCCGTCGACGCAGACCAGCCGTCCCTCGCCCAGCGTGGCCGGGCGCGAGGACGCCAGCTCGACGATCAGAGCGGCGACGTCAGAAGACGAGTCCGTGGCCACGGTAGGTGGGGACCTCCTCGACGAACCGGGCGCCGGAGAGCAGCTGGACGGTGTTGGTGTGCTCGAACAGCTCGCCGGACTTGGCGTGCCGGAACCACACGAGGTCGCCGATCGCGAGCAGGGTGGCCGGGTGCCCGACCAGAGGCGTCTGCACCTCGCCCGCACCCTCGAGCCCGGTCAGGCGCAGCCCGGCGGGCGCCCACGGCGTGGGCAGCCGGTCCTTGCCGGCCGGCCCGGACGCGACGAAGCCGCCGCCGTGCACCGTGGCGACCTCCGGCGAGGGTCGACGCGACACCGGCAGCCCGTAGAACGCGGACGGTCGCGGGTCGAAGGACTGGTAGTGGTCGAACAGCGTGGGCGTCAGGAGCCCGGAGCCGGCCGCCACCTCGGTCACCACCGGGTCGGACGCCGACGCCTCGACCGAGCCGGTGCCGCCGGCGTTCCAGAACTCCAGCTCGACGCCGGCCGCCGCCAGCCCGTCGGCCACCTCGCGGCGGCGGGTCTCCAGCTGGGTGAGCGACAGCGCCTTGATCCGGCGTACGACGGCCGAGCGGGCGCGCTGCGACGGCACCTCGTCCTGGACCCCGGCCACCTGGCCCTCGTAGGTCATCGCGCCGACCAGGTGGAACCCGGGCCGCGAGCCGATCTCGCGGGCCAGCGCCACCACCTCGGCGGCGTCGTGGAGCGGCGACCGCTTGGGGCCGACGTGCTGGCCGCCCATCCGCAGCCCGGCGTCGACGTCGATCGCGACCCGGACCTGGACTGCGTGCGACGAACGGACCGAGTCGACCACGTCGAGGTGGGCGACGTCGTCGACCATCAGCGTGACCCGGCCCGCCGCGGACGGCGAGGCGACGAGCCGAGCCAGGGCCGCGCGGTCCACCGTGGGATAGGCCACGACGACGTCGTCGCTCACCGCCTGCTCCTCCAGCCAGAGCGCCTCTGCCAACGTGTAGGCGAGCACACCGTGGAACCCGGGGCGGGCCAGCACCCGGCTGAGCAGGGCCGGCACCCGCACCGACTTGGAGGCGACCCGGATCGGCGTACCCCCGGCGCGCCGGGCCAGGTCGTCGGCGTTCGCGTCGAACGCGTCGAGGTCGACCACCATCAGCGGGGTCGCGAGCGGCGCCTGGTGGGACGCGACGGCCTCACCCAAGCGGGACCACAGCCGGTTCCGCTCGACGGAGTCCGAGATCACGTGATGCCGCGCTTGCGCAGCAGCGCCTCGATCTCGGCCATCTCCGCGTCCACCGGGTCCGCCACGACCGGCTCGGCCCGCTTGCCGCGACCCTCCGGCAGCGCCTTTCGGTCCGCTTCGCCGTCGGTACGCCGTGGGGCAGTGCCCACGTCGCGGTTGGCGAGGAAACCGGCGACCACGAAGCAGACCACCGAGATGCCGCCGAGGATCACGCCGAGCCAGGTCAGCGGGCTGAACGCGAAGTGCACGGCCCAGTCGCCGATCGCGCTGCCGATGTCGCTGACCATCTCGAGCGTGTCCGTGAGCAGCAGGGCGACCGGGATCAGGGTGATCCCCACGCCCCGCAGGCCGGCCACGAAGCCGCGTCGCCGGAACGCGAACCACGTGTACAGCCCGCCCAGAAGCGTCAGGGTGAGGGTCAGTGCACCCCAGGCGGCGTCGTCCACGTGTCCAGCCTAGACATGGGACGTACCGCACCCACGCCTACCGTGGTGGCGTGGAGGAACGACGGCTGCTCGCGGGTGCGGGCGCGCCGGACGACACCGGCGCGGCGGACCCGGCGCTGGCGACCGCCCTGGCGGCGTACGCCGACGACGAGGCACGCGAACCCGAGGTGCTCGCTGCGCTGGCCGGGGCCAGGCTGCTCGTGCCCGTCGTGGCGGAGCTGGGCGAGGCCGAGGTCGGCGCGGACGGGCTGGTCAGGGAGAAGTCCAGCGACATGGCTGCGGTCCTGATGCGCGGTGCGGACGGGCGGACCGCGCTGCTGGCGTTCACCAGCGTCGACGCCATGGGCCGCTGGGACCCGGACGCCAGACCGGTGCCGGTGCCGGCGCAGGTGGCCGCGCACGCGGCGCTGCAGGACGGCGCCGAGGCGCTGCTGATCGACGTCGCGGGCCCGGTGTCCTACGCGGCTGCAATTGCAGCCGCCCCGGAATGATCGGTTACCCTGAGGCGTTGACCGATCGGTGCTCCCAGGAGCACTGATCACAAGCGGAGACCAGCATCATCGTCTCCCACCCGCATCGACCGCCCTGCACCAGAGGTCGTCGGGTCCGGTCTGGTGGCCCGGCCACCGCGTGCACACGCACGTGGGCGGCTCGGGCAGTGACTGGCTTCCGCTTGCAACGCGGAGGCCTTTCGTCATTTCGGGAGGAGTCCGGTCCCGTCACCGACCAGCAGGAGGACACATCAGCACCGAACTACGCATCAACGACCGGATCCGGGTACCCGAGGTTCGCCTCGTGGGTCCCAACGGCGAGACCGTGGGCATCGTGCCGACGGACCAGGCGCTCAAGCTCGCCATGGAGGCCGACCTCGACCTCGTCGAGATCGCGCCGCAGGGCAAGCCTCCGGTCTGCAAGCTCATGGACTACGGCAAGTTCAAGTACGAGAACGCCCAGAAGGCCCGTGAGGCGCGCAGGAACCAGACGAACGTGATCATCAAGGAGATGAAGCTTCGTCCCAAGATCGACGCGCACGACTACGAGACCAAGAAGGGTCACGTCGTGCGGTTCCTCAAGGCCGGCGACAAGGTCAAGATCACGATCATGTTCCGCGGCCGTGAGCAGCACCGTCCCGAGCTCGGGTTCCGGTTGCTGCAAAAGCTGGCCGAGGACGTCACCGAGCTCGGCTTCGTGGAGTCCGCGCCCAAGCAGGACGGCCGAAACATGATCATGGTGCTCGGCCCGCACAAGAAGAAGGCCGAGGCCAAGGTCGAGGCACAGGCAGCCAAGGAGAGTCGCGCCGCCGAGCGCGCCGCCGAGGAGGCCGAGGAGCACGCGGCACGCGAGGCCGCACTCATCAAGCGCCCGGTCGCCCAGAAGAAGGAGCGCGGTCGCTCCGAGAACCTGGATCCAGAGATCGAAGCCTGAGCCAGGCCCACCCAGACCACTGCGAGGCAGCTCGCAGCACCGCACGACGTACGAGGAGACACACCATGCCGAAGAACAAGACCCACTCGGGTGCCAGCAAGCGCTTCCGGGTGACCGGTTCGGGCAAGATCCGGCGCCAGAAGGCCGGGCTGCGTCACAACCTGGAGAAGAAGCCCTCCAACGTGACCCGCCGCCTCTCTGGCACCACCGAGGTCGCAAAGGCCGACGTCAAGCGCGCCAAGAAGCTGCTCGGTCTCTGAGCCTCACGGCCGAGACCCCCACCCGATTCACTGATCAAGGAGCACTGAAGACATGGCACGCGTCAAGCGGGCAGTAAACGCCCACAAGAAGCGCCGGACCACCCTCGAGCGCGCCAGCGGCTACCGCGGCCAGCGCTCGCGGCTCTACCGCAAGGCCAAGGAGCAGGTCACCCACTCGCTGGTCTACAGCTACAACGACCGCCGCAAGAACAAGGGCAACTTCCGCCGGCTGTGGATCCAGCGGATCAACGCCGCGGCCCGCGCCCAGGGGATGACCTACAACCGGTTCATCCAGGGGCTCAACCTGGCCGGCATCGAGGTCGACCGCAAGATCCTGGCCGACCTGGCCGTCAACGACATCGCGGCGTTCAACGCGCTCGTCGAGGTCGCCAAGGCCGCCCTGCCCGACGACGTCAACGCGCCGCGGGCCGAGGCCTCGGCCTGATCTCCCCGGCACGTCCGCTCGCCTCCGCGAACTCGAGGGTCAAGGAGGCACGGAAGCTCAGCCGCCGCTCGGAGCGATCCGGACGGCGGCTCTTCCTTGCCGACGGCCCGAAGGCCGTCGAGGCGGCGCTGGCCGTCCCCGACTGCGTGGTCGAGGTGTTCGCCACCGTCGAGGCCACCGCCACGTACGCCGAGCTGCGCGACGCCGCGCCGGCCTGGGCGCTGGTCGAGGACCGCGCGATGGCCGGGCTCAGCGACAGCGTGACACCGGCCGGCGTCGTGGCGGTCTGCCGGTTCCTCGACGTCGCGGCCGATCGGCTGCTCGCCTCCGCCCGTCTGGTGGCGATCTGCGCCGACGTCCGCGACCCGGGCAACGCCGGCACCGTGATCCGCAGTGCCGACGCCGCCGGCGCCGACGGCGTCGTGCTGGCCGGCAGCTCGGTCGACGCCTACAACCCCAAGACGGTGCGGGCCAGCGCCGGAAGCCTGTTCCACCTGCCCGTCGCCGTGGAACCGTCCGCCGAGGACGCCGTGCGAGCGGCCCGCGCGGCCGGGCTCACCGTGCTGGCCGCCGACGGCGCCGGCGAGCTCGACCTGTACGCCGCCGCGCCGGTGCTCGCCGGCCGTACCGCCTGGCTGTTCGGCAACGAGGCCTGGGGGCTCCCCGACGAGCTGGCCGCGCTGGCCGACCACCGGGTGCGGATCCCCCTCCACGGCCGGGCCGAGAGCCTCAACCTCTCCACCGCGGCCGCGCTCTGCCTCTACGAGTCCGCCAGGGCCCAGCGCACGTGACAGGCTGAGGCCATGCCCGGACCGGTCGACGCGCAGGCGGTCGTCGACGCGCTGCCGGACGGTGTGGTGCTGGCCGGGTCGGACGGTCGGGTCACCGTGATCTCTCGCGTGGCCATCGCCATGCTCGGCGTACCGGGCGACTGCGTCGGGGAACCGCTGGCCGACGTGCTGACCCTGCGCGACCAGGACGGCAACGCGTGGGTGGCCAGCAACCGGCCGTACGGCGGGCTGCCCACCCGGACCGCCATCCCCGAGCAGTCGTGGCTGCTGCCCAACGGCACCGAGGTCCTGGTGGCCGCCAAGCTCCACCGGTCCGCGCTGCACCAGCCGGTCTCCGAGGTGGCGGTGACGATCCGCTCGGGTCGCGGCCGGGCCCGCCTGGACCGCGAACGCTCCGACCTGGTGGCCACCGTCGCGCACGAGCTGCGCTCACCGCTGACCGGCGTGAAGGGGTTCGTGCAGGCACTGCTCAGCCGCTGGGACCGGCTCAACGACGAGCAGAAGAAGCTGATGCTGAACACGGTCTCGGCCGACGCGGACCGGCTCAGCCGACTGATCGCCGAGCTCCTCGACGTGGCCCGCATCGACACCGGCAGGCTGCAGCTGCACGCGCGGCCCAGCGACGCCGGACTGCTGACCCGACGGATCGTCGACTCGGTCTCGGCCAGCACCGCCCGTCCTATCAGCCTCGACGTCGACGGCGAGCTCCCCGACATCCATGCCGACCCGGACAAGTTCACGCAGGTGGTCACCAACCTGGTCGAGAACGCAGTCCGGCACGGTGAGGGTGCCGTCCAGGTGGCCCTGCGGCCGCTGGGCATCGGCGACCTCGGCGACCAGCCGGGCGTCCGCATCGTCGTCTCCGACGAGGGCACGGGCATTCCCGTCGAAATGCGCCGCCGGGTGTTCACGAAGTTCTGGACCGGCGGCGCGCGCGGAGGCTCAGGCCTCGGCCTCTACATCGTCGGGGGCCTCACCAAGGCGCACGGTGGCACCGTCACGATCGACGACGCCCCCGGCGGCGGGGCCCGGATCGCGGTGGCCTGGCCGTCCTCGGAGCCGGTCTTCGGGGACTGAAGCCTCGGTGGTTGAGACGGTCGCAGGACGACCTCCTCAACCACCGATGGGCAACCTGCACAGAACCTTCACGAGTCGCGCCCACCTCTTCCATCGCTGCGCTCCTACGCTCGCGACATGGACTCCAGACGCGTCCTGGTCGTCGAGGACGAGCGGGTCATCAACGACGCGGTTGCCGCGAGGTTGCGCGCCGAGGGGTTCGTCGTGGCGCAGGCGTACGACGGGCCTGGCGCGGTCCAGCTCTGCGCCGACGTCGCGCCAGAGGTCGTGGTGCTGGACGTGATGCTGCCGGGGTTCGACGGTCACGAGGTGTGCCGTCGGATCCAGGCCACCAGACCGGTTCCGGTGCTGATGCTGACCGCCCGGGACGACGAGGCCGACATCCTGGTCGGACTGGCCGTCGGCGCCGACGACTACCTGACCAAGCCGTTCCGGATGCGCGAGCTGGTCGCCCGGGTCCGTGCCCTCCTGCGACGGGTCGACCGAGCGGCCGAGCTGGCAGCGCGCCCCTCGGCCCGACTCGTCGTGGGCGACCTGGTCATCGACACCGGCACCCGGCGGGTCACCGCCGCCGGGGCGGAGGTGCGGCTCACTCCGACCGAGTTCGACCTCCTGGCCAGGCTGGCCGCCGTGCCGGGCGAAGTGCTGAGCCGGGACCAGCTGCTGGCCGATGTGTGGGACTGGCCCGCCGCGTCAGGCACCCGGACGGTCGACAGCCACGTGAAGGCGCTGCGCGCGAAGATCGGCGCCGACCGGGTGCGCACCGTGCACGGGGTCGGCTACGCGCTCGAGCCGGAGGGCAAATGAGCTCGCCGCTCCGGCCGGTGACCTCGATCAAGGTCAAGCTCGGCCTGCTCGTGATCGCCAGTGTCGTGGTGGCCGCGCTGGTCGGCCTGGTCGCCAGCGACTCCGGCGTACCCGCGCTGCTCGCGGTCCCGGTCACGGTCGGCCTCGCCCTTGGAGTCACCCAGCTGCTGGCGGTCGGCATGACCTCCCCGCTGCGCGAGATGACCGAGGCGACCCGGCGGATGGCCCGTGGCGACTACCGCGGCCGGGTGCACACCGAGTCCAACGACGAGATCGGCGAGCTGGGCCGGGCGTTCAACCAGATGGCCGCCGAGCTGGCCACCCTCGACCGGGAGCAGCGCGACCTGGTCGCCACGGTCTCCCACGAGCTGCGTACGCCGCTCACGGCGCTCACCGCCGTGCTGGAGAACCTGGCCGACGGCGTCCTGCCGGCCGACCAGGCGCACCTCGATGCTGCGGTCACGCAGGCGCGGCGCATCGGCGCCCTGCTCAGCGACCTGCTCGAGCTCTCCCGGGTCGAAGCCGGCGTGGCTCCGCTGCGGCTGGTCGAGGTCCCGGTCGCTGCCCTGGTCGACGAGGTGGTGGCCGACCTCGTACCGACCGGCCGGGGGGTGCGGTTCGACGTCGAGATCCCCGGCTCGCTCACGGTGCACGCCGACCGCGTCCGGGTGCGCCAGCTGCTCACCAACGTGCTCGACAACGCCGTGCGGCACAGCCCCGAGGGCGGACGGGTGCGGGTGACCTGCGAGGTCACCCCCGTCCGCTGGCTGCTGAACGTCGCCGACGAGGGGCCGGGAGTCGAACCCACGGACCGCGAGCGCGCCTTCGAGCGGTTCGGCACCCTGGCCGACCCCGCGGAGGGCGCCAGCACCGGCGGCACCGGACTCGGACTCGCCATCGCCCGCTGGGTGGCCACCCTGCACAGCGGCACCGTCCGCTTCGCCGACCCACCGCCTGGTGGGTCCGGCGCGCTCCTTCGCGTCGACCTGCCCTTGCACCCGCCTGCCCGCTCGTCCGCCCCGACCCACCAGGAGGCCCCGGTGCCTACGTCCCCCACCCCGCCAGCCCCACCGCCCCCGCCGATCCATCCGGGCCACCCGGGGGCCACAATCGCCCCGGCGCCGGTCCTCGAGCCGTTGTTCGGCCGGTTCTGGCCGGACGTGCCGGGCGGTAGTCGGACCGTGGTCCTGGCCGCGGCCGGGGTGGGGGTGCTGGCCGGTCTCGTGCTGCCGAACCATCCGCCGGGACTGGCCCTGTTCCTCGTCGTGCTGACGGCCGGGCTCACCGTGGTGTACGCCGCGCGGCACAAGCGCGACCCGTTCACCATCGCCTGCCTGGTCCTCGCGGCGCTCTGCACCCTGCCGGTGCTCCTCCTCGACGCGCCCTGGATCGGCGTGCTCTGCCTCCTGGCCGGCGCGACCGTCCTGATCGCCGGGGTCACCCGCGTGCACCGCGTCCCGGAGTTCGTGCTCGCCGGGCTTGCCTGGCCGCTCGCGGGGATCCGGGACCTCCCGTGGCTCGGGCGGAGCCTGCGCCGTCTGACGGGCCACGAGCGGGCGCCCCGGGTCCTGGTCACGGCGCTCTGGTCGCTGCTCGCGGTGCTGGTCTTCGGCCTCCTCTTCGTCTCGGCCGACGCCATTGTGGCGAGCTGGGTCGACGTCGTCCTCCCCGACATCAGCATCGACTCGGTGGTGCTGCGCGTCTTCATCGCGGTCGCGGTTGCCGGCCCGACTCTGGCCGCGGCGTACGTCGCCCTCAACCCGCCGAGGACCGACGACTTCGGCGTCCTCCCGCGAGCGACGGTGGAGCACCGGTTCGAGTGGCTGGTCCCGGTGCTGCTGGTGGACGCGGTGTTCGCGGTGTTCGTCGCCGCTCAGCTGAGCGTGCTGTTCGGCGGGCACGACTACGTGCAGCGCAGCACCGGGCTGACCTACGCCGACTACAGCCACCAGGGGTTCGGCCAGCTCACGGTCGCCACCCTGCTCACCCTGCTGGTCGTCTGGGCCGCGTCGCACTGGGCCGGCGACGGGCTCGCGGACCGGGTGTGGCTGCGGGCCTCGCTCGGCGCCCTCTGCGCCTTGACCCTCGTGGTGGTCGGCTCTGCGCTGTACCGGATGCACCTCTACCAGGAGGCCTACGGCTTCACCCAGCTGCGGTTGCTGGTCGACGTCTTCGAGGGCTGGCTGGGTCTGATGGTCCTCGCCGTGACCGTGGCCGGACTGCTGCGTTGGGGCGTCTGGCTCCCGCGGTTCGCCCTGGTCACCGGGGTGGCCGCGCTGCTCGGCATCGCGGCGCTCAACCCGGAGGCGTGGATCGCCGAGCGCAACCTGGACCGGTACGCCGACACCGGGAAGGTGGACTGGACCTACCTCCAGGGGCTGTCGGCCGATGCGGTCCCGGTGTTCGAAGGTCGCCCCGCGCAGGAGGTCGCCTGCGGGCTGCCGCGGTCCTGGTCCCAGGACGACGACTGGCTGTCGTGGAACCTCGGCCGCCGTCGCGCGGCGGCGGCCGGCCTCCCCGACCCGGCGACCCTGGACGGGACACTCTGCCCGGACAGCCTGTCCACCGGGTGACAACCCGTTCGCGGCGGTGGCCGGGCGGTTCCTAGACTCTGACCGTGTCCGGACCCAACAGCGACTTCGACCCCGTGGAGGTGGCTGCGTTGAAGCCCGAGGAGGTCGAGGCGGCGCGGGACGCCGCGCTGGCGGCGATCGCTGCCGCCGCCGACCTCGAGGCGCTCAAGCGGGTCCGGATCGAGCACACCGGCGACCGCTCGCCGTTGGCGCTGGCCAACCGGGAGATCGGGGCGTTGCCCCCGCAGGCCCGCAAGGAGGCCGGCCAGCGGGTCGGCCAGGCGCGCGGCGCGGTCCAGCAGGCGCTGGCCACCCGGCAGGCGGAGCTCGAGGCGGAGGCCGAGCAGCGGATGCTGGCCGAGGAGACGGTTGACGTCACGCTCCCGACCGACCGGGTCCCCGCCGGTGCCCGCCACCCGGTGACGACCGGCTCCGAGCTGATCGCTGACATCTTCGTGGCGATGGGCTGGGAGGTCGCCGAGGGTCCGGTGATCGAGGCGGAGTGGCTCAACTTCGACGCGCTCAACCTCGGTCCCGACCACCCTGCGCGCACCATGCAGGACACCTTCTGGACCGACCCGCAGGACCACCACATCGTGCTGCGCACCCATACCTCGCCCGTCCAGGCCCGCACCATGCTGTCTCGGCAGCCTCCGATCTACGTCGTCTGTCCCGGCCGGGTGTTCCGGACCGACGAGTACGACGCCACGCACAGCCCGGTCTTCCACCAGGTCGAGGGACTGGCCGTCGACAAGGGCATCTCCATGGCCCACCTCAAGGGCACCCTCGACCACTTCGCGACCGCGATGTTCGGCGAGGGGATCACGACGCGGTTCCGCCCGTCGTACTTCCCGTTCACCGAGCCCAGCGCCGAGGTCGACCTGGTCTGCTTCGTCTGCCGCGGCGCACGCGTCAACGAGGAAGGCGAGGCGTGCCGTACCTGTCGTGGCGAGGGCTGGATCGAGTGGGGTGGCTGCGGCGTGGTCAACCCGCGGGTGCTGCGCGCCTGCGGCATCGACCCCGAGACCTACTCCGGGTTCGCGTTCGGCATGGGCATCGACCGGACCCTGATGTTCCGCCACGGGATCGAGGACCTGCGCGCGCTCTTCGAGGGTGACGTCCGGTTCACGACCGCGTTCGGGGCCGAGCTGTGAAGGCCCCTGTCTCCTGGATCCGCGACTACGTCGACCTGCCGACCGACGTCACGACCGAGCAGCTCGCCGCCCGGCTGACCGCGCTCGGCCTCAAGCTCGAGGCGATCGAGAAGCCCGGGGAGCGGGTCAGCGGGCCGCTCGTGGTCGGCAAGGTGCTCACGATGGAGCCCGAGCCGCAGAAGAACGGCAAGACCATCGAGTGGTGTCACGTTGATGTTGGGTCTGCTGCCAATCACCTTGCCGATCACGACCCAGCCACAGGCTTGGGGATTGTCTGCGGTGCCCACAACTTCAAGCCCGGCGACCTGGTCGTCGTGATCCTGCCGGGCGGGGTGCTGCCCGGGAACTTCGAGATCTCCGCGCGCAAGACCTACGGCCACATCTCCGCCGGGATGATCTGCTCGGCCCACGAGCTCGGCCTCGGCGACGACCACGAGGGCATCATCGTGCTGCCTGAGGGCGCCGGAGAGCCCGGCAGCGACGCGCGCCCGGTGCTCGGACTCGACCAGGAGGTCATCGAGTTCGAGATCAACCCGGACCGCGCCTACGCCATGTCGCTGCGGGGGATCGCCCGCGAGGCCGCACTCGGCTTCGGGGTCTCCTTCCACGACCCTGCGGAGCGCGACCTGCCGTCCCCGGACGGCGACGGCCACGCGGTCGTCATCGACGACCCGACCGGCTGCCCGGTGTTCGTGGCCCGCACGGTGAGCGGGCTGGACCCCGACGCTGCAACGCCGCAGTGGATGGCCCAGCGGCTCACGCTCTCCGGCATGCGGCCGATCTCGCTGGCGGTCGACGTGACCAACTACGTGATGCTCGAGCTCGGCCGGCCGATCCACGGGTACGACGCCGACAAGCTCCGCGGCGCGATCCGGGTCCGGCGTGCGGTCGACGGCGAGCGGCTGACCACGCTCGACGGCGTCGACCGAGCGCTCTCGCCCGAGGACCTGGTCGTCACCGACGACTCGGGGATCATCGGCCTGGGCGGCGTCATGGGCGGTGAGACCACCGAGATGTCGGCAGCCACCACCCGCGTCCTGGTCGAGGCGGCGCACTGGGACGCGGTCTCGATGTTCCGCACCGGGAAGCGGCACCGGCTGACCTCCGAGGCCGGCAAGCGCAACGAGCGTGGCGTCGACCCGGTGATCACCCCCGCGGCGGCCGACCGGGTGGTCGAGCTCCTGGTCGCGTACGGCGGCGGCACCGCCGAGCCCGGCGTCACCGTCGTCGGCGAGCCGCCGGCGCCCGCGCCGATCTCGATGGCCGCGGACCTGCCCGCCCGGGTGTCCGGAATGGACATCCCGGCCGAGACCGCGGTGGCCAACCTCGAGGCGGTCGGCTGCGCCGTCGAGGTCGGCGACCCGTTGCAGGCGACCCCGCCGCCGTGGCGCTCCGACCTCACCGATCCCTACGACCTCGTCGAGGAGGTCGCCCGCATCGTCGGCTACGACCAGGTGCCCTCGGTGCTGCCCCGCGACGCGGCCGGACGTGGGCTGACCCGCGAGCAGCGGCTGCGCCGCCGCATCGGCCGCACCCTCGCCGGCGCCGGCTGCGTCGAGGTGATCAGCTTCCCGTTCATCGGCGGGGCGGCGTTCGACCAGCTCGGGCTCCCCGCCGACGACGTACGCCGGCACACGGTCCGGCTGGCCAACCCGCTGTCGACAGAGGAGCCGTCGTACACCACGACCCTGCTGCCCGGTCTGCTGCGCGCCGCAGCCCGCAACATCGGGCGGGGTGCGGCCGGGGTCTCCCTGTTCGAGACGGGGACGGTCGCGTTCCCCACCGACCGCGGGCCGGCGCCGATCTACGGCGTCGACTGGCGGCCGAGCGACGACGAGCTGGCCAAGCTCGTGGAGTCGCTGCCCGACCAGCCGCTGTTGCTGGCCGTGGTGCTGGCCGGCGAGCGCGAACGGGTCGGCTGGTGGGGTCCGGCGCTCACGGCGGGCTGGTCGGACGCGATCGGGCTGGTGCGCCGGGTCGGTGACGAGCTCGGGGTCCAGGTCGAGGTGACCACGGCCAACCGGGCGCCCTGGCATCCCGGCCGCTGTGCCCAGGTCCGGGTGGACGGTGTCGAGTTCGGACATGCCGGCGAGCTGCACCCCCAGGTGTGCGCGGCCTTCGGGGTGCCCGCTCGCTCGGCCGCGGTCGAGATCGACCTCGACTTCCTGATGTCCCGGGCTGTCGACGTGGTGCCCGGACCGGAGTTCTCGACCTACCCGGTCGCCAAGGAGGACGTCGCCCTCGTCGTGGCGGACGACGTACCGGCGGCCGCGGTCGAGGCCGCCCTGCGCGAGGGCGCGGGTCCCCACCTCGAGTCGATCCGGCTCTTCGACGTCTACACCGGCGACCAGGTCGGGGCCGGACACAAGTCACTGGCCTTTGCGCTGCGGTTCCGGGCACCGGACCGGACCCTGACCGAGCAGGAAACGGGCGCCGCCCGCGACGCGGCGGTCGCTCTTGCGGCCGAGCGGTGTGGCGCGGTCCAGCGCTGACGGCGCAGGCACCACGGCGTACGTCGTGCATGGCACCGGCGACGCCTGGGACCGGTCGAGCGCATCTAGGTGACCCCGTTGCCCGTCAGCGTGACCCTGAGGCCCCGCTGCAGCCCGTCAGCCCGGGCGAGGCCGAGGCGACCGGTCTGTATGCCGGTCCTCGAGGGCAGGAATGCGAGAGTCAGCACCTGAGACTGACCGGGGCTCAGCCGAAGTGTTCGCACACCGGTCGGTGACCCCACCAGCTCGAACCTGGACCCGGATAGCGCGAGCGTCACCTCGACGATTCCCGAACCGGTCGGGCCCGAGTTCCGAAGCACGATCGTTCGCTGTTTGCGGTGACCCAGCCGCACGTTGCCGAACTGCACTGCGGTAGTCGAGACCGTCAGCGGGCCCGGGGCGGCCGCGACGGCGAGGGCGCCGGCGTTCTCGAGGTCCTGTTGAGCGCTGCTGTCGCGGGCGGTGACCTTCAGGGCGTACACCCTCGCCGCGAACGTGGCGTTGGCCGGTGCCTGGTAGATGCCCCGGTAGGTCGATGAGCCGGTCGGCGTCATGGTCACCCGGGTGACGGTTCCGCCCGGGGCGGCGATGGTGGCGAAGACGGTCGAGACCGCACGGTCATCGGTGGCGGTGGCCCGGATCGTCACCGCGCCTCCCGCGGCCGGGAGCGACCTCGGGGTCACGGTCGGCACACCGAGGACGGGCGGTTGGTCGACGCGCGCCGCGACGGAGAGGGTGCCGGCGTTCTCGAGGTCCTGTTGAGTGCTGCTGTCGCGGGCGGTGACCTTCAGGGCGTACACCCTCGCCGCGAACGTGGCGTTGGCCGGTGCCTGGTAGATGCCCCGGTAGGTCGATGAGCCGGTCGGCGTCATGGTCACCCGGGTGACGGTTCCTGCCGGGGCGGTGATGGTGGCGAAGACGGTCGAGACCGCACGGTCTTCGGTGGCGGTGGCCCGGATCGTCACCCGCGCTCCCGCGGCCGGGAGCGACCTCGGGGTCACGGTCGGCACACCGAGGACGGGCGGTTGGTTGATGCGCGCCGCGACGGTGAGGGCGCCGGCATCCTCGATGTCCTGCTCACCGATGTCGTCCAGGGCGGGAACCTCGACCGAGTACGCGGCCGGTGAGAAAGCGCTGTTCGCCGGAATCGTGTAGACGGCCTGGTACCGCGAAGTAGTCGATGCCGTCCATGGGCACCTGGGTAGCGGCGCCACTTGGCGCGGTGACCACCGCATAGACCTCGGAGATCGCCCGGTCGTCGGTGGCCGAGGCCTCGATCGTCAGCTGACCACCCGCCGCCGGGAGCGACGTCGGTGTGAGCGAGGGATCGAGCATGTCAGGCGCCTCGTCGAAGGGCGGCGTCCCGTCGACGGTGACCGACCCGG
>CAWFNB010000004.1:0-275417 GCA_963817125.1 uncultured Actinomycetota bacterium
ACCGTGCCCTCACGCGGTGCGTGCCGCTGCTGGAACGAGATGACGTCCCCGAGCACGTCCGCAGCCTCACTTCCGAGCACGTGCTCGCCGTCGAAGCCGACCTGGTCGACAGCCTCGCCGCGCGCTCCGGACGACCGGTGAACGACGCCGGCCGGCTCAATGGCATCGACCACCTCGACCCCGCGCAACGCCGCGTCGTCGCGGCCCTCGCCGGCGACGCCCGTCTGCTCGTGATCGAAGGCGCCGCCGGCACCGGCAAGACCACCACCCTCGCCGCCGCGCGCGACGTACTCGACGACGCCGATCGTCGACTCGTGGTCGTCACGCCCACCCTCAAGGCTGCCCAAGCCGCGCAGCAGCAGGTCGGCACCGACGCGTTCTCGGCCGCCTGGCTCATCCACCAACACGGCTACCGCTGGGATGAGGACGGCCACTGGTCGCAGGCCGACGCCGCACCCGAGGCCCGCGCACGCCTGCTTCCCGGCGACGTGCTCCTCGTCGACGAGGCCGGCATGCTCGACCAGGACACCGCCCGCGCGCTGTTCGACATCGCCGACCGAGCGCACGCCACCATCGCGCTGCTCGGCGACCGCCACCAACTCCCGGCCGTCGGTCGAGGCGGCGTCCTCGACCTCGCCGCACGCTGGGTGCGACCCGCGGCGCACCACGAGCTCGAGTCGGTCCACCGGTTCACCGATCCCGCCTACGCCGACCTCAGCCTGCTCATCCGCACTGGTGAGCGGCCTGGTGAGGTCTTCGACGCCCTCTTCGAACGCGGCCAGATCGTCCTCCATGCCAGCGAGGTCGAACGCACCGCAGCCCTGGCCGCCATCGGCGCCGCCCGGGCTGACGACGGTGACCAGCTGGTCATCGCCGACACCCGCGACCAGGTCGCTGCGCTCAACGCAGCCATCCGTGACCGCCGCCACCGCGCACGGCGCTGACGGTGACTCTGGTGAGCGAGTGGTGAGCGTGCTGGTGAGCCCGTCACGCGTCGTGGTGAGCGGATCGGTCTCGGTGACCGGGTCGCCACCCGACGCAACGACCGCGACCTCGCCGTCGCCAACCGCGACACCTGGACCGTGGCCGGGATCGGCGAGGACGGCAGCCTGCTCGTCACCGGCCGCGCCGGCCAACGTGCGCTCCCCGCCGAGTACGTCCGCGAGCACGTCGAGCTCGCCTTCTCCACCACCGCCTACGGAGCCCAAGGCGAGACCGTCGACTCCGCGCACCTCGCACTCGGCGAGACGACCGGCGCCGCCTCGGCGTACGTCGGCATGACCCGCGGCCGCCACTGCAACGTCGCCCACCTCGTCGCCGAGTCCGTCGACGACGCCCGCAGCCAATGGGTCGACATCTTCAACCGCGACCGCGCCGACCTCGGACCCAACCACGCGGCCGAGAGGGCCGCGGACGACATCGACCGGTACGGACCGAACGCGCCGCCACCCGCTGTGGGACTGCAGGCCGCGGCGCTGCGGGACGGCCCGCGTCACCACACCCCAACCGATCCCTGCTCCTACACCGACCTCCCGCGGGATCGGCCGCTGACCGACTTCCTCGCGTCGAGTGATCGCCCGGAACGGCCTGGATGACATAGGTGACCAGGAGAGGCTCGGGTCTCGACAGGAGCGGCCACAGATGTCCGATCTGCTGAGCGCGATGTTGCTTCTCCAGATAGGAGTCGCCGAATCGGTCGGCGGCCACGGCGAGAGGCGAAGTGATGGTGACACCCATCGGCATCCCGGACGACTGGGACGACAACAACCTGATCCTGTTCGAGGAGTTCTGCGAACTGATCCGCACACCGCAGCGCACCGTCCGTGATTGGAGGCGGCGAGGCGTAGGACCCCGATGGACCCGCTTCCAGGGTGTCGGCCGGCTCTACATCACCGTCGCCGAGGCCCGCCGCTTCCTCGCCTCGGCCACCGTCACGCGGGCGGAGGTGCGTTCCGATGGCTGAGCGCCGCGCCATCCCGGTCTACCTCAGCCTCGAGGAGGCAGCCGAGGCCATGTCGGTCTCGGTCAAGACGATCCGGCGCTGGATCGCAGCCGGCACCCTCCCGGCGTACCGCTGCGGCAAGCGGGCCATCCGGATCAAGCTCGAGGACCTGGAGGCCGCGCCTCGGCAGATCCCCTCAGCGCGGTGGTGACGTGGCAGAACATCGAGTCAACGGTGATCGACCGACAGCGGGGCCGAATCGATCGACATCGGTGGCAGCTCGAGGAGAACGGACAGACTTTTCGACGCCCTGTTGACAGGGAGTGTCTTCGAGAGGCGAAGGGCGCGCCATGAGCGGCGCACGCTGCTCCCCGTCCCGACCGAGGTCCGCGGGTTTCGCTTAACGCGGCGTCCAGACTGATGGCTGCCGCCTCCGCTCTGAGATCTCGGGTGACCGAATCTCGATCACGTATCACTGAAGGGAGGGCGTCGTTGATGGCCGCGAACGCCGCCCAGTGGTCGCTGGACGGGTCCGGCACGAATGCGTTCGCCTGCCGTCCGGGACTCGGCGCAGCATCCCTAGGCCGCACATGAGGTGGGCTTCTTGGCCGGCAGCGGTATCAGCGTCGATTCCCAAGAGGTCGCTCATGGCCCTCTGCGCCTCGCGAAGGTAGAACGCGTCGAAGTCGCGCTCTAGGACCACTCAGCCAAGGCCGCGCGCACGGCTCGCCCATAGAGTCGCTTCGCGACCTGGCAGCGTGTCGAATCCCAATGATCCATGAATCGTGTTTCTAGATAGTAGTTTGTAGCCATGAGGGTACGGCAAATGGCCCACCCAGGTCTGGTCCCTGTCGGCGGGCCATGCCTAGACTCACGTGGTATCGAGAGTCGGATGGTGCCCAACGCGGGCGTCGAGGGGTGTTCATGAGCGTGAGGTCGCACGAAGCGCCTGCTGCGACGATCAGCATCGACGACTTCATGACTGGGTTCCTGGCTGGACTCGCGGAGCGTCAGATCAAGTCCGTCTCACTTCGAGGCGCCTTCTACGAAGCTCTACGCGAGGCTTTCCGTGGTTTCCGCGAGAAGGCCACGGGTAACGGGCACGAAATCGACTTTACCGTCAACACGCATCCGGTCCATGGTGACTCACCGATGGTTCGTATGGCGATAACGCAGGCTGTACAACGCGACCTCATCAGTTTGGACAATCCAATTTACTTGGACATGAGGTTGAAGATCAGTCCTCTCTACGCAGACGACTATATGCAGACTCTGCCCGGTGGGCCCGAGCTCTACAGAGAGATGACTCAAGCTTTTCTGAACGAGTTTGAGGCGCGAAGTTCGTCGTAAACGGCGCCGATCGTTCTAGATTCATTGCATGGCGCCCGATGAGTACCGCGAGGCGGTCGAGGGCTGGACTAACGATTCCTCGCCCCGTACTTGGAGCGGCTGGCTACCCAAGCGGTCGGCAGCATGTCCGTCAAGGAGTTCAACGACCCTCTGTGGGGAACCGTCACGCTTCGGGTGGAAGAGGTCGTTCTTCTAGACAGTCCGCTGCTTCAACGTTTGCGCCGCATACGACAATTGGGTGTCGTCCACCTCATCTACGCGTCGGCTAATCACACCCGGCTCGAGCACAGCATCGGCGTGTGCCACCAAGTAGGTCGTGTTGCTGAGTCGATCGTGCAGCACGGACTGCAACGCGAGAAGGCGATCGACCCGGACGAGGTCCGCCTTCTGCGAGTGACGGCGCTGTGCCACGACATCGGACATGGCTGCCTGTCTCACGTGGTAGAGAACGCACTGAAGAACGATCGGGAAACTCGCACCTTGCTCCAAGAGTTCACGGAGCAGAACAACCTGGATACCCAGCCACATCTATCCGAGGTGGCGGCGCACTTCATGCTTCGAAGTGAAGCCTTCCATACGTTGCTCAGTGAGGCGCATCGGCTCGCCCGCCTTCCCGCGCCCGATGGCATGCCGGACCAAATGTCGCGCATCGTCATCGGCTTGCCCGTATCTGACGAGTTTCCGCTGCTTCACGAGCTCATCTCCGGTCCATTCGACGCCGACAAGCTCGATTACATGCCCCGCGACGCCATGATGACCGGCGTCCCGGTAGTGACAGACATCGGAAGGCTCATCCAGAAGGTCCGGGCAGTTCGTTTGAAGTCCGAGGAGTTGCCACCGGGTCTGATGGAGCAGGTGCGTCCTAGCGATGCCGGACATCTCGTGGTTGGACTCGCCCAGTCAGGCGGAAGCACCCTCGACGAGGTCGCCATCGGACGCAGCTTGATGTTCGACAAGGTCTATCGCCACCACAAGGTGCGCGCAGCCGAGGCGATGGTCGCCGCGATCGTGGATGCCTTGGGCCCTTCGCTGGAAAGTGATCTCCCCATGCTCCCGCTTCGTCTGTACGACGAGGACGTGCTGCATCTGGATCTGCCGCGCCTCAGCGCGCTGACGCGGCGGACCATTGAGACGGTCGACGACCTCGACGAACAGATGCGGGTCGGCTTCGATGTCGCCCAGCGGCTCTCGCGGAGGCACGTATTCGTGAGGGCTTTCGCGTTCTCCCAGCATCTGCCCGAGGATCCGTACAGGGGTCAAGAGTTGCACCGGCTGGCGTTGGACCGCCTTATGCGAGGAGCCGCGAAGGCCGACACTCGCCGCGACCTGGTTAACCACATCGCAGAACTTGTCGGGTCGATGATCGGCGCTCTCGGACTCGAACTTCCTTCACTGGTGGTCGACAACGTCGCTCGATATGTGTGGGTCGATCCGCCGTCGTCGGGACACCCGGACGCCAAGCCCGATCCGAGCAGGGCGTATGTGATCGGAAGCGACGGTCGGCCCCGTGAAGTCAGACACGTCAGCGCCGAGCAGCGGGGATGGGTTGATGCGTACACCAACACCCACGACATGGGTTACGTGTTCACGATCACCGAGCTTGCGGTGTATGTGGCCATTGCCACGCGGATTGCCGTCTTCCTGCGTCACGATCTGCGAGTGCCGGCCACCTGGGCGCTTCACACGAAGCTAGACCGACTTCAGGTGCGGCGCGTCGAACAGGCTTTGTTGGAAGCAGGCTTCTACGACGGCATCCCGCCGGTCCTTCGGCCTCACGACGAGAGGGTCACTCGGGTCATTGACGACAGGCGTGTCGAGGACACCGTACGTCGGCTGGCCTCGGTCCAGAGTCCGACCGCGGATCCGGCAGAACTCAAGGAAGCCGGCATCAGCGGTGAACGGGTTCGC
Organism: uncultured Actinomycetota bacterium; assembly: GCA_963817125.1. Classification (GTDB taxonomy): domain Bacteria; phylum Actinomycetota; class Actinomycetes; order Propionibacteriales; family Nocardioidaceae; genus Nocardioides. Next base: position 5,201 of record CAWFNB010000004.1, read on the forward strand.
GACTGGATCAAGCAGTTCGGTCCCGAGCACGAGGCGACTGCGCTGAGGATGGCCGAGAACATCCGCGTCATAGGCCGTGAAGATACGAACGCAGCGCTCACCCGTTTCCTAGCGAGCGACGACGGAGCTCAGTTCCGTGGCGCGGACATCGTGCCCATCGGCCAGCCCAAGGACGGCTCTTCCGTTGTGGCCTATCACGCCGTCGACGTCGCCAACCGATTCGATTGCCGGGTAGTGGACATCACGCAGGCTTTGTCTGAGGATCGACCCATCATCTTCGTCGACGACTTTATCGGACGAGGCGCCTCGACCATTACGATCTTCGAGGCCATGTTCGGACTGGAACCGTCGGTCAACCTCGGCGAGTTCAGGCCGGCACCCCTCAACTCCGCACTGATCGAGCATCTGCGCACTCGACCGATTTCGTTCGTCTACACCGCTGGTCTGGACGAAGGACCCTCAAACCTGAGGCAGCGCTTGGGAGAGCTCGGCTTGCCCGAAGACCTTCCCGTATACGTCGACGTGCCGCAGGCCGAACTGCCGGACGTGCGAAGTTTCATCCATGGGGAGGACGGTGAAGGGTTCCTCCTGCGGGCACAGGAAATCGGTGAGCAGTTGATGGCAGATGCTGCTGACGAGGTGCGCGAGCAACGGCGTCTCGGCTACGGCAACCATGGTTTGCTGATCGCTTTCCCTTACAACACGCCAACTGCGTCGCTGACTGCGCTGTGGGCAACCGGTCGAGTCGACGGCTGGGCCTGGCACCCCTTGGTTGCCCGGCGAAAGAAGAGGTAGCCGTGACAATACGTATGGTCAACGTGGTGCTGACCTGACTGCCGCAACGGCCCAGCCCCGTCAGCTGATGTCAATCAGGTAAACGGTTAGCACGGCCCCATCGTGCGGGCAGCGCGCGGAATGGGCCCACTCATGATTCACCTCCGAGATCGTTGGCTTGCTGAGCCAAATCTGCCTGCTCACTCCAACCCAACGCTCGCTCCGCCCTCCGCGAGTCGCTCCAAGCGTCGTACGTCTCGCCGATCTTCTCCGCGAGCGACTTGTCGCGGTCGAGGGTGGCGTGTTGATAGATCGCCATCGCGGCCTGGGAGGCGTGGCCGGCACGCGCCTGCAGCTCGGCGGCGGTGGCGCCGTGCTGGCCGGCGAGGGTCAGGGCGGTGTGGCGCAGGTGGTGGATCGTGAGATCCGGGCGGCCGGCGGCCTCACGGGCCGGGCGGTAGCGGTCCATCAGGTAGCGGACGCTCATGTGGTCGGTGCGGTCGCCGGGGAACAGCAGTCCGGATGGGCCGGCCGCGGTGTGCTCGAGCAGGTGCTGCTGCAACATCTTCAGGAACGGCGGTGGGACGTGGACCGTGCGCGCTCCGCTCCTGGTCTTCGGGGAGCTGATCGGGCGCCCGCACTTGGGACATGCTCCGCGGGCGGACGGGTTCGCGTCCTTGTCGACCTTCCGGGTGACATCGATCCGACCGGTGACACCGTCGACGTCGGATCGGCGCAGCTCGAGCAGCTCGCCCTCGCGCAGACCGACGTACGCAGCGAGCACGATGAGCAGCTGTCAGCCGATCGGGCATCTCGTCGACGATGACGGCGAGCTCGTCGAAGGTGGCCGGCACGGCGACGCGCTTCACCGGCGCACTGCTCGCTCCACGGATCTTCGGCGGTGCCCGGTCGATCAGCTCCTCCTCCTCGGCCGCCTGCATCAGCGAGCGCAGCAGCCGGTACGCAGCCGCGTTGGTCGACTCCGTCGACGCGTCGAGCGATGCGCGCCAGGCCTTGATCTCCGAGAGGGTGACATCGCGCAGTGGCATCTCGCCGAAGTAGGGGAGGATCCGCGTCGCCAGCAGCTGGCGATATCCCGAGATCGTGTTGGGCCGCAGTTCTCGCTCGGCGAGGTAGCGGTTGGCGAACGCCGCCACGGTGTTCGCCCGGGCCGCTGCCTGCCGTTTGGCCTCGGCGAGCTGGCGGGCCTTCGGGGGTGTCCACTCCTCCCGGTCGATCAACGACCGTTCCAGAGCGAGCCAAGCCTCGGCGTCGAGCTTGGTGCCGAAGGTGCGGGAGTAGCGGGTCCCGTCCGGCATCGCGTACCGCGCCCGGTAGGTCACCGCCCCCGTCGCGCTGCGGCGGCGTTCGAGCTCCCCGAACCCTCGCTTGCGAGCCATCGCTGGGACCTCCTCCCCACAACCCCCGCTCTTGCTGACCCCTTGCCTGGCCAGCAGTCCCTGGGGGACCTGTGGGGGAAACAATGCCCACTGTGGGGGAATCATGTCCACTGCTGACCGCGTTCTCCCTGCTCAGAGGCCTATTCGCCGCGCATGGGAGAGTGCTTTGCAAGCAGGGGGTTAGGGGTTCGAGTCCCCTAGGCTCCACGTAGCAAACCGCTGGTCAGACGGGGATTGGCACCCTCACTGAGGATCGAACGGCGGCACACATCGGCATCCGTGCCCATAACGTGCCGACGTGGTGACCGAGAGTGTCGCAAAGAGCCGGATTCGCGGTCGGTCGTGAGGCGTCGTGATGCGCCGTGGCGGTCCGTCTGTGAGAGGTGCCGTGAAAGATCGCGCGCGTGGGCGAGCGGCCAGCAGCGGACATGACGGTCAAGCGCTCTAACCCACGAGGGCGGGATACGATGTCCAATTCCGATCCTTCTTCTCGGTCACGGGTTGAGGTGAGGTGTTCGCGGGCGCAGGATGACGTCACTGCGGGGAGGTCAGGGCCATGGGGGCTGGTGTCGTTGGTCGCGGTTCGTCTCGTCTGTCCCGATTAGTCAGCGGGGTTGCTGTCGCCGCGACCGTGGGTGCCTTGCTGGTTGCTGGGGCGGGGCCGGCCACGGCTGATGGGCCACCGGTGACCACGTGGTCGCAGTTGAGCTCTGCGGTGGCGGCTGGTGGCACCGTGACGCTGGGCGCGGACCTGTCCAACCCGGCTGGAGCCAACCTGACGGTCGGGACCACGGCGGTGACGCTGGACCTGAACGGTCACTCCCTGTCAATCACGGGACTGCCCGCGAACAAGGCCGGGATCGAGGTCGGTACCGGGCGGTCGTTGACGTTGGAGAACCCGACGGTGGCTGGGGGGACCCTGGTCGCGACCGGAGGCTCGGGGGGAGCCGGGATCGGGGGCAGCGGCGCGCTCTCGGGTGGAGCCCCGCAGGGCGCCGGCTCGATCACGGTCCGCAGCGGAGTCATGCTGACCGCGACCGGGGGCAACTCGGCGGCTGGGATCGGGGGCGGCAGCGCCGGCGATGGCAGCTGTACCGGCGGCGGCTCCTCGCTGAGCTCGCTGCAGGTCACCGGCGGCAACGTGACGGCCAACGGCGGCAACTTCGCGGCCGGGATCGGCAGCTCTGACTGCTCGGCCGCTCCGCCCGGCCAGGTCACGGTCTCTGGGGGTGTGGTCGATGCGACGGGCGGGGTCAACGGCGCCGGGATCGGGGGTGGCTTCGATGGTGCCGGTGGTCCGGTGTCGATCTCGGGCGGGACGGTCACGGCCACCGGGGGCGGGTTCGGGGCCGGGGTCGGTGGCGGGTCCGGGCGTCCGGGCGGGCAGGTCGATGTCTCGGCTGGGGAGTTGAGGGCCATCGGCGGTGACCGGGGGGCCGGGATCGGTGGGGGAAACCTGGGTGGCGGCGGGTCGGTGACGGTCGGGGGTGTCGTGCGTGCCGCCAACGGCACCAACGCGAGCGCGGTGGGTGCCGGTGCCGGTGCTGGTCAGTTCGGGACCTTGTCGGTGCCGGGCACCTTGGAGATCGCAGAGGACTCGGTGCTGAGGATCCCGGACGGCGTCACCGTCCTCACCAGCGGCACGATCCAGGGCCTGGGCAGCGTGCACAACCTCGGTGCGATTCAAGTGAACGGCGGCAGCATCGAGCTGCCCGTCGAGCCGAACAACTACCATCTGGTCTTCGACCTGAACGGTGGGCCGGGCGCGACCCCCGGCCCGATGGACGTCTACGCCGACACGGTCGCCCACAGCGGCCAGACCCTGCCGACACCAACCCCGCCGCCCGGTTACCTGTTCGGCGGCTGGTTCACCCAGACGGCCGGCGGCCAAGAAGTGGTCAACGCCACGGCCCTGCCCACGGTCGCAGGCGCCGGACCGGCCACCGTCCAGCTCTTCGCGCAGTTCTTCCGCGGCCCCGTGGTCACCGGGCTTTCTCCCTCCGTCATCTGGGCCAACCACGACGTCGGCCTGGGCGACGAGCGCGGGGGCGACTCGGTGACCATCACCGGTAGCGGTTTCACCGGGACGACCAACGTCGAGTTCGGCGACGGGTTCGCCGCACCGTCGTTCACCGTCATGTCGGACACGACGATCGTCGCGACCACGCCGCCGCATGCCGAGGGATTCGTTCACGCGTACGTGACCAACCCGGTCGCTCGCAGCGCGGCTAGCAATGAAAACTATTTCCGGTATCTGCCATCTCAAGTGACAAACGTGTCTCCGGACTCCGGGCCGGCCAGCGGCGGGACACAGGTGACCCTGACCGGGTTCGGCTTCGACGACGCCCAGGCCGTCTACTTCAACACCCGTGTCACCAGCAACTTCACGATCGTCTCAAACACCCAGATGACGGTGACGATGCCCCCCTTCGCGGGGTATAACCCCCACATCACGGTACGCAACCCGCGCGGAAGGGGAACACCAGGCACCGCGAGCTGGCAGGTTCCCGACCAGTTCACATACCTGCACCCAGCCGGGGTCGACAGCGTGGACCCGAATGCCGGTCCGACGGGTGGCGGGCAGTCGGTCACGATCACCGGCGACGGCTTCACCTCCGCGACCGCGGTGCGTTTCGGTGCCAGCGCGGCCTCAAGCTTCACAGTGAACTCCGACACCTCGATCACCGCGACCACCCCGCCGCACGCCGCGGGGACGGTGCACGTGGTCGTGGACAACAACGGCGGGACCAGCTCGACCAGCCCCTCCGACCAGTACACCTACCGGCCGCGTCCGGCGGTGACCGGGGTCGCGCCAAGTTCGGGGACCACCGGCGGTGGTACCTCGGTCACGATCACCGGCACCGGGTTCACCGGGGCCACCGCGGTGCTCTTCTCGACCACCGCGACGACGAACTTCACGGTCGTCTCGGACTCCCAGATCACGGTCACCACCCCGCCCCACGCGGCCGGGACGGTGAACCTCTACGTCAGGACCCCCTTCGGGACCAGCGCGGCGGTCACCGCGGACCGGTTCACCTATGTGGTGCGCGCGACGGTGACGGGGCTCTCGCCGAGCACCGGCCCGACCGCGGGCGGGCAGACGGTCACCATCACCGGGACCGGGTTCAACGGGGCGACGGGGGTGTTGTTCTCGACCACGGCTGCCGCGAGCTTCACGGTCAACTCCACTACCTCGATCACCGCGGTGACCCCCACCAGAGCAGCAGGCGTGGTGAACGTCTATGTGCGCAACGGAGCCGGCAACAGCGCCGCGTCGACCGCGTCCCGCTACACCTACCTCGCGCCGCGGCCGGCGGTCACCGGGGTGGCACCCAATACAGGGACGACCGGGGGCGGCACGTCGGTCACGATCACCGGCACCGGGTTCACCGGCGCGACTCAGGTCCGCTTCTCCACCAACGCGGCCACCAGCTTCACCGTCAACTCCGACACTACGATCACCGCCACCAGCCCGCCGCACGCCGCGGGGCCGGTCAACGTCTACGTCACCACCGCGGGGGGCACGAGTGCGGCCGTCGCGGCAGACCGGTTCACCTACGTGACCCGCGCGTCGGTGACCGGGGTGGCGCCCAGCTCCGGCACCACCGCCGGCGGGCAGCAGGTCACGATCACCGGGACCGGGTTCACCGGAGCGACCGCCGTACTGTTCTCGACCACCGCGGCCCCGGCCTTCACCGTCAACTCCAACACCCGGATCACCGTCACCACCCCACCCCACGCCGCGGGAGTGGTGAACATCTACGTCCGCAACGCAGCCGGTAACAGCCCAGCCGTCCCCGCCGACCGTTACACCTTTGTGGCGCCTCGGCCCTCGGTCACCGGGAGACAACGCCTCGGCCAAGCCGGTGTGTATCGGGCCCCTTCGACTATCTCCGCAGGTCAGACCACGATTGAGTCTGCGCGCCCGGAGGGATTCGAACCCCCAACCTTCTGATCCGTAGTCCGATTGCGAGAGACACGCAAGGACTCATCAAGCACGGGCGACATGACCGTCCTCCGCAAAAGGCTACGGTCGGCTCTCGCGCCAAGCCTCGTACGTAGCCCGCATCTTCTCCGCGAGCGACCTGTCGCGGTCGAGGGTGGCGCAGCTCCAGCAGCTCGCCTTCGCGCAAGCCGACGAACGCGGCGAGCACGATGAGCAGCCGCAGCCGGTCGGGCATCTCGTCGACGATCATGGCGAGCTCGTCGAAGGTGGCCGGCACGGCGACGCGCTTCACCGGCGCACTGCTCGCTCCACGGATCTTCGGTGGTGCCCGGTCGATCAGCTCCTCCTCGGCCGCCTGCATCATCGAGCGCACCAGCCAGTAAGCAGCCGCGTTGGTCGACTCCGTCGAGGCGTCGAGCGAAGCGCGCCAGGCCTTGCTCTCTGAGAGGGTGACATCGCGCAGAGGCATCTCGCCGATGTAGGGAGGATCCGCGTCGCCAGCAGCTGGCGATATCCCGAGATTGTGTAGGGCCGCAGCCGTCGCTCGGCGAGGTAGCGGCTGGCGAACGCCGTCACGGTGTTCGCCCCGGTCGCTGCCTGCCGTTTTGCCTCGGCGAGCTGGCGGACCCTCGGCGGTGTCCAGGAGGCCTAGTCGTCGCGCCTGGGCGAGTGTTTTGCAACCAGGGGGTTAGGGGTTCGAGTCCCTAGGCTCCACCGCGAGAAACTGCAGGTCAGCCCTGCAGTTTCCTCGCTCTAGGGTCCGACTGGCGGTGCCAGATCGACCAGATGGTGCCAGATCGGTGCCAAGGCAGCGTCCAGCATGACAACCGACGCATGCGTCAGTGCAGCGCGATCGCGGTCATCGACAGTCCGACCGAGGCGGCGAGCACCACGATCGCCGGGAGCCGTTCGTCGCCGACCAAACGGCGCAGTACCAGGACGGCGGTGGCCAGGTGGGCGACGCCGACTACGCCGAGCTGCAGGGCAAGCAGCCCGGCAGCGCCCAGGGGAGCCACCACCAGCCCCTCGGTGGGCGAGCCGAGCAGGTCCCAGCCGCGGCCGAGCGGGTCGCCGAGCAGCCCCGGGAGGAGCTGGACACTGGTGAAGAGCCGGTTGCGCGCCAGCGCCACGGCGAGCACCACGCCGGCCGCAACCGGGACCAACGTCTGCACCACGCTCGCCCGGACGCGCGGGTCGCGCGACGCCGTGGCGCCGAGCGTCGCGAGTGCACCGCTGAGCAGGCACGCGCCGAGCATGGCGAGCGTCGTGATCGCGGCGGCGTCGTCCCGTTCCAGGACAGGTGTCCAGGCGCCGGTCCGCCGCACGCTGCCGAACAGCAGCCCGCCGACCACCACGCCGAGCAGCGCCGCGGCGCCCCGCGGCGGCGTCCAGGCGATCAGCCGGCCGCGGGGCACCAGGCCGATCCACGACAGGACCAGCCCCACCGGCTCGCCGCCGGACAGCCACCGCACCCGGCCGAGCGCGACGCAGCCGGCGACGGTGACGACCGTGTACGCCGCCAGCGCCAGGCCCACGGAGCGCGGCTCGAGCGGGCGCGAGTACGCGCCGACGTACCACACCCACGGGACCGCCAGCACGACCGCCGGCCACACGTCCGCGGCCGGGGTCGAGGGGTCGCCGGACAGCACCAGCCGGGCCAGAGCGTCCCAGGGGTCCACCCAGCGCCACAGGGTGCCGAGCATCAGCGACCCCGCGACCAGGAGTGGCCACCCGGCCCCGAGGGCGAGGGCCGGAGCGAGGTTCTCGAGCTCGTCCTCGACGCCGACTCGGCCGGCCAGGATCACTGCGATCAGCAGCAGCACCGAGGTCGCCCTGGTGACTCGCTGAGGCATGGTCAGCGGCCCCCACCACGAGGCCGCGCTCGGCTCGGGCTGTGGGTCCGCGACCGCATCTGAGCTGGCGGGTCGCGCCGGCACCGCCACCGCGACCACGACCACCACCATCACCGCCCCCAGCGCCACCAGGGCAGCCGGGACCGCGACGTGCGGGTGCGAGGTCTCCGGGTGTGCGGCGAGGAGCACGAGGTCACCTTAGGGCGAGCCGTGACCTGGGCCACGGACGCCCGTTGGACCCCTTGGGCGCGCTAAACCCAGGTGCCGCACACGGACACAGGACCGACACAGGGACCAAGGGGGACCTGGCATGGGCCGTCGTATCGCGACCACAGCCGTACTCGTCCTGCTCGCCTCGGCCGGAGCCGCGCCAGCCGCGGCCGATCACACCGAGCCACGCGAGCCGCTGGCACCCATCCAGGGCAGCCTCGCCCAGGGCATCACCCGCGGCGAGGGCACCTGGCGCCACATCGCGAGCTTCCCCGGCCACGCCAGCCCGGCACTGACCGGCGGCGGCACCGACCTCGAGTTCTTCCGCAGCCGCGGCGGCAAGCGCCTGTATGGCGCGTTCGGCACGCTGGGCCAGGACGAGCTCGGCAGCGTCGGGCAGCGCTTCCTCCAGCTGGTCAAGGCCAACGGTCAGGTCGCGCCCAAGTGGGTCGCCGACGTCGGCACCGCCCACTGCGCCCCCGCGAGCACGAGCGTTACCGGCCTGCAGCACGACCCGCAGGTTGCCCGGCACAAGGGCGCCACCCTGGTGACCGACACGACCGATGCCACCGGGCGCTGCCACGACCCGGCCGGTGGCGGCATCGAGATCATCGATGTCACCCGGATCCACAAGCCCAAGTGGGATCCCCGTGAGATCCACCTCGTGCGCTTCCCGGGCTTCTCCCACACCAACACCGTCGACCTCCGCCGCCCCTGGATCGTCTACAGCAGCTCCTCGGACTTCGAAGGGCGACCTTGGATCGACGTAATGAACATGCGGTCCTGCTTCGGCAAGCAGGGCTGGGGTGCCAACAAGCGCCGCGCGTCCTGCCAGCCGAAGGTCTACCGGATCCAGTTCCAGCCGGAGTGGACCCAGCAGCGGGACTCGACGACCGGTCAGCTCGAGCCGGGCAGCGCGGCGTGCCACGACATCACCTTCAAGCGCAAGCGGCTCTACTGCGCCGCGGTCAACTCCACAGTGATCCTGGACGTCTCGCGGATCGTCAAGCGCCACGGCCGGGTCAGGGGCACTCCGCTGCCGTGTCCGATCGTGAACGGGACCAAGACCGCTGCCAAGGTCACCGACTGCTCGGGCATGGAGGCGTCCCGTACCGAGCGGGCCAAGGGCTGGAGCCTGGTCGGGGTCTTCCAGCACCCCGGCCGCGACTGCACTCCCGGAATCGACGTCCGCAACTGCAACAGCAACAACCTGGTGCGCTCCGACGACGGCGTCTCGGTCTCACACGAGGCCGACCCCAGCCACGACGGCCGGTTCATGTTCGTCACCGATGAGCGCGGCGGCGGCGTCGTACCGCCTGGGTCGTCGTGCGCTCCGGGCCTCGACAACCCCTTCGGCAACGGCGGCGCACACGCCTTCGACATCAGCGACCCGAGCAACATCAAGTACGCCACCACGCCGACCGGCGCGAAGGCGGTCTACATCAGCGATGCCGTCGTACCAGCCGAGACCTTCTGCGACATCCACGTGCTCGAGCACGTGCCCGGCGAGCAGCGGATGATCGTGGCCTACTACACCCAGGGCATCAAGATCCTCGACTACTTCGTCGACGCCGCCGGCCATGTGCAGTTCCTGGAGCGCTCGTCGTTCACGCTGCCCAACACCAACGCGTGGGCCGCCGAGCACTTCCAGATCCGCGACAACCCCGACGGCACCCGGACCTACTTCATCGCCACCAACGACATCCACCGAGGTGTCGACGTGGTCAGCTGGACCGGCAAGCCCAACCAGGTCGGCGCGCGGATCCCGTCCCAGCCGCGGTCGATGACCAACGCCGGACTGGCGAGCGGGTCGGTGCTTCTGATCGGGCTCGCCGCGCTGTACCGGCGCCGTCGGATGCGTGTCGCTTCCTGAGCGTAACCGCTAGCCGCGCTATCCCGTCTCGCTTGACCACGTGGCAAGCGCCCCAACGGATAAGTCGCTCGCGCTATAGATTCCTGACATGGCACCGGGCCGGCGCAACAGAAGTCGCTGGCTGAGACAGCTCGCTTCGATCGTGATCGCGGTCATCTTCGTCCTGCCGCTCTACTTCATGCTCAGCGGTGCGTTGCGGGAGGCCGGCCTCCCTCCGCCGCGCACTCCCGAGCTGATTCCGTCGCCTCTCGCCTGGGGCAACTTCGAACGGGCCTTCGAACTGGTCGACATCCCTCGCTACACACTCAACTCGTTGATCGTCGTGGCGTTCGCTGTTCCGCTGACGGTGCTCACAGCATCGTGGGCCGCATTCGCCATGTTCCGCCTGCCGCGAAGGTGGGCCGGCGCGCTCATCGTCGCCTCACTCATTGCGTTGATGGTCCCGCTGACGGCGCTGCTCGTTCCGCGCTTCGTACTGTTCAAGAACTTGGGCCTGATCGGCAATCCCGAGTGGTTCCCCTACATACCGCTGATCGCGCCCGCGATCATGGGCACCTCGCCCTTCTACGTGCTCCTTTACTACTGGAGTTTCAAGCGCCTTCCGCCCGAGCTGTTCGAGGCGGCGCGGCTCGAAGGCCTCGGTCCGCTGGCGATCTGGCGGAGGGTCGCAATGCCGCTCGTTCGGCCGGTGACCGTTGCCGTCGCGGTGCTCGCATTTGTCTTCACCTGGAGCAACTTCCTCGACCCCCTCATCTTCATCTTCGACCAGGAGAAGTTCACCGTGCCGCTCGGGCTCAGGGCGCTCGCGGTGCTCGACAAGACGAACTTCCCCCTCCTGCTCGCCGGCTCGGTGGCGGCGACGCTGCCAGTCGTCATCGCCTTCCTTTACGTCCAGCGCTACTTCTTGCAGGAGTTCCGTGGCGCCGGCTGGCTCGGCCGCTGACGCTGTCGTTGACCGGGTCTGCCTGACGTGGGACCGTGTGCGCTCTTGCTATCGATTGGCGGGGAGGAATCGTGCGGCAGGGAATCAGCGTGATCTGCGCGATGCTGCTCTTCGCCGGGTGTGGGGACGGTGGCGGCGGCGATGACGGCGACGGAGGGCAACCGTCGGGAGACGTCAGCTTCATGGTGTTCGGCGATCCGGAGGAGATCCAGGCGTACCGCGAGGTGATCGCCGCATACGAGAGCAAGCACGCCGACGTGAAGGTGAACCTGATCGAAGCGAGCGACCGCGACGACCTGATCGCCAGGTTGTCGACCTCGTTCGCAGGCGGGGAGCCTCCTGATCTGTTCCTGCTCAACTACCGCTTCTACGGGCAGTTCGCCGCCCGAGGCGTTCTCGAGCCCATCGAAGAGCGCGTTGACGACTCGGATGTCTTCCAACAGGAGGACTTCTACGAGCAGGCCATGGACGCCTTTCGGTTCGACGACAAGCTCACGTGCCTCCCGCAGAACATCTCGAGCCTCGTCGTCTACTACAACAAGGACATGTTCACGGAGGCCGGGGTCGCAGAACCGCAGCCGGGCTGGACGTGGGACGACATGGTCGCCACCGCGAGGGAGCTGACCCAGGACTCGAACGGCGACGGCACGGCCGAGGTCTACGGTCTCGGGATCGAGGCGTCGCTCATCCGGCTCGCCCCCTTCGTCTGGTCCAACGGCGGCGAGATCGTCGACGACGAGGAGAAGCCGACTCACTTCACGCTTGACACCCCCGAGGCCGAGGAAGCACTCGACCGCTTCCTTCAGCTCCGAGTCGTCGAGAAGGTCGTCCCCTCAGACGAGGAAGTCGAAGCCGAGGACGACGAGACTCGCTTCCAGAACGGCCGGATGGCGATGGTGCTGTCGTCCCGCCGCGCGACCCCAACTTTTCGCACGATCCAGAACTTCGACTGGGACGTCGCGGCTCTTCCGCAGCACGAGGAGCAAGCGGGCATCCTCCACTCTGATGCGTACTGCATGACGAAACACTCCGAGAACAAGGACGCAGCGTGGAGCTTCATGGAGTTCGCGCTCGGCCCCGACGGAGCACCGATCGTGGCCAGGTCTGGGCGTACGGTGCCCTCCCTCAAGTCGGTTGCCGAGTCAGATGCGTTCCTCGACCCGGCGGCCAAGCCGGCGAACTCGCAGGTCTTTCTCGACACGATTCCTGTGATTCGCCAGGTCCCGAGCATCTCGACTTGGCCCGAGATCGAGGACGCGGCGGGTCCGATTCTCGAGGAGGCCTTCTACAACGGCGAGGACGCAGCCGCGGTCGTCGAGGCGCTACGCGAGGCGACCGATTCGATCTTCGGGCGCGCCGAGGGATAGTTCACCACTCATGGCTGAACTGAGGTTCACCGGCGTCCGCAAGGACTACGGTTCGATCCGGGCACTCCGCGGCCTCGACGTCCACGTGGCCGACGGGGAGCTCCTTGTCCTCGTCGGGCCATCGGGCTCCGGCAAGAGCACGGCGCTGCGCGCTGCTGCGGGCCTCGAGGACGTCACCGACGGCACGATCCACATCGGCGGGCGTGACGTCACGCGCGTGCCCCCCGCCGCCCGCAACATCTCGATGGTCTTCCAGAGCTACGCGCTGTTTCCGCACCTGACCGTTTCCGAGAACATCGGCTTCGGCCTCCGGGCACGAGGGATGGCGCGCAAGGAGGCCGTCGTACGGGTCGGAGCGGCCGCGAGGGTTGTCGGTTGCGGTGAGCTCCTGGAGCGCAGGCCCTTCGAACTGTCAGGCGGGGAGCGGCAGCGAGTCGCGCTCGCCCGAGCGCTGGTTCGAGAGCCGGAAGTCTTCCTGCTCGACGAGCCGCTCTCAAACCTCGACGCGCAGCTACGCGTGCACATGCGCGCAGAGCTAAAGCGGCTTCACCAGCGTCTGGAGGCGACGATGATCTACGTCACGCACGACCAGGTCGAGGCTCTGACCCTCGGCGACCGGGTCGCAGTCCTGCGTGATGGAGAGCTTCAGCAGCTCGGGCCGCCGGACGAGATCTACCGCCGGCCCGGCAACCGCTTCGTCGCCCAATTCATCGGGAGCCCGGCCATGAACTTCTTTCCCGGGCTTGTCGTCGACGGCGTCCTGCGAGCTGGCCCGTTCGAGTTCTCGCCCGTCCCCGGCAACGGATCACTCGGAGACCGGCAGCTCGAAGCTGGGATCCGGCCGGAGCATGTGAGAGTCGCACATGACGGCCCCGGCTCGCCCGCGGAGGTGCAGGTTCTCGAAGTAGCCGGTAGCGAGACGTACGTGCATCTGGCCGCCAAGGGGGACACTCTCGTAGCGAGGGTTCCTTCCGAGCTTCGGCCGGGGATCGGTTCGACCGTGTGGTTGAGCGCGGAGGCAAACCACCTCTACCTCTTCGACGCCTCGACCGGCGACAGTCTGGGCTGACGATGTTGCGCAACGCGGAGCGCCGCGAGTACGCAGTAATGCTCGCGCCCTACGTCATCGGAATCACCGTGTTGATCGCGATTCCGGCCGCGATCACGTTCGGCTTCGCATTGACCGAGTACGACCTGATCCGCTCGCCACGGTTCATCGGTCTCGACAACTTCCGGGAGTTGGCGGGAGACGACGTCTTCCACATAGCGATGAGGAACTCGCTCATGTTCATCGTCTACGCCGTGCCGTTGCGGCTTCTCGGAGCAGTGGCTCTTGCTCTGCTGATGCACAAGCGCTATCGCGGAGTCGCTGCGTACCGCACCGCTGGCTACTTGCCGACCGTCGTGCCAGACGTTGCCTTTGCCCTGCTCTGGCTATGGATCTTCAACCCCCTGTACGGGCCGCTCAATCTGGCTCTGGCCGGTCTCGGCGGGCCGACCCCGTCTTGGCTGACCGACGCGCGGGCTGCCCAGTGGGCCGTGATCATCATGAGCCTCTTCACGATCGGCGAAGGATTCATCGTCGCCATGGCGACCCGTCAGGGGATTCCGCCCGAGCTCTACGAACTGGGAGACATCGAGGGGGCACGGCCGCATTTCATGTTCCTGCGCATCACGCTCCCGCTGATGGCTCCGACCCTCCTCCTGCTCATGTTCAGGGACACGATCTTCTCGTTCCAGGCGAACTTCGTGCCCGCCCTTATCGTGACGGAGGGCGGCCCGCATCCGTACGCGACGACTTATGTGCCGCTCTTCATCTACCGGAACGGATTCGAGTACCTTCGCTACGGCTACGCGTCAGCTGCGACGTTGACCATGTTCCTGGCGACGGCGCTCATCATCTATCTCCAGTACCGCATCGTGAAGCGCTGGCGACACGCGTTCGTGGTCTGAGCAAGGCCACGCGCGGGGTGTGACTCTGATGCACAAAGCCCAACCAGAGTCGAGGAGCGGGTCGATGGCGGAGAAAACCCTCCCGGTGTACCTCAACTCCACGATCATGGCCACCGAGGAGGTCGGCCTGGAGGTCACCTGCCGCACTCCCGGCCAGCCGCCGGACGCGCCACCTCCGACGGCGTGCGACGTCGCCGCGCTGATCGTGGGCGAGTTGTCCGTGCCGGCTCCAGGGTGACGGGGCACCCATCGCGCGCATCTCGCTGACAGGAACCAGCTGTCCCCGGACAATGCTGTCCTGTGAGGTACAGGGTCTCGGTCGCGCTGCTGTCGGCGGTGCTGCTGGCGGGCGGGTGCACCGACGACGAGCCCGAGGGACCGTCCTCGGCGGTCGGCAGCGAGGGAACGCCGGGGCCGGCGTACGACGCGAGCCTGGAGCCGGCGGCTGCGGTGCTCGCCCTGGTGCCTGAGGCCGCGCAGGCCCTGACCGTGACCGACTTCGACCAGGTCCGGCTGGAGCTCGGCCTGGCAGACGTGGGTGCCGAGTCGGCGCCGGAGGAGCTGCAGGCATTCTGGGACCGGGCGGCCGCGGAACGCCCGATGCTCTCCGGCGGGATGCTGCGGGCGCTCGACCAGCAGCTGCGCGCCGGCTACGGCTTCACCCAGGTAGACGTGGACTGGGAGGCGCACTTCTTGGACGCTGCCGACGAGGAGACCGGGTGGGTGCTGGCGTTCCGTGAGGGCACGGACATGGCGGCAGTGCAGAGGGCCGTCGCGGACGGAACCGGCCCGCTGGCCGGCGCCACCGTGGACGCTGGTGAACGCCTGGTGTCGAGCGGCACGACGGGCGATCCGACGCAGAGCTGGGCGGCCGACGAGGAGACCGTGGCCATGGTCGGGCTGCCGGCCAACTCGACGTACGTCGCCCGGGCCTGCACTGGGTCATGGGGGACCGACGTCGACGAGCTCGGGACCTGGTCGTTGCAGTTCGAGGGCAGCCTGGTCACCGCGCGCCTGGGGGAGGGCCGGCACGACCTGTTCACGAGGATGCGGCTCGGCGTGGCTGAGCCCGGCTTCGCCGAGGCGTACGCCGGCGGGGTCGCCGACCCGAGCACGGGGCGGATCGGCTACGTGATGGCCGACCCGCCGACCGCGGCGAAGCTCGCCCTGGAGCACCGGCTGCCGTTCGCCACCTGCCCGTGAGGTTTCTCTCTAGCGGGACGCCTCCAGGTCGTGCAGCTTCTTCACCGTCGGCGAGGTCTGCACCGCGGACGGGTCGGCCGGGTAGGTGCCGAACAGCCGGTCCGCCGTGCCTGCGCTGGTCACGGTGAACCAGTAGTGCTCGTTCTTGTAGTGGTGCAGGCGGTGGTTGCGCCAGACCGAGCGGTACCACCGCGACCGGGGCCGGTAGTCGCTGTGCACCAGGTAGTGGGTCCACTCGTAGCCGAACATGATCGCGTAGACCGACACCATCAGCGACAGTGCCGACGGCCAGCCGGGCATCGCCAGCCACGCGACCACGACGTAGGACGGCAGCACCCAGAGCAGCGCCCGCCACGGGATGAACACCAGCGGCAGGTCGCGCGGGTCGGCGTGGTGGGCCCGGTGCTCCCGCGCGAGCAACGAGTCGATCTGCACCGGCCCGAGCGAGCGCGGGCGCCAGTGCAGGATCGCCACGTGGATCACCCACTCGATCACCGGGAACAGCGCCACCAGCGCGGCCGGGATCACCAGCTCCCACCAGGAGCCTCCACCGACGAGAAGGCGCGCCGCCACGGCCCCGACGACGAACGTCGAGATCATCCACGGGCTCGGGTGCTTCCAGAACTCGCGCCACGCCTCGCCCAGCGAGAGCGACGTACGCCGGCGCGCCTGCCCCGTGATGCGGTCCTCGTCGGCGGCCAGTCGCTCGGCGGCGAGCCTCTCGATCTCGGGCGTCGGCTTCGTCATCACTGCTCCCCGGGTACGGCGCCGAGCCCGGCCAGTGCGCGCAGCAGGCTCTCCGTCGCCGGCCGGAGCACCCGGTCGGCAGCGGCGCGGGCGGTCTCGGGATCGCCGGTGCCCAGTGCGGCGGTCAGCACCCGGTAGGCGTCCACCTGGCCGACCTCCTCGGCCATCAGCGGCGCGAGCGCCTCGAGCGCGGGCTCGTAGGCGGCGCGCAGGTTGTTGAACATCAGCCGGAACACCATCGAGTCGGCGGCGTCGACGACCCGGTCCCAGAACTCCAGCGCGTGCAGCTGCCGCTCGACGTCGTCGTCGGTGCCGGCCAGCAGGTCGAGCGTCTCGGTCAGGCTCGCCGCGAGCGCGGGCCCGCCACGGCCCGCGGCCAGGGCCGCGACCGCAGGACCAATGGCGAGGCGGGCCTCCAGCACGCTGCGGGCAACCGCGGCGTCCAGCTTGCCGCGGCGGACGAGCAGCCGGGGGAGGAGGTCCATGCCCGCGTAGCGCCGGAAGTCGCGCACGGTGGTCGCGCCGCCGTGCCGCACCTCGACCAGCCGGGTCGCGGCCATGCGCTGCAGCGCCTCGCGCACCGCGGGCCGGGAGACGCCGAGCACCTCGGCCAGCCGGCGCTCGCTGGGCAGCGACTCGCCGGCGCTGATGCCGCCGTCCACCACCTCCCCGAGCACCTGGTCGAAGACCTCATCCGGAACCGAACGGCGGGTGACTGACTGGAAGGCCATGACCCACATATTGCCTGGGCAGTTGGTCAGAGGTCAAGTGGACAGACCAGTTGTGGAATAGCACAGGCAGGCCATGCATGGAGCAGCCAATTCGAGCCATTGTGCTCACCCATTGAGGGGAGCAGGGTGCCTCGGAGGTGTCGGTCGGGCTACTTGTGTACTCATCTGGAGGACCCATGCACAATCCGGGGAAGCGCTCGCTCGTTGCTGTTTTGGCGCTCGTGTCGAGCTCGTTGCTCGTTCTTGCGGGCGCATCCGAGGCGTCGTCCTCCCCACACAAGGCAGCCCCGGGGGCCGCTCCAGCCGCGGCGGCCGGCGCTCCGCTGGGCGCCGACGCCGTGGCCATCGCCCGCAAGCACGTGGCGAAGCACGCCGCGGACTACGGCTTCAGCGATGAGGACGTGCAGCAGCTGAAGGTGTACTCGGTCGTGCCGACCAAGCACAACGGCCTCACCAACGTCTACATGCAGCAGCGACTCCACTCGATCGAGGTCTCCACCGCGATCCTGAACGTCGCGGTGACCTCGGACGGCGAGGTGTTTCGGGTCGCCAGCAGCGCGTTGGCCAGCGCCGGCAAGGTGGCCAACGGCGCGACTCCGAAGCTGAGCGATGTAGCGGCAGCCGAGCGGGCGGCCGACGCACTGGGACTGCGACCGACCAAGTCCTTCGCCAGCGATGACAACGCCCAGGGAGCGAGCCGCGAGCGCACCCTCAGCGACGGCGGCATCTCGAGAGACCCCGTCACGGCTCGGCTCGTCTACCAGGAGACGGCACACGGCGACCTTCGCCTCGCCTGGGAGCTGGGGATCAACCAGCTCGACGGTCAGCACTGGTGGCAGATCCGGATGGACGCCGTGACTGGTGCCGAGCTCGGCAAGACCGACTGGGTGGACGCCGACAGCCACAACGTCTACCCGCTGCCCACCGAGGCCCCCAGCTTCGGCGGGCGAGTCCTGGTGTCGAACCCCGCGACCAGCGCATCGCCGTTCGGGTGGAACGACACGAACGGGGTCGCGGGCGCGGAGTCCACGCTGACCATCGGGAACAACGTGGAGGCGTACACCGACCTCAACGACGACGACCTGCCGGACGCCGGCAGCTCGCCCAACGGTGGCGCTGGACTGGTCTTCAACTTCCCCCTCGACCTCACCCAGCCGCCGTCGGCCTACCAGCCGGCCGCGGTGTCGAACCTCTACTTCACCATCAACCGCATGCACGACATCCTCTACCGCTACGGCTTCGACGAGGCTTCGGGCAACTTCCAGGTCAACAACTACGGCAACGGCGGATTGGGCAACGACTCGATCAACGGCGAAGCGCAAGACGGGGGCGGCACCGACAACGCCAACTTCGCCACTCCGCCCGACGGCCAGGAACCACGGATGCAGATGTACATCTGGACGGACGCCACGCCCGACCGGGACGGCGACCTCGACAACGGGATCATCCTGCACGAGTTCGGCCACGGCGTGTCCAACCGCCTCACCGGCTCCAGCGTCAACTGCCTCAACAACGAGGAGCAGGCCGGCGAGGGCTGGAGCGACTACCTCGCCTACATGCTGACCATGCCCACCGGGACCGAGCCGGCCGGAGGACGCGGCATCGGGACCTACGCGCTGAACGAAGCGCCGACAGGACCGGGCATCCGCGCGTTCCGCTACAGCACCGACATGGCGATCAACCCGCACACCTACGACAGCATCAAGACCGCGGCCATCCCGCACGGCGTGGGCTCGGTCTGGGCCGCGATGCTCTGGGATATGACTTACGCCCTGATCGACGAGCACGGCTTCGACGCGAATCTGGTCACCGGCAACGCCGGCAACACCATGTCGCTGCAGCTGGTCATGGACGGCATGAAGCTCCAGCCGTGCAGCCCCGGCTTCGTCGACGCTCGCGACGCCATCCTCGACGCCGACGTGGCCGCGAACGGCGGGGCCAACCAGTGCCTGATCTGGGGCGCCTTCGCCAGGCGTGGCCTCGGCTTCAGCGCCATGCAGGGCTCCTCCAGCAGTGTCGCGGACGGCACCGAGGCGTTCGACCTGCCACCCTCCTGCAACGGGGTGGCGCTAACCGCCACGGTTACGCCGAGCCCGGTCCCGGCCGGCCAGCAGCTGACCTACGACCTGCACCTGGAGAGCACGGCGGCCGGCGCGGTCAATGGTGTGAGCGTGACCAGCGAGGTCGGCGACCACGCAACCTACGTCCCCGGGTCGGCCAACTGCGGTGGCACCTACAACGCCGGGACCGAGACGGTCACCTTCCCGATCGGAACCATGGCGGTCGGAACGACCAGGGACTGCGAGCTCCGGGTCGCGATCGACTCCTCGCCGTTCACGACTGTGAAGTTCGAGGACGACTTCGAGCCGAACCTGTCGAACTGGGTCGCCACCCACGGGGCGGGCACCTTCGACTGGTCGCTGACCACGACGGGTCCGCACAGCCCCACCCACGCGGCGTTCTCCTCCGATCCTGACGTGGTCTCCGACCAGTACCTCAGGATGGCGTCGCCGGTGACCGTGGCCGCTGGCGACCAGCTGTCCTTCTGGCACAGCCGCGGCCTGGAGTCCGGCTACGACGGCGGCGTGGTCGAGGTCTCGACCAACGGCGGCAGCTCGTGGACCGGTCTCGCGGCGGCGGACTTCAGCCAGAACGGCTACAACGGCACCATCAGCTCCTGTTGCAGCAACCCGCTCGCTGGCCGCCAGGCCTTCACCGGGTCCTCGCCGTACGTCAGGTCGGTGGCCAGCCTGGCGTCGTACGTCGGGCAGAGCATCCTGGTGCGGTTCCGCACCGGCAGCGACGACTCGATCGACGTGACCGGCTGGACTGTGGATGACGTCCACATCGGCAACGAGGTCTTCACGACCAACAAGCTGACGGTGGCGGCGACCGGCTTCCCGACCCATTCCCAGGATTTGACGACGCAGATCGTGGCTCCCTCCGGGACGGCGCCGGGTGCGCCCACGGTGAACAGCACGACCCCGTCGCCGGGTGCGGTGATGGTGGCGTTCGCGCCGGGTAGCAACGGCGGCAGCCCGATCACCGGCTACACGGTGCAGTGCATCGATGTCACGTCCGGGGTGTCGAGGTCGCGGGCGGCGTCGGGCAGCCCGTTCCGGTTCGACGGGTTCCTGGCTGGGCACCAGGTGAAGTGCCGGCTGCGGGCGACCAACGCCATTGGGACGGGTCCCTACAGCGGGTACGGCGCGACGGTGACCATCCCGCCTGCGACGGCTCCGCTCGCACCCACGGTGAACGCCACGACGCCCTCGCCGGGTGCGGTGACGGTGGCGTTCGCCTCGGGTGGTGACGGCGGCAGCCCGATCACCGGCTACACGGTGCAGTGCATCGATGTCACGACCGGGGTGTCGAGGTCGCGGGCGGCGTCGGGCAGCCCGTTCCGGTTCGACGGGTTCCTGGCTGGGCACCAGGTGAAGTGCCGGCTGCGGGCGACCAACGCAATTGGGACGGGTCCCTACAGCGGGTACGGCGCGACGGTGACCATCCCGCCTGCGACGGCTCCGCTCGCACCCACGGTGAACGGCACGACGCCCTCGCCGGGAGCGGTGACGGTGGCGTTCGCCTCGGGTGGTGACGGCGGCAGCCCGATCACCGGCTACACGGTGCAGTGCATCGATGTCACGACTGGGGTGTCGAGGTCGCGGGCGGCGTCGGGCAGCCCGTTCAGGTTCGACGGGTTCCTGGCTGCGCACCAGGTGAAGTGCCGGCTGCGGGCGACCAACGCCATTGGGACGGGTCCCTACAGCGGGTACGGCGCGACCGTGACGATCCCGCCCGCGACAGCGCCGCTCGCACCCACGGTGAACAGCACGACGCCGATGACGGGTGCGGTGTCAGTGGCGTTCACCTCGGGCGGTCACGGCGGCAGCCCGATCACCGGCTACACGGTGCAGTGCGTGGACCTCACGACCGGGGTGTCGAGATCGAGGGCGACAACAAGTAGCCCGTATGCATTCGGCGGGTTCCAGGCCGGGCACCAGGTGCGGTGCCGCGTGCGGGCGACCAACGCAATCGGGACGGGCCCCTACAGCGCCTACGGCGCCACGGTGACCGTCTAGTCCGATCCAGCGCGGTGGCGGGCATGCTTGAGGCGTGCCCGCCACCCTTGCCCCGCGCCTGTGGCCGGGCCACCTGCTGGCTCTGGCCCTGGTGGCCGGCACGGTGGTCCTGGGGCTCTGGCAGCTCGACGCGTGGCAGGCCCGGCGCGCCGACGAGGCGCGCGACCTCACCCGGTCCGAGCCCGTGCCGCTGGCCGACGTGCTCGGGCCCGACGACCCGTTCCCGGGCCGGTCGGTGGGGCAGCCGGTCAAGCTCGCCGGCACCTGGCTGGCAGACGGGACCGTCTTCGTCTCCGGCCGCGAGCACCAGGGTCGGGACGGGTTCTGGATGGTCACCCCGCTCGCCATCGGCGACGAGGTGAGCGCGCCGGCGCTGCCGGTCGTGCTCGGCTGGGTCGCCGATCCGCAAGGTGCTCCGGCACCGCCCGAGGGTTCGGTCGCCGTGGTCGGCTGGCTCCAACCCCCGGAGGGCACCGGCGCCCGGGACGACGACCCGAGCGACGACGTACTCCCGCAGCTGCGGATCGCCGACATCGTCCAGCACGTCGACCAGGACCTGTACGGCGCCTACGCCATCGCCCAGGACGGTGTCGGGGGCCTCCCGGCGGCGGATCTCGAGGCGCTGCCCGAGGTGGGACGGTTCACGGCGGTGCGCAACTTCTTCTACGCGGTCGAGTGGTGGTTCTTCGGCGCCTTCGTGGTGCTGATCTGGCGGCGGTGGGTCAGCGAGCAGCTCGCCCCGGACCCGGACGAGGTGGCCGAGGAGGACACCCAGCCGGATACCGTGACGATGTGACAGGACTCCTCGCGACGTACCGGGTACTGGCCTACGTGGTCGGGATCCTGCTGGCGTTCGGCGCACTGGTCGCCCTGCCCCTGAAGTACCTCGCCACCGAGGGCAGCACGCTGCAGCAGTTCGGCGAGGACGCCAGCATCGTGTGGCTGCTCCACGGCTGGGTCTTCGCCGTCTACGTGATCGTCGCGTTCATCCTCGCGCGCAGGGCCGGGTGGACCATCGGATTCACGATCCTCGCCCTGGTCGCCGGTCTGGTGCCGCTGCTGATCTTCTGGGTCGAGCACCGGGTCGTGCAGAAGTTCCGGGCCGAGAACCCCGAGCTCGAACCCGCTACCTGATGACCACCTGATGACCACCGCCTTCGTCCTCGGCGGCGGCGGCGTGCTCGGTGCCGTCGAGGTCGGGATGCTGCGGGCGCTGCTCGAGCGTGACCTGGTGCCGGACCTGGTGCTCGGCACCAGCATCGGGGCGTTCAACGGCGCCATGGTCGCGCGCCAGCCCGATCTGGGCGTCGTCGAGCGGCTCACCGACCTCTGGCAGTCGGCCGGGACCGGGCGGGAGGCCGGGTACGGCGACCGCCCGTGGCGGACGGTCCGGCGCGCCGTCTCGTCCGGCACCCACATCTGGTCCGCCGAGCCGCTGCGCCAGCGGCTGGCCGATGCGCTCGGCGACGTGACGTTCGAGGAGCTGCCGGTGCGGTTCCAGGTCTGTGCGGCCAACATCGAGCGCTCCGCCGAACACTGGTTCAGCACCGGCCGGGTCGTGGACGCGGTGATGGCCAGTGCCGCCGTACCCGGGCTGCTGCCGCCGGCCAAGGTCGGCGACGAGCACTTCCTCGACGGGGGGATCGTGAACTCGATCCCGCTCGGCCGGGCGGTGGAGCTCGGCGCCACCCGCGTGTTCGTGCTCCAGGTCGGCAGGTTCGACCGGCCGCTCAAGCCGCCGACGCGACCCTGGCAGGTCGCTCGGGTCTCCTTCGAGATCGCGCGCCGGCACCGGTTCGTCCGGGAGCTGGCCGAGCTGCCGCCCGGCGTCGAGTGCCACGTGCTGCCGGTCCGAGGTACCTCGGAACGCGACGACACGTTGCTCGGCACCCGGGACTTCTCCGGCGTCCAGGAGCGGATCGACGCGACCTACGAGGCCTCGGTGGCCTACCTGGAAGACCATCTGTGAGGCGGCAGGTGCGTCGGCTGTTCACCGCGTCGGCCGTCATCGCAGTGACCACGCTGCTCTGGGTGCTGCTGCCGCTCTGGCTGGTCGGCGCAGCGGCGCTGTCACCGCTGCTTCCCGGCCGCTGGCGGGCGCTGAGGCTGCTCTGGATCTTCGTCCTCTACGTGACCATCGACTCGCTCATGCTCGTGGTGATGTTCGGCTACTGGCTGGCGGCGGGCGGCAGCCGTCGGGTGCGCTCGCCGTACTGGCAGGGCCTCCACTACGACCTGGTGCAGGGCGTGATGTGGGTGCTGTTCCGCGAGGCGAAGCGGGTGCTCAGGCTCGACATCACGACCGAGGGGCCGGCTCCAGATGCCCACCCGGGCCAGCCGCTCCTGGTCTGCTGCCGGCACGCGGGGCCGGGCGACTCGTTCACGCTGATCCACGCACTCATGTACTGGTACAACCGTGAGCCGCGTGTGGTCCTCAAGGACACGCTGCAGTGGGACCCGGCGATCGACGTGCTGCTGCGTCGGCTACCCGCGCGGTTCATCTCCCCCAACCCGGCCGAGGGCGAGGACCTGGAGTCGCAGATCGCCGAGCTGGCCACCGACCTCGACGAGAACGACGCGTTCGTGATCTTCCCGGAGGGGGGCAACTTCACCGAGAAGCGGCGCGACCGCGCGATCGCGCGGCTGCGCAAGCTGGGGCTGGAACGGATGGCAGCGAGGGCGGAGGCGATGACCAACGTGCTGGCGCCCCGGCCTGGTGGCTTCCTGGCCGCACTCGATGCCGCCCCGGAGGCCGACGTCGTCCTGGTCGCGCACACCGGACTCGACCACCTGCTCACCGTGGGCGACGTGTGGCGCGAGCTGCCGATGGACAAGCAGATCGTGATGCGCTGGTGGCGGGTCCCGCGCGTCGAGATCCCGCCCGACCGGGAGGACCGGATCGACTGGCTGTTCGGCTGGTGGGAGCGGATCGACGGCTGGATCGACGAGAACCGCCCGGCCTGATCCGGGCCGCCGGCTACTTCTTCTTGGGCGCGTCCTCGACGGCAGTGTCGAGGTCGACGACCTCGGCCGGGTCGTCGGGGGTGGTCGCCGCGTGCGGCTCGTCCGCCGCGTCCGAGAGCGCCTCGTCAGGGCCCGCGGCACCGGCGTCATCCGCGACCGGCGCAGGCGCCGGGGTCGGCACGTAGGACGACTGCCAGTTGTCGGCCTGGCCGCTGCCCTGCAGCTTCTTGGCCACGAACCCGACCGCCCCCGCGAGGGCCGCGAAGAACGCCAGCTTCTTCAGCTTGCTGCCCTTCTTCTTCTCCTCGCCGCGAAGCTTCGCGACCCGGGCGTCGGCGGCATCCTTGGCCTGGGCGACCAGCGGCGCCGCTTTGTCCCGGGCGTCTGCCAGCGCGGGACCGGCGTTGTCGCGGGCGTCGGCGAGGGCAGCAGCGGCGCGGTCGCGGGCCTCGGCGACATAGGGCGCCGCCTTGTCCCGGGCGTCCGCCAGCGTCGGGCCGGCCTTGTCCTTCGCGTCCAGGAGCGCAGGCCGCGCGGTCTTCTCGTAGAAGTCCTCCACGGCGTCGAGGGCCGACGACACGGCCGACTCCACCTGTGGGCGGACGGTGTCGACGTAGTCCGCGGCCTGGTCGAGCAGGGACTTCTTCTTCCTGAGTGCCATGCGTCTTCCTCTTCCAACGGGTCCGACGAGCGGTCATGACATTCGACCACGTTGCCGTCGGGGGCGGCCAGTGCGGTCCGGTTTGCGACCCGTGCGAGGATCGACGGGCACACAAACTGGTCCGCGAAGGCGGTACCCACTGACGCGGCAGTTGACCACCGACCGTCGTACAACCCGGAAGGGCAGGCATGGCAGAGCCACAGGCCATCTTGAAGACGAACAGGGGCGACATCACCGTCAACCTGTTCCCGAACCACGCGCCGGAGACGGTCGCGAACTTCACCGGGCTGGCCACCGGCGAGAAGAAGTACGACGCCGGCAACGGGCGCAGCGGCCCGTTCTACGACGGTCTCACCTTCCATCGGGTGATCGAGGGCTTCATGCTCCAGGGCGGCTGCCCGCTCGGGACCGGCACCGGCGGGCCGGGCTACACGTTCAAGGACGAGCCGCACCCCGAGCTGGTCTTCAACAAGCCCTACCTGCTGGCCATGGCCAACGCCGGCCCGGGCACCAACGGCTCGCAGTTCTTCATCACGGTGGGCCCGTGCGAGTGGCTGAACCGCAAGCACACGATCTTCGGCGAGGTGGCCGACCAGAGCTCGCGAGACGTGGTCGACGCGATCGGGAAGACCGAGACCGGCCCGGGCGACCGGCCGAAGGACCCCGTGATCATCAACAACGTCGAGATCGTCGGGGACTGACAACTGAGCCAGGCCACGCCCCCACCGTCTCCGGACACGGAGGTGCCGACGTGTTACCGGCACCCCGACCGCGAGGCCCACATCCGCTGCCAGCGCTGCGACCGGATCATCTGCCCGGACTGCATGCGCCCGGCGGCGGTCGGGTTCCAGTGCCCCAGCTGCGTGGCCGAGGGTGCCAAGTCGACGCGGTCCGGGCGGACGGCGTACGGCGGGCTGCGGCCCAGCGACGCGTCGGTCACCTCCGGTGTGTTGATCGCGCTGAACGCCGCGGTCTGGATCGCGATCATGGCCACCGGTGGCAACGGCAGCCGGCTGCTCGACTACCTGGCCCTGCGGACCCAGGGCATCTGCTTCGTTCCCGGCGCGTCGGACAACGCGCAAGGACTGTCCTGCCCCGACGGCGGACTACTGCTGCCGGGGGTGGTCGACGGCGCCTACTGGGAGCTGGTCACCTCGATGTTCACCCACGTCCAGGTGCTGCACATCGGCTTCAACATGCTGGCGCTGTGGTTCCTGGGGCCCCAGCTGGAGATGGTGATCGGCCGGGCGCGGTTCCTGGCCCTCTACTTCCTCTCCGGGCTGGCCGGATCGGCGCTGGTCTACTGGGCCGGTCCGGAGTACACGACGGGCGGCACCATCGGCGCCTCGGGCGCCATCTTCGGCCTGATGGGCGCGCTCGCGATCGTCGCCCTCAAGGTCGGCGGTGACGTGCGCGGGATCCTGACCTGGATCGGCATCAACTTCGTGATCACGTTCGTGCTCGCCGGCATCTCGTGGCAGGGCCACGTCGGCGGCTTCCTCGGCGGGACCGCGATCGGCGCGATCCTCGTCTACGCGCCGCGCGGGCCCCGGCGTACTGCCATCCAGGTGCTCGGCATGGCCGCGGTGGGCCTGCTCATCGCAGCGGCGATCGTCGCCCGCTCGATCAACCTCGGCTGACCAGAACTACACGGGTGTAGTTCTCCACAGGCTTCTGCACAGCTGTGTATTCGCGAGCTGGGAACCACCGAGGTCGTGCTACTCCCAGCGGGTGGCGTAGGTGAAACCGACCGCCATGAAGCCGATCCCGACGACCAGGTTGTACTGGCCGAGGTCGTTGAGGACCGGCACCTTGTCGGCCCAGCTCGCGCCGCTCATCACGTAGTAGACGCAGATCCACAGCAGGCCGATGAGGAAGCAGCCGAGCATGCCGACCACGACGCCGCGGCCACGGCCCAGCGGCGTCGAGGGGTGTGCGGCGACGACCAGTCCGAGGAGGAACGCGCCGATCCCGATCACGTAGTTCCACTTCTTCAGGTCACCGAAGAAGTCGATGCCGCTGTAGACGGGCTTGAACGTCTTCGGGTCGAGGTCGTCGGGGCCGGGACGCACGCCGGTGTAGTAGTAGACGATCCAGGCGATCCCGCCCACGAGCAGCAGCAGGGCCAGGATCGAGCGGGGCGTGACCATCGGTCCCCGGCCGGGGTCTAGTGACGACAGTGGGTCACGAGCCTTCATCCTCGACACGCGGCTACCTTAGTCAACGTGGACGAGCGGCCCAGCAGGTGGTGGCGGGTCGCCACGCTCGTGGTGGTGCTCCTCGGCGGCGTGCTGTTCGTGGTGAGCGCCGAGTCCAGCCAGGGCACCGACCTGCGGCCGGGACGGTACGACGACCTCGCCGCGCTCACCGACGCCGAAGCCGACCGCGTGGCCCGCCTGCAGGAGCGGGTCGCCGAGCTGACCCAGGAGGTCCGCGAGCTCACCGACCAGGTCGACGACGACGCGGTGCGCCGCTACCGGGAGCAGGTGGCCGAGCTCGAGGGCCCGGCCGGGCTGACCGAGCGCGAGGGTCCGGGCGTCGCGGTCACCCTGTCCGATGCTCCGGATGACGTGATCGACGCAGCCACCGGCGACAAGAAGCTGCTCGTCGTGCACCAGCAGGACATCCAGGCCGTGGTCAACGCGATGTGGAAGGGCGGCGCGACGGCGGTGGTCATCCAGGGCCAGCGGGTCGTGACCACGACCGGGATCAAGTGCGAGGGCAACTCGGTGATGCTCCAGGGCGTGCCCTACCCCCAGCCCTACGTGATCGAGGCGGTCGGCGACGTCGGAGACCTCACCACCGCGATCTCGGACGATCGCTACCTGCAGGTCTACCGGGAGCAGTCCGACGACCCGGCGATCGCGGTCGGCTGGGAGCTCGACCTCGAGGACAACATCAGCGCGCCGGCGTACGACGGCCTGCTGGACCTCTCCTATGCGACCCCGATCCTGCCGAGCGGGCAGGCGGCCGACTGACCCGCTCGGAGGGCGTCTCGGTCGGCGGCGGGGTCGTCTCGGTGGGCGGCGGCGGGGGCGGTGGCTCGTAGGTCGACACGAACAGCGTGACCACCGTGCCCTGGTCGTGCGGCTCGCCACCGGGCGGCAGCTGGTCGGTCACCGTGCCGCGCGGCTCGGTGGACGCCGGGTCGGCACGGATGTCGTACTCGAAGCCGGCGTCGACGATCTGCTTGATCGCGTCGGACCTGTTGAGCCCGACCACATCGGGCACCTCCTTGGGACCCTTGCTGATCGTCACCACGACCGTGCTGCCCTGGGCCACCGACTCGCCGCCCGGCGGGCTGGTCTCGAGGACCTGGCCCTGGGGCTCGTCGGACTCCTCGCTCGCGAAGTCGGGCGCCAGCTTGGCGGTGCGCAGCCGGTCGCGGGCCTCGTCCTGGGTCGCCCCGATGAGGAAAGGCACCTCGACCTGCGGCAGCCCCGCGGAGACGGTCAGGTGGACCGAGGTTCCCGGGTCGACGTACTGATCCCGGTTCGGCTCCTGGTCGAGGACCTCCCCAGACGGCGCGGTCTCGTCGGGCTGGAAGTCCGGCGGCTCGTCCACGGTCAGCCCGGCGTCGCCGATCGCCTCGCGGGCGTCGTCCTCGGTCATCCCGATGAGGTTCGGCACCTGCACCTGCTCCGGCGGGGACTCGAACAGGTCACTGCGCAGTGCCAGCCAGGCTCCCGCGATCAGCGCGATGATCAACAGCACGAGCAGCACGAGGACGCTGGTGCGCGGCCCGCGGCGCTCACCTGGCTCGGCGTACTCCTCCGGCGGCAGCGGTGGCCGGACCGTGGTGGTGTCGTGCGGTGGGGGGTCGATCGGCGGCGGCGGGGCGGACCGCGCCGGCACCTGGGCCTGCACCGGCCGGCCGGCCAGGTAGCGCTCGATGTCGCTGCGCATCGCGGCGGCCGACTGGTAGCGGTCCTCGAGCCGCTTGGCCAAGGCCTTCATGACGATCGCGTCGACCGCCGGGGGCAGATCGGTGTCGTGGTCCGACGGCGGCCGGGCCTGCTCACGCACGTGCTGGTAGGCCACCGCAACGGGGCTGTCGCCGACGAACGGCGGTCGTCCGGTGAGCAGCTCGTAGAGCAGGCAGCCGGCCGAGTAGACGTCGGAGCGCGAGTCCACGGTCTCGCCGCGCGCCTGCTCGGGGGAGAGGTACTGCGCGGTGCCGACCACCGCGGCCGTCTGGGTCATCGTGTTGGAGTCGCTCATCGCGCGGGCGATGCCGAAGTCCATGACCTTGACGTCGCCGCTCGGGGTG
The DNA here is from genome assembly GCA_963817125.1 of uncultured Actinomycetota bacterium. Lineage (GTDB taxonomy): Bacteria > Actinomycetota > Actinomycetes > Propionibacteriales > Nocardioidaceae > Nocardioides. The sequence continues at coordinate 34,178 of CAWFNB010000004.1, forward strand.
AGCATCACGTTGCCGGGCTTGATGTCGCGGTGGATGATCCCGGCCCGGTGGCTGTAGTCGAGCGCCGCCAGCACGCCACTGGTGATCTCCAGGGCCCGCTCGGGCAGGATCTTGCGCCCTTCGCGGAGGATGTCGCGCAGGGTGCGGCCGGCGACGAACTCCATGACGATGTAGGGGACGGCGGTGCCGTCGGCCGAGGGTGCCTCCTCGCCGGTGTCATAGACCGCGACGATCGCCGGGTGGTTGAGGGAGGCGGCGCTCTGCGCCTCGCGCCGGAACCGGGCCTGGAACGTCGTGTCACTGGCCAGGTCGGTCCGCAGCCGCTTGATCGCGACGACCCGCCCGAGCCGGGTGTCGTGACCCTTCCGCACCTCGGCCATGCCTCCGCGGCCCAGCAGCTCGCCGAGCTCGTATCGGCCGCCGACCAGTCCGGTGGCGGGCGGGCTCGACGGGTCCACCGGTGGGATGGGCGGGTTCTCGCTCATGGCGACACCCCCGCACTCGAGGCCGAGCTCGACGGCGTCTGGGCGTCCTGGGCCGGCGAGGCCGAGTCGGAGGGAGTGGCCGGCGCGCTCGAGCTCTCGGAGGGCGTGGACGACGGCGAGCTGGTGTCGCTTGACGGCGGCTCAGAGGTCGGCTCCGCCTCGCGGTAGTACTCCACTGTGACGGTGTCCCCCTCGGACAGCCCGTTGGTCGGGGACACCGACTTGACGGTGTCGGCCTCCTTGTCGCCGGGGTTGTCCACCGGCTGAGTTTCGGGGTCCAGCCCCAGGGCCCGCAGGTCGGCGACCACCTCGTCGACGTCGCGGCCGACGTAGTCGCCCTGGTCGATCTCCACCGTCGCCGGCTCGGAGCTGGAGGGTTCGCTGGACGTCTCCTCGGTGGTCGGGGCCGAGCTGGTCGGCGTGCTCGAGTCGGTGCCGCCCGGGTCAGGGCTGTCACCGTTGTCCCTGAGCGCCAGCCACAGGATCAGCACGACGGCGGCGACCAGCCCGAGCACCAGCAGCACCACCGGCCAGGGGCTCCGCCGGCGGTCCACGTGAGTGGGGCCGTCGGCGACCGGGGTCGGCGCCGGGTCGGGCGGGAGGGCCGGCGCCGGCTGGGGCGGGGTGCTGAGCACCTGGGTGCGCTCCGAGACAGGTGGCACCGGCACGAACTCCGTCTCGACGCCGGCCGACGGGTCGCGCAGCGCGGCGGCGAAAGCGGCGCCGTTGGCATACCGCTGGGACGCGTCCTTCGACATCGCCCTGCGGACGACGGCGGCCAGGTCGCCCGGGACGTCCGGCGGCAGGTCCGGCACCGGGTCGTTGAGGTGGGACAGCGCGGTCGCCACGGGCGACTCGGCGTCGAACGGCCGGTGCCCAGCGAGGCACTCGAAGGCGACGACGCCCAGCGCGTAGACGTCGGACGCCGGGGTGGCGGTGTTGCCGCGCGCCTGCTCGGGGGAGAGGTACTGCGGGGTGCCCATCACCTGGCCGGTCCCGGTGAGGCCGAGACCGTCGGAGGCGCGAGCGATGCCGAAGTCGGTGATCTTGATCTGCCGTTCGGGGGTGACCAGGAGGTTGGCCGGCTTCACGTCGCGGTGCACGATCCCGGCCTCATGGGCGGCGCCGATCGCATCGGCGGCCTGGGCCATCAGGTCCCGGACCACGTCCGGGTCCAGCGGCCGGCCGCCCCGCAGCAGGGCCGAGAGCGGCTGCCCGTCCACCAGCTCCATGACCAGGAACGGCCGGGGTACCGAAGACCCGTCGGCCGCGCCGAGCACCACCGACTCGCCGACGTCGTAGACCGAGGCGACCCCGGGGTGGTGCAGCGAGGCGGCGTGCCGGGCCTCGGTCTCGAACCGGGACCGGAACGACGGGTCGTCGGCGTACTCGCTCTTGAGCACCTTGACCGCCACCACCCGGCCCAGCGCGGTGTCGGTGGCGCGCCACACCTCGCCCATGCCACCAGTCGCGATCCGGGACTCATAGCGATAGCGGTGCTGGTCGTCCACCCAGCGCTCGGTGCCTGAGGTGCCGCCTCCTGCGTCGCTCACTTGATCACCGCCTCCATCACTGCCTTGGCGATCGGGCCGCCGTAGGTGCCGCCGGCGATCTCGCCGCGCTCGATGCCCGCCGACTGGATCATCACCGCGACCGCGACCTCGGGGTCCTGGGCAGGTGCGAACGCGACGAACCATGCGTAGGGCGGCACCTCGGGGTCGCCGCTCTGCGCGGTGCCCGTCTTGCCCCCCACCGTGACACCGGGGACCGCGCCGGGAGACGCGGTGCCGTTCTCGACGGTCTCGACCATCAGCTGGGTCACCTGGTCGGCGGTGTCCGCCGAGATGGCCTGGGACAGCTCGTCGGGCTCGGTCTGCTTCAGCGTCTCGAGCTCTGCGGACTGGATGGAGTCGACGAGGTAGGGGCGCATCACCACGCCCTGGTTGGCGATCCCCGCGACCACCATGGCCATCTGCAGCGGGCTGGCCTGCACCTCGAACTGGCCGATCGCCGACTGGCCGGCCTCGGGTTCGGTCGCGTCCTCGGGGAACCGGGAGATCGCCTGCGGCCTGATGTCCTCGAGGTAGTTGGTGTTGAAGCCGAACTTCTCGGCCTGCTCGCGCAGCGCCTCCCCGCCCAGCTCGACGCCGAGCTGGGCGAAGGTGGTGTTGCACGACTGGGCGAGCGCCTGGGTGAACGGGATCTTGTCGGAGCCGCAGTCGCGACCGCCGTTGTCGATCAGGCCGGAGCTGCCGGTCGTCTGGGGCAGCTGGTACGTCGGGCCGCCGGGCACCTCGCTCTGGGCGTCGTACTTGCCGCTCTCGATGGCGGCCGCGGCGGTCACCAGCTTGAACGTCGAGCCCGGTGGCAGCGTGGTCTGGATGGCCCGGTTGAGCAGCGGTTCGGACGGGTCCTGGTTGAGCACGTCGTAGGTCTGCCCGACTGCGGTGAAGTCGTGGGAGGCGAGCTTGTTGGGGTCATAGCTCGGAAGCGAGGCCATCGCCAGGATCTTGCCGGTGCTCGGCTCGATCGCCACCACCGAGGCCTGTACGTCACCGGGCAGCCCGTCGATCCCCTCGTACGCGGCGTCCTGCGCCTCGCGGTCGAGGGTGAGCACGACGTTGCCGCCCTTGCCGGACTTGTTGGACAGCAGGTCGACCAGCTTGTTGACGAAGAGCACGTCGTCGTCGCCGGAGAGCACCTCGTTCTGGCTCTGCTCGATGCCGGTCTGGCTGTAGAAGGAGAAGAAGCCGGTCTCGTGGGCGTACTTGAACGGCTCGGTGTAGGTGCGCAGGAAGTCGTACTCGTCGTCGGACGGGTTGCTCTCGGCGACCGGCTCCCGGCCGACCAGGATGGCGCCCCGCTCGCGGGAGTACGCCGCCTCGATGACCCGCCGGTTGCGCGGGTCCTTGTCGTAGTCGTCGGACTTCCAGTACTGCAGCCAGGTGGCGTTGATCATCAGCGCGACGAACAGCATCAGGCAGAAGATCGCGATGGTGCGGATGGGTTTGTTCACGAGAGCCTCACCACCTGGGTGGTCTGCTCGTCCTCGTGGCTGTCGTCGTCACGGTCGAGAGGTCCGGCACCGGGCGGCGGGCCTGGTCGGAGATGCGCAGCAGCAGCGCGGCGATCACCCAGTTGGCGACCAGGGACGAGCCGCCGTACGACAGGAACGGCGTGGTGAGGCCGGTGAGCGGGATCAGGCGCGTCACGCCGCCGATCACCACGAACACCTGGAGCGCGAGGACGGCGGCCAGGCCGGTGGCCATCAGCTTGCCGAACCCGTCGCGGCAGATCAGCGCCGCGCGCAGGGCCCGCTCGACGATCAGGCCGTAGCAGAGGACGACCGCGATCACGCCGGTCAGCCCGAGCTCCTCACCGATGGCGCTGAGTATGAAGTCGGACTCCGCGAACGGCACCCGCTCCGGGCTGCCGCCGCCGAAGCCGCGGCCGATCAGCCCACCCCAGGCCATGCCGAACAGCGACTCCACGATCTGGCCGCTGCCGGGGGACTGGTCGTAGTAGGTCATCGGGTCGAGCCAGAAGTTGACGCGGTCCTGGACGTGGCCGAACAGCTGGTAGGCCAAGGCCGCGCCACCGAAGAACAGCAGGGTCCCGACCACGAGCCAGCCGGGCCGCTCGGTGGCGACGTAGAGCATCACCAGGAACAGGCCGAAGAAGAGGAGGCTCGAGCCGAGGTCCTTCTGGAAGACCAGGATGCCGAGGCTGATCAGCCACATCACCAGGATCGGGCCCAGGTCGCGCCCGCGGGGGAGGTCGATGCCGGCCACCCGGCGGCCGGCCAGCGCGAGCGCATCACGGTGCAGCACCAGGTAGCCGGCGAACGCGACGACCAGCAGCACCTTGGCGGCCTCGCCGGGCTGGAAGCTGAACGGGCCGACGCTGATCCAGATCTTGGCGCCGTTGATGGTGTCGCCGAGGCCGGGCACCAGCGGGAGCAGGAGCAGCACGATCGCGCCCAGCCCGCTGGTGTAGGTGAACCGGGTCAGCACGCGGTGGTCGCGCAGCAGCACCAGGGTGAGCACGAAGAGGGCCACGCCGATCGTCATCCAGATCAGCTGCTTGTGCGGCAGACCCTGGGGCTTGAGGGGGTTGTCTTCGTAGACGAGGTCGAGGCGGTGGATGACCGCGAGGCCCAGTCCGTTGAGGGCGGTGACGACCGGGAGCAGCACCGGGTCGGCGTACGGCGCCACCAGCCGGACCACGACGTGAGCGGCGATCGCCAGCGCGGCGAGCCCGGCGCCGTAGCCGATGATGTCGGGCGGGACCTCGCCCTGGACGCCGACGCCGACGGCGGCGTACGCACCGATGCCGACGGCGAGTGCCAGCACGAGCAGGAACAGCTCCGCGCCCCGGCGGCGCCGGTGCACGAACCCCATGACGAAACCGGTCTGGGACATCAGGAGGCTCCCCCTGACTCGGTGGGCCCGCTGCCGGCGGCACTCATCTTCTCGGCGAGGTTCTCCACCGTGGTGTGGGCGTCGGCCAGGCTGCTGGCGTCGATCCCCTCGCGGACCTTCTGGGCCTCGAAGTCGGAGAGCCGGTCGAGCTCGACGTTGGTGGTCTCGTAGGGCTTGGAGAGGTCGAGACCCGGGAGCGAGGCGTCGAGGCCGCGGTAGATCACGACGGTGCCGTCCTGCTCGCCCACGTAGTACTGGTCCTGGCTCCACGCCCATGCGACAGCGGCGATCACCCAGAGGACGCCCACGAGGACCGCGACGCCGAGCAGCCGGCTCAGCCAGGTGAACCGCCCGGGCGCGCGCGGCGCGTACCGGGCCGCCTCTGGGTCCTGGATCGGGTCGCTGTTGATCGCGAACGGCAGGTCGTCGGGGATCTCGGCGCGCACCGGCTCGAGCTCGCCGGTGTCTCCGGCGCGGTGGCCGCGGAACAGGCTGGTCGTCCTGGGTGCAGCCTTGGCCGCGCGGGTACGGCGGGCCTTCATGTCGGCAGCGGCACCGACCAGCAGCGGAGCGGCGTGGGTGGTGGGGTCGTCGGGGCCGCCGTCCGCCGAGCTCTCGACCGCGTCGGCGACCAGGCACGTGACGTTGTCGGAGCTGCCGGCCTCGAGGCTGGCGCGGACCAGCTCGACGGCGGCGTAGTCGGGCGAGCCGCTGGACAGGATGTCGGCGAGCCGCCCGGCGTCGAGCACGCCGCTGGCACCGTCGCTGCACAGCAGCAGCCGGTCACGGGGCTTGAGCTCGAGCACGAACAGGTCCGGCTCGAGGTCGTGGATGCCGTCGATGGCCTTGAGGATGAGGTTGCGGTGCGGGTGCACCCGCGCCTCCGCCTCGGTGATCCGCCCCTCGTCGATCAGCGTCTGCACGAAGGTGTGGTCGTTGGTCAGCTGGCTGATCTCGCCGTCGCGGAACAGGTACGCGCGGCTGTCGCCGACGTGGCCCATGCCAACCCGCTGCCCGTCGAAGAGCGCGATGGTGGCGGTGGTGCTGGTGCCGTTGAGCGAGGGGTTCTCGTCCACCAGCTCGGCGATCCGGGCGTGGGCCCGGTGCAGCGCCCCGCTGACCAGGTCGAGCAGCTCCTTCTCGGAGGTGTCCGGACCGGGCGGGTTGTCCTCGAGCTTGCGCAGCTGGGCGATCGCCGTGCTGGACGCGATGTCACCACCGACCGCGCCGCCGACGCCGTCGCACACGGCGACGAGGTGCGGGCCGACGTACCCGGAGTCCTGGTTGTCCTTGCGGACGCGACCGACATCGGAGATCGCGGAGTAATCGAGGCGCACTACTTCCTCAGCTCGAGGATCGTCTTGCCGATGCGGACCTGCGTGCCGAGCGTGATCGTGGTGGGCTGGGTGATCCGGACGGTGCCGATGTAGGTGCCGTTGGTGGAGCCGAGGTCCTCGACGAACCACTGGTCACCGGACGCCGCGATCCGGGCGTGCCGGGTCGAGACGTAGTCGTCGTCGAGCTTGATCCCCGCGTCGCTGCCGCGGCCGATCAGGATCGGCGCCTGGTCGAGCTCGGCGCGCTCGCCGACGTTGCCACCCTCGGTCACCACGACGTGGGTGGGGCTGCCGCGACGTTTGGGCGGGGCCTTCTTGCCTGACTTCCGCTCCTTGCGGGCCTCGGCACCTCGAGCGGCCTCGGGCACCCGGGCGCCGAACATGTCGGAGCGGATCACCGAGATCGCCGAGAGCACGAAGATCCACAGGATGGCCAGGTAGGCGACCCTGATCAGGAACAGCGTGAGCTCAGACACCGAACTCGGCTCCGAAGGGGTCGTCCTCGTCTTCCTCGAGGATCCGCACGGTCATCGTGGTGTTGCCGATCCGCACCTGGCTCCCGTCGCGGACGCCGGCCTTGGTCACCTTGTGACCGTCGATGAGCATGCCGTTGGTGGAGCCGAGGTCGCGGACCTCGATCTTGAGGTCGTCCTTGCCCTGCCGGACGTCGGTCCGCACGTCGAACTCGATGTGCCGACGGCTCACGCCGGGGTCGTTGATGCGGACGTCGGCCTCGGTGCCGCGCCCGATCACCAGCCCGGGCGGTTGCAGGGGGTGCCGGGTCTTGTTGATCTCGAGGACCGCGCGCGCCCGGCGTACCTGCGTGTGGGTGGCATTGCTCTGCACGCGTGCCACGGCCCGGGACCGGATCCGGAACCGCCCGGTCGTGAGGTCGTCGGCGGCCTCGAAGTCGATCGCGATCGGACCGGGGAACACATAGCCCTGCGCGTCGGCGTGGTCCTGGACCTGGTGGACCAGCTCGTCCGCGAGCGCGGTGTCGTAGGGGGACAGCCGCTCGAGGTCGACCTGGCTGAGCTCCACGTGGAAGTCGTTGGGCACCATCCGTCGCTCGCGGCTGAGGATCTGCGCGTTGTTGTCGCACTCGCGCTGGAGCGCTGCCGCGATCTCGACGGGCTGGACCGCGGAGCGGAAGGCCCGCGCGAACGCACCCGAGATGAGGTTCTCCAGCCGTTGCTCGAACCGCTGCAGCCCGCCCATCTCGCCTCCTTCCGCTCGCTGTCCTGATGGCATGACAACCAGCCGCGGTGTCACGGGCACCGGTCGGCGGTCGCCCACGACTGTATCGGGGTACCCGTTTGCCCTGATGGACGCCATCCGAGGCCGTTCTGTTCTGCCGGCTCGGAGTTTTGGTCGCCCTCTGAGCGCTGGGCTAACCTTGGCCCGCTTCACGCGCGAGTGGCGGAATAGGCAGACGCGCACGGTTCAGGTCCGTGTGTCCGAAAGGACGTGGGGGTTCAACTCCCCCCTCGCGCACGACTAGCCCCAGGTCATTGACCTGGGGCTTTGTCCATTCCAGGAGGGTCCTGCGCGCTTGAAGGAGTAGCACGGGAGTAGCACCAGCCCTCACCGGAGGGATTGGTCATGGCTTGGATCGAGAAGAAGAAGCGCAGCGACGGAGGCGTCTCAGCGCGCGTGGTCTGGCGGCTTGGGTGGCACTCGCGAGGGCGCCTACCAGTCGGAGACGTTCGGCGCCGGCAGCGATGCGCAGAACCTCGCGCGGGCGACGGCTTCAAGAAGATGGTCGACGCCGCCGGCCAGCGCTGGCCGGACGGCTGGGTGAGGGGCGAGGGCTTCGTGCGGCCGCGCGGCGAGGCCGACCCGCTGAAGCCGCCGCCGCGGTTCGTGGACATCGGCGAGGAGTACGTCCGCCAGATCGTCGACCTCTCGCCCGGGCAGCGGAAGCGCTACCTCGGCCACCTGAAGGTGCTCGGCGAGACCGGGTGCGTGGGTCGCTGGCCTTCACCAAGCCGGTCACGGCGATCACGGAGGCCGACCTCAAGGACTGGCTGATCGACTGGGACCGGTCGCTGAAGACCAAGGCGAACTACCACGGCCTGATCCACGGGGTCTTCGCCTACGCCGTGAAGCGCGGCTACCTCGCGGCCAACCCGGCGATCGGCACGGCTCCCAAGCAGTCACGGGTGAAGCAGTCCCGGCCGGAGCTGCGGTTCCTGACCGAGCGGGAGCTGGAGACCGCGCGTGCTGAGCTCGCCGGCGCCGCACGGCGACCTGTTGACGCGTCGCGGTCGGTACCGGCCTGCGGTTCGGCGAGGTGAGCGCCTCTGGGTCGGCGACGTCGACCTGGACCACCGCACCATCCGGGTCAACAAGGCGTGGAAGCGCAACGGCGAGGACGACGCGACCGACACCCCCGGGTTGGCTGGCCAAGCAGCTGCGGCCCAAGCACACGATGCGCGACCACCACCTCGGGAATCCGAAGACTCCGAAGTCGCGACGCACGATCACGATCTCCCCGGCAGTGGCCGAGGTGTTCGCTCGTGCGGATCGAGGGCAAGAGCGGCCGACGACTTCGTCTTCACCACGCCGGCACCGGGTTGCCGCTGCACAACGGCGACTTCTACACCCACGTGTGGCGCAAGCTGGTGAAGGCGCTGGCGGAGGAAGGCATCGCGCCGTTCCGATTCCACGATCTGCGTCACACGCACGTCGCCTGGCTGGTCGCCGGCGGCGCTCCGCTCCCGCACATCCAGGCCCGACTCGGCCACGAGTCGATCACCACGACGATCGACACCTACGGCCATCTACTGCCCGCGGGCGACGAGCTGATCTCAGGGATCATCGACACGGCGCTGACGGGCGGCACGATCCGGCCGAAGGGGGGTGATTTCGCGTTTGGCAGGCTGCAGGTCGTAGAAGGAGGTGGGGGTGGACCGCACAGTCGTCGATGAGCTGCACACATGACGCCGATGGCCAACCTTGCTTCGATCGCTGCGTTTGGCCTCTTGAGCCACGCCGAGCGGTTGTGGTGTCGCACGACTCCGTGGCTATGGAGGAGGTACAAGACCATCGGGCTGGCAAGCGAGTTCGGGTGGTCGACCACTGCATGAGTACGTCAATCTCTACTTCGACGCCGCAACGCCATGATGCGCCTCGTCGCAACGACGACCTTGTCGTTGTCCGGGTCCCCCGTTGGTACTGGACCTCGAAGGTGTGGTCGTTGCTGACGGCAACGCTGCGAATGGACCGACGCGCTTCTTCCCGTCGCCGGCGGCTCGCGAACCTCGATGCCGAACGCGTCTACGCTGAGTGGTGGACTCACGATGACTACTGGGAGCAGCTGGAGCGGAAGCGCCAGCGCCAGGCCGAGGTTCTGGTGCCGGATGTCGTGCAGCCTGATACATCCTCGGCTGCTACACATGGCGTGCCCCGCGGCTCAGGAATGTCGGCGGCTGGCTGCAGACTGGGAAGTGGAGGTGAACGCACATGTCTACTTCGGTTGAGACTGGCAACGTCAGGGTCGTGACTGGCGACCTCCTCAAGTCCCGGCAGCAGACGCTCGTCAACACCGTGAACACGTCGGCGTGATGGGGAAGGGCATCGCCCTAGCGTTCAAGAAGCGCTACCCCGACATGTTCGACGACTACGTCGAGCGTTGTAAGCGTGGCGACGTCGCGCTCGGTCGGCCGTACGTCTTCAAGGAGCCCGACCACCTCATCGTGAACTTCCCGACCAAGGGACATTGGCGCGCGGTCAGCAAACTCTCTGACATTGTGGCGGGGCTTGAGCACCTGGAGCAGCACTACAAGGAGTGGGGCATCACCTCTATTGCCGTCCCACCGCTCGGGTGCGGAAACGGGCAACTCGAGTGGGAGGTCGTGGGGCCGACGCTAGTCAGGCACCTTCGCGGCTGGACATCCCCGTCGAGCTCTACGCACCTGCGGGCGCCTCCACTGACTCGGCACAACTCCGACTTCTGGACGCTGAACCGAGTGCTACGCCGAGGGTGCCACCAGAGTGGGTCGCGGTTGTCGCCGTCCTCGACCGCCTGCAGCGTCAGCCGTACCACTGGCCCGTCGGTCGGATCATGTTCCAGAAGCTCTCCTACTTCGCCACCGAGGCCGGGGTCGCGACCGGCTTGTCATTCGAGCATGGCTCGTACGGCTCGTTCAGCTCGGATCTGAAGCGTCGAATCGGCCAACTTGAGAACAATGGGCTGGCAGTTGAGACGAAGCGCGGCCAGATGTTCGAAGTGCAAGTGGGTCCGACCTACGCCGACGCGGTAGCCCAGGTGAGAGACCGAATGGAACCGTATCGGGATGCCGTCGAGCGGACCGTTGATCTGATGGCTCGCATGGACACGTCCTCAGCGGAGGTCGCGGCGACGGTGCACTTCGTCGCCGCCGAGGCTCTCCGAGCCTCAGGGGAGGTACCGAAGTTGAGTCACGTCTTGGAGCGAGTGGAGGCCTGGAACCTGGTCGGTTCGCGACCGAGGAGGTTGTCGACGCCGTCGCCCTGCTGTGCATGCGGGGTTGGTCCAGGATTTCGGTTGACGACGAGGCCGCACCGCTCGTCGAAGACCGACTTTCCGTGTGACTAGCCGGGATCGATCACAATCTCGATCGACGTCGGTCGCGTTGGAGGGGAGCGACTGAGGCGGTGACGGGCTGCTCGCAGGCGGCGACGAACTCGTCGAGGTGCACGCGGGTGAAGCGGATGTGCTTGCCGAAGCGCTCGTGTCGGATCCTCCCGTCGCGGACCGCATCGGCCACCCAGCGCGCGGGAATGTTGAGGTAGTCCGCCGCGCCCTCCACGTCGTAGAGGGATCGTGCCTGCGCGGGTAGTGCCACCTAGGCACCTCCTTCAGACTTCGACGTTTGCGCTCCATCAAGCCCGTGAGCGGTCCCGAATGGACACCGAGTTCCGCATTGTGAGCCGCTCGGTGAGCGTGTCGGTGAGGCGTCAGGCCGCTACCGGCGGATCCAGCGCGGGATCCGCAGCTGGTGCAGCGCCTGCTCGATTGCTTCGGCCGCGCGATAGGCCCGCTCCCACTTTGGATCGTTGACAAGCGTGCGGGCGTCGATCACCGCACGGCCTCGTTGAGCACGTGACGCACGGCGACCGGCGACGCCTGGACCCGGTGCACGCACTCGTTGATGCCGTGCTCCTGGACGACGATGCGCTCCACAACCTGCACGACCACCGCACCCTCGAGCTTGGAGCGTCGGGCTTCGTACGCCGCCTTCTTGCAGGCTCGCGGCAGTAGATGCGGGTTCGGCCGACCGCGCACGGCGGCGGAAGCGGAGAGCCGCACTGCGCACAGGAGGCTGGCGGGGTGACGGAGACGGTCTTCATTCTTCTGCAAGCGCGCGGACGGACGCCAGTGGACACGCGGCGACCGTCAGGGTTCCGGACGTATCCCGCTCAAGTGAGTGCAAAGGGTGTGTGGATGTTTCAGGTGCGCGCGATGTGAGGCTGAATCGGCGCTCGTGGGCGACCTCGGCGTCGGGCCGGAGACGTCGTCAATCGTGCGGTGGCTACGTGACCCTCCTGACCTGTGGCGTTCAGGCGGCTCAGCCGCACGCCGATTGCAAGTCCGATCATCCAGGAGCGCGCACCGAACTGCTCATGCCCGAAGCGCCACGACGGCACCGACGGTCACCAGCGTGACGTAGAAGGGCGCGATAGACCAGGAAAGCCACACGGCAGTTCCAGGCACCCATCTCCTCCAGAGCGTGTGGGCCCGCTCCCGCCAACTTGCGGCCGGAGGGATTGGATCGTCGGCGTCGGAAGGGTCGAGCGAGAAGTGAGGCACCGTCCGCTGACCCCGCGCAATGGTGTCGTACAAGCGTCTGTAGGCCTTCTCTTGTCGCAGGTAGTTAGCGTCCATCAGGGCGAAGAGCAGGGTTGCGACCAGCCCTAGCACTGCTAGACCGGCGCTGCGGTTCGTAATTGCGAACCCGTAGGCCGCGGTTACGACGGGTAGCAACCAACTCTTTGCCGTCGCAGAGGAGGCTGACATGCGGGTCACCACAGCTTGGACGAACTCCAAGTGCTTCCGTCGGTCTTCGCCGTCAAAGGCTCCCAGTGCGTAGCCGGTCATCGTGGGACCTCCGGCGCTGAGTTGGCTTCGCAACCGCGTGACAACCCCGCGCTTCTCTTCGGGTGTGAAGTCCGTCGACTCCGGCCAGAAGTCGCCGACGTCATCGCTCGCCCATCTGGGCACGACGTGAACGTGTAGGTGGTCAATGGTTGCGTTGCAGCTGGCTCGTTTGACTGAACCACATTCAAGCCCTCCGGCGACATGGTGGCTCGCACCGCCTCGCGACACGGAGCGTCGCCGGGCGAGGGCTTCTGCGTCGGTGACGTCGAGGGCCCAGATGGCTGTGGCGTGGCGCCGCGATCAGAATCGTGTGCCCAAGAGTTGCAGGCTCGGGTGGAGTAAAGCCGACGACGAGAGCATCCTCGAAAACGACGTCGGCGTCTGGGTCGCGGCCGCTTGCGATCAAACAGAACGGGCACTCAGCTTCGTTTGTAAGCATTGCCCACCCAGGTGGTGAGATTCGTCTTGATGCTGGAGTAGATCGCTTGGCTGCCGGATCCACTTGGTGTGTAGACCGGAATGTAGTCGGCAAGGGACCCGCCGCCATCGAGCTTGATCGCGGCGAAGGGATCGGCGCCAGCGATATCGCGGTTGGCGTTTCGATCGGCGAGTCCGTGGATACGCACGCCCACGATGGGCTTGCGGTTGTTCCACGCTTCGACGATCTCGTATCTGACCCACGGCCGGCCAGCGTCCGATCGCCGATGAGGACGACAAGCGCAGACTTGTACGCCATCTGATCGGCAATCCACTTCTTGATGCTCGCGTCACCTTGACGCTTGACCTCCTCCCACTCTTGAGCGTTGAGGATCGGCTGACCCTCCAGCGCGCCCATGTTGGCGACCTGCTGGACGCGCCAGGCGTCTCGCGAGTAGTGGAAACTGAAGAACACTGACTTGGCCATGAGGGCCACCCTTCGTGAAATTGAGGTTCGGTATTGACCGGACGTGGGCCGTTCAGACGCGTCCTCGTCGGTCGTCGGAGCTGATCAGCCGGTCAGTGCGGAGTAGTTGCCGTAACCGCGCGCGAATGAGATGACGCGCTGTGCCTGGCGTCGCGAGGGCCGGACCAGCGAGGGTTGAGTGACGCCGTCCCACCGGATCTTCTCGAGCGTCTTGTAAAGACCGAGATACTCCTCCCCCACGAAATCCAAGAGCGTGCCCGACCCGGGCTCGATCGGGCAGATCGAGATTGTCGTTGCCCTTCGTGCCATCGAAGAAGCCGAGCTCCCACGGCATCCATCGTGATCGCTTTGCCGCGCGTGACGTTGCGTAGACCAGTGAGCGTGAGCCACTCATGCGCTGGCGAATGCGATCAGCAGTTGCAGCGGTGACGTTGCCGCGTTCCATATCAGGGTCGTCGATCCAGTCGACGTAGACGCTCAGACCTTGGCGCTCAATCAGCTTCCTCAGGCCGAGGATCACGTCGGCGTCAAGCACGCTGTGGCTCAGAAACACATCGAAGGTGCCGCTCACACTTCGAGCAGCCTCCTTCATTCCATCCTCGCTGCGCTTGCCGTGAGGCCGGCGCCTTGGCGCAGTTCGAACTCGCTGTAGTACGTCATCGGATTCCGTCCGTCGGCTGAATGCAAGCAGAGGGGTCCGACAGTTCATGTGGGAGGTGCTCGGCATCGCCCGTGCGTAGCGCCCCGACCCAGGTCGGCATCATTGGATGCTCCTTCTCACACGCTGGGCGCGCGCTCGGTGTGTTGCGCGAGCTCGAGAAGGGTGGTGTCATGCCGTTGCACAGCCTGAGACACCAACCTGTCTCGTGCACCTCAGCGCCCGGCCTGCAAGCCGGGCGCTTGGCATTTCGCGCGTTCTGTAGGCTCACCATCCTGATGGACCCGATCCGATGGTGCACCACGCCCGCTGCGTCGCAGTCAACGCCACTCCGAGCGCGGCAGGTCATTCGCCGATTATCGCGCGCAAAAACACCAATGTAGTTCGGCGCGGCGGGGGGAGGTGATGCTTCTGCGGTGCGACACTCAGGCGTACGGGAGCTCCGACGCTCCTATTACGCGCGAACAGGTGGACAGGGTTGTGAGAGAAGCGCTCGACGGAAGCACTGCGGACTCGAGATTGTCGAGTACTGCCACCGGCTCTCGTGCCACAAACCGATCGTCCAACCTGCCGGTCGTGGTCGTCGCCGCGAGTCTGCTCGGAGACCTGTCGGCGAGCGGCTGACCGGCATTACAAGCGTGCAAAGGCGCTGGCCGAGCACTTCGAAGCCTCCCTCACGAGGACGCGGCATGAAGTCGCCTCCTACGGGCGTAAGGCCGAGGCTGACAGCGGATCCTGACGCCAGAGGAACACTCTCAGTTGCTGTCGACAGCGCTTGCCGCGGTGAGCGTGCGATGCGGTCATCGAGTACGCGGACAGCACACACGATCGCACCTAGGTGAGCTCCGGCGCCTCCTAGAGGCCGTCGCACCAGCCCTCAGCGCTGGTGTCGCGGGCGCCACTGCGCGAGTTGGCTGACGCCAACTGGGAGAGACCGCCTCGCTAGCTGGACCGAAATCAACAGCGCTGGTGCTACTCGTGTAGCACGCCCGTGCCTGGAACGGTGCTCAACAGGAGGAACGGGATCGGGATCCACGCTCCGAACGGCACGACAGGGGGAGGGGGGTTCAACTCCCCCCTCGCGCACGCGTGCGAAAGGCCCCGGGCTTGCTGCCTCGGGGCCTTCGCTCTTCTGGTGCCACGCGGGTGGTCAGCGCTTCAGGTGCCACCGCGCGTGCGGCGGGTTGAACGTCTCGAGCGTGTGGGCGTCGAGGCGGCGGAGCAGCTGCTTGAACCTGGTCATGGTGCCTCCATGCTGGGGAATGCGGGAAGTGGTGGGAATCAGGTCTGGAGAGGGGCGTCGTTGCGCCCTCGAGTTCCATGGTGCTTCGTTGATTGGAACGATCCAAGGATTCTCGTCATGACCTCGGTCACGAGACGGGCGTCACGCCGGTGACCAGCCAGGCATCGCCGAGCGCGCGGCGGGCCAGCACCACCAGGCGGGCGCCCAGGAAGACCGTCGAGAACACCACCCATACCGCGACCAGTCCGCCGGCGACGGACGCGGCCGCGAGCACCAGCGGCGCGTAGACGACCAGGACGACGAGCCCCGCCCAGGCCAGGTAGGCGCCGTCACCGGCGCCGATCAGGACCCCGTCGAGGACGAACACCACGCCGGCGATCGGCTGGCCGAGCGCCGCCACCACCAGGACCGGCACCAGCAGCTCGCGCACCGCGGGGTCCGCGGTGAACAGCACGCCCAGGAACGGGCTCGCGGCGGCGAGCAGCACGCCGCACACCACCCCGCCGATCGCTCCCCACTGGACCATGCGGCGGGTGACCTCCCGGGTGCTGGTGACGTCGCCCGCGCCGAGGTATCGCCCGGTGATCGCCTGTGCGGCGATCGCGATCGCGTCGAGCACGAAGGCCAGGAACGTCCAGAGCGTGATCGCGATCTGGTGGGTGGCGAGGCCGACCCGCTCGTCGTGGCCGGTGGCGCCGATCGTCACGGCGTACGTCGTGACCAGGAGCGCGGCACGCAGGGTGAGCGTGCGGATCACCAGGGCCACGGCTGCCCTGGCAGCAGCGCGGATGCCCGGCAGGTCCGGTCGCAGGGAGGCGTGCTCGCGCCGCGCGCCGCGCACGACGACAGCGAGCAGTGCGGCCGCGCTCGCCACCTGCGCCAGCACCGAGCCGACCGCCGAGCCGGCAATGCCATGGCCCTCGATCGGGCCGGCGCCGTAGACGAGGACGAGGTTGAGGACCACGTTGAGCACGTTGCCGACGACCGCGACGACCAGCGGTGTCCGCGTGTCCTGCAGCCCGCGCAGCACTCCGGTCGCGGCGAGCATGACGAGCAGCGGGGTCAACCCGAGGAAGGCGAGGCGCAGGTAGGTGGTGGCGAAGTCGGTGACGTCGGGGCCGGCGCCGAAGGCTGCGACCAGCGGGCCGGTGAGCAGTACGCCGAGGACGGTGCCGACGAGCCCGATGCCCACGGCCAGCCAGATGCCGTCGATGCCCTGGGCCAGCGCTTTCCTCGTTTCACCGGCGCCGATGTATCGGGCCACGCTTGCCGTCGTTCCGTAGGCGAGGAAGATGCACAGGCCGACGACGGTCTGGAGAACCACCGCGGCGATGCCCTGCCCGGCGAGCTCGGGCGTGCCGAGGTGGCCGACGATCGCGGCATCCGAGAGCAGGAAGAGCGGCTCCGCCACCAGCGCGAGGAAGGCGGGTACGGCGAGCCGCAGGATCTCCCGGTCGTGGGTGCGCGGCACCAGAACACCCTAGAAACCCTCCGGAATGACTATGGGCGCGAGGCCGATGCGAGCAAAGACTCGCTTGGCATGGAGGGCGACGACGGCGACCGGTTCCCGCTGGGCGCGGTGTGGCTGGGCTCGCTGCTGATACTGGCTGCGGTGGTCTTCCGCGAGATCACTGTCTTCCTGCTGCGTATCGAGGGGTCGTCGAACGCCTACGGGCCGTCGGTGTTCACCGGCTGGCAGCTCAAGGCCTCCGAGACCGACGACCTCCTGGCCGCGGCCGGGCCGGCGGGGGTCTGGACGACCAACCCGTTGGCCGACCCCTTCGTGGGCTGGCACCTGAGCCTGGACTTCCTCTTCGTCTTCGTGCTCGCCGCTGCCCTGTTCCGCTGCCTCGTTGCGGTGGGCGAGCCACCGAGGCGCGGACGGGTTCGCGTCCCCAGCTCGTGGCTGGTCGTGCTGCTGCCCCTGCTCTACACGGTCGCTGACCTGGCCGAGACCGGCTACACCTTCCAGGCGTTCGGGTGCGCGGGGCTGGGTGGCACCGAGTGCGTCTTCCTCATCACGCCGGAGCAGGCGCAGGCCATCCACCGGCTGTCCAACGTCAAGTGGCTGCTGCTGCTCCTCAACCTTGTCGTGATCGCCGGCCTCTACTTCTGGAACGGCGCCGAGGGCCGGGCCTCGTGGCAGCGCCGCCGTCGCCTCCGCGCCGGGCTGCGCGGCCGCGACCTGCGGGTCGCGGGACCTCCCGTGGGCGCGTACGTGGTCGTCGGGCTGTTCGTGGTCCTCATCGCGCTGCCCGGCGGCAGCGCGCTGGACCAGATGCCCGACGTGATCCGCGCGCAGGTCGACCAGGGCCAGGCCGGCGACCTGCGGCACGTCGCCGCATCCGGGTTTGCCCTGCTCCTCTTCCTCGTCGGCCTGTACGTCGTCGCGTTCACCTGGCACCCGGGCCCGACAGCGCGACCGCCCAGGGCGCGGCGCGTGGTGCCCCCGCGCGGCTGGCTCCAGCAGCTGATCGCCGGCGTCGAGCTGCGGGGCATGGACGTCGCCGTGGTCGCTGCGGCTGCCGCCGTGTGCAGCGTCACCGCGGTGATCCACACCGAGACCGAGGGCGGGGTGGGCCGGCTCGCCGCGTTCGCACCGCTGTTCGTTGTCGTCGGAGTCCTGGTGCTGGCCGCGGTCACCCGCGGCTTCCGGTCCTACGTGCAGGAGCGCCGCGCCGAAGTGGCCAGGACGACCCCCGAGCCAGAGAGGGCGAGCACGCCGGCCGCCATGCACCATGCCGAACGGCGGGTCCGGCTCCGGGCCGCCCTGCTGATCGGCCTGGTCGTCCTCGGCGTCGGGATCTCCGTGGTGCGGGCAACCCTCCCGCCGTTCATGACCAAGGGCGAGTCCGAGGGCGCCGAACAGGTGGTGCTCCTCGTGGCCGTGGCGTTCTCCGTGCTCCTGCCGGTGCTGGTCGCCTGGTGGCTGGACCACGCCTACCTGGCCTGGGGCTCGCCGGACTCACCGACCCGGCTGCGCCGCGGCATCCTCGGCGTCGTGGGGTTCGGCGTCACCGCAGTCCTGGTGGTCAGGCTCGCCGTGCACCCCGACTACGCCGCCGGACTGGGCGCCCCGGCCACCGTGCTGATCTCGCTCAGCGGGTGGATGTGGGTCGTGGCCGGGTTCGCCGTGCTCAGCCGCCGAGTGGTGTGGGACCGGACCCGCCAGCTCGGCCTCGGTCGGCGTACCCCCTGGCTCGGACTCGTGCTCGTCGCATGGCTCGTCTCCGGCATCGCCGACTCGACCGGTGGCTACCACGACGCCCGCACGCTCGCGGTCCCCGAGGACCAGCGCGACTCGCCGGGGCTGACTCGCGACCTGGACGCGGCGTTCGTCTCGTGGGCGAGCCAGTTCGGTGCCGCAGACAGCGTCATCTGCCACGACCCCGATACCGGCGCAGGGCGGTCCATCGACCGTCGCGCGGTGCCACTGGTCCTGGTCGCGGCGCCCGGCGGTGGCGGCAAGGCGGCGTACTGGACCGCGCTCGCGATGGACCAGGCCTTCGGCAGCGAGGGGTTCTGCCCCCAGAGCCTGTTCGCGGCATCCGGGGTCTCCGGCGGCGCCGTCGGGCTGGTGGCGGCCCTCGCCGTGCCACCGACCACGGACGCCTCGCCGCTGGTCGACAAGATGACCGACGAGGGGCCGCTGTCCAGCACCCTCGCGTCGATGATGCTCCGCGACGTGCCGCAACCGCTGACCTCGCTGCGCGGCGAGTGGAACGATCGCGCCGCGGAGCTGGAGGAAGCCTGGGCGCGGGCGGCGCCAGCGGCGTTCGGAGCCGACGGTGAGCGCTCCTTCCTCGACCTCGGCGCCGGCTGGTGGCGTACGCCGGGAGACCTGGCCGGCCAGCCGAGTGGCGGTCCGGTCCTGGTCCTCAACGGCTCGTCGGTGAACGACGGCTGTCGCGCGCTGGTCACGAACGTGCGTCAGGCGGCCTCCGGCAACCACGGGTGCCTCACCCTGGCGAGTGCGGCGACCGACGTGGCCCCGCAGGGCGTGGTGTCCGGCTCGACCGACGCTCTCGACCAGCTGCTGCCCACGCGGCGGGACTCCGAGGACCGCAGCTACCAGTCGCTCGACCCGGCGGAGGTCTCGTCGGTGTGCCCCGCCGCCGACGTGGTCACGGTGCGCGCGACCACCGCCGCGCTTCTGGCGGCGCGGTTCCCTGTGGTCGCGCCGTCGGGGGCGCTGAGCCGATGCGTGACCGCAGAGGCCAACCTCGGGACGGCGCGGTCCCGACCGATCGTCAAGATCGAGACCAACTACGTGGTCGACGGCGGCTACCTGGAGAACACCGGCATCCTCACCCTCGCGCAGGTCTGGGATGCCGTCGAGGGCCCGGTGACCCGGTGCAACGCTGCCGCCAGCGAAGACCGGGCGATCGAGGGATGCCCCAGCGATGCGAGCGGGCCGCTGTGGATCGAGCCCTGGTTCATCATGATGGAGAACCACTACCGCTCCGCAGTCGCTGCCCCACCCTCGGGCGACCGGCCCCGCGAGCTGTTGGTGCCGCTGGTCACCGCGACCAAGCGCAGCACCACGCTCGACACCGTCCCTCTCGAGCAGCTGCTCGCGATCGACGTCTCCCGGGGCTTCGTCCCGGTCGAGGTGGGCACTCGCAGCCCGGTCATCGAGTGCAACCGGTTCGTGCGGCTCGCGCCGCTGCGCCAGCCCACGGTGGAGGCGCCACTCGGCTGGGTGCTGGCGCCCGACACGCGCAACCGGATGGGCAGCGAGCTGCTGCGTAGCTGGGACTACAACAAGGAGTCCAGCCGGGGGGTGACCACCACGGCCGGCAAGGCGCTCCCGTCGATCCGCCACAACTACTTGCAGGACCGCTG
This sequence comes from uncultured Actinomycetota bacterium, assembly GCA_963817125.1. Lineage (GTDB taxonomy): Bacteria > Actinomycetota > Actinomycetes > Propionibacteriales > Nocardioidaceae > Nocardioides. Next base: position 54,153 of record CAWFNB010000004.1, read on the forward strand.
CAACTGAGCCGCTGTCGGCTCAGCGCCACAGCACGAGCGCGACGCCGACCAGGCCCGGTGTCAGGCCCAGGAGCAGCCACGGCGACGCGATCGACTTCTGGTGGATCAACCGTCCGACGGCCGCTGCGACGACCCCGAACGCGGCCCCGATGACGCACACGCCCACGCGCGAGACGACCGCCTGCTCGTCGAGGAAGTACGCCGCGACCACCAGCCCGACCGACAGGTGCAGGATCGTCGTCACCGCGAGCACCGAGACCACCCAGCGCTGAACCGAGGTGAGCCGGTGGTCGTTCACCTGCCGCTGCGGGTTGGCGGGGTCCATCAGGTGCCGGGGTCGACGTACGGGTGGGGGGTCGGACACCTGACCATGATCTCCGGTCTGGTCCCGGATGCCAGACTCGGGCGCATGACGGACCGGGCACCTGAGGCCGGCCAGGCGCTCCTGGCCGAGCCGATGCGCTCGCGCTGGAGCCCGAGCGTCTTCGACGACACCCACGTCCTGACCCGCGACCAGGTGCGGCGGCTGCTCGAGGCCGCGCGGTGGGCCCCGAGCTGTGGCAACGCCCAACCGGCGGCGTTCGTGGTCGCCGAGCGCGGCAGCGAGAGCCACCAGGCGCTGGTCCGGCACCTGTCCCGAGGCAACTCCGGCTGGGTGCCGCGCGCGTCGGTGGTCCTGATCGTCGGCGCCCAGCTCGCCCCCGACGAGGACGGTGCGGGCGGCTACAAGCCCTTCCACGCCGAGTACGACACCGGTCAGGCCGCCGCGCATCTCACCCTGCAGGCGCGCGCGATGGGGTTGCACGCGCACCAGTTCGCCGGCTTCGACAAGGCCGCGGTCGCCGACGAGCTCGGGGTGCCGCCGTACTACAAGCTGATGGCCGGGATCGCGGTCGGCGTCCCCGGCAACCCCGCCGACGTGCCCGAACGCGACCGCGACCGCGAGCACCGGGTGCGCAAGCGCCGGCCGCTCGCGAAGGTCGCCCACGGCCCCAGGTGGGGCGTGCCGTGGGAGGGCCTGCCCGAGTGAACGTGAGCCTGAGGAAGGTTCTCCTCGTCGGGCTGGTCGTGGTGATGATCAACCTGCCGTTCGTCCACAGCAGCTGGCAGGACCACCGCATCGACGCCGACGGCGTCGACGTCACTGCCACGGTCACCGACACCGACGAGGACGGCGGCAGCTACTTCGTCACCTTCCGGGTCGACGAGTCGGCCGACCAGCCGGCGTTCGCAGGCACCGTCCGAGTCGAGGAGGCGACCTACGACGATGCGGTCGGGACCGAACAGGTCCGCGTCCGGGTGCTGCCCGGGTCCACGACGGTCTGGCGGGTCGAGGGCGAGTCGAGGAGCGGGGTCGGGCTGGTCATCACCATCGTCGCGGACCTCTGCCTGCTGGTCCTGCTCCTGCTGCTCTTGAGGTTCGGCTCGCGACTGCACTCCGACCTGGTGCTGGTCGCGACCGAGGACCTCCAGCGGTGCCCGCCTGGCTCGGTGCTCGACCAGGTCGACGGTCAGCGGTTCGTGGTCTGCGGAGACGTCGAGGAGATCGAGGACGATGCGGTCGTGCTCGACCTCGGGGACCGACGGGTGCGGGTGGTCCTCGACGGTCACCACAACCCGGCCGGCTACCAACAATCGGTGCGCGCCACCGGCACCATGCGCGGGTAGTGACAGGACACCGGGCGACCTTTGTCACACCGCGCTCGGGATGACTCGCTCCCGGCCCAGGCGTTGGACAGGCATGACCTCACCGACCTCCCTGTTCGACTTCACGGCCACCTCGCTCGAGGGGCAGCCGGTCGACCTCGCGTCGTACGACGGCCAGGTCGTGCTCGTCGTCAACACCGCCTCGCAGTGCGGCCTGACCCCGCAGTACGAGGGACTCCAGAAGCTCTACGACGACTACCGCGACGAGGGGCTCACGGTGCTCGGCTTCCCCTGCGACCAGTTCGGCAACCAGGAGCCCGGGAGCGAGGACGAGATCGGCGCGTTCTGCCAGCGGAACTTCGGCGTGACGTTCCCGATGTTCGCCAAGATCGACGTGAACGGCGACGACGCCCACCCGATCTACCAGTGGCTACGCGACCAGAAGGGCGGCCTGCTCGGCAGTCGGATCAAGTGGAACTTCACCAAGTTCCTCGTGGGCCGGGACGGCCAGGTCATCGCCCGCTACTCGCCCACGACCAGCCCCGAGAACCTCACCAGCGACCTCGAGAAGGCGCTCAGTACCGCCGTCGCCGCCTGATCGGGTACTGGCCCGCCATGGCGAGCTTCTCCGCGAGGACCCGGGCCGAGGCGATCGTGCTCGCACCCCAGAAGGACATCTGGGCTGCGCTGGTCGACCCCGACCTGATGGCGGAGTTCACGCCGTTCCTCAAGCGGATCACCGCGGACGGCGACCACTGGCGCTGGGAGATGAGCGGCCTGGACGTGCTGGGCCTGAAGGTGGCCCCGGCCTTCACCGAGAAGATGGTCCTCACCGAGCCGGACCGGATCGAGTTCCACCACGACCCGCCGCCCGGAACCAAGGAGAAGGCCGGGGTCGAGGGCTGGTACGCGCTGACCCCCGTCGCTGAGCAGGACGGTGGCGGTACGTCGCTGGTCACCGAGCTCGAGATCACCCTCGACCTGCCGCTGCCCAAGGCCTCCGGCCGCGCGGTGCGCGCCGCGATCCGCAAGGCGATCGACACGATGGGCGACAGGTTCTCCGCAAACCTGCTCAAGCATCTTGGCGCCGAAGAGGCCTGACCTCAGCCTGACCTCAACGACCGAAAGTTGCCCCGGAGGCGCGGAGGGCCGAAGGTGAGTACGTGTCGGTCACCGCGTCGTCGTACTCGATCACCATGCGGTTGCACACCGCACCCGACCACGGCATCGTCGGCGCGGTCGCGACGGCCATCGCGTCGGCCGGCGGGGTGGTCACCGCGATCGACGTCGTGGACTCGACGCGCGAACGGCTGGTCCTCGACGTCACCTGCTCGGCCAGCGACGCGGACCATTCCCACGAGCTCGAGAAGGCGGTCGACGCGGTTGACGGCGTCGAGGTCTACAAGGTCAGCGACCGGACCTTCCTGCTGCACATCGGCGGCAAGATCGAGGTGCAGTCCAAGGTCCCGCTGAAGAACCGCGACGACCTGTCCATGGCCTACACACCGGGCGTCGGCCGGGTCAGCATGGCGTTGTTCAACAACCCGGAGGACGTGTCGCGGCTGACCATCAAGGGCAACAGCGTTGCGGTGGTGACCGACGGCTCGGCGGTGCTGGGGCTCGGCAACATCGGACCGGGGGCCGCGTTGCCGGTGATGGAGGGCAAGGCCGCACTGTTCAAGCGGTTCGCAAACATCGACGCGTGGCCGATCTGCCTGGCCAGCCAGGACACCGACGAGATCGTCCGTGCGGTCGAGATGATTGCTCCCGGCTTCGGGGGGATCAACCTCGAGGACATCGCCGCGCCACGCTGCTTCGAGATCGAGCAGCGGTTGCGGGAGAGCCTCGACATCCCGGTCTTCCATGACGACCAGCACGGCACCGCGATCGTGGTGCTCGCCGCGCTCACCAACTCCCTGCGGGTGGTCGAGAAGCAGCTCACCAAGGTCCGCGTCGTCGTCTCGGGCGCCGGTGCGGCCGGGACCGCGATCGTGACCCTGCTCCTGGCCGCGGGGGTCAGCGACGTCGTGGTGGTCGACCGCGAAGGCGCGCTGTGCGCCGGCGACGACTCCCTCTCCGCGGCGCACGCTGAGCTGGCCGGCGTCACCAACCCGCGCAAGGTCCGTGGCGACCTGCAGAGCTGCCTGGTGGGCGCCGATGTGTTCATCGGGGTCAGTGCTCCCGGCATCCTCCGGCCCGAGTGGATCGCCGACATGGCGGCCCAGCCAGTGGTCTTCGCGCTGGCGAACCCCGACCCCGAGGTCGACCCGGCCGAGGCCGAGAAGTACGCCGCTGTCGTCGCCTCCGGACGCTCGGACTACCCGAACCAGATCAACAACGTGCTGGCCTTCCCGGGCGTCTTCCGCGGGCTGCTCGACGCCCGAGCCCATGACATCACCATCGACATGCTGCTGCGCGCCGCCGACGCGATCGCCCACGTGGTGCGCGACGAGGAGCTGAACCCGAACTTCATCATTCCCACCGTCTTCAACGCCGAGGTGCCGAAGGCGGTCGCCGCGGCCATCCGTGGCGCGGCGTCAACCGACTCCAGCTAGAGCGAGTCTCCGACCCGCACTCCACGCACGGCCTGCGGTGGGCGTTGCCGGACGATCTTGCGCCAGGCCTGCGCTGCCGCCTGGGGGCTCATCGCGTAGACCGAGACCACGTAGGGGAACTTCTCGTACATCCCGGTGATCCGGACCGGCCGGCTGTCACCGTCGCGGAAGATGCACCGGCCGCCGTGGGCGCCGGGCACCTCTCGGCGGTTCTCCTTCCCGATCCGCGTCATCAGCCATGACTCGACCCGCTCGATGTCGTCGACCCGGTCGTAGGTGATCGTCACAGGCTGGCCGAGTGCACGCTGGAAGCACTCGAAGGACTCGACCACGGGGTAGTTGTCGTCGTTGGGACTCGCCTTGTGGCACGACGCCCGGTCCTCGGCGAACGAGGGGAACACCCACGACAAGCCGCGGGCGCCGTCGGGCAGCCCGCACAGCGAGAGCTCGGTGGTGGGACGGCCGTCCCAGCAGGTACCGGCCGACGGGACCGGTTGGGCCGGTTCGGTCGGCGGCGCACTCTCGAGCTCCGCCTGGGCGCGCGGTGCTTGGCTCGAGGAGGGCCTGTCGTCGGTCGTGGCGGCCGGGTCGTCGGACATGTCGCGGCCGTAGTGGAACAGCCCTCCGACCAGCAGCACGGCGAGCACGACCAGCACCAGCGCATCGCGCCAGTGCGGGCGGGTGCCCACTTCCGCCATGCCGACCCCCTGTGTCCCAAGACCGGAGGCCCCCCGGCGCTCCGCCCCCATTGTTACGCACCGCCCCCTAGGAGTCGCGGTCCTCGGTCGCGTAGAGCGCGGCGCCGACGACCCCGGCCTTGTTGCGCAGCGTGGCCGGGACGATCTCGGTGTCGATCTCCACGAGGGGGAGGAACTCATCGGACTGCTTGCTGATCCCGCCGCCGACCACGATCAGGTCGGGGGAGAACAGCTTCTCCAGGGTCCGGTAGTACGTCGTCAGCCGCTTGGCCCAGTGCTCCATGCTCAGCCCCTCCCGCTCACGCGCGCTGTTCGCGGCGCGTGACTCGGCGTCGTACCCGTCGATCTCGAGGTGGCCGAGCTCGGAGTTGGGGACCAGCACCCCGTTGTACACCAGGGCCGAGCCGATGCCGGTGCCGAGCGTGGTGACGATGACCAGCCCCGTGCGGCCCTTTGCGGCGCCGTACCGCACCTCCGCGAGCCCAGCGGCGTCGGCGTCGTTGACCACGTGTACGTCGCGACCGGTCGCCTCGGTGAACAGCTGGTCGGCATCGGTGCCGATCCACGCCTCGTCGATGTTGGCGGCGCTGTGCACGACGCCGTGGCGCACGACGCCGGGGACGGTCACGCCCACCGCGCCTCGCGAGTCGGGAAACCTGCCCAGCAGGTCGACGAACACCTCGGCCACTGCCTCGGGCGTGGCCGGCGACGGCGTCTTGATCCGCTCCCGCTCGGCGGCGAACTCTCCCTGGTCGAGATCGACCGGGGCGCCCTTGATGCCGGTGCCGCCGAAGTCGATCCCGAAGGGGAGGTCCGCCATGGCGCCACGGTAACTTCCCATCGTGTTCGCGACCTTTGACCGTGACGTGCGGGTCAGCCTCGGCGTGGTCACGCTCGGGGTGCCGGACCGACTCGGGGGCTGCCTCGAGGCACTGTGCGCCCACGCGTCACGTCACGACTTCACGGTCGCGGTCGTGGTGAACGCGAACACGCCGGACGGCGTCCTGCCGGACCTGGACGTCCCCGACGGCGTCCTCGTGGATCCGGTCCCGGTGAACCTGGGGTGGGCCGGCGGTCTGCACCGCGCCCGGGCGCTCACCGACGCGGAGCTGCTGGTCTGGGTGCAGGACGACATGGTCCCCGAGCCCGGGTGGCTCGACGCCCTGGTCGACGCGGCTGACGCGCACCCGGAGACAGGCGGCTTCGGAGCGGTGCGGGTCGACGACCAGGGCCGGGTCGTCGTGCACAATGCCGGTCGCGCGGAGCCGGCGGACGCGGTCGAGCGGTGGAACGACACCGACACGACTCCCGAGACGCTGCCGGCCGACGTGACGACGTACGACTGGGTGACGAGCAAGGGCTTCCTCACCCGCACCGCCGTCTTCGACGAGGTCGGCGGTCCCGACCCCCGGCTGTGGCCGCTCAACCACGTGGACAAGGACTACTGCACGCACCTGCGCTGCCACGGGTACGACGTCGCCCTGGTCCCCGACGCTCGGCTGCGGCACGGCGGCAGCCAGTCCGCGCCGTCGGACTTCCGGGCCTTCCTGGCGCACTGGCGCGAGCCGTGGGTCAACGTGCGCTGGGCGACCTCGGTGGCCGCGCTGGCCGGGCGCTCGTCGGCCGTCGTCGACCATCCCTGCGCCGACTGGCGCTCGGTCCTGCTCGATCCGGTCGCCGCCGTCTCCGCTGCCGAGGCCAGCCGAATGCTGGTGCCGTTGACCCGGGCCCAGGCCGCCGCAGCCGCGGACCTTCGGGCGCATGCCGGCAACCTGGAGGCCATGCTGGCGGAGTCGAGGGCGCACGCCGGCAACCTGGAACCCATGCTGGCGGAGTCCAGGGCCCACGCGACCAACCTCGAGCATGCGCTCGCCGTGGCTGCCGACGAGCGAGACCGCGCCCGACGGCGGGCGCGACGGCTGCGGCGAAGGCTCCGCAGCGTCGAGAGCTCGACGACGTGGCGGCTGGCCCGACCTCTGCGGGCGCTCGGTCGCCGCCTGCGATGATGGCGCCATGACGGCCGACGTACAGGGACCGGGCGCGCGCGACGTGCAGACCGTCATGGCGTCAGGGGAGTCGACGTTGCCCGTGATCGACGGTGTCGTCACCCGCAGCCCCGCGGTGCACCTCGACCATCGCGGGGCGTTGTTCGAGATCTACAACGGCGACCCGACGATCTGGCCGGAGCCGATCGTCTACTGCTACCAGACCTCCGTCTTTCCGGGCCAGATCAAGGGGTGGTCCCGCCACGAGCTGAAGGTGGACCGGTACTCCCTGGCCGTGGGCGAGCTGATCGTCCTGCTGCACGACGCCCGGTCGGGCTCCCCGACGAACGGACTCACCCAGCGCGTGGTCCTCTCACCGAGGGGCGACCGCCAGCTGGTCATCCCGGCCGGGGTGTGGCACCTCCTGATCAACCCGGGAGCCGAGGAGGCGCACGTCCTCAACTTCCCGACCCACCCCTACCACCACGACGCACCCGACCGCTTCGTGCTCCCCTGGGACACCGACGAGCTGCCGGTGGACGTGCGCAGCTACCTGCCCAAGTTCTGAAGACCCGCCTGCGATATCCGGTCGCCCCCGGGTGGCCCGCGGTGTCAGGCTCGCCCGGTGCCCACCCAGCTGACCACCGCTCAGCACCTCGCCGGGCTCAGCGAGGCGATGCGCGCCTTCGTGCGGTACGCCGACCGCGCCGGCCTCGAGGCGCCGGTGCCCACCTGCCCCGGGTGGACGGTGCTCGACCTGGTCGCGCACCAGGGGATGGTGCACCGCTGGGCCGCGGCGCTGGTACGGGGTGAGCGGCCGACCAGCGAGGAGGTCGCCGCATACGAGAGCTCGGGCCGGGAGTCCGCTGACCCGCTGGCCTGGCTGGGCGACGGCGCCGCCGCGCTGTCCGAGGCGCTGACCGGGGCACCCGGCGACCTCGAGGCGCTGGTGTTCCTCAACGACGCACCGGAGCCGCGTGGGTTCTGGGCTCGACGCCAGTGCCACGAGACCACCATGCACGCGGTCGACGCCCTGGCGGCCTCGCTCGGGCGAGCGCCTCGGCCCGAGGAGGTCTGGATCGACCCCGAGCTCGCCGGCGACGGGATCGACGAGCTGCTCGGCGGCTTTCTGACCCGACCGCGGTCCAGGCTCCGCTGCGACTCGGACGCGACGCTCGTGGTCCGCCCCGACGACCTGCCGGACTGGTGGGAGGTGTCGATGGGACCCCGCCCCGCCACCACGACCCGACACACCCGCGGCGACGGACCGACCGACGACGAAGCGGACGACGACGCTGACTGGGAGCTCACCGGCGCGGCGGTCGAGCTCTACCTGCGGCTGTGGAACCGCACCGACCCGCCCGAGGAGTGGCGTCGGCTCACCGCGGTGACCTGGTCCTGACTCCGCGCCGGGGGTGACCGATGAGTCGCCGTCGGTGGTCGGGTCTTGAGTGGACGTGACACGAGACGAGAGCAAGGAGAGTTCATGGGCGCGGGCTCAGTCGTGGACCCGGTCGCGACCGCGGTGTTCCGCAAGGAGAACGCTTAGCGCCGTTGCCGGGTGACGGTTTCCCCGGCCGCCCGGGGAAACAGGCACCGGACGGGCGTTGCAACACCCGTCAGGGGCCCGAAACCCCGGGCGCCCGGGGATTCCGACACTTTACATCTGGTCACCTCTTGTCAAATGGCTTTACAGATCATATGGTTTTGTAAAGCCCGACTCGGAGGTACCGATGGACCAGATCGCGCACAGCACCGTCCCGGACGGCTCGACCGAGCAGTGGCGAGACCCCAAGCGGTACCTGTGGCTGATCGGCCTGGTCGTTCCGAGCCTGTTCTTCATGGGCTACGGCGGCTGGCTGCTGACCGGCGTCGGCCTGTTCTTCTGGATCGGCCCCGTGGTGATCCTGGTCATCGTGCCGGCGATCGACCTGGTGGCCGGCCTGGACCGCTCCAACCCTCCCGACGACGTGATCGAGGCGCTCGAGCAGGACCGCTACTACCGGTGGATCACCTACCTCTTCCTGCCGATCCAGTACGTCGGCTTCGTCGGTGCGATGTACCTGATCGCGCGCGGCGACCCGCTCGGCATCGGCGGTGACCTGAGCCTGTTCGAGAAGATCGGCCTCGCCGTCTCCATCGGTGCGATCGGGGGCATCGGCATCAACACCGCCCACGAGCTGGGTCACAAGAAGGAGAGCCACGAGCGCTGGCTGTCCAAGATCGCGCTGGCGCAGAGCTTCTACGGCCACTTCTACATCGAGCACAACCGCGGTCACCACGTGCGGGTGGCCACGCCGGAGGACCCGGCCAGCGCTCGGGTGGGCGAGAACTTCTACCAGTTCTGGGTGCGCACCGTGGTCGGGTCCCTGCGCAGCGCCTGGCGCATCGAGAAGCGGCGCTACGCCCGCAAGAAGCAACACCCGTTCCGGATCGGCAACGACGTCCTCAACGCCTGGCTGATGTCCCTGGTGCTGTGGGGAGCGCTGGTCGCCTGGCTGGGCGCCGAGCTGCTGCCCTACCTGGTCATCCAGGCCATCGTCGGCTTCTCGCTCCTCGAGGTCGTCAACTACATGGAGCACTACGGGATGCTGCGCCAGAAGGTCGGCGTCGGGGAGAGGCAGCGCTACGAGCGGGTCGACCCCTCCCACTCCTGGAACTCCAACAACATCGCGACGAACGTCCTGCTCTACCACCTGCAGCGGCACAGCGACCACCACGCCAACCCCACCCGGCGCTACCAGTCGCTGCGCGACTACGAACAGTCACCGGTGCTGCCGACCGGCTACGCCGGGATGATCGTGCTCACGATCGTGCCCGCGATCTGGCGCCGGGTGATGGACCCGCGGGTCCTCGCGCACTTCGACGGCGACCTGAGCCGGGCCAACCTGGCACCGCGCAAGCGCGACAAGATCCTGGCTACGTACCCGTCGAAGCCGGTGGGCGAGGAGGTTGCGCAGCAACCGTCTCGAAACCCCGGCGACGGACTCCCGGTGGTCGAGGAGGTCCTCGCCGCGCGCTGTCCGGGCTGTGGCTACGTCTACGAGGTCGAGGCCGGTGACGAGCACGAGGGCTTTGCGGCCGGGACCGCGTGGAGCGACGTGCCCGACAGCTGGTGCTGCCCGGACTGCGGTGTCCGGGAGAAGGTCGACTTCGTCCCGGTCTCGCGCGAGCTCGCCGGCTAGGGAACTACCGTCGTGACGGTGACGACCCGGCCCCTGACCATGCGCGAGCGGGTGGTCGAGGCGGCCGTCGTGCTCACCACCGAGCAGGGCTGGGCACACGTGACGATGGCCCGGCTGGCCGACGCGGTGGGGGTGAGCCGGCAGACGGTCTACAACGAGATCGGCACCAAGCCCCGGCTGGCCGAGGCGATGATCATGCGCGAGCTCGACCGGTTCCTCGGCCTGGTCATGGTCGCCTTCGACGACCACCCCCACGACCTGATCGGCGCCATCCGCGGCGCGTCCGGGGCGGTGCTCGAGGCCTCGGCGGACAACCCCCTGCTGCACGCGATCGTGTCGGCGACCCACGGCGCGGACACCGAGCTGCTGCCGCTGCTGACCACGCACGCCGAGTCCTTGCTGGCCACCGCCAAGGCGGTCGTCGCGGACCGGGTGGCGCCGTACGACGTCGAGCTGACCCCCACCCAGCTCGACGCGGCCATCGACATGGTCGTGCGGGTGGTGCTCAGCCACGTCATGCAGCCCTCGGGGCCGGCGGAACGCACTGCCGACGACCTAGCCTGGATCGCGGCCCGGGTGCTGCGCCCGCGGAGCTAGGCACGCCGTCGCCCGGCTCAGCGGTTCAGGTGCGGCAGTCGCGCCCTGGCGCGAGCCAGCTCGACGGCCTCATGGAAGGCCCGGGAGACGTAGTCGGGCACGCCGAGCCCGCGGTCGCGGGCCCAGAGCAGCTCCTTCTCGACCCGAGAGATCTGCTCGGCGAAGTGGTCGGTCGCCCGGTCGATCCCGAGGGTGGCCATCACATCGCCGAAGTCGGCCTTCTGGCGAGGGTTGTTGGCACCGACCGGGGCGAACGAGGCCCGCCGCATCAGCCGGACCATCCAGCGCTGCCAGCTCGCCAGCTCTGCCCACAGCTGGCGCGCCGAGAGCTGGTAGAAGACGTAGTGCCCGGGCTCCTGACGTTTGATAGGACCGATCACTGTGTTGGCGATGGCGTCCTCGCCCAGGTCAAGGCTGCCGCGGTGCAGCAGGTTGTAGGCCAGTACCGCGGAACGCTCGGTGGCCATGCCGGTCAGGTAGTAGAGCATCCGGCAGACGTCCTGGAACGGGCCGAGGTGCGCGAGCGCGCCGAGGATCCTGAGCTTGATCCCGATCGACTCGAGGTCGGCATCGGCGGGCTCACGCCCCAGCTCGACCTGGAGCCGGTCGAGGATCAGCCCGTGCTGGATCTCCTGCGGCTGCCACACGGCATAGAACTGGAGGTCGATCTCGGGCGGGTCCGGCAGCATCGTGGTCAGCTCGAGGACGTTGCGGTCCACCTCGAGCTCGACCCGTGCCATGTAGTCGAGGACGTGGCCGAACTGCGACTCGAACTCACGCGGCCGGCGTACGGAGAAGTCGACGGAGTCGAACGCGATAGGTGGCTGCTCCGCGGCCAGCCGCGCGACATGCTCGGCCAGCCGAGGGCCGGCCGAGGACGCGTACGCAGTAGACACGGCAGAAGGCTACCTTTCTGGATGTGGTTGATTCGCCGCCAACGGCCGTGCGGATGGGTACTTCCTCGGGACGGGCGGTCCTCGCCGCCGCAACGCTCGGCTCGGGCATCGCATTCCTTGACGGGACCGTCGTCAACGTCGCGCTGCGCACCATCGGCGAGGACCTGGACGCCAGCCTCGCGGAGCTGCAGTGGATCAACAACGGCTACCTGCTCTCGCTCTCCAGCCTGATCCTGCTCGGCGGCTCGCTGGGCGACCGGTTCGGCCGGCGCCGGATCTTCGTGATCGGGACCGTCTGGTTCGCGGCGGCCTCGCTGCTGTGCGGCCTCGCGCCCAACCCCGAGGTGCTGATCGCGGCCCGGGTGCTGCAGGGAGTTGGCGGCGCGCTGCTCACGCCAGGCAGCCTCGCGATGATCCAGGGCGCCTTCGTGCAGGAGGACCGCGCGCCCGCCATCGGGGCCTGGACCGGTCTGACCGGCATCGCGGGTGCCGTCGGCCCGTTCGTCGGCGGCGGACTGATCGAGTTCGCCGACTGGCGCTGGATCTTCCTGATCAACCTGCCGATCGCCGCGCTGACGGTGCTCATCGCGGTCCGCGCCGTGCCGGAGTCCCGCGACCCCGATGCCTCCTCGCACTTCGACGTGGCCGGGGCCGTGCTCGCCACCGCGGCGCTGGCCGGCGCGACGTACGCCCTCATCGAGTGGGGCGGCGTCGCGGCGTGGGTGGCAGCCGTCGTGGGGGTCGTGGGGGCGGTCGGTTTCGTGACGGTCGAGGCCCGAGAGAGCGAGCCGATGCTGGTCCTGGGCATCTTCCGTGACCTGACGTTCAGCGCCTCGAACGTGATGACGCTGGTGGTGTACGGCGCGCTCGGCGCGGTCGGCTTCTTCGTCACCATCCAGCTGCAGACCGTGAGCGGGTACGGCGCGCTCGCGGCCGGTGCGGCGTTCGTGCCGTCGACGGTGGTGATGCTGCTGCTCGCCTCCCGGGGCGGTCGGCTGGGCGTGCGGATCGGGCCCCGGATCCCGATGACGCTCGGCCCCCTGGTGATGGCGGTGAGCGTGCTGCTGATGCTTCGGATCGGCCCGGACCTCTCCTACGTACCCGACGTCCTCCCGGCGATGCTGGTCTTCGGGATCGGCCTCTCCTTGATGATCGCCCCTCTGACCGCGACGGTGCTCGCCGCTGCACCCGACGAGCACGCGGGCATCGCCAGCGGCGTCAACAACGCGGTCGCCCGCGCCGGCGCGCTGCTCGCGGTGGCGGCGCTGCCGGTCGCGGTCGGGCTGCACGGCGCGGAGTACGCCGACCCGGGCGCCTTCGACGCGGCATACCAGGACGCCATGATCATCTGCGCGGTGCTGCTCGCGGTCGGCGGAGTGGTGTCGTGGCTGACCATCCGCAACCGCGTCCTCGAGGAGAAGAATCCGACCGCGCGGGGGGTCGACGGCGAGGTGGCGGCGGACTAGGCTGGGCGCCGTCGGTGCGCATCACGAAACAGGGTGCATCATGCGCAACAAAGTCTCTGCGAAGTCCACCATGGTCCGGCTGCTGGAGCACGCCCGCTACGAGGTGCTGCCGACCGCCTCGATCGAGGAGACGCTCCTCGAGCACGTGCGTCCGGAGACGACCGTCACCGTCACCGCCTCGCCGAGCAAGGGACTGTCCGCGACCCTCGACCTCACCGAACGGCTGATCGGGCACGGGTACGACGCCGTGCCCCACCTCGCCGCCCGGATGGTGCGGGACCGGGTCGAGCTGAAGGAGATCTGCGACCGGCTCGTCGGCGACGGGGTCACCCGCGTGTTCGTGCCCGGCGGGGACGCCGACCAGGCCGGGACCTACCCGGACGCGCTCGCGCTGCTCGAGGACCTGGCCGAGCTGGGCCGGCCGTTCCCGCACGTCGGCATCACCGGCTACCCCGAGTCGCACCCGACCATCCATGACGACCTCACCGTGCAGTCGATGTGGGACAAGCGGCGCTACGCCACTCACATCGTCAGCAACCTGACCTTCGACCCGGCAGTGCTGGCCGGCTGGGTGAAGCGGCTGCGGGCCCGCGGGGTCACCATGCCGCTGCTGCTCGGCATCCCCGGCCCGGTCGACCGGGCCAAGCTGGTGGCGATGGCCACGAAGATCGGGGTCGGCGAGTCGACCCGCTTCCTGGCCAAGCACAAGGGCACCTTCGCCCGGCTGGCTGCGCCCGGTGGCTTCACCGGAGAGCGGTTCCTCGAGAAGTGCGCCCCGGCGCTGTCCGCGCCCGACGCCGTCGTCGAGGGCCTGCACGTCTTCACGTTCAACCAGGTCCCGGCCACCGAGGCCTGGCGTCGAGATCTGCTGGAGCGGCTCACGGCGAAGGTGTGATGAGCTCCTCCAGCGCCGCTTCCAGCCTGGCGTCGCCGGTCTCGATCACGCTCAGCGGCAGCCCGATCCGTTCGGCCGCAGCCTCGGCCAGCACCCGCAGCTCGTCGGACGGCTCCTGGGCCAGCCACACCACCCTGGTGTAGTGCTGGAAGTAGTCGTCACGCAGCTCGGGGTAGCGATCCAGGCCGAGCTCGTGCATGACCGTGCGTTCGAAGGACCGGACCAGGAAGTCGGTGAGCAGGTAGGTCCCGGGCTGCTCGTCGAGGAACCGGGCCAGCCGCGACTCGCCGGCGAACAGGTCGTAGCAGTGCAGCCCCGGCAGCCGGCGCAGCCCGAGCTCCTCGCACACCGCGTCCAGGGCGCCGTAGGTCCCGCAGTCGGCGTAGGCGACCGCCACCTCGTCGTACCGGCCGGCAAGCGCGCTGGCCAGCCTGCGGACCTCGCCGGCGATCCGCTGGGGCTGGTTGTGCAGCAGCGGGGGCAGTGGGTGTACGTCGACCGGCCAGCCGCGGCGCGCGACGACCTCGGCGGTGGGCTGGGCCAGGGCGCCACACGCGACGACGGCAGTGCGCGGGTTTCGAGACGGTTGCTGCGCAACCTCCTCAACCACCGAAGGCGAGCTGTTCGACGAACTTGTCGTTGAACTCGGGGCGGTCGGAGAGCTCGACATAGGTCACCTCCTCCAGCAGGGCCCGCGCTCCGGCGCGCTCGCGCACCGAGAGCAGCGCCATCTTTGCCCCCTCGCCGGCAACGTTGCCGGCGGGCACGATCCGCAGCACCGGGAGCTTCGGCACCAGACCGATGCGCACGGCGGACGCGGCGGACAGGTAGCTGCCGAAGGACCCGGCCAGCAGCACCTGCTGCACGTCGCGGTGCTCGAGGCCGAGCTGCTCGAGCAGCAGGGTCCACCCGGTGGAGATCGCGGCCTTGGCGAACTGGAGCTCGCGGACGTCGCGCTGCGAGAGCACCACGCAGTCGGCCGGGTCGGCGTCCGGCGTGGGCCGGTGCAGCACGAAGACCCGCTCCTGACCGCGCTCGGAGTCGAGCATCGTCAGCCGGTCGGAGATTCCCGGTGCGATCTCCTTGGCCACCTCGTCGGTGACGAACCGCCCGCTCGCGTCAAGCAGCCCGGTTCTGACCAGCTCGGCGACGGCGTCGACGAGCCCCGAGCCGCACAGCCCCTTGGGCTCCACGTCGCCAATGACACCGAGCGTCACGCCGGCGTCCTCGCCGTCGGGATCCAATGTGATGACCTCGATCGCGCCGTCGTCGGCGCGCATGCCGCACCGGATGGCGCCCCCCTCGAAGGCCGGTCCGGCCGGCGCGGCGGTGGAGAGGATCCGGTCGCCGTCGCTGAGCACGATCTCGCAGTTGGTACCGACGTCGATGAACAGCCGCGTGCGCTTGTCCCGGTCCATGCCCGAGGCCAGCATGCCGGCCACGATGTCGCCGCCGACGTAGGCGCCCAGCGCCGGGAAGAGCACGACTCGGGCGCGGGGGTGGAGCTCGAGGCCGAGGTCGGTGGCGAGCACCGTGGGTGGAACGGCTGTCGACATGATGAACGGCGCCACGCCCAGCGGCTCGGGGTCGATCCCGAGGGCCAGCGCGGTCATCGTCGCGTTCCCGGCGATCGCGGCCTCGTAGACGTGCGCGGGGTCGACCTCCCCCTCCTTGCAGACCTGCTCTGCGAGGGAGGCGAGGGTGTCGTGCGCTGCCCGCTGCAGCCGGCCCAGCGTGTCGGGGTCCATCATCGTGGCGCTGATCCGGGTGATCACGTCGCCGCCGAACGGCTGCTGTCGGTTGAGCATCGAGGCGACCGCCACCGGCGTCCCGGTGGTCACGTCCAGGAGGGTGGCCACGACGGTCGTGGTGCCGAGGTCGAAGGCGATGGCGTACTGGGTCCCGGTCGTGTCGCCGGGCTCGACGTCGATCAGCGCCTCGTCGACGACCACGGCGGTGACCTTGAAGTCGGCGGCCCGCAGCACCGCCGGCAGGCGGCGCAGCACGTGCAGGTCGGGGGTCGGCTCGAGGTCGTCGATCGCGGCCAGCAGCCGGTCGAGGTCGGTCTGCTGGTCGTGGAGTGTCGGCTCGACCAGCTCGACGTACCGCTTCTGGATCGCCGGGCGCAGGATGACCTGGCGGCCGACGCCGACGGTGGCGGCCTTGGGCCGCGTGGTCAGCGGGGGCACGTCGACGACGAGGTCGCGCGTCGCGTTGACCAGGCAGGCCAGCCGCCAGCCGTCGTCGAGCTGCTCGCGGCTGAACGTGCGGATGTCGTGCCGGGTGGTCGGGCTCGGCCCTTCGATCCGGACCCGGCACTTGTGGCAGGTGCCGTGACCACCACAGGTGGAGTCGATCGCGATGCCGTTCCACGACGCGGAGTCGAAGACCGTCACCCCGGGCGGCACCCGGACCTGCCGCTGCACGGTGCGCTCCGGGTCGGCGTCGCGAACCGTGAACGAGAGCTCGACCCGACCCGTGCCGTCGTGCGGTGCCGGCCCGGCGCCGCGCGTCGCGAGCAGACCCTCGCGGCGTACGACGTCCGGGTCGAAATCCCCGATCGGCTCGTCGGTCACGTGCTCACGCGCTCGCTGCGGCCTTCGCCCGGTGGGCAGCGATCCAGGCCATGCCCCAGTCGTCGTGGTTGAGGAAGACGTCGGCGGCCTTGACCGCCTCCACGATCTGCGGGGTGCGGGTGTCCATGATCGCGCTGGTCAGCCCGGCGGTCATCGCCATCGGCAGCCAGGCCGCGCCGAGCGTGTGCCGGTCGGGCATGCCGAAGGAGACGTTGGACGCGCCGCAGGTCATGTTGAGGCCGTGCTCGTCGCGGATCTGCCGCATCGCCTCCAAGGTCACCAGGGAGTTGCCGGTGTCGGCGCCGATCGGCATGGCCAGCGGGTCGATCACGAGGTCGGCCTTGGCGATGCCGTACTCCTCGGTGGCCACCCGGACGATCTTGGCGACCAGGTCGAGCCGCTTCTCCCACTCCATCGGGATCTCGTCGTGGTCGTTGGGCAGCGCGATCACCGCGGCGTCGTACTTCTTGACCAGCGGGAGGATCGCGGCCATCCGGTCGTCCTCGGCGGTGATCGAGTTGACCAGTGCCCGGCCCTGGTAGACCGACAGGCCTGCATCGAGCGCCTCGACGACCGAGGAGTCGATGCAGATCGGCAGGTCGGTGAGCGACTGCACCATCTGGATCGCCTTGGCCAGCAGCTCGGGCTCGTCGGTCAGCGGGACGCCCATGTTGATGTCGAGGACATCGGCACCGCCCTCGACCTGGGCCTTCACGTCCCGCTCGATCGCGGAGAAGTCGCCGGCCCGCAGCTGCTCCTGGAAGATCCGGCGTCCGGTCGGGTTGATCCGCTCGCCGATCAGGCAGAACCGCCGGCCGTGGCCGATCACCACCTCCCTGGTGGCGGACCGGAGGACTGTCTCGTGCTGCTCCGTCATGCGGGGACCTGCGCCCGGCGCTGGGTCATCAGGGCCTTGGCGCGCTTGACCGTGGCCGAGGCGTCGGCGGCGTAGCCGTCGGCACCGACCGCGTCGGCGTACTCCTGGGTGACCGGGGCGCCGCCGACCATCACCGAGACCTTGTCGCGCAGTCCGGCCTTCTCGAGGGCGTTCATGTTGGCCTTGAACATCGGCATCGTGGTGGTGAGGAACGCCGAGAAGCCGACGATGTCGGGCTGGTGCTCCTCGATCGCGGCGATGAACTTCTCTGGTGCGACCTGCACGCCGAGGTCGATCACCTCGAAGCCCGCGCCCTCGAGCATGATGTTGACCAGGTTCTTGCCGATGTCGTGGACGTCGCCCTTGACCGTGCCCATCAGGAACTTGCCGATCGTCTCGACGCCGGTCTCGGCCAGGAGAGGCCGCAGCCGCTCCATCGCCCCTGCCATGGCCCGGCCGGCGATGAGCATCTCCGGGACGAAGAAGTCGCCACGCTCGAAGCGGGCGCCGACCTCCTCGAGCGAGGGGATCAGCGCGTCGAAGAGCAGCGTCTGCGGCTCCATGTCGAGCGCCAGCCCCTCCTCGGTGAGCTCGAGGACGCGTGGTGCGTTGCCGACCAGCGTCTCGTCGTAGAGACCCTGCAGGACCTCGTCAGGTGTGGTCATGCCACGCCCTCCTTCGTGGTGGTGGTGGTGGTGGGAGTGCTGCCGCGCAGCAGCCGGGAGAGCTGCGTGGCCTGGGACGACAGGCTGCGGCCGAGCTCGTCGAGCCGGTCCTCCAGCCGCTGGGTTGGTGCAGAGATGCCGAGGGCCGCGACGACGTCGCCGCGCGGGCCGTGGACAGGTACGGCGAGGCCGGTCAGCCCGACCTCGAGCTCGTCGCGGGTGACCGCCCAGCCGCGCTTGCGGGCGCGCATCGCGTCCCGGCGCAGCGCTTCCGGCTCGACGATGGTGTCGTCGGTCAACCGCTCGAGCCGGCCGTCAGGCACCGGGAGCGCCCCCCACGCGTAGAAGACCTTGCCGAGCGCGGAGGTGTGCGCCGGCACCTCGACCTCGGTCCAGTCGCGGGTGCCCAGCAGGAAGCGGGAGTCGACCTGGGCCACCTGGACCACCTTCTCGCCGCGCGTCACCGAGAGGTGCACGGTCTCGTGGGTCTGTTCACCCAGGGCCTCCATCGTCGGCCGGGCCAGCCGGACCAGCTCCTCCCACGGGTCGTGCCGGGCGGCGTACAGCCAGAACAGGCTGCCGGCTACGTACGAGCCGGCGGTGTCCCGCTCGAGCAGTCCGGAGCGCTCGAGCGCGGCGAGCATCCGCGAGGTCGTGGACTTGGCGAGGCCGCTCGACTCCAGGAGGTCGGCGAAGGTCAGCGGCTCGTCGGCGCGCACCACGGTCGCGACGAGCTGGGCCGCACGGTCCAGAGCCTGGGTCCCGCTGCCGGTGCTCAGGTCGGGCACGGTCGCCTCCTCGGATTGGGGGGTTCCATTCAGGTTCCATGATGTGGAACTGTGGTCCCACATGATGAGGTTAGACAGGAGGACCGATGTTCCGCAACCAGATGCCGCGCTACGAGGTGCTGTCCGAGGAGGCAATGGCCACCCTCGACAAGGGCTGGCGCCGGCTGATGAGCGAGATCGGCGTGGAGTTCATGGACGACCGTGCCCTCGACCTGTTCCGCTCAGGCCGGGCAGCGCGTCGAGGACAGATGCGTCTTCCTCGACCCCGACTTCGTGCTCGAGCAGGTCGCGAAGGCGCCGCGCGAGTTCGACCTCCAGGCGCGCAACCCCGAGCACTCGGTCCACATCGGCGGTGACTCGATGGCGTTCAGCGCCGTCTACGGTCCGCCGTTCGTCCGTGAGGGCGACGTACGCCGTGACGGCACCATGGACGACTTCCGCAACTTCGCCCGGCTGGCCCAGAGCTTCTCGGTGCTCGACTCGGCGGGCGGCGTGGTCAACGAGCCCAACGACACCCCGCTGGACAGCCGACACCTCGACATGACCTACGCCCTGCAGACGCTGACCGACAAGGTCCACATGGGCAACGTCGTCTCCGGGGTGAACGCCGCAGACACCATCGCGATGTCAGAGATCGTCTTCGGCTCCCGGGAGGCGATCGAGGAGACCCCCACCCTGATCTCACTGATCAACTGCAACTCGCCACTGCGGTGGGACGACCGGATGCTCGAGGCCCAGTTCGAGTACACCTCCGCCAACCAGCCCGTGGTGCTGACGCCGTTCATCCTGATGGGGGCGATGTCGCCGGTCACCATCCCGGCGGCCCTGGTCCAGCAGATCGTCGAGGCGCTGTCGGGGATCGCGCTCTCCCAGCTGATCCGACCCGGCGCTCCCGTCGTGTTCGGCTCGTTCCTGTCCAACATCGACATGCAGTCCGGGTCGCCGACCTTCGGCACGCCCGAGTCCGGCATCGGGCTGCTGTGCACCGGCCAGATCGCCCGCCACTTCGGGCTGCCGTTCCGGACCGGCGGCGGACTGACGTCCTCGCAGGTGCCCGACGCCCAGGCCGGCTACGAGGCGCTGATGACGATGCTGCCCACGTTCCTGGCCGGCGCGAACTGGGTGATGCACTCAGCCGGCTGGCTCGAGGGTGGCCTCGTCGCCGGGTTCGAGAAGTTCGTGATCGACGTCGAGCTCGTCCAGATGCTGCAGCACGAGTTCACGCCGCTCGAGATCGACGAGGCATCCATGGCCTTCGACGCGCACGAGGAGGTCGGGCACGGCGGCCACTTCCTTGGGGCGATGCACACGATGGAGCGGTTCCGCACCTGCTTCTACCGACCAATGCTCTCCTCGTCGGAGAACTACGAGCGCTGGATGCGCAACGGCGCCAAGGACACGGCCGCCCGCGCCACCGAGCTCTACAAGAAGAAGCTCGAGGAGTACGAACAGCCGCCCCTGGACGAGGCGATTCGCGAGGAGCTCGAGGCCTACGTCGTCCGCCGCCGGGCGGAGCTGGGGGACTGAGCATGAGCGAGATGACCAGCCACGCCCGGCCCAACGAACCGGTCGGCGACTTCGTGCTCACCCTGGCCTGCCCGGACCGGCCGGGGATCGTGCACGCGGTGACCTCGTTCCTCATGCGGCACGGCGGCAACATCATGGAGAGCCAGCAGTTCGGCGACCAGCAGGCCGGCCGGTTCTTCATGCGCATCGACTTCGAGGTGAGCTCGCCGATCGATGCCGAGGGCCTCCGCGCCGACTTCACCGTGACCGCGGACGAGTTCGGGATGGACTACGAGCTGTGGTCCGCGTCGGCGCCGTACCGCACCCTGATCATGGTCTCCAAGCAGCTGCACTGCCTCAACGACCTGCTCTTCCGCACCAGCAACGGCGACCTCCAGATCGAGGTGCCCGCGGTGGTCTCCAACCATCTGGACGCCGAGCCGTTGGTGAAGTCCTACGGCATCGACTTCCACCACATCCCGGTCACGCCGGACACCAAGGCCTCCGCTGAGGCAGAGCTGCTGGAGCTGGTCGACGACCTCGGCGTGCACCTGGTCGTTCTGGCCCGCTACATGCAGATCCTCTCCGACCCCACGTGCCGTCGGCTGAGCGGACGAGCCATCAACATCCACCACTCGTTCCTGCCTTCGTTCAAGGGGGCGCGGCCCTACCACGCCGCCTTCGAGCGCGGGGTCAAGCTGGTCGGCGCCACCGCCCACTACGTCACCGGCGACCTCGACGAGGGCCCGATCATCGAGCAGGACGTGACCCGCGTCGACCACACGCACAGCCCAGAGCAGCTGGTCGCCGCCGGCCGCGACGTCGAGGCCTCGGTGCTCTCCCGGTCGGTCCGCTGGCACGCGCAGACCCGGGTGCTGCTGCACGGCAACCGGACCGTCGTCTTCCGCTGATCTCGCGCGCCCGGTTTCAGCCCTCCAGGCACGTCAAGGACCGCGTTACGCTCCTCGTCATCACCAGACGTGGAGGTTAGGCGTGGGAGACCGCCCTATCAGCAATCCCTACATCCGCGACACGATCACGATCGATGCCGCCTTCAATGGGCGCCTGGCCACCTTTGCTGGTGGCGGCCCGATCTACCTGTTGGCCCGGATCGTCGAACAGAAGACCGACTTGCTCGTCGGGGCCATCCCCGTTGTCTTCGTGGTCGACGAGTTCCGCGGCAACGGTCATCTCGTCAACGCCATCGGTGCCAGGTCCGAGAGTCATGGCGGCCCCGGCACCCATGCCGGACCGACCCAGCCAACAAACTCGGGAGCCCCCGGCGGAGACGGTGGTGTCGGCGGGCCCGGCGGCCCGGGCGGGACAGTGACGGTGATGTGCCGGCGCTCCAGCGGAGTGCGCATCAGCGTGGCCGGTGGATCCGGCGCGGCCGGCGGCCCTGGCGGGAACGGCGGGCCCGGTAGCCCTGCGACCAGCACCTCCGGGGGGACGACCACGGAGACCCACTTCGACGCGGACGGGAACCCGTTCGAGGTGGAGGTGCCGCTGCCCGACATCGAGACGCCAGGGACCTTGGGTGGCTTGGGGGGCATCGGCGGCGCGGGTGGCGCGGGCGGCGCCGCCGGGACCATCACTTTCACCAGCATCGTCGACGACACTCCGCCTGAGCTGGTGGCGACCGGCGGGCCAGGCGGCCCCGGCGGACCAGGCGGGCTGTCCGGCCCGCACGGTGCCTTCGCCGAGATCCCGCCCGATCTGGACACCAGCCCGGTCGCAGGCCAACCGGGCGCGCCCGGGACCGACGGCACGATCAGCGTCACCACGGTGTCGGAGGAGGAGTACGTCGCGGGGCTGCGTCCGCTGCTGGATGCCGAGGGACGCGACTTCGCCAACCGCTGGGCGCCGTACCGCTTGCTGGTCGGTCAGTACTTCTACCGGCAGCACCGAAAGAGCCAGCCGGCAAAGGGCCAGGAGGCAGCCGACGAGTTCACCCGGACCCTCGAGCTGCAGCCCAACAACGCCGACGCACTGCGCTGGCGCCGCCAGCTCATGGAGTTCCCGCGTCCCCTGGCTCCAGGTCCAGACGTGGAGTGGCAGCCTGGCGGCCTCAACGCCCTGGGCCTCCCCCGCGACCTCGACATACTGCCTCGGTTCAAGGACTACCGCGACGCCTTCACCAGCTTCGGCATTCTCGTGGTCGACTTCCTGCAAACGGGCCAGACCGTGCTCCTGCAGAACCAGGACCTGGAGACGTGGAAGTCGCACCTGGACGTCCAACGCCGGCAGTTGGTGGACGCTCAGAAGAAGACGCTGGAGGACCGCGACCAGGCCCAGACCGAGGCGCTGCTCGCGGCAGAGGCCATCGCCAGCGTGCAGTCGCAGCTCGACCAGACGACGCAAGACATCCAGGCTGCGATGAAGGAGATGGAAGAGGAAGAGCTGGACATCCTGGGCGTCGTCGGGACGGTCGCCGGCGTCGCGGCCGCGGTCGTCGCCGTGGTCGCCGCGGTGCCCTCGCTGGGCGCCAGCCTGGTGGCGCTGGCGCCGACGATGGTGGCGCTGTCGAGTGCGGTGATCGACAACGCTTCGCCTATCGCGAAGGCGGTGCTGGCGGGCGACCCGGCCGACACGGAGGCAATCAAGAAGGCCTACGACAAGGCCGACAAGAAGGCCGCCGACGTGGTGAAGGGCGCGAAGGCCATCGTCGACTTCGTGAACGTCGTACAGAAGCTGACCGCGGCGACCACGAAGGACAACAGCAAGCACATGGCTCTCGTCCGCCACGGCGTGGAGCTGACGCACGAGCTGTTGCTCTCGCGTCACCACATCAGTCTCGCCCAGCAGCGACTCGAGGCAGCAGGTGCCCGGGTCGACCGCGCCGCAGCCGCGGTGGCAGGAATCGACGCCCTGAAGAAGGAGCTGGTCGCGAGCGAGGAGGCGATCCGGCGCACCGGCCTGCACGCGATCGGGATCGCTGAGTCCAAGGCCGACGCGCTGCTCACGATTGCGTTCCGCGCGCAACGGTCCGTGGAGATCTACCAGCTCGGCGACCACGAGGAGTCGGTGCGGCTGGAGAGCGGCCACCTCCACCCGGACGACAGTCGGCGGTACGACGAGGGCGAGATCAACGAGGTCAAGCTCATCGAGCTGCTGAATGCTTCTTGGGGGGGCCTGCTCGACCTGGTCGACCTGCAGCTCGACTCCGACAGATTCTTCGACTCGCTCCCCGACGACGACCAGAGACGCATGTCGTTCCGTGACGGCGACCCCGAGCTCGACACCCTTCGCGCCACTCGCCGCTTCTCGTTCCGAGTCGACCCGGCGTCCCTGCCTCCCACCCACGCGGACGCCAAGGTGCAGGGCGTCAGGATGGCACTCGTGGGCGCGACCCATCCGCAGAACGAGGTCACGTGCGAGATCCGGCACGGCAGCGCGTACGAGATGCGCCGGAGCGACGGCAAGATCACCGTGACCGTCCTCCAACCCCGGGTCAGCAACCGCAATGCCAAGACGGAGAGGCTGCTGCCCGACGAAGAAATGGGGCCGGACCCGTTGCTCACCGATCCCCAGTCCCTCGCCTTCTGGGGACGTGGCATCGGCGGGGAGTACGAGTTCGCGATCCCCGACCACGAGTTCGACGCGGGCCTGGACCTCACGGGACTCACCGAGGTCCAGGTCTGGGTCGCCTATCAGTTCTTTCGCGCACCGGTGGTGGGCCCTGGGTGACCGAGGCCTCAGTCCGGGCAGGTGCGACCCGTGCGCTCGTAGATTGCCTTGGCGCCCGCCGACAGCCGCTCGACACGCGGCCCCTCAACCTCGAGGCCGATGAGCAACATGCAGCGGCCTTGGGTCCAGTAGACATGCCCGATCGCGTTGCCGTGAATGTCGGGTCCCGTCCATCCGTGGGCGCCGGGAACGCCGAGGACCTGGAAGCGCGTGATCTTCGCGCCGGGGATCTGGTGCCGAATCACCTCGTCGGTCGTCTCGTAGGCCATCCAGTCGCGCGCCCCGGCCTCCGTCTCGAACAGCATGACGCTGCTGACCCCGCCGCTGTCGGGTCCTTGGGCGGGCTGATAGGTCGTCGAGATGTACCCACTGCTCTCCAGCCGCTCGGCGCCGTCCTCCGGCAGGTCGAACGGCGGCCCCGAGTCGGTCCGCGGCGACCCGACGGGTGCCAGGCCCGGGACCTCGTCGGCCTGCAGGAGGTACTTCTCGAGGGCCGGCGGCGCTGCGGTCTTGGCCGCATCGCTCGTGCTCGTCGCTGGCTCTGAGTCGCCGCCGCATCCGGCCAGGAACGTGCAGAGGAGTGCGAGTGAACACAGGTGTGTACGCCAAGCCATGGCTCATGCTCTGCCTCGGCGCGCGGCGGCGCAATGCACCCTGCCGTGGTGGACTCAGAGCGCGAGGCACCCGTCTTCGAACCCGTACGTCGGGGCTGGGACCCAAGATCTAGTTCTCAGGATCCTCGGTGAAGGCGATGATCTCGAGAGCCGCTCGCATTGCGTCAGCCTGCCGGTCGCCAATGCGCTGAGCCCACTCGCGCTCGATCGCATCGACGGTCGCGATGCCGGCACGGACCGCCTCCCAGCCCCGTTCGGTGAACGCGATGATCCGCGCCCGCCGGTCACTGGGGTCGGGCCGTCGTTCGAGGTAGCCGAGGCGTTCGAGGCTGTCGACCAGCTCACTCATTGACTGCTGGGTGATGCCGGCCTGCGCGGCCATCTCGCCGACCCGCGCCCCTTCCGCGGGGATGGCCCCGAACACCTGGCTGTGCGCCGGCCTGAGGTCGGCGAACCCGTTCGCACGCAACTGCCGGATCAAGGCCGCGTCGAGCCGCTTGAACGCCAGCTCGAGCAACAGCGCCAGGTTGCAGTGCGGTCGTCCGTGCTCCTCGCCCAAAACCCTTGACCTTTCCACAGGATGCCTGTTATACAGGCTACCTGTTTAATAGTTCCCTGTCAAAGCGACGGGGCCTTCATCGGAGGAGTCACGACCATGGCTGTGCTCGCAATCATCAAGCTCGACGGCGATCCGGATGCGCTGCTCAAGATGTACGACCAGATGGACGAAGCCACCGGCGCCCTGCCAACCACAGGGCTCATCTCCCACGTAGCCGCACGGACCGACACGGGACTCACGATGGCGGACATCTGGGAGTCGGCCGAGCTCCTCGAGGCGTACATGGCCAACCCGATCTTCGAGTCCGAGCTGCATCGCGCCGGCTTCCCCGAGCCCAGCGTCGAGGTCGTTCCGATCGACCGTCGGTCGTAGGCCGGCGTACCCGGAACTGCGAGGCCCCCTCGAAACGTCCCACCCACGTGCGTGCCCTTCGGACAGTCACCGTTGCCGCAGCGCTCCTGGTCCTCGCCGGTTGCGGCGACGAGTCGCCAGAGCCGAAGGCCGAGGCCGAGTCGGGAGTCACGGGCCAGGTTCATCTCGGCCCGCAGTGCCCCGTCGAGACAACCGACGACCCGTGCGAGGACGAGCCGGCCGCGAACGTCGACGTCAGCGTTTCCGCCCAGCTCCCGGGCGAGTCCTACACGGCCGGGGAGGTGGTCGCGCGCGGGACGACGGACGCGGATGGCGCCTTCCGCATCGTGGTCGCACCCGGCGACTACGTCGTCACCGCCGACGCGGGCATGTCGTGCGAGCTGATGGACGCCCGCGTGACCGACGGGACCTATACCGAGGTCGACATCCCCTGTGACACCGGCATCCGCTGAGTGGCCAGCGCCATAGGGTGACCGAGTGCACGGTCTCCAGCGCGGCGCAGAGGTTCCCGATGCGCTCGCTCCGTACCTGGAGGTGGATCGGTCCCGGCCCAGGCACGAGTGCTGGGTGACCGGGCACATGGTGGCCGGGCTCGACGGTACGGCGTCCGTGGGCGGCCGAGTCGGTTCGCTGTCCACCGCTCCGGATCAGGCGCTGTTCCGCAGGATGCGGCAGATCGCGGACGTCGTCATGGTGGGTGCCGAAACGGTGCGCCGCGAGGGATACGGACCGGTGCGGCTCACCGAGGAGGCCCAGGAGCAGCGTCTGCGGCAGGGACAGTCAGCGACCCCGCCGCTCGCCGTGGTCAGCCGGTCGCTGGCGTTCGACTGGACGGCCAAGGTGTTCGCCGATGCGCCCGAGGACGCTCCCACCCACGTGATCACCTGCGCGGCGGCGGATCCGCGACGCCGGGCCGAGGCCGAAGAGGTGGCGACAGTCATCGTGGCCGGTGACGACAGCGTCGAGCCGGCAGCCGCCCTGCAGGAGCTGGCTGAGCTCGGCCGACGGGTGGTGCTGTGTGAGGGCGGCCCGACCTGGCTCGGTGAGCTGGTCGCGGCGGACCGTCTCGACGAGCTGTGCCTCTCGATCTCCCCGATGATGGGCGGTGACCCCCTCCCGGTGTCCGTGACCCCACCGGGCGCGGGCCTGGCCCGGTTCGATCTGAAGGGCGCAATGGCCGAGGACGACACCCTCTTCTTGCGCTACGAAAGGGCAGGGTGACCACCGTGGGCAACGACGCCTTCGAGACGTTGATGGCTGCGACGGACCCGCCGCTGATCGTGCTGACCACGGTGGCCGAGGACGAACGTGCCGGCTGCCTGGTGGGCTTCCATGCGCAGTCGAGCATCACTCCCCAGCACTACTGCGTGTGGCTGTCGAAGGCCAACCACACCTATCGCGTGGGCCTGCGCGCCAAGCACTTCGCGGTGCACTTCCTGACCGCGGCGGACATGTCGATCGCAGAGCGGTTCGGCACCCTCTCCGGTGAGGACACGGACAAGTTCGCGGGGGTCGACGTCGATCTCGACGAGTTCGGCGTACCGCTGCTCCGAGCATGTCCGAACCGCATGTCGCTCGAACGCCTCGCCGTGCTCGACGACGGCAGCGACCACGTCTGCCTCACCACCCGGGTCTGCTCGTCCGAGGCCGGGCCGGACTTCGTGCCCCTGCGGGTCTCGAGTGCGGCCCACCTCGACCCAGGCCACGACAGCGATGAGCGGGCGATCCAGCCTTAGTGGTCGCAGCAGGGGTACGGTGCGCGCATGACGGCGGTCGACGACTCGCAGGCCGCCACGGCGTCGGTCCAGTCCGTCGACCGGGCGCTGACGATCCTGGAGATGCTGGCCCGCGACGGCGAGGCGGGCGTCACCGAGATCGCGGGCGAGCTCGGAGTGCACAAGTCGACGGCGTTCCGGCTGCTGGCCACTCTCGAGTCGCACCGCCTGGTCGAGCAGGACGGCGACCGGGGGCGCTACCGGCTGGGCGTGGGCAACCTGCGGCTGGCCGGCGCGACGACGGCCAGGCTCGACCTGGTGAGCGAGGCACGGCCCGTGTGCCGCCAGCTGGCGGCCGACACCGGGGAGACCGTCAACATCACGGTCCGGAGCGAGACCAGCGCGCTCTACCTCGACCAGGTGGCGGGCAGCAGCGCCCTGCAGAGCCACAACTGGGTCGGCCAGCACATCCCGCTGCACGCGACCAGCAACGGCAAGGTGCTGCTCAGCGAGCTGAGCGATGCCGACCTCAAGGCGGCGCTCCGGGACCTGCCCCGGTTCACCGACTCCACCGTGACCAGTCGCAAGAACCTCAAGACCGAGCTCGCGCACGTGAGGGAGGCGGGGTACGCCGTCGCGGTGGACGAGCTGGAGGTCGGTCTGACCGCAGCGGCCGCGCCGATCCGCAGCGCCCACGGCGACATCGTCGCCTCGATGAGCATCTCGGGGCCGACGTTCCGGCTCACCGACGAGAAGCTGGCAGAGGCGGTGCCGATGCTCGTTGCCGCCGCGACGGAGGTCTCCCACCGGCTCGGCTGGGGGCAGCGCGCATGAGCAACGTTCGGGTTACTTCAGGGCCGGGACCCTTGACGTGGCGGGCTTGGTAGAAGATTCTCCGAGATTGAAGACCAGTTGCGGTGACTGCAACTGGTTGCGCATCACGCAACACGGAGGGCCGGGTGCCTGACCTCTACGTGGACGGATCGTGGGTCAGCGCGCTCGCGGGCGGTCGGCGCACGATCATCTGCCCCGCCGACGGGTCGACCGTCGGCGAGGTCGACGAGGCCGGGCCCGAGGACACCGCCTTCGCGATCGATGCCGCACACGAGGCCTTTCACGACGGACCGTGGCCGACGACGCCCGCCCGCGAGCGCGGTGACCTGCTGCTGCGTACGGCGGACCTGCTCGAGCGCGACGTCGACGCCGTCGCCGAGGCCGAGTCCATGGACACCGGCAAGCGAGTGGTCGAGAGCCGGTACGACGTCGCGGACGTGGTCTCGGTCTTCCGCCACTACGGCCGCACCGCGGCCGAGGACGCCGGCCGGATCGTCGACACCGGGAACGACGACGTGGTCAGCCGGATCGTCCACGAGCCGCTGGGGGTCTGCGGCCTGATCGCGCCCTGGAACTACCCGCTGCTCCAGGCCTCCTGGAAGGTCGCGCCCTGCCTCGCGGCCGGCAACACCTTCGTCCTCAAGCCCAGCGAGCTCACCCCGCACACCAGCATCCATCTGATGCGGCTCCTCGAGGAGGCCGGGCTCCCACGGGGCGTCGGCAACCTGGTGCTCGGCGCCGGGCCCGCGGCCGGCGCGCTGCTGGCCGAGGACCCCCGGGTCGACCTGGTCTCGTTCACCGGTGGCGTGCAGACGGGCCGAAGCATCATGGCCGCGGCCGCTGCCACGGTGAAGAAGGTGGCGCTCGAGCTCGGCGGCAAGAACCCCAACATCGTCTTCGCCGACGCCGACCTCGAGGTGGCCCTCGACTACGCCCTCACCGCGGTCTTCCTGCACTCCGGCCAGGTCTGCTCGGCCGGCGCGCGGCTGCTCGTGCAGGAGGACATCCACGACTCCTTCGTCGACGGGCTGGTCGACCGGGCTCGCACGATCAGGCTCGGCGGCCCACACGATCCCAAGGCGGAGACCGGCCCGCTGATCAGCGCCGGCCACTGCGACAAGGTGGCGGCGTACGTCGCCGCCGGCATCGCCGAGGGCGCCACCCTGCGCTGTGGCGGCGCGCCGCCCGACGACCCGCAGCTCGACGGCGGCTTCTACTACCTGCCGACCGTCCTCGACGGCTGCACGAGCACGATGTCGGTGACTCGTGAGGAGTCCTTCGGCCCGGTGCTGACGGTCGAGACCTTCGGCAGCGAGGACGAGGCGGTCGCGATCGCGAACGACAGCATCTACGGCCTGGCCGGCGCGGTCTGGACCCAGGACTCCGGCAAGGCCCAGCGGGTCGCCGCGCGGCTCCGGATGGGCACGGTGTGGATCAACGACTACCACCCGTACGTGCCGCAGGCGGAGTGGGGCGGCTACAAGCAGTCCGGCGTCGGACGCGAGCTCGGACAGGCTGGGTTGGACGAGTACCGCGAGACCAAGCACGTCTGGCACAACGTCAGACCCCAGGTACAGGGCTGGTTCTCGTGAGGGACAGGTACGACGTCGTCGTCGTGGGCGGTGGCTCGGCCGGATGCGCGCTGGCGAACCGGCTCTCCGCCGACAGCGGCACCAGCGTCCTGGTCCTCGAGGCCGGCCACTCGGACTGGAAGCTCGACCCGTTCGTCCACATGCCGGCCGCGCTGCCGTTCCCGATCGGCAGCCGCTTCTACGACTGGCGCTACCACACCGACCCGGAGCCGCACCTGAACAACCGCCGGGTCTTCCACGCCCGCGGCAAGGTGCTCGGCGGCTCGTCGAGCATCAACGGGATGATCTTCCAGCGCGGCAACCCGCTGGACTACGAGCGCTGGGCGGCCGAGCCCGGGATGAAGGAGTGGGACTACGCCCACTGCCTCCCGTACTTCAAGCGGATGGAGACCTGCGTCGCCGGCGCCGACGACTGGCGCGGCGGCGACGGCCCGCTGGTGCTCGAGCGCGGCCCGGCCGAGAACCCTCTGTTCAAGGCCTTCTTCGACGCCGCCCAGGAGGCCGGCTACCCGCTCAGCGACGACGTGAACGGCTACCGTCAGGAGGGGTTCGCGCGGTTCGACCGCAACCTGCACCGCGGCCGCCGGCTCTCGGCCGCCCGGGCCTACCTGCATCCAGTACGCCGCCGGCCCAACCTCGACGTCGAGACCTTCGCGCTCGCCACTCGAGTCCGCTTCGACGGCCGGCGCGCGGTCGGGGTCGACTATCTGCGGGCCGGGCGGCTCCGCCGTACCGTCGAGGCCGGCGAGGTCATCCTGTGCGGCGGCGCGATCAACACCCCGCAGCTGCTCCAGCTCTCGGGCGTCGGCGACGAGTCGCTGCTGTCCCGACTCGGCATCGACGTCGTCCAGCACCTGTCCGGCGTCGGCGAGAACCTCCAGGACCACCTCGAGGTCTACATCCAGCACTCCTCCAAGCAGCCGGTCTCGATCGCACCGGGGCTGCGCTGGCGGGCCCGTCCGGGTATCGCGTACCAGTGGCTGGTGCACCGCCGCGGGCTCGGCGCGACCAACCACTTCGAGGGTGGTGGCTTCGCGCGCAGCAACGACCTGGTCGAGTACCCGAACCTGATGTTCCACTTCCTCCCGGTCGCCATCCGGTACGACGGGTCGGTGCCCGCCGAGGGCCACGGCTACCAGGTGCACATCGGACCCATGTACGCCGACACCCGCGGCTGGGTGCGGATCCGCTCGACCGACCCCAAGCAGCACCCGTCGATGCAGTTCAACTACCTGTCCACGCCCACCGACCGTCGCGAGTGGGTCGAGGCGGTCCGGGTGGCCCGCGAGATCCTCAGCCAACCCGCGTTCGCGCCGTACAACGACGGCGAGATCTCTCCCGGTCCTGCGGTGGACACCGACGAGGAGATCCTCGACTGGGTCCGCGCCGACGCCGAGACTGCCTTGCACCCCTCGTGCACGGCGGCGATGGGAGTCGAGGAGAAGTCGGTGGTCGACCCGGCCTCGATGCGGGTGCACGGTGTGGAGGGTCTCCGGGTCGTCGACGCCTCCGTCTTCCCGTTCGTGCCCAACGGCAACATCTACGCCCCAGTGATGATGGTCGCCGAGAAGGCGGCCGACCTCATCGCTGGCAACACACCACTCCCACCGGCCGACGTGCCGTGGTACCGCCACGGCGACGGCAGCCCCCTCTACCCACCCGGCGACCCGCGCAACCAGCGCCCCACCGAGGAGACCGCATGAGCACAGTGACCGATCCCGAGACCCGGGTGCCCCCGAGCTCGGGGGACACCGCCATGTCGGTGCGCAACCTGTGGAAGATCTTCGGCAAGGGCTCCGACGGCATCATCGGCACGCCGGACGCCGACCTGAGCCGCTCCGACCTCAAGACGAAGACCGGCTGCGTCGTGGGCGTGAAGGACGTCTCCTTCGACGTGGCGCCAGGTGAGGTCTTCGTGGTCATGGGCCTCTCCGGCTCCGGCAAGTCCACCCTGGTCCGCTGCCTGACCCGGCTGATCGAGCCGACGGCAGGCGAGGTCGTGATCGACGGCCACGACATCGTCACGGCCGGCGAGGGCGAGCTGCGCGACCTGCGCCGCAAGCACACCTCGATGGTCTTCCAGCACTTCGGGCTGCTCCCGCACCGGCAGGTGCTCGACAACGTCGCCTACGGGCTCGAGATCCGCGGCGTCGGCAAGAAGGAGCGCCGGGCCAAGGCGATGGAGGTGGTGGAGCTCGTCGGCCTCAAGGGCTACGAGAAGTCCTACCCCGACCAGCTCTCCGGCGGCATGCAGCAGCGCGTCGGCCTGGCCCGCGCGCTCGCGAACGACCCGTCGCTGCTCCTCTTCGACGAGCCGTTCTCGGCACTCGACCCGCTGATCCGGCGGGACATGCAGAACGAGGTGATCCGGCTCCACCACGAGCTGGGCAAGACGATGGTGTTCATCACCCACGACCTCGCCGAGGCGCTCAAGCTCGGCGACCGGATCATGATTCTGCGCGACGGCGCGATCGTGCAGATCGGCACGCCCGACGAGGTGGTCGGCGCGCCCGCCGACGACTACGTGCGCGACTTCGTCTCCGACGTACCCCGCTCGCACGTCCTCACCCTCAAGTGGGTGATGCGGGACCCGCGGCCGGAGGACGACATGACCGGCCCGACCATGCCCTTCGACACCATCGTCCGGCAGGCCGCGCAGGCGGTGCTCGCCTCCGACCAGCCGGTGCGCGTCGTGCAGAACGGCGAGGTCGTGGGCATCGTGGACGACGAGGAGATCCTGCGCGTGGTCGTGGCCGAGGAGGACCACCAGACGGCCCCGACGGCAGGCAGCTCGGCATGACCGCCCTCGCCACCCGGCCCGAGCCGGGCGCACCCGCGCCCGTCGCGACCGAGAGCCGCGCCAGTGTGGCGGCCCGGCGGTGGGCCTGGACCGCGGTCATCGTCGCGGCCTGGGTGGTGGTCTGGAAGCTCACCGAGGGCAAGGACACGCTGGCCCTGCCCGGGCGCGAGCACACCGACCTGCACCAGAGCCTGACCGACTTCCGCGACTCCGTGCTGGCCAGCCGTGACACCAACCCGATCGTCCAGGCGACCTACCAGATCGGCGAGTGGTTCGTCTCGGTCTTCGACTGGATCTCCCGGATGATCTCGGTCCCCGACTTCCCGCGTCCGGTGCCGCAGGTCGGCTGGCTCGGCGTGCTCGCGGCTGCCGTCTGGTCCGGGTACGCCGTGGCGAACCTGCGGATCGCGATCCTGGTGGGCGCGGTCTTCGCGGCGTTCGGGATCTTCGGCTACTGGTCCGACTCGATCGACCTCCTGATCATCACCTTCGTCGCCGTCGCTCTCGCGACGCTGATCGGCATCCCGCTCGCGATCTACTACGGCACCGGAGGCAAGGTCGGCGTCGGCGTCATCACCTCGATCCTCGACTTCATGCAGACGATGCCGACCTTCGTCTACCTCGGCCCGATCGTGCTGTTCTTCGGCATCGGGGCGTCAGCTGCAGTGGTCTGCACCCTGATCTACGCGCTGCCGCCGATCATCCGCATCGCGGGCCACGGCATCCGCAGTGTCTCGCCGACCACGATCGAGGCGACCGACTCCTCGGGTCAGACCGCCCGGCAACGGCTCACGAAGGTCCAGCTGCCGATGGCCCGCGCGACCATCGTGGTCGGCCTCAACCAGACGATCATGGCGGCGCTGTCGATGGCCACGCTGGCGGCGTTCGTCGACGGCCCGGGACTCGGCAAGCCGGTGCTCCGCGCCCTGGTCAAGAACGACATCGGCGGCGCGTTCGTCCCGGGCGTGCTGATCGTGCTGATGGCGATCATGCTCGACCGCAGCACGACAGCCGCCAGCGAGCGGGCCGACAAGGCCGCACGCGGGGGCGACGACCCAAGAATCCGGCGGATGCTGCTGGCCGCGGGCGTCATCGCGGTGGGCGTCTGCATCTACCTCTCGCGCACCTACAGCTGGGCAGCGAGGTTCCCCGAGTCCGACGTGGGCCCGGAGACGGCTGACCAGGTCGACCGCTTCTTCGACTGGTTCACCACCACCTTCGACGGTGTGACGGGCGGACTGAAGGACTTCGTGTCGTCGGCCCTGCTCAACCCGCTCCAGTCACTGCTCGCGGAGTCGCCCTGGTACGTCACCGGGGCCGCCATGTGCGCCCTGGCGTTCGTGCTCGGCCGGGGCCGGGCACTGGTCGCGGCGGTCGTCTGCCTGGCCGGCATCTGGTTCTTCGACCTGTGGCACGACGCGATGATCACCCTCAACATGGTGCTGGTGGCCACGCTCATGGTGATGGTCCTCGCGCTGATCTTCGGGGTGTGGATGGCCCGGAGCCGGGCTGTCGACCTCGTCATCAGGCCGCTGCTGGACGCCGGCCAGACCATCCCGCCGTTCGTCTTCCTGATCCCGGTGCTGGCGATGTTCGGGCCGACCCGGTTCACCGCGATCATCGCCGGCGTCGTGTACGCCGCCCCGGTCGCGATCAAGCTGGTGGCCGACGGCATCAAGGGGGTCTCGCCGACCACGCTGGAGGCATCCCGCTCCACCGGTTGCACCACGTGGCAGGAGATCACCAAGGTGCAGCTGCCGATGGCTCGCCAGTCGCTGGTGCTCGCGACCAACCAGGGCCTGCTCTACGTGCTGTCCATGGTGGTGATCGGCGGCCTGGTCGGCGCGGGGGCGCTCGGCTACGACGCCGTGCTCGGCTTCTCCCGCTCCGAGGAGTGGGGCAAGGGTGCTGCGGCCGGCATCACCATCGTGCTGCTGGGGGTGATGGTCGACCGGATCTGCCGGGCCGCGGCGGCCCAGGGGACCGGTGCCGAGGAACGGGGGCTCGGCAGCCGGACCCGAGCGCTGCTGCGCTCCAAGGCGCCGGTGCAGGTCGGACCTGCGGAATGAGAGCTCGGAACACAGTGATGAACAACCGACACAAGGAGAACGAATGAGGAACCACTGGAAGCGCGGCGTCCGACTTGTGTCGGCCACGGCGTGCGCCCTGCTCGTCCTCAGCGCCTGCGGCGAGGGGGGCTCGATCGACGAGGAGACCAAGGCCAACGAGGAGAAGGCCGCGGAGACGGGTGACTGCGGCGAGGTCAACATGGCCATCAACCCGTGGGTCGGCTACGAGGCCGACGCCTACGTCTTCGGCCACGTGGCCGAGGAGGAGTACGGCTGCACGATGAACTACAAGGACCTCAAGGAGGACGTCTCCTGGCAGGGCTTCGGCACCGGCGAGGTCGACATCGTGATCGAGGACTGGGGTCACCCGGACCTGGAGAAGAAGTTCTTCGCGGAGGAGGGTGACGGCAGCGCAACCAAGGTCGGTCCACTCGGGGCGGTCGGCATCATCGGCTGGTACGTGCCGCCGTGGCTGGCCGAGGAGCACCCGGACATCCTCGACTGGAACAACCTCAACACCTACGCCAAGGACTTCGCGACCTCGGAGTCCGGCGGCCAGGGCCAGTTCCTGGGCGCGGACCCGTCGTACGTCCAGTTCGACGAGGCGATCGTGAGCAACCTCGGCCTCGACTTCAAGGTCGTGTTCTCCGGCAGCGAGGCCGCCAGCATCACGGCCTTCCAGAAGGCCGAGGAGAACAAGGAGTTCCTGATCGGCTACTTCTACGAGCCGCAGTGGCTCTTCGCCGACATCGACCTCCAGCGGGTGGCGCTGCCGCCGTACACCGAGGGCTGCCAGGACGACCCGGCCAAGGTCGCCTGCGACTACCCCGAGACCGAGCTGCAGAAGATCGCCTCGACCTCCTGGATCGAGGAAGGCGGACCGGCTGTGAGCCTGCTCGAGAACATGCAGTTCACCAATGACGACCAGAACGTGGTCGCCAAGTACATCGAGGAAGGCATGTCCCCCGAGGACGCCGCTGCCCAGTGGGTCGAGGAGAACCCCGACAAGGTCGAGGCCTGGCTCGGCTGAGCCGGACACGTGTGAGTCCGGGCCGGGGCGGTACCACCCGGGTGCCGCCCCGGCCCAGGCCCCTAACTTCCCGCTTTCTCGGAGGGAGCACAGATGACTGACATCCAGGACCGGCCCGGTGGCGCCGCGGACGTGCGCGACGACAGCGGGCTGCCGGTCGACAAGCTGGTGTTCAGCGTGGCGGCGGCCATCGCGGTGGCCTTCGTCGCCGCGGGCGCGGTGTGGCCGGACGGTTTCTCGGAGAACACCACCAAGGCCCTCACCTGGGTCACCGACAACTTCGGTTGGCTGTTCGTGCTGACGAGCGCCGGCTTCGTGCTGTTCTCGGGCTACTTGGCGCTTGCCCGCTACGGCAACATCAAGCTCGGCCCCGATGACTCCGAGCCGGAGTTCTCGACGTTCTCGTGGGTCTCGATGATGTTTGCCACCGGCATGGGCATCGGCCTGATGTTCTGGGGCGTGGCGGAGCCGCTGACCCACTTCAACAGCCCGCCGCTGGGAGAGGGCGAGGCTGGGTCGCCGGCCACGGCCGAGATGGCGATGCAGTACACGTTCTTCCACTGGGGCTTCCACCCCTGGGCGATGTACGCCGTGATCGGGCTCTCGATCGGCTACTTCGCCTATCGCAAGGGTTATGGCAACCTGATCTCGGCGACGTTCCGGCCGCTGCTCGGTGATCGGGTGTGCCGCGGGCCGGGCAGGGCCATCGACGTGGTGGCGATCTTCGCGACCCTCTTCGGATCGGCGACCTCACTGGGCCTCGGCGCGCTGCAGATCACCGGCGGCATCGACGACGTGTTCGGTGAGGGCGGGGGCAACAAGACCCTGGCCGTGGCGGTCATCGCGGTCCTGACGACCTGCTTCGTACTCTCGGCGGTCTCCGGGGTCGAGAAGGGCATCAAGATCCTCTCCAACGCCAACGCGGTGGCCGCCGGGGTGCTGGTCTTCTTCCTGTTCGTGGTCGGGCCGACGGTCTTCATCATGGGCACGTTCACGACCACCGTCGGTGACTACCTCACCCAGCTGCCGGCGATGTCGTTCAACACCGGCGTCTACGACTCGACGGCCAGCTCCTGGCTCGGCGGGTGGACGATCTTCTACTGGGCCTGGTGGATCTCGTGGACGCCGTTCGTGGGCATGTTCATCGCGCGTATCTCCAAGGGCCGCACCATCCGCCAGTTCGTGATCTACGTGATCCTGGTCCCGAGCCTGGTGTCGTTCGTGTGGTTCGCGATCCTCGGGGGCACCGCGATCGACCTGCAGCTCAACCAGGGCTGGGACCCGCCGACGACCGAGAGTGGCGGCATCGCGCTGGAGGCCGCGCTCTTCGACACCCTGCGCGAGTTCCCGTGGGCCGGCCTCACCGTCGCGCTGGCGGTGTTGCTGGTGGCGATCTTCTTCGTGACGGGGGCCGACGCGGCCTCCATCGTGATGGGGATGCTCAGCCAGCGCGGCGTGGAGGAGCCTCGTCGCTGGCTGGTGATCTTCTGGGGTGTTGCCACCGGATCGGTGGCCGCGGTGCTGCTCTGGGCCGGAGGGCTCGCGGCGTTGCAGACGCTTGTGATCCTGGTCGCCGCGCCGTTCATGCTGATCCTGATCGGCATGTGCGTCTCGCTGATGAAGTCCCTGCGCCACGAGACCTTCGAGGCGACGCTGCCCTCGCGGGTCCGGCGTGCGGTCGAGCACGCGCAGCGCTTCCCGGACGGTCCCTAGCGGCCGTCCAACCCGGCTTCTCCCGGTGCAGGTCGACCCACTCGAGAGGTTGACCCGCACCGGGAGTCGAGGTCACACTAGGACGAGTTGTTTCTTATAGCGCATTATGCAGCGTATTACGCAACAGTATTGAGTCCAAGGAGTTGTCGTGGCAGAAGTCCCCACCCGAGCCAAGTGCGTCGTGATCGGCGCCGGCATCGTCGGCAACAGCCTGGTGCACCACCTGGCCGAGCTCGGCTGGACCGACATCGTCCAGATCGACAAGGGCCCGCTGCCCAACCCGGGTGGCTCGACCGGCCACGCCTCGAACTTCATCTTCCTGACCGACCACTCGCGGGAGATCACCGATCTCACCCTCGACTCGGTCGAGCAGTACAAGGAGATGGGCGTCTTCACCCAGTCCGGCGGCTTCGAGGTGGCGCGGACCGAGGAGCGGATGGAGGAGCTGCGCCGGCGGATGTCCTCGGCGAGGGCGTGGGGGATCGAGGCCGATCTGGTCGACCCCGACTTCGTCCAGGAGCACGTGCCGTTCCTCGACAAGGACCAGATCATCGGCGCCTTCTGGCAGCCGGGCGTCGGCGTGGTCGACTCGCTGCGCGCCGGGACGATCATGCGCGAGCGGGC
This sequence comes from uncultured Actinomycetota bacterium, assembly GCA_963817125.1. Lineage (GTDB taxonomy): Bacteria > Actinomycetota > Actinomycetes > Propionibacteriales > Nocardioidaceae > Nocardioides. Next base: position 92,098 of record CAWFNB010000004.1, read on the forward strand.
GCTGGAGAAGGGCGTGCTGACCGTCGTACCCAACGTCGAGGTCACCGGCCTGGACGTCGAGGGCGGCCGCATCACCCGGGTACGCACGTCCGGCGGTGACATCGAGGCCGAGACCGTGGTCATCGCCTGCGGGGTCTGGAGCCCGAAGATCGGCGACATGGCCGGCGTGAGCATCCCGCTGACGCCTGCGGTCCACCAGATGATCAGCGTCGGTCCGTGCCCGCAGCTGTCCGGCCTCGAGGGTGAGATCTCCATCCCGATCGTCCGCGACATGGACACGTTCTGCTATGAGCGCCAGCACGGTGCCGACATGGAGGTCGGCTCCTACGCGCACCGCGCGATCCTCCACGAGCCCGAGGAGATCCCTTCGATCGAGCAGTCGAAGCTCTCCCCGACCGAGCTGCCGTTCACCTCCGACGACTTCGACCCGCAGCTCGAGCAGGCCTACGAGCTGATGCCCGAGCTGCTCGGTGCCGAGGGCGCGGAGATGCGCTACGCGATCAACGGGTTGCTCTCCCTCACCTGCGACGGCCTGCCGATCCTCGGCGAGAGCCACGTGAAGGGGCTCTGGACCGCGGCCGCGGTCTGGATCAAGGAGGGGCCGGGCGTCGGCCGGGCCGTCGCCGAGTGGATGACGCAGGGCTGGAGCGAGATCGACATCAGCCACAGCGACATCGCCCGGTTCCATCCCCACCAGAAGCGCCGTGAGCACACCCGGCTGCGCACCACCGAGTCGTTCATCAAGACCTACGGGATCATCCACCCGGCCGAGCAGTACGAGTCCGACCGCGGTCAGCGGAAGTCCTCGATGTACGACTCGCAGGAGAAGCTCGGCGCGTTCTTCTTCGAGACCGCCGGCTGGGAGCGGCCGCACTGGTACGAGTCGAACGCCCACCTCCTCGAGGAGTACGGCGACCGGGTGATGCCGCGCGAGCACGAGTGGGACGCACGCTGGTGGAGCCCGATCATCAACGCCGAGCACCTGCGGATGCGGGAGGCGGCCGGCGTGATCGACCTCAGCGCCTTCCAGATCCTCGACATCGTGGGGCCCGGTGCGCTGGAGACCGTGCAGGGCACCTGCGTGGCGCAGTGCGACGTGGCGGTCGGCAAGGTGATCTACACGCCGGTGCTCGACGCCCACGGATGCTTCCGATCCGACCTCACCGTGATGCGCCTCGGGGACGAGCACTTCCGCGTGGTCACCGGCGGCGCGCATGGGATGGCCGACCGGAAGTGGTTCGCCGACCATGTGCCGGCCGACGGGATTACCACGCTGACCGACTGCACCGACGAGATCTCGACGCTCGGCCTGTGGGGTCCGAGGGCACGCGACATCCTGTCCTCGCTCACCGACCCCGGCAGCACAGACGTCTCGGACGAGGGGTTCGGCTTCCTCACCTGCCGCGAGATGTCGGTGGGCGGCGTGCCGGTGCTGGCCTCGCGGATCTCCTACGTGGGCGAGCTCGGCTGGGAGCTCTACGTCTCGATGGGCGACGCGGCGGAGGTCTGGGAGACGCTTCTCGAGACCGGCGAGGCGCACGGCGCCGTACCGGTCGGCATCGGGGTCTACGGCACCACCGGCCGGATCGAGAAGGGCTACCGCGCCTACGGCTACGAGCTGGACGGCGAGCGCACCATCGTCGAGGCCGGCATGCAGCGGCCCAAGGTGAAGGCGGCCGACTTCGTCGGCAAGGAGGCCTACCTCAAGCAGCGCGCTGCGCTCGATTCTGGGGAGTCTCCGAAGACAGTGCTGTGCACGCTGACCGTCGACGACCACACCTCGGCCTCCGGGACCAAGCGGTACATGCTCGGCGGCGAGCCGATCCTGACCCGCGACGGCGGCACCCTGACCGACGGGCACGGCCACCACCCCTACGTCACCAGCGCCGGATCGGCGCCGTCCCTGGGCAAACACGTGCTCCTGGCGTACCTGCCGGTGGTGGCGGCGCGGATCGGCAACGAGCTCGCGGTCTCCTACATGGAGGAGCTCTACCCGGTCACCGTCGGCTCGGTCGACGCGACGCCCCTCTTCGACCCAGGCAACGAGAGGCTGCGCTGACATGGCTGGGTCGTCGTGCAACGTGCTCGTCTGCGTCAAGCGGGTCCCGGACTCCTCCAGCGAGGTGGTGCTCACCGAAGACGCCCAGGCCGTCGACGGCCGCTACGCCGGGTTCACGATGAGCCCGCACGAGGAGTGCGCGGTCGAGCTCGCGGTGCAGATCACCGCAGCGACCGGGGGCGAAGCCGCCGTGCTCACCCTCGGTGACGCGGACGCGGTCGAGCAGCTGCGCGCGGCGCTGGCCGTCGGGGCCTCCGCTGCCACGCTGGTACAGGCCGAGTCCGCGACGTTCGGCCCGGCCGATGTCGCCCGCGAGATCGCGGCCGTGGTCGGTGACCACGAGGCGGCCGGCCGGCCCCACGAGCTGGTCCTGCTCGGGAACGACGCCGCGGACAGCGGGGACTTCCAGGTCGGGATCCGGCTGGCCTACGAGCTCGGCCGGCCGGTCGTGAACGGCGCCAAGGTGGTCGAGATCGAAGACGAGACCGTGGTCGCGCGGGTCGAAGGGCCCGACGGTGTCGAGACCTACCGGGTGCCGCTGCCCGCGGTCGTGACCATCCGCGAGGGTGGAGTCGAGCCGCGCTACCCGAGCGTCCCGGGCCGGATGAAGGCCAAGAAGGTGCCGGTCGAGGAGCGCGCACCGGCCGCCGAGCCCACCGGTGCCAAGCGGGTGAAGCTGACGCTTCCGCCACCCGTGCCAAGCAACGTGCAGATCCTCGGCACCGGCGCGGCCGCCGCGCCCGCGGTCGTCGACCTGTTCGAGGAGCTGGGGGTGCTGTCCCGATGATCCTGACGCTGGTCGAGAAGAACCTGGACGGCACGGCCGTCGAGGTGTCGCTGGAAGCGCTCACTTTCGCCCGCAACCTCTCCGCCGCGGGCGGCGGGGTGCCGGTCGACGCGGTGGTGGTGGGCGAGTTGTCCGACGAGCTGCGCAAGGAGCTGGCGGCGTACGGCGTGCGCACCGTCTACGACGTCGGAGGCGACAGTCTCTCGGCGTACTCCGGAGCCGGCTGGGCGGCCTCGATCCTGTCCGTGCGCGAGCAGAGCAAGTCGGTCGTCGTGATGGCCGCCGGGACCGACCGCGGCAACGAGCTGATGGCCCACGTAGCCGCGCGGGCAGACGTCGCGATGGCCGCGAACGTGCTGTCGTTCCACGGGCTCGCGCCGTTCGTGGTCACCCGCCAGGTCGTAGGAGGCGCCGCGCTCGAGGAGATGCTGCTCGACCAGCGGCCGGCCGTGTTCTCGGTGGCCGGGCACGCCGTCGAGGCCACGCCGGCCGACGTGCCGGGCGCCGCGGACGTCGTCGAGCTGACGCCGGAGATCGCCGCTGCCGACCTGGTCGCGCGGGTCGTGTCCACCGAGCAGCCCGAGGCTGACCAGTCCGGCTCGCTCAAGTCGGCGCGGGTCGTGGTCGGCGCGGGCCGAGGGGCCGGCGGGTCGGAGGGGTTCGACGACCTGCTCGAGCTGACCGAGCTGCTGGGCGCCTCGCTGGGCGTCTCGCGGGTGGTGACCAGCGCGGGCTGGCGACCGCACCACGAGCAGGTGGGGCAGACCGGGAGCCGGATCTCGCCCGAGCTCTACATCCCGTGCGGGATCAGCGGAGCCATCCAGCACTGGGCCGGCTGCTCGTCGGCCAAGCACATCCTCGCGATCAACACCGACCCTGAGGCACCCATGGTGACGCGGGCGACGTACGCCGTGATCGGGGACCTGCACGAGGTGGTCCCGGCCATCAACGCGGAGATCCGGGGCCGGAGGGGCTGAACCGCGACCTACCCTTGTGGCCAGGGAGGGCTCGATGGCTCGTGGGGTACGGCGCGCGCTGACGGCGACCGCGACGGTCGCCGTCCTCGTCGTGTCCGCGGCCTGCTCGAGCGATGCGCCGGCCGCCGATCCGAAGCCGAGCACCAGCCCGACCGCGACCGCCACCGACGCCAGCACGGACCCGGTCGTCGTGGAGGACCACAGCGTCCCCCCGCCCGGCCCGCGCCAGCCGGGCGTGCTGGCGCCGGCCGACCTCCTCGTCACCCGCGGGTCGACCATCGACGAGGCCACGGTCAAGGCGATCGAGCAGGTCCGCGGGGTCACCAGCGTCACGGTGATCTCGTTGTCCGAGGCCGTCATCGAGAACCAGGCCTTCACCGTCGCGGCAGTCGATCCTGCGTCGTACCGGACGTTCGTGCCGCAGAAGTTCGCCGACTTCCAGGAGGCCTGGGACCGGGTCGCCGGCGGAGAGCTCGCGTTGAAGACGCGGCTCAAGGACAAGGTCCCGCTGGACGACGAAGGCTCCCTCAGGCTCGGTGGGTCGACCGACGCCCCGGCCGTCCACGTGGGTGCCTTCGTCCAGCAGCAGCCGCTGATCGACGCGGTGGTCAACCAGACCTGGGTTAAGACGCTGGGCATGACACCGGGCAACGCGCTCCTGGTGCGAACGGGTGCTACCGCGCCTGCCAAGGTCAGCAAGAAGCTCGAGAAGGTGCTCGGCGACACCGCCGCGGTGACCCTGGTCGACAAGGCAACCCGGATCGGGCTGCAGCCTGGCGCCCAGCAGATCGCGGTGGTCACCGGGACCGTCGCCGACGCGGTCGGCGTCTACCGCTACACCGTCCTCGGCGGCGGGCACATCGCGCCAGACCCGGCCTGGGTCCGCACCCACATCACCACCGAGGTGGTGCCGATCCTCGGCGCGGTGACCTGCAACAAGCTGCTCTTCCCGCAGCTCAAGGCGGCGTTGCAGGACGTGATCGACAGAGGGCTGCAGGACGAGATCCATCCTGACGAGTACGCCGGCTGCTACTACCCGCGGTTCATCGCCGGCAGCAACACCCTGTCCAACCATGCGTTCGGCCTGGCCCTCGACCTCAACGTCCCCGGCAACCAGCGCGGCACCGTCGGCGAGATGGACCGCGGCGTTGTCCAGATCTTCCAGAAGTGGGGCTTCACGTGGGGCGGCGACTGGGCCTACACGGACCCGATGCACTTCGAGCTGAACAGCATCCGCACCCCGACGCCCGAGTCCGCGCGACGGTAGCGCCGCAAGCAAGAGCCACAAGTGACCACGACCAGTCCACAGCTCCCGATGATCTGCGAACCGTCCACAGCCGCGTCGCCGCGCCGTGTGCTCACGTTCCGCGGGGATCAGGGTGCTGCCCATGGCGTGGGCTTACATCCTCGAATTCGCTGACGGCTCGCTGTATGGCGGCAGCACCCCTGACCTTGATCGTCGGCTCAGTGAGCACAACGACGGGCTCGGAGCCGCCTATACGAGGCCCGCTCGTCGTCGACCCGTCGTGCTGAGGTGGGCCGCCGACTTCGCGCGCATCGACGAAGCGTTGCCTTCGAGAAGATGGTGCAGGGTTGGAGCCGCAAGAAGCGGATTGCGCTCATCGAGGGCCGCTGGGACGACCTACCGGCCCTGGCCAGCCGGGCATGGCGGCACCGCAACGCGACGTGAGCCCTCAACCACCGGCGGTGTCGCTGCGCCATGTCTTCGACCGCCTGGCGGTGTCGCTGCGCAACCTCCTCGACGGTCGAAGCGTCGGCGTCGGTAGCCTCCGCAGCATGCGTGCTGTCCAGGTCATCGAGCCCACCGGTCCTGAGCACCTCGAGGTTCGCGAGGTCCCCGAGCCGACGCCGGGGCCGGATGACGTGCTGGTCGAGGTGCACGCGGTCGGGGTGTCGTTCCCGGACCTGCTGCTGAGCCGCGGGGAGTACCAGATCAAGCCGGACCCGCCGTTCACGCTCGGCGTCGACTTCGCCGGGGTGGTGGTGAGTGGGCCAGGGTTCGAGCCTGGCCAGCGGGTGGCGGGGGTGGGGCCGCACGGCAACGCGGCCGAGCTGGTCGCCAGCCCCGCGGTGTCGACGTTCCCGCTGCCCGACGCGCTGTCGTTCGACGAGGGTGCGGCGCTGCCGATGAACTACCTGACCGCGCAGTTCGCGCTCGCCGAGCGCGGCGGCCTGCTCGAGGGGGAGACCGTCCTGGTGCACGGCGCGGCCGGCGGGGTCGGGACCGCGACGATCCAGGTGGCGAAGGGGTACGGCGCTCGCACGATCGCCGTGGTCAGCACCAGCGAGAAGGCGGAGGTGGCTCGTCGGGCCGGTGCTGATGCGGCGGTGCTGCTCGACGGGTTCCGCGAGGCGGTGGCCGGGCTCACCAACGGAGAGGGCGTCGACGTGATCGTCGACGTCGTGGGCGGCGACACCTTCACCGACTCGCTGCGGTCTCTGGGCACGCAGGGCCGGCTGCTGGTGGTCGGCTTCGCGTCGGGACAGGGCATCCCCGAGGTGAAGGTCAACCGGCTGCTGCTCAACAACGTCGATGTCCGCGGCGTCGGCTGGGGCGCCTACGCGATGACCCGGCCCGGCTACATGCACGAGCAGTGGCTGGACCTGGTCCCGATGATCGAGGCCGGCGTCGTCAAGCCGCCGATCGGGGCGACGTACTCGTTCGAGGAGTTCGGGCAGGCGCTCGTCGACATGGACCAGCGCCGGACGCTGGGCAAGTCGGTCGTGCGGGTGCGGTGAACCCCGCCCACCGGCAGTCGACGTTCCGGATCCGGTTCGACTGGGGACCGACCGGTGCCACGGCGATCGCGGACCGCGCGGACCTCGCCGTCGTGGTGGACGTCCTCTCCTTCACGACCACCCTCTGTGTCGCGGCCGAGCGCGGCGTCACCGTGCTGCCGTATCTCTGGAAGGACGAGCGGGCCAGCGAGTACGCCGCCGCCCGGTCGGCCGTCCTGGCGATCGGGCGCTTCGAGGCGCGTGCCCTCCGCAGCCCAGGTGGAGCCGCGAGCCTGTCGCCCGCGGCCATGGCCCGGGTGAGCGGCGTCGACCGGGTGGTGCTGCCCTCGCCCAACGGTTCCTCGATCGCGTTCGGCCTCGCCGACGGCGGCTCCGAGGTCGTCGGCGCCTGCCTGCGCAACCGGGCCGCTGTCGCGCGCTGGCTCGCGGCGCGGCCGGACCCGACGATAGCGGTGATCGCGGCCGGCGAGCGCTGGCCGGACGGCTCGCTGCGCCCCGCCGCCGAGGACCTGTGGGGTGCCGGCGCCGTGCTGGCCGCCCTGGTCGACCTGGGCGCGACCGACCTCAGTCCCGAGGCCCGGCTGGCCGAGCAGGCGTTCCGCGCGATCGAGCCCGACCCAGCTAGCGCGCTACAGGGGTGCGCGAGCGGCCGCGAGCTCGTGGACGCCGGCTTCGCGGAGGACGTCGAGGTCGCTTCCGAGCTGGATGCAGCGGCCGTCGTACCGGTCTTGGACGAAGGCGAGTTCCGAACCGCCAGCAACTAGAGTCGAGGGGGTGAGCATCCTCGACGACGCCCGAGAGGGTATGGACCTCGAGGTCCGGCCTCAGGACGACCTTTTCGGCCACGTCAACGGCCGGTGGCTGGAGGAGACCGAGATCCCCTCAGACCGGTCCAGCTGGGGTCCGTTCGTGCAGCTGGCGGACGTCGCCGAGGAGCAGGTGCACCGCATCATCGAGGACCTTGCCGTCGTTGCTGTCGACCACGATCCGGGCACCGAGCTCAACGCCGACGCCCAGAAGATCGGCGACCTGTTCGCCTCGTTCATGGACACCGAGCGCATCGCGAGGCTCGGCAGCCGGCCGATCCGGCCGCTGCGTGACGCGGTGGCTGCGTTGCGCGACGAGCGTGACCTGGCGGCGTTCCTCGGCGAGTTCGAGCGCGTCGGCGGCCACGGGCTGTTCGGGTCCTACGTCAACACCGACGACCGCAACTCCGACCGCTACCTGTTCCACCTGGTGCAGGGTGGGCTCGGGCTTCCCGACGAGTCCTACTACCGCGACGAGAAGTTCGCCGCGATCCGCGAGGCGTACGTCGGCTACCTGACCACGATGCTGCGGCTGGTCGACCACGAGGACCCGGACGGCGGCGCCCAGACCGTGCTCCGCATCGACACCCGGCTGGCCGAGGGGCACTGGGAGCGCGCCGAGACGCGCGACGTCCAGAAGACCTACAACCTCACGACCATCGCCGAGCTCCGCCAGCTGTGCCCCGGCTTCGACTGGGACGTCTACGTCACCAACCTCAGCGGTGCGGCGCACGAGGCCGAGGCACTGCTCTTCGAGAGCTGCGTGCGCCAGCCGTCGTACTTCACACACTTGTCGACGGTGCTCGACGAGGTGCCGGTCGAGGACTGGCGGGTCTGGCTGCTCACGCGGGTGCTGCGCTCGGCCGCGGCGTACCTCACCGACGACTTCGTCGAGGCCAACTTCGACTTCTACGGCCGCACCCTCAACGGCACCCCCGAGCTGCGCGCGCGCTGGAAGCGCGGGGTCAGCCTGGTCGAGGGCGCGATCGGCGAGGCGGTCGGCAAGGAGTACGTCTCCCGACACTTCCCGCCCTCCTCCAAGCAGCAGATGGACGAGCTGGTCGCGAACCTGCTCGCCGCCTACCGCCAGTCGATCTCGCAGCTGGACTGGATGACGGAGGAGACCAAGGCCCGCGCCTACGAGAAGCTCGACACCTTCCGGCCCAAGATCGGCTACCCCGAGAAGTTCCGTGACTACTCCGCGCTGCGGATCCGCCCCGACGACCTGCTCGGCAACGTGGCGTCCGCGTCGGCGTTCGAGACCGACCGGCAGGTGGGCAAGATCGGCTCACCGGTCGACCGCGACGAGTGGTTCATGCTGCCGCAGACGGTCAACGCCTACTACAACCCGGGCACCAACGAGATCTGCTTCCCGGCCGGGATCCTGCAGAAGCCGTTCTTCGCGCCGGACGCCGATCCGGCCGAGAACTACGGCGGCATCGGCGCGGTCATCGGTCACGAGATCGGGCACGGCTTCGACGACCAGGGCGCGCAGTACGACGGCTCCGGCAACCTCAACGACTGGTGGACGCCCGACGACAAGGCGGCCTTCGAGGTCAAGTCGAAGGCACTGATCGAGCAGTACAACGGCTTCGCGCCGCGCGAGCTGCCCGGCGAGAACATCAACGGCGCGCTCACTGTCGGTGAGAACATCGGCGACCTCGGCGGCCTGACCATCGGCCTCCGCGCGTACCTGATCTCGAAGGGTGGCGAGGCCACGGTCGAGGAACGGCAACGGCTGTTCCTCAACTGGGGCTACATCTGGCGGACCAAGCGCCGGCTCGAGCAGGCGCAGCAGTACCTCACCGTCGACCCGCACAGCCCCCCGGAGTTCCGCGCCAACATCGTGCGCAACCTCAACGAGTTCCACGAGGCCTTCGGCACCGCCGAGGGGGACGGGCTCTGGCTCGACCCGGAGCAGCGCGTCCGGATCTGGTGACTCAGCTGGGGATGCAGGCGAGCACCGACGCCTCGTCGCTGGTCGGCTCGGCATCGGTGACGATCTCGAAGACGCGGACGACGTTGCCGGACACTGCGAACCGGTTGTTGCTGGGGTCGTCCGAGCCGCCCAGGGTGATGTAGGAAGCGTTGTTCGCCGCCGCCTCCGGATCGGCGAAGACCCAGAGATTGGCGCCTTGGCGCCTCTGGCCGTCGTAACCCTCGAGGTCGTCGACCTCGACCTTCACGTGCGGGTCCTCCACGCCCATCATCGTCGTGTCGTCGGCGGCTGCCTGGAGCCCGGCGTCGGTCAGGCAGGCGACGAGATCCTCGGGTGTGATGCCGTCGGTCACCGAGAACCCGCCGTCGGCTGGGCGACGATGTGCTCGGGCTCGGCTTGTCGTCGGCGGTCGCCGTCGTCGTCACTGCCGCAGCCGGCGACGGCGAGAACGAGCACGAGGCCGATGGCGGCCGGCAGGAGACGTCGCACTGCGGGAGCGTAAGCGACTCAACCCTGGTACGGCGGCGCCACGCCCCAGCCCCAGCGTCCATGTCGCGGAACACCGGCTCGAGCAGGTCGTCGCGGCGTACCTCCCGGTAGAAGGCGGCGGTCAGCCGCTTCAACGCCTCCGCGCCCCCGGCCCACTCGAAGAGGCTGGGTGGTTCGCCCATGGGTTCTCCTTGTCCACCGAGCTGCATCGTGCTTACATGTTTACATGATTACAGAAGATGCGCGAGAGCGCGTGGGCGGCTGGTTCGCCGGCCGGCTGCCAGCAGACTGGCAGGCCGCCCCGGCGGGGATCACCATCGACCGCGAGGAGATCACCGTCCGGCTGACCATCTCCGACGTCGACCTGGGCGCGGACGCGTCGGAGGTCGCCCGTGCCGAGGCCCGGGCCGGGCGGGCGAAGGCGTTCCGCGAGGAGACCCGCGGCAAGCGGATGGAGATCGCCCGCGAGGCCGAGCACCGCTACGACGCCAAGGTGTCGTGGGGAGTCGTCCTCGGCCCAGCAGATGACCAGGGGGACGACCAGTACGCCGAGCTGTGGACCCACGTCGCAGCCCCGGTGATGACCCGGCTGCGGCAGCCGCAGCGACTGGTGCTCGACACCCTGGTCGACGCCGGCGTCGCCCGGTCCCGCTCCGACGCGCTGGCCTGGTGCGTGCGGCTGGTGGGCCAGCACGAGGAGGACTGGCTCTCCGAGCTGCGCGACGCGATGGCGTCGGTCGCCGACGTCCGCAGCAAGGGCCCCGCTGCCTGACTGGGTCGAAAGGCCTGTGGACGAACGGCGCTGCCGGTCGGTCCCCGCTGGTAGACAGTTGGTGTGACCGCAGCACCGATCAGCGACGTACGCCGCGACGCCGAGGCGCACCTGCGCGCGCTGGTCGGCAGCGACGAGGCCGAGCTGCTCGACGACCAGTGGCGCGCGATCGAGGCGCTGGCCGTCGGGCGCCGCCGGGCGCTGGTTGTCCAGCGGACCGGCTGGGGCAAGTCGGCGGTCTACTTCGTGGCCACCTTGCTGCTGCGCGCCGAGGGCGCCGGCCCCACGGTGATCGTCAGCCCCTTGCTCGCGCTGATGCGCAACCAGATCGCCGCCGCCGAGCGAGCCGGGATCCGCGCAGTCACGATCAACTCGACCAACATCGAGTCCTGGGAGCCGATCCACGACGCGATCCGGGCCGGCGACGTCGACGTCCTGCTGGTCAGCCCGGAGCGGCTCAACAACCCCGGGTTCCGCGACGAGGTGCTGCCCCGGCTGGCCGCGACGTGCGGGCTGCTGGTGGTCGACGAGGCGCACTGCATCTCCGACTGGGGGCACGACTTCCGGCCCGACTACCGCCGGATCCGCACCCTCCTCGCTGAGCTGCCCGAGGGCATCCCGGTGCTGGCGACGACGGCCACTGCCAACGCCCGAGTGACGCAGGACGTCGCCGAGCAGCTCGGCACCGAGGAAGACGTGCTGGTGCTTCGCGGCTCGCTCGACCGCGAGTCGCTGCGGCTCGGCGTGATCCGGCTCAAGACCGCCGAGCAGCGGCTGGGCTGGCTCGCCGACCACCTGGCCGAGCAGTCCGGTGTGGGCATCGTCTACTGCCTGACCGTGGCGGCGACCAAGGAGATCGCCGACTACCTGCGCTCCCGGGGCCACAACGTCGCGGCCTACTCCGGGCAGACCGAGACCACCGAGCGTCTCGCCCTGGAGGAGGACCTGGCCACGGGGCGGGTCAAGGCGCTGATCGCGACGAGCGCGCTCGGGATGGGGTTCGACGCGACACTCGGTTTCGTCGTGAACATGGGCGCACCGCAGTCGCCGGTCGCCTACTACCAGCAGGTCGGCCGCGCCGGCCGCGGCACCGGCCTGCCACCCGAGGGAGCGACGGTGGTGCTGCTCCCGGCGATCGAGGACCGCGACATCTGGGCCTACTTCGCCTCGCTGTCCTTCCCGCGCGAGGAGCTGGTCCAGCAGACGCTGGCGGTGCTGGCCGACGAGGGCCCGCTCGGCACGCCGGCGCTGGAGACCCGCGTCGAGCTCAACCGCACCCGGCTCGAGACGATGCTCAAGGTCCTCGACGTCGACGGCGCCGTACGCCGGATCCGGGGCGGCTGGGAGTCGACCGGCCAGCCGTGGACCTATGACGCCGAGCGATACGAGCGGGTTCGCGAGGCCCGCGAGCGCGAGCAGCACGCGATGCTCGACTACCTCGAGACCGGCGGCTGCCGGATGCGGTTCCTGCGTGAGCAGCTGGACGACCCGGGGGCGGCCGACTGCGGACGCTGCGACAACTGCGGCGGCCTCACCCTCGATGCCGCGGTGTCCGCCGACTCGGTCGAGCAGGCCGGCGCCCGGCTGGCCCGGCCCGGCGTACCGATCGAGCCGCGGAAGATGTGGCCGACCGCGCTGGCCAACCTGGGCATTGACCTCAAGGGCAAGATCGCCGAGAGCGCCGACGAGGGGCGCGCGATCGCCCGGCTCACCGATCTCGGCCACGGGCAGGCGCTGCGGACGCTGTTCCGGCCGGACAGTGTCGACGGCCCGGTGCCGACGCCGCTCGTGCACGCCGTGCTGACGCTGCTCGACGACTGGCGTCCCGAGGTCGAGTCGATCGTGGTCGTCGAGTCGATCACCCGGCCGACCCTGACCGACGACCTGGCCGCCGGGCTGTCGCGCCGGCTCCAGGTGCCGGTCGTCGGCCGCTGGGCGATCGTCGACCCCGACGTGGCACCCGGCCGCGGCGCCGTCAACTCCGCCCAGCGGGTCGCGGCCGTCGGCCGCCGGTTCACCCTGCAGGCCGAGGTGGCTCCGGACTCCCGCATCCTCCTCGTCGACGACCTCGTCGTCACCGGCTGGACGCTCACCCTGGCCGCTCGCGCGATCCGCGCCGCCGGTGCGTCCGCGGTGCTGCCGTTGACGCTGGCGGTGCAGTCGTGACTCCCGCCCTGGCTGCCGCGTGTGAGCGGTACGCCGCGAAGCGGCCGCGCAGCGCCGAGCTCGCCGACCGCGCCCGCGCGGTCATTCCCGGCGGCACCAGCCGCGCGGTCATCGACATGAGCCCGTTTCCGTTCCGGGTGGCGCGGGCGGCCGGCGCCCGGCTCACTGACGTCGACGGGTTCGACTACGTCGACCTGCTCGGCGACTTCACCGCTGGGCTGCTCGGCCACTCGCCCGAGCCCGTCGCCGACGCGGTCCGGGCCCGCCTGGAGCGCGGTTGGTCCCTCGGCGCGACACACGAGGACGAGCTGCGGCTGGCCGAGCTGCTCACCGGCCGGTTCCCCTCCATCGACCAGCTTCGGTTCACCAACTCCGGCACCGAAGCGACGATGATGGCGGTCCAGCTCGCCCGGCACCTCACGGGCAGGGCCGGTGTCGTGGTGGCCGACGGCGGCTACCACGGCGGCCTGCTCAACTTCATCGGCCGGGGTGAGCCGCTCCAGGCACCGCTGCCCATCCGCCAGGTCCCCCACGGCGACCTGGATGCGCTCGAGGCGGCTCTGTCCTCCGATCCGGCACCGGCCTGCGTGCTGCTCGAGTGGATGCTCGGAGCGGGAGGCTGTCTGCCCCCGCCCGACGGCTACTTCGACGGCGTCCGTGAGCTGTGCGACCGGCACGGCGCGCTGTTCGTCCTCGACGAGGTGATGACCTCGCGGATGTCGGTCGGCGGCGCCCAGCACCGGTTCGGCGTGCGGCCGGACCTGACCACGCTGGGGAAGTACCTCGGCGGCGGGCTGAGCTTCGGCGCGTTCGGTGGCCGCGCCGACCTGATGGCGGCGTTCGACCCGCAGCGCGGTGGCGACGTGATGCATGGCGGCACCTTCAACAACAACGCGCTCTCGATGGCCGCCGGCGTTGCGGCGATCGGCATGCTCGACGCGACGACCCTCGACGCGCTCTTCGACCGGGGCGAGGGGCTGCGTGCCGAGCTCACAAAGGTCACCGAGGCCTCCGGGGCGCCGTTCACCGTCACCGGCTGCGGCAGCCTGATCGGCCTGCACGCTCACCCGGGACCTGTCGAGACGGCGGCAGACGTGCGGGCCGCGGACGCCGACCTCGGCCAGCTGCTCTTCCACGAGCTGCTCGACCGCGGCTTCTACTACGCGCCGCGCGGCTTCATCGCACTCTCGCTTCCGTTGACCGAGGACGACGTCGACGCCTTCGTGTCGGCGTACAGCGCAGCACTAGAACACGTTCTAGTTCGGGGCTAGTCTGCCCCGCATGCAACCGCTGCGGGTCATCCAGTGGACCACCGGCAACATCGGCCAGCGGTCGCTGCACGCGATCATCGGCCGTCCGGACCTGGAGCTGGTCGGGGTCTACGCGCACGGCACCGACAAGGTCGGCCGCGACGCCGCCGAGCTGTGCGGCTGGCCGGAGCCCACCGGCATCCTCGCGACCAACGACGTCGGCGCGTTGCTGGCGTTGAAAGCCGACGCCTGCTGCTACAACCCGCTCTGGCCGAATATCGAGGAGCTGGTCGCGCTGCTCGAGGCCGGCGTCAACGTGTGCACCAGCGCCGCCTGGATCACCGGTGGCAAGCAGAGCCCCGAGGACCGCGGCCGGATCCTCGACGCCTGCGAGCGCGGCGGCGCGTCGATCTTCGGCTCCGGTGCCCATCCGGGCATGACCAACCTGGTCGGCATGGTGCTCAGCGGCGCCTGCGAGCGCGTGGACTCGGTGGTGATCACCGAGTCGGTCGACTGCTCGACGTACGAGTCGGCGGAGACGCAGACGGCGATGGGCTTCTCCCAGCCGCCGGACACCCCCGGGCTGGCCGACAGCGTGCGCCGCGAGAGCGAGGTCTTCGCCGAGTCCGCAGCGATGATGGCCAACGCGATGGGAGCGACTCTGGACCGGATCACCTTCGACGTCACGTTCACCGAGGCGAGCGGCGACAGCGACCTCGGCTTCATGCAGATCCCGGCCGGCACGGTGGGCGGAGTGATGGGCTACCACCGCGGCTGGGTCGGTGACCGGAACGTCGTCAGCGTCGGCTTCAACTGGGTCATGGGCCAGCACACGGTGCCACCCAAATCGCTCGCGCACGGCCACGTCATCCAGGTCTTCGGCCTGCCCAACATGCGCACGGTGCTGCACTGCCTGCCGCCCGATGACTGGACCGAGCCCGGGTTCATGGGGCTCGGGATGATCTACACGGCGATGCCGGTCACCAACGCGGTTCCGTACGTCGTGGCCGCCGCGCCGGGCATCGTCACGCTCCGGGACCTCCCGCCTGTCACGGGCCGGATCACGTCCTGACGGCTGGCCGTGCAGTCCTGAGCGAGATAGCATTGGTGCTATGAGCACCATGGGCAACGACCTGGTCCGCGAGGCGCGCAAGCGGGCCGGCCTTTCCCAGCGCGAGCTCGCGGAGCGCGCCGGCACCACGCAGAGCGCGATCGCGCGGCTGGAGTCGGGTCGCACCAGGCCCACCTTCGAAAACGTCCTCCGGCTCCTGCGGCTGTGTGGCATGGACCTTGACATCATGTTGGTCGAGCGCGACGACGCCGATTGGGCGCAGGCGCAACGCCAGCTGAAACTGACACCGAGTGAGCGGGCGGAGCGCATGGTCGAGTGGGGCCGGAAGGTCAGGGCAGATGCAGCGCGAGGTCGGACGTGGAGTCGCCTGACCTCGACCCAGAGCCCATCCTCTCCGCGCTGGTCGAGCACGGCGTGGAGTTCGTGGTCATCGGCGGCCTGGCCGCGGCGGCACACGGCTCGATCATCCCGACGTACGACGTGGACATCGTTCCGCGGTCGACACAGGACAACCTGACTCATCTCTCGGCGGCGCTCCGGCAGTTGGGAGCCCGGATCCGCACCGACGCGGTCGAGGAGGGTCTGCCGTTCGACCACGATGCCGAGTCGCTCGCCGCCGCCACGGTGTGGAACCTGACAACGCCGCACGGTGACCTCGACATCACGTTCACCCCGAGCGGCACTCAGGGCTATCCCGATCTGATCCGGGAGGCTGACCAGGAGCCGTTCTTCGGAGTGGTCGTGCACATTGCCTCGCTGGCCGACGTGATCCGCAGCAAGCAGGCTGCCAACCGGCCCAAGGACCAGCGGGCGCTGCCCGTGCTCCGAGACATCCTGAGCCGGCGACTCGACGACGGCTGACGCGTTTCGCAGGCCGGGTCCGGATCAGGGTCTGACGTCTCGTTTCTCGTTGCCGCGCTTGTAGTTGCCGGTCGCGCGGGCCAGCAGCTGCTGGGCCCGATCGTCGTCTGCGGTCTCGAGCTGGGCGGCCAGCTTCGAACCCCGTGCGCCGGCGACCACGACAACCTGGCGGCCGCCGCGGGAGACCAGGACCCGGGAGTCTGCGGTCACCGACCAGTCGAACGGCTCTGCGTCGAAGGTCATGCGACCAAGGCTTGGACGGCGGCCACCAGGGCAGGGTCGTCCGGCTCGACCTTCGGGCGGAACCGAGCCAGGACGTTCCCCTGGGCGTCGATGAGGAACTTCTCGAAGTTCCACGTCACGTCGCCGGCCCGGCCCCGATCGTTGGGGGTGTCGACCAGCCCGGCGTAGATCGGGTGCCGGTCCGCGCCATTGACGTCGATCTTCTCGGTCATCGGGAAGGTGACGCCGTAGGTCGCAGAGCAGAACTCGGCGATCTCCTCGGCGGAGCCGGGCTCCTGGCCGTAGAACTGGTCGCACGGAACCCCGACCACCGTGAAGCTCGCGTCGCCGTACTCCTGCTGGAGCTGCTCGAGCCCGGTGTACTGCGGGGTCAGCCCGCACCTGCTGGCGACGTTGACCAGCAGCGCCGGCCGGCCCGCCGTGATCTCGCCGAGGGTGGACGGCGTGCCGTCGAGTCGCGCGATCGGGGCTCCGAGAATGCTCACCAGTCGATTCTAGGAGGGTTGTCGGAGTGCCCGGCTACGTTCGGGTCGTGAGCTTCGTCCCGCTGAGCGGCACGGCGTCGTTCCGGGCCGCGGACCCGCCACGCGAGGGGGTGGTGGAGTTCACCGACGCTCGGCGCACGGTCACGCTGCCGATCCGGGCCGCGCTGCCGCTGCTGACCAAGGCACACGCGCGCGACGACCTGCACCCCAGCGTGGGACTGCTCTCGGGCGCGGCGCTCCTGGGGCTCCGGCTCGTCGCGGCCGGACAGATCGAACCGGCCGGCGCCGACCCGAGCTGGCGAATGGGCCCGCTCGACACCGACGACGAGGACCGCGTACGCCGGCTCGCAGCCGCTCGCGCCTACGACGGCGTGGACGCCGAGTCGGCGGAGGACGTCGTGCGCGCCATGCTCGACGCGGTCGCCGACGCGATGCCGAGGGCGGCGCCGACGGCCGGCCGACGTCCCGCGGCGGCACGGCCGGACTTCGAGCACCGGCTCCGCGACCGGCTGGCCCGCTACACGACCCCACGTCCAGAGCTCCCGCAGCTGGTGCGCATCTCGCTGCGGGTCGAGGCCGACGAGGAAGAGCTGGTGGCCGGCGCGGTCCGGCTGGTGCTCCAGGTCCACGACGAGCAGAACCCACTCCACCTGTGCGACGCCGCGGTGCTGTGGACCGGCGACGACCACGGGTTCGGCGACCGGGCCCGCACCCACGCGGCGATCGCCCTGCGAGGTGCCGCCGAGGCCTGGCCGGTCCTCGACCGGCTGCTCGAGCTGCGGGTGCCCGACCAGATCACCCTCGACGGTGACGAGCTGGTCAGCCTGCTCGAGGACGGTGTCGCTGCGCTGGCCGGACGTGGGGTCGACGTGCTCTGGCCGCGCAGCCTGGGTCGCGACCTCACGGCCACCACTGTGCTCGACCGCACCACCCCGATGTCCGATCGCGAGGCCCAGCTCCGCACCGGGATGTTCGGCGAGGACACCCTGTTCAGCTTTCGCTGGCAGCTGGCGCTGCACGGCGACCCGCTGACCGAGGACGAGATGGACCAGCTCGCCTCCTCGGCCGGTCCCTTGTTGAGGCTGCGGGGCAACTGGACGGTCATCGACCCAGCCGTAGCGCGCAAGGCCCGCAAGCGGGTGATCCGGACCGTCGAGCCGGCCGAGGCAGTGGCCGCGGCGCTCACGGGCGTCGTCCAGCTCGGCACGGCCGGAGCAGCCCGTCGAGGAGCAGGTGATCGTCGGTGCCTCGCTGCTCCAGGTCCGCGAGCGGCTGCTCAACGCCGCGCAGCAGCCGCCGGTCGACACGCCAGTGGGCCTGCACGGCACGCTGCGCGACTACCAGCGCCAGGGACTCACCTGGCTGGTCGAGCTCACCTCCCACGGTCTCGGTGCCTGCCTCGCCGACGACATGGGTCTCGGCAAGACGATCACCTTGATCGCCTTGCACCTGCACCGGGTCGAGAGCGGTCACCAGGGGCCGACCCTGGTGGTCTGCCCGGCCAGCCTGCTCGGCAACTGGGAGCAGGAGCTGGCGCGGTTCGCGCCCGGTGTTGCCGTACGCCGGTTCCACGGCGAGCAACGCTCGCTCGCCGGGCTCGACAGCGGGTTCGTGCTGACGACGTACGGCACCATGCGGGTCAGCCACGCCGAGCTCGCCGAGGTGGACTGGGACCTGGTCGTCGCCGACGAGGCGCAGCACGTCAAGAACGCGCGCTCCTCGACGGCCCGGGCACTGCGCCGGATCGGGAGCCGGGTCCGCGTCGCGCTCACCGGCACGCCGATGGAGAACAACCTGACCGAGCTTTGGTCGATCCTGGACTGGGTGATCCCCGGGTTGCTCGGCAGCCGGCAGGCGTTCCGACGGGTGTGGGCCTCGCCGATCGAGGCGGGCGTACACGAGACCCGGACCCGGCAGTTCGCCGACCTGATCGGGCCGTTCCTCCTGCGCCGTCGCAAGTCCGATCCGGGCATCGCGCCCGAGCTGCCCGCCAAGACCGAGACCGATCACCCGCTGGGGCTGACCCGCGAGCAGGTCGTGCTCTACGAGTCGTTCGTCCGCGACACCATGGCCCGGATCGAGCGGGCCGGCCACGACGACCAGGTGACCCGCCGGGGCCTGGTGCTGGCGCTGCTCACCGGGCTGAAGCAGATCTGCAACCACCCCGCCCACTTCCTCAAGGAGTCGGGTGTGGTCCGGCTCTCGGGGCGCTCGCAGAAGCTCGACCTGGTCGACGAGCTGCTCGGCACCGTGCTCGCCGAGGACGGTGCGGCGCTGGTCTTCACCCAGTACGTCGCGATGGGGCGGCTGCTCGAGGCGCACCTGGCCAAGGCCGGCGTACCCCACCAGTTCCTGCACGGCGGGACGCCGGTCCGCGAGCGCGAGGCGATGGTGAAGCGGTTCCAGAGCGCCAGTGATGAGCAGAGGTTGCCGGTCTTCCTGCTCTCCCTCAAGGCCGGCGGCACCGGGCTCAACCTGACCCGGGCCGACCACGTCATCCACTTCGACCGATGGTGGAACCCGGCGGTCGAGGAGCAGGCGACCGACCGTGCCTACCGCATCGGCCAGACCCGGCCGGTCCAGGTGCACCGGCTGATCACCCAGGGGACCATTGAGGAACGGGTCGCCCAGCTCCTCGAGCGCAAGCGGACGCTGGCCGACGCCGTGCTCGGCAACGGCGAGGCTGCGCTCACCGAGCTCAACGACGACGAGCTGCTCGACCTGGTCACCCTGCGCCGCCACGACGCCCGGCGGCTCGGCTGGGACCAGGAGCCATGACCACCGTCGTCCACCCGCGCACGCCGGCCCGGCGCGGCGCCGCGCGGGCGACCCGCTGGTGGGCCAAGGCCTGGGTCCGGGCGGTCGAGGAGGCGTCGTACACCTCCGCCGACCTGGCCGCGGCCCGCGCGCTCTCGCGGTCGGGGCGGATCGGCCAGATCAGCGTCGAGCCCGGCCGGTTCGTGGCCGCCGTGGAGGACGCAGACGGGCTGTGGGCGGTGCTCGGGACGGTGCCGGTGCTCGACCCGGCGGCGCGCGACGCACTGGTCGAGACCGTCGCCGCCGAGGCCGGCCGGGTGGCGGCGCTGCTGGCCGGCGACCTGCCGCACACCATGGTCGAGCACGCCGAGGAGGCCGGCGCCGAGCTGCTGCCCTACGGCAGCGAGCTCGCCTCGACCTGCACCTGCCACGCCTGGATCGACCCGTGCCCGCACGCGCTGGCGGTGATGTATCAGCTGGCCTGGTTGGTCGAAGACGACCCGTTCGTGCTGCTGCACCTGCGCGGCCTCGCCCGTGACGACCTGCTGGCTCTGCTGCACGAGCGCAGCAGCCCGGCGGAGGCCCCCGATGTCGGCGGGTCGGACGAGGATCCCGACCTCGACGTCGCCGTCGACGCGGCGCTGCGCGCGGCCGCGCTGCTGGACGAGCTCGAGTCCGACAGCCTCACGCCACCTGGATCGTGATCGGGTAGACGTCCATCGCCAGCCGCCTGCCCTTGGTGGGGGCGAAGGAGTAGTAGCGGTGGCCGGTTGGTGTGTGGGTGATGATCACGTGGTTGGGCCCGGGGCGAGGTCGCGCGGACCATCCGACGGCCTCCTTGGCGTAGTTGCACGCTTCGCAGGAGCCCTGGCCGTTGGCGGCCTTCGTGGGTCCGCCGTCGGCGTGCGCCCTGGCGTGGTCGATGTGTCGGATCGGGGCGCCGCAGCCCTGGGTGCGGCACCTGCGGTCGCGGAGCCGGACGAACTCGGCGAGCTCGCCGTCGAAGTGGCGGCCCTTCTTGTCCATTGCGACGAGCTCGCCGGTCGCAGGTGACTGGTAGAGACGCCGGACCGAGTGCTGGACGCGCTGCTGCACCCCGGGGTCGGCCTGGCCGGCGATCCATTCGCGGAGCAGGTCACCGGGCACCTCGCCGTACTCGTCGACCCAGCCGGTCCCGTCCTGGTGCTCGTCGCCGAGCAGGACCGTGTCGGGGACGACGAGGTTGATCATGAGCGGCAGCTCGGCCGGGCCGGCGACTGTCGCCAGATGAGGCGCGAGGACGCGCTGGACGAGGGTGTCGGCCATGATCGCGCCGCGGGAGCGGGTGTCGCCCTGGGCCTTGCGCCGCGTGGCTTCGTCGAGAAGCGCCTTGTGGACGGCTACGCCGGCCTTGACCCCCAGCAGGGCACCGAACCAGGCCATCGTGTCGGGGGCGGGGCGCAGGCTCGTGTGTCGGTCCGCCTCCGCGCGCCGACGCCGTTCGGCGACGGCCGCGGGCTCGAGCCGGTAGACGAGCTCGTGGAGGGTGCCGACGAGCTCGCGGTCGCTGATCGCGTCGACCTCGTCGAGATCCCGGGCGATCAACTTGTCGACGGCCCGCCGGTGCTCGGCGGTCACGCAGGATGTCTCGCGTTGGACCAGGCTGGCCTGCCACTCGCTGATCCGTCCGGCCCTCAACAGGGCGAGGGTGTCCGGCAGCTGGTCGCGCAGCGACCGGGCCAGGCTCACCTGCCTCTGCCCGCGGTGCGGTGAGACGCGCCGGGCGAGTGCGACCTGGTGGCCGATCCCACGGCCCTGCCGCTCGGCCGGCTCACCGCGGCGGGACGCGTGTGCTCGCTGGGAGCGCTCGAAGTCGGCTGTGACCTCGGCCTGTGCGCCCTCGGCCGCGCACTTGAGCTCTTCCAACGCCCGCAGCATGTCGATCCGCGTGGGGTCATCCAGGGCCCGACCCGAGCCCGAGAGCCGCGCGGCCCAGGCCTGCACCTCGGCCACCGACGGCAGCGCGCCGGTGGCCGTGCCACCACCCGCGACGCCTGCGTGGAGCCCGAGATCCCTCATGCCGAACACGCTAGACGTGAGCACCGACATTGGCCCCGGGGGCTCGACGCGCATCTGGCCTACGACGGTTTCCGCAAGGGGATGGTCAGCCGGAAACAGCTCCGAGCACGGACTCGACGGCGTCGACGACAGCCTGCGGCTGGGCGTTCTGAATCTCGTGGGCGCTGTCGGCGACGGATTCGAAGGTGCCCCGGGTCGACTCCTTCGCGAGCCTGCTCTGCTCACGCAGCCAGATCCGGTCGAACCTCTTGGCGAGGGCGGGGGGAGATCGCTCCAACTGAGGTGGGTGTCCGCAGCGCCCGAGCACCACCACTACACGGCCAGGGGCCACACCGCTATCGAGTGACCCACGCGCACGATCGGTCCTTCGAGGTCCGCCTTCTCGAGCACGGCCTCCAGGTCTCCGACGAGGTCCCTCACCGTGCGCCGCGGCGTCGCCGGCAGGGGACTGGCACCGGTACCCGGCCCTGTCGTAAGCGCAGGTACGCCGACTCGGTGAAAGCGCATCCACCACTGTGTCCCAGGTGTCGCTGGGCGCGCCCAACCCGGCCTCGAACAACACGGTCGGTGCCGTCCCATCCGTCGGCCCGAAACATGTCACGTGGATGCGGCGGCCATCGACCTCAATGTCGACGATCAGATCGGTGGATGGTCCCTCGGAGTCGGAGCTGGTCGATGGCGAATCGCTCGACGGGGCAGCCGATGCGGCTTGGCCCGAATCTGGCGCTGAGTCCTTGGAGCACCCCGACACGGTGAGGACCACGGCCGTCGCCGTCGCCAGCAACGTCCTCTAGTACCCGGCGGCTTCGTGTCGACAGGGATCATGGCGAACCCCTTCGATGTGTCGGTGAGGAACGGCGCCGTTCGGCGCGCGATGGCATCGCGTCATACGCCGCGGGCGGCGGCTGATGACCGCGAGGAGGCCTAGTTGCTCTTCCGCGACGGAAGAAGGACCAGCGCGGCTGCACCGAACTGCAGCAAGGCTCCGACAGAGTTGGCGATGCGACCCGCAGTACCGATGTCCGGAACGAACAGGACTCCGAGACTTGCCACGCCCACTAGCACCAGGGCGACGCCGCCGATGCGCCGGGGAGCGCTCGCCTTGGTGATCCACGAGGCAAGCAGGGCCACCACGCCGATGGCTCCGAAGACGACGAATGCGATCCAGATGTTGCCGCTGTAGCCGTCGCCCTCGCGGGCTTCGGGCGAGATCCCCACGAATACGTTGCCGGCAGACAGGAGCACCCCCAACCCGTGCCCGATGTGGTTGGCGATGGAGAACCTGGCCGTGGCGCTGGACTGTGTGATGACCGACATGATGTTGCCCCTTCTCGCTGGATTTGGCACCACCACCGTGCGGGCGCAGCACATCCCGTAGCGATCGGGAACTCTCCCGATCATCCGGAACGATTGCCTACGGCAATAGGAAGACGCACGGGAGAGGATGAAGGCATGTCCATCCGGGTCCTGATCGCCGACGACCACGCGGTCGTGCGAGACGGGCTCTCCCTGGTGCTGAGCCAGTTGGACGGGTTCGAGGTCGTGGGCGAGGCGGCCACCGGGGACGAAGCGGTCAAGCAGGCGGTGATCCTCAAGCCGGACGTCGTGCTGATGGACGTCCAGATGCCCGGCCTCGACGGTGTCGAAGCGACGCGCCAGATCACCGACCTCGTCCCGAGCGTCGCCGTCCTCATGCTGTCGATGTACAGCGACGAGGCGGCAGCGGTCGGTGCCATGCGCGCCGGGGCTCGGGGTTACGTGCTCAAGGGAGCAGGTCACGCCGAGGTGGCGGCGGCGCTGCGGGCGGTCGTCGCGGGTCAGGCCATCTTCGGACAAGGGGTGGCCGACGTGCTCTTGGCGCAGATCGGAACCGCCGGCCCGACCAGGGACTATCCCTTCCCCAAGCTGTCCGAACGCGAACGCGAGGTCCTGGACCTCCTGGTTGCCGGCAAGCGGACGAACGAGATCGCGGCGGCGTTGTTCGTCTCGCCCAAGACCGTGAGCAACCAGCTCACGTCGATCTACGGCAAGCTCGGCGTCACGGACCGCACCGAGGCGATCCTGCACGCCCGCGAACAGGGCCTCCCGTTCCGATGACGTCGGACGGCGTCGATGTCGGCTGGGCTGTCGCGGGCGTGCTCTTCGTCGCGTCGGGTCTCGGACTCGTCGTCCGCGCGAGGGCATATTCGTCGGGTGGTCTCTTCACCTTCGCCGGCGCCCTCCTCATCGCGACCCAATTCGCCCGCACCGACGTGGATGCCCACGTCGGAGTCGCTGCGATGGCCGTGCTGACCGCGGCGATCGCGACGTACCCGCGCTTCACGTGGGATCTCGCCACCGCACTGACGCTGGCGGGGACCCTCGCGGGGACACCCGTACTCGCCCGGCAGCTGGACCGGTCCGACGGACTCAGCGTCGGCGACTTCGCCTGGACCGCCTTTGCCCTTGCCACCGTCGGCGCAAGCCATCTGTGGTGGCGACTGGAAACCACGCCCGCAGAGACCCGGAGCTCCTTGCTGTGGGTGCTGAGCACCAGCGGCGTCGTCCTGTTCCTCATCGGCATCGTGGTATTGGCCGGGTCGCCCGCCGGCCTCGCCTCCGTGGTCTACGCAAGCCTGGGACTGATCGGCGCTGCGGCCCTGCTCGGCGCTGACGTACGCGGCACCCTCGACGGCCGCTGGTTGGCGTCGCGCGCCGCCGCTTGGTTCTTCTCCGTCGCGTGTGTGTTCGCGATCGCGACCCTCATCTTCACTCTCATCGACTGGCGCTCCCGTTCCGCACCCGGGATCGTCTCGATGGCGGTCGCCACGGTCGTGTGCGGAGTCCTGTGGAACCCATTGCTCAGAGTCGTCCAGAGAGTGTCCGACGGTGTCTTGTTCGGATTCCGGCCCGACGCACTGACCGCAGCCCAGCGCGTGGCGGTCAGCATCAGCGATGATCCGACCGCTGCCATCCGAGCGATCCAGGAGGGCCTGGTGCTGCCGTACGCCGCGCTGAAGCTGGCCGGCGAAGACCAGATCGAAGTCGGCACACCCACGGACAATCGACGCATCTTCCCCATCGACTTCAACGATGAGCACATCGGTGATCTGGTCGTTGGGATACGCCCAGGAGACCTCGGGTTGTCCCGCGACGACGAGCGTGTTGTCACCCTCTCCCTCCCGATCCTGGTTCAGACGATCAAGGCTCGGTCCCAGGCCGCGAGTCTTCAACGAGCCCGTGTGGCGAGTGCGTCGGCGCGCGAGGAGGAACGGCGTCGACTGCGGCGCGACCTCCATGACGGCTTGGGGCCACGACTGACTGGAATCGCCTTCACAGCAGACGCGGCAAGGTTGGCAGCGCCGGATGACGCGACGACCCCGATGCTGGACCGCATCCGCCACGAGGCGGAGATGGCGATCAACGAGATCCGCGAGCTGGCCTATGGCCTGCGTCCGCCGGCCCTCGACGAGCTTGGCCTTCTGGGTGCCATCAAGGTCAAGACCGATGCACTTCACGGCCTCCCGATCCACGTCGAGGCGAGCGATCTTCCCGCGCTACCCGCGGCCGTCGAGGTCGCGGCGTACAGGATCGTCATGGAGGCGCTCACCAACGCCGCGAGACACAGCGGCGCGACGCGGGCCGACGTTGCGCTGCGGGCCGGCGAGGACTGCCTCACCATCGTCATCTCAGACAACGGGGACGCCGGAGGTGAGTGGGTGCCGGGCATCGGCTTGACCTCGATGAGAGAGCGGGCCATCGAACTGGGTGGCACCGTTACCTACCGTGGCACGCCTACAGGCAGCACCGTGACGGCGGAGCTGCCGCTGGGGACATCCCGTGGAGCTGCGTTCCACGGCGGCTAGCCTCAGAAGTCGTAGATCCGGCAGATCCGGTCGGTGAGGATCCCCCACGTGGCGGCGTCGACCACCCCCGGGGTGACCGGGAGGCCCTGCTGCTCCTGCTGGACCTCGGTCACCCGCGCGACCGTGGCGTCGTCGTACTCGCCGGTGATGTTCGAGTGGGGGAACTTGGTCTTGTCGTAGTCGTTCAGCATCGCCTGGAGGGCCCGGATCCAGACCGCCTCCTCGGCGTCGGCCACCATCTTCGGGGTGAGCACCGGCGCCATGCTGCTCGGGAGCGCGCACGGGCACTTGACGGTGGTCTCGGTGCCAGATCGCAGGACCGTGACGAAGTCGCCGCGGTGCTCAGGGGTCATTCGCTGCTCGCACGGCTCGCCGAGGGTGTCGTAGGGGCCGAGGTAGGCCGCGTAGGTCGGTGCCGGCTCGCCCTCCGGGCCGAGGATCGTCTCGCAGGACTGGTCGCTGCGCAGGTAGCGGACGCCCTTGGTGCCGTGGTTGGCGACCGCGGTGCCGAGCGGTGCGGCGCTCTCGCCGTAGCCGATGACCAGCAGCGCTTCGCCGGTGCAGTCCTGGTCGACCAGCGGGATGCCGAGGTGCAGCGGGTCGTTGAACGTCGAGGTGCGCGGGCTGCCGTCCTCATCGGGAACGACGAGCGCGGTCGCCACGCCGCCGCCGATCCCGAGGACCGCGGCCACGAGGGGGGCGATCACCCGTGCACGCATCGCTAGAGCCTAGGAGAGATGCCGAGCGCCGAGCCGGCCATCCGGGTCAGCAGCTCGCGCATCCGGGCGTCGGGAAGGAGCGCGCTGTGCGGGGTGGAGTTGATCAGGCCGAACGCCGCGTGCGCCATCGCCCGGGCGCTGTCGAGCCGCAGGCTGTCGTGGACCTCGCGGAGCCGTCCCGCCCAGAGGTCGACGTACTCCCGCTGCAGCGCGCGGACCTGCTCGCGCGCCTCGTCGGGGAGCGACTCCCAGTCGCGGTCCTGGACGACGATCAGCGGTCGGTGGCGCAACGCGAAGTCGACGTGCCAGTCCACCAGGGCGGCCACCGCCGCTGCCGGGTCTGCTGCGCTGTCGGACCTGTCCCGCCCGACAGCGAGCAGACGTTCGCTGATCGAGACGAGCATCTCGGCCAGCACGGCGTCCTTGGAGGCGAAGTGCTTGTAGAGGGCCGGACCAGAGATCCCGCAGGCGGCCCCGATGTCGGCGACCGAGACGCCGTGGAAGCCGCGCGCCGCGAACAGCTCCGCCGCGGTCGCGAGGATCTCGTCGCGGCGGGACATGCCCCCGAGGTTAGCGGTCGCTAACTTCCTGGGCGGTCAGCTCTCCTGCGCCGCGATCTGGGCGCGTACGTCGGCCATGTCGAGCGCTTTGACCGCGGTGATCAGCTCCTCGAGCGCCGGGGCCGGCAGGGCGCCGGCCTGGTTGAAGACCAGGATCCCCTCGCGGAAGGCCATCAGCGTCGGGATCGAGGTGATGCTGGCCGCCTGGGCGAGCCCGCGCTCGGTCTCGGTGTCGATGCTCCCGAACACGACGTCCTCGTGCCGCTCCGAGGCCGCTTCGTAGATCGGTGCGAACTGGCGGCACGGGCCACACCACGCGGCCCAGAAGTCGACGAAGACGACGTCGTTGGACGTCACGGTCTCCTCGAAGGACTCACCGGTCAAAGTGATCGCGGTCATGCGGGGTCAACGGGCGTGGTGGCGCCGTTGTTCCATCGACTGCGTAACCCGGAACTCGGTTGTGGCGTTGATCACGCACCTCGGAGTTCTCGAAGGGACCAGCCATGCGCCATCGCGCACTCCTTGCCGTCTTGCCCGGTGTTCTGCTCGCCGCTCCGTTGCTCGGCGGCGCGTCCGCGTCGGCCGCGGACGACACACCTGTCCCCGGCACGTTTGTCGGCGGGAAGCTGACCAAGGCGGGATGGTGGGCCCGCAGCAACGAGCAGGCGCCCGAGACGGGGCTGCTCGCCATGCCGTCGCTCCCCGCGCTCGCCGCGCCGGCTGGCAGCCTGCCGGTCTCCGCGATCGTGGGCGAAGTAGAGCGCATCACGGCTCTGGAGTTCTCGCTCGAGGGCGCCAAGGGCTCCGAGGTCGGCAGCGTGCGGCTGGCCCTGAAGGAGACGGCCGACCCCGCCGCCAACCCCAACTCGGTCTCCGGCACCGTCACCGCCTGCCCCATGACCGAGGCGTTCTGGGTAGCAGTCGACAACGGTCCCTGGGCCACCCGGCCGACCTACGACTGCGCGGCGGGCGCCGTCGCCGGGACGCGGGACGACAAGGGTGTCTGGACCTTCGACCTCTCGCCACTGGCGAGCCAGTGGCTGGCCGAGGACCGAGAGTTCGCCCCCGCCATCGTGCTGGTGAGCACGCCCCCGACCGAGCCGGCGGCGACCGATCCTTCTCAGCCGGCCTCGACCACGTTCCAGGTCGCCTTCGACAAGGCGGCCGGCGTCGGGTTGGTCGCCAAGGCACTGGATCCGACAGAGGACGCCGAGCCGGTCGACCAGGAGCCCGAGGCGGAGCCGGAGACCGATCCTGTCGACGCCGGGGGTGAGGTTGCCGGTGGCGGCGGGCTCGGCGGCGTAGGCAGCACGACCGTCGACGGGCCACCCGCGGCACCCCCCGTCGAGCCGGCCCCACCGGCCGAGACCGCGCCGCCGACGCAGCCCACGGCCGCGGCGATCGCACCGGTCGCGGCGCCGATCCTCGCGTGGCACGACGACATCGGCGCCAGGGCGCTGCTCGCCGTACCCGCCCTGCTGCTCGCCTACCTCGTGATGCTCGCGATGGGTCCGGCCGGACAGCCCGCCGTCGGCGGCGGACGTCGCGGCGTCAGCCGCGCCCTCGACCGGATGAGGACGACCGGCGTCGGCCGGCTCCCTGGAAGGAAAGCCCCATGATTCGCCGCTTCGGCGCGGTCGCCGCCGCGCTCACCCTGAGCCTGAGCCTGGCCGCCTGCGGACAGAAGGCCGGTGTCGAGACCGCCGCCCCGACCTACGTCCCTGCTGGAACCACTGCCGGCACGGTGGTGGACCCGGCGACCGGCCAGGTCGTGGCCGTCGACGCGGCTGGCCAACCCGTTGCCGATGCCGCCCCTCTCGATGGTGGCGGGAGCACAGGCGGCTCGGGCACCACGGGCACCACGGGTACGACGGGCACCACGGGCGGTAGCGGCGGTGGCGGCGGCGGTGGCGGCAACGGCGGTGGCGGCAAGGCGGTGGCGGCAACGGTGGTGGCGGTGGCGGCAACGGTGGTGGCGACGGCGGCGAGAGCGGCGGCGGGGACACCACAGGCGTCACTGCGGACACCATCAAGATCGGCGTCCACGCCCCGGTGACCGGCGCGGCCGCCATCCCGCAGAGCTCGTTCGAGCGAGCGGTCGGGGTCTACTTCGACGCCGTGAACCGCAAGGGCGGGATCTTCGGCCGCAAGATCGAGGTGATCTTCGAGGACGACCAGTTCCGTCCGGATGTGGCGCGCACCAAGTGCAAGGAGCTCGCCGAGCAGCAGGAGGTCTTCCTCCTCATCGGTGGGGCCGGCGCCGACCAGATCGACGCCTGCGCGCGGTACGCCGCAGAGGCCGGCGTGCCCTACCTCTCGGCAGGGGTCCACGAGACCCGGCCCGGCCAGACCCCGCTCGGCGACCTGTCGACATACTTCGCGCTGTCCCTGACCTATGACCAACAGGCCCCGATGCTGGCGCGGATCTACAAGTCGCTCCACGACGGCGACAAGGTCGTGGTGATCACCGCCGACAACGACTCGCTCAACGGCTACCACGACAAGGCCGTGGCGGCGGTCAAGAGCGCGGCCGGGGGGTCCTTCGTCTACGACGAGCGCATCCCCAAGAACACCCAGGCCGAGGCACTGACCATCGGCACCAAGATCTGCAACAGCGGCGCCGAGGCGGTGATCTGGAACGCCAGCCCGAGCACCCTGCTCAACGTCTCCAAGTCGATGATCTGCCGCCCGCGGTTCATCGGCCCGGGTCTCACCAACGGCCTCAACATCGCCGCCAGCGTCGGCTGCCCCAACATCGACGGAGCGCTGTTCTACTCGCCGTTCCCCGGCATGGACGTCATGCGGCAGAACGGCCAGTTCGTGGCGGACTACCAAGCCAGCAACGGCGCCGCGCCCGACGACATCGGCGCGGCGATCTACGGTGTCGAGCGGGTCGTCGCGGGGATGCTCGCCGCTGCCGGGCAGGAGCTTTCCCGCGAGGGGTTCATGGCGGCGATCTCCAAGGTCAAGAAGTTCGACGGCGGCGGCGTCTACCCGCCGACCAACTTCACCAGCCGGTTCGGCGGCACCGCGATGCACCTGCTCCAGGCCGACTGCGGCAGCCGCGAGTACAAGACCGTCCGCACCAACGAGGCTCCGTAGGGATCGGGGACGGTTCGACGATGGACGGCTTCTTCCAGGAGTTCGCGATCGCGATGACCTCGGGAGTGCTTCGCGGCAGCGTCTACGCGCTTGTCGCGCTCGGCATCGTGCTGGTCTACCGCGCCTCGGGCGTGTTCAACTTCGCCCAGGCCGAGTTCGGGACGACTGGGCTGTTCGCGGCCTACGCCGCTCTCACGCTGTGGGGCTGGAGCTACTGGCAGGCCTTCGTCTTCGGGATGGGCGTGGCCGTGGCGATGGGGCTGCTCACCGAGCGACTGGTCGTCCACCCCCTGCGCAACGCATCCAGAGTCACTCTTCTCGTCGGCACTGCCGGGGTCGCCCTTGCCGCGATCGGTCTGCAGTTCTGGCTGTTCAACGAGACGTTGATCATGACCATGCCCAAGATCAGCGAGCGCTTCTTCGTCACGCCCTGGGGTGCGCCCGTCACGATGCAGGCCCTGATCGCAGCCGGGGTGCTCGTCGTGGTGGCGGTCCTGCTCGCGCTGTTCTTCAGGTCCGCATCGGGGTTGGCGATCCAGGCCGCCGAACAGGAGCCGGTGGCGGCCGAGCTGATCGGCGTGAGCGTGCGGCGGGTGTCGATGCTCACCTGGGGCATCGCCGCGGCGCTCGGTGGCCTCGCCGGCATCCTCACCGGCCCGATCCTGACCTTCACAGCAGGCTTCCTCAGCTTCGGCGCCTTCGCCGCGCTGCTGCCCGGATTCATGGCCGCGGTGCTGGCCGGGATGCGCAGCATGCCCGGCGCGGTGGCGGGCGGTCTGCTGGTGGGCTGCATCGAGCAGCTCGGCTCGCTCAGTGTGATGAGCGAGCGGATCCCCGGGACCGGGGCCGCCGTGCTCTTCGTGTTCCTGCTGGCAGTGCTCCTGGTCAAGCCCACCGGTGTCTTCGTGGGCCGGGCGGTGGCGGCATGACCGCCCTGGATGCCCGTCCCGAGACCGGAGGCTCCGAGGAGACCCGGGTGCTCGAGGTCGTCCCGCCCGAGCTCGTCGCACAGAGTGGGGAGGAGACGTTCCGGCCGAGCCGCTCCGGCTGGGCCGCCCGCGGCTTCGTCTGGGGACTGCTGGCGTGGTTCGTCCTCGCCGTCCCGGCCAACAAGCTCTCGCCGTTCGACCTCGGGGTCGCCGACGTCGGTGCCGCGACCGAGGCCGTCATCTTCGGCATCGTCGGCCTGTCCCTCAACGTGCTCCTCGGCTACGCCGGCCAGATATCCCTCGGCCACCAGGCGTTCGTCGGGATCGGCGCGTTCACCTCGGCGTACGTCGTCGTCGACCTGAAGCTGAGCTTCTGGATCGCGTTGCTGATCGCCTCCGGAGTCGGCGCCCTGCAGGCCGGACTGCTCGGCGCGGTGTCCCTACGGCTCACCGGTCTGTACTTCGCGCTCGTGACGCTCGCCTACGGCGCTTTCACCGAGCAGACCCTGCTCGGCCTCACCCAGCTCACCGGCGGCGAGGGCGGCAAGTCGGCGCCGCGTCCGGCCGGCTTCGAGTCGGAGGTCCGCTACTACCTGCTGTGTCTGGGCTTCCTCGCGCTGGTGCTGTTCATCGACTGGCGGCTGACCAGCAGCAAGGCCGGCCGCGCGCTGGCCGCGCTGCGCGAGAACCCCCGCGTCGCGTCGTCCTATGGCATCAACGTCAAGGCCTACATCCTGCTCGCCTTCGTGACCTCAGGGATGATCGCCGGCCTGGCCGGGGCGTTGCTGGCGCACCACGACGAGGTCATCGTCGGCAGCAAGTTCGGGTTCCAGCTCGCGCTGCTGTTCGTGCTGATGACCGTGGTCGGGGGCCTGCGCTCGCGTTCCGGGGTGGTCATCGGCGCGGCGTTCTTCGCACTCCTCGGCAGCGGCAAGCTGCTCGAGATGATCGACAAGCCCCTCGGCGCCGTCGACTTCAGCCTCACGACGTTCATCGAGGGCACGATCGGCCTTCCGCAGGAGTTCGTCGCGCTCGTCGTGGGCCCCCTCCTGCTGCTCGCCACGATCACCCTCTATCCCGGCGGCATCGGCCAGCAGGTGGCGCCGGTGCGGCAGTGGCTGCTCGGAGGCCGCTTCGACAGGCACGCCGGCCAGGTCGAGGAGGTGACGGTCTCAGATGTCCGTGCTTGAGGTCCACGACCTGTCCATCCACTTCGGCGGCATCAAGGCGTTGCAGCACGTCGACCTGCGCGCAGGGGAGTGGGAGATCGTCGGCATCATCGGGCCCAACGGTGCCGGCAAGACGACACTGTTCAACTGCATCACCGGCTTCTACGCACCGACCGCCGGCAGCGTGCGCTACCGCGGCCGCGACATCAGTCGGCTGCCTGTGCACAAGCGCACCGCGCTCGGGATCGGCCGCACGTTCCAGAACGTCGGCCTGGTCAAGAACGCCACCGTGCTCGACAACCTCCGCACCGCCCAGCACCTGCAGGTGGGCTACGAGCCGGTCGCCGGGATGCTCGGCCTGCCCGCGACGTACGACGAGGAACGGCGCATCTCGCGCCGCGGCGAGCAGATCCTCGAGCTCCTCGATCTCACCGATGTGGCGTCCCTCCGGGTCGCGGACCTTCCCTACGGCCTGCTCAAGCGCATCGAGATCGCCGCCGTGCTGGCCACCGACCCGGACCTGCTGCTCCTCGACGAGCCCGGCTCGGGCATGGGCCCGGAGGAGGCGGAGCGTCTGGGCGACCTGCTCCTGCAGGTGCGCCGGGAGTTCGCACTGACCATCGTGATGATCGACCACCACGTGCCGCTGGTGACGCAGGTCTCCGACTACGTCTACTGCCTCAACTTCGGCGAGGTGCTCGCCGAGGGCGCGCCGGATGTCATCCGCCGCCATCCCGAGGTCGTCCGGGCCTACCTCGGCGAGGACGCCGAGACCGCAGCCGACGCCGACGCCGACGCCGAGCTGACCCAGGAGGTGCCGGTCTGATGGCCCTGCTCGAGATCGAGGACCTCGTCGTCGGCTACGGACGGTTCCCGGTGCTGCACGGCATCGACTTCGTGGTGGAGGAGGGCGAGGTGTGCGTGCTGCTCGGCCTCAACGGCGCCGGCAAGACCACGACCGTGTCGACCATCGCCGGCCTGCTCAAGCCGACCCGGGGGCGAGTGGTCTTCGACGGTCGCTCGCTCGGCCGTCGCTCCCCGTCGGCGCGGGTCAAGGCCGGGATCGCGCTGTGTCCCGAGGGCCGCCGCGTCTTCCCGCGGCTCACCGTCGAGCAGAACCTCCGGCTCGGGTCGTGGGTGCAGCGCCGTCGACCCAGGACCGTGCGCCGGCAGATGGAGCTGGTCCTGGACTACTTCCCGCGCCTCGACGAGCGCGCGGACCAGGTCGCCGGCACCCTGTCCGGAGGCGAGCAGCAGATGCTGGCGGTGGGTCGGGCACTCATGTCGAGCCCCCGGCTGCTGATGATCGACGAGGCCTCGATGGGCCTCAGCCCGACCCTGGCCCGGACCGTCTGGGAGGCGACTGCCCGCATCGCCCGGGACGGCACGACCGTGCTGATGGTCGAGCAGAACGCCGGTGCCCTGCCGCTCGCGGATCGGGCTCTGCTGATGGAGAAGGGAACGCTGGCCGATCACGTGGTCGGCGAGGAGATCCGCAACGTGAACCTTCGTGATGCCTACCTCGGAGCGTGAGGAACCATGACCACACACAACGACCAGACCACCAGGCAGCTGACTGTCAGTGCCTCTCCGCTCGGGCGACTCGGCGGGCAGCTCGGGGTGCTGTTGTGCCTGCTCGGCTTCGGCGCGATCTTCCTGGGCTGGAACGGCGCGGCCAGCAAGAACACGATCATGGCGCAGTTCCCGTTCCTGATCTCGGGCGGCATCGTCGGTCTCGCCATCGTCGTCATCGGCGCGGCGCTGCTGATCGTGCAGAACGCGCGTGAGGACCGGGCCCGGCTCGAGGCCGTGCTGGAGCGCATCGCCGCGTCGTCCGAGGCCGGCCGCGCATCGATGGCCCCGCGTTCGGGCTACGCGCCGGCGGGTGGCGGTGGCGCGCTGGTGCTGGCCGGCGGGACCTCCTACCACCGGCTCGACTGCACGCTCGCCGAGGCCCGCGACGAAGCCTTCGTCGTCGGCCTCGAGGAGGCGTTCGCAAGACAGATGGAGCCGTGTCGGGTGTGCAAGCCGCCGGCATTGGCGCCGCGGACCCTCGCCTGACCATCGGTTCGGGTGGCGGGTCAGGTTAACGATCGCTAACCTGAGCTGGTGACCCCCAGCTCGTTGCGCGACCTCACCGACGACCTGCGCGACCGACTCGCCGTGGTCCGGCGTGGTGGCAGTGACGCCGCCCGCGAGAAGCACACCGCACGCGGCAAGCTGCTGGTCCGCGACCGGGTGGACCGGCTGCTCGACCCGGGCAGCCCGTTCCTCGAGCTCAGCGCGCTGGCCGCGACCGGGATGTACGGCGCCAAGGACGGACAGGACGCGGTGCCCAGCGCCGGCATCGTCACCGGCATCGGCCGGATCAGCGGCAAGGAGGCCGTGGTCGTGGCCAACGACGCCACGGTCAAGGGCGGCACCTACTACCCGGTGACGGTCAAGAAGCACCTCCGCGCCCAGGCGATCGCCGCGGACAACCGGTTGCCCTGCGTCTACCTCGTCGACTCCGGGGGCGCGTTCCTCCCGATGCAGGACGAGGTCTTCCCGGACCGCGAGCACTTCGGCCGGATCTTCTTCAACCAGGCCAACCTCTCGGGACGGGGCATCCCCCAGATCGCCAGTGTGATGGGCTCGTGCACGGCCGGCGGCGCCTACGTCCCGGCCATGTCCGACGAGTCGGTGATCGTGCGCAACCAAGGCACGATCTTCCTTGGCGGGCCGCCGCTGGTGCAGGCGGCGACCGGCGAGGTTGTGACCGCTGAGGAGCTCGGCGGTGGCGACGTGCACGCACGGACCTCGGGTGTGGTCGACCACCTGGCCGACGACGACGCGCAGGCGCTGACCATCGTCCGCTCGATCCTCGCGACGCTGCCCGAGGAGCCGCCGAGCCTCACGCCGCACCCCGCCGAGGAGCCGGCCGAGGACCCCGAGGGGCTCTACGACGTGGTGCCGACCGACACGCGCACGCCGTACGACGTCCGCGAGGTGATCCGCCGCGTCATCGACGGCAGCAGGTTCCACGAGTTCAAGCAGCTCTACGCCGAGACGCTGGTCTGCGGCTTCGCCCGGATCTGGGGCTACGAGGTCGGGATCGTGGCCAACAACGGGATCCTGTTCAGCGAGTCGGCGCTCAAGGGCGCGCACTTCATCGAGCTCTGCAACCAGCGCCGGATCCCGCTGGTGTTCCTGCAGAACATCTCCGGCTTCATGGTCGGCCGGGAGTACGAGAACAAGGGCATCGCCCGCGACGGCGCCAAGCTCGTCACTGCGGTCGCCTGCAGCGTCGTCCCCAAGTTCACCGTCGTCATCGGCGGCTCGTTCGGCGCCGGCAACTACGGCATGTGCGGCCGCGCCTACGACCCGCGGTTCCTGTGGATGTGGCCCAACGCCCGCATCTCGGTGATGGGCGGCGAACAAGCAGCGGCCGTGCTCGCCGAGGTACGCCGGCCCGATGACCCGGTCCCGGTCGAGGAGTTCAAGGAGCGCATCCGCGAGCAGTACGACGCCCAGGGCTCGCCCTACTACTCCACCGCCCGGCTCTGGGACGACGGCGTGATCGACCCCGTCGACACGCGCCGGGTCCTCGGCATGGGGCTGGCCGCGGCCGCCCATGCCCCGATCGCGACGCCGTCCTACGGCGTCTTCCGGATGTGAGCGCGCCGATGTTCGGCAGTGTCCTCATCGCCAACCGTGGCGAGATCGCCGTGCGGGTGGCCCGCACCTGCGAGCGGCTCGGCATCGACCCGATCATGATCTGCACGGACCTGGACCAGGCCGCGCCGCACGCCAACGCGGAGTTCGTCCGCAGCGTCACGTCCTACCTCGACATCGACTCGGTGCTCGACGCGGTCCGCACGTCGGGGGTCGAGGCGGTCCACCCCGGCTACGGCTTCCTGTCGGAGAACGCCGCCTTCGCGCGGGCGGTGATCGACGCCGGCGTGGCGTGGGTCGGCCCGCCCGTTGCGGCCATGGAAGCCATGGCCCGCAAGGACGCCGCCCGCGAGATTGCGGTCGCGGCCGGAGTGCCCGTCGTGCCGCAGGGCGACAGCGGTTCGTTCCCCGTGCTCGTGAAGGCGGCAGCCGGTGGTGGTGGCAAGGGCATGCGGATCGTGCGCGCGGCCGGCGAGCTCGACGAGGCCGTGGCTGCCGCGAAGCGCGAGGCGCTGTCGGCGTTCGGCGACGACACGATCCTGATCGAGCGATACGTCGAGCACGGTCGCCACATCGAGGTGCAGGTCATGGCCGACACCCACGGCACCGTGCTGCACCTGTGGGAGCGGGACTGCTCGGCCCAGCGCCGTCACCAGAAGGTGCTCGAAGAGGCGCCGGCCCCGACGATCAGCCCCGCCGTCCGTGAGCTCGTGACGTCTTCGGCCGTGGCCCTGACCCGGCAGGTCGGCTACACCGGTGCCGGCACCGTGGAGTTTCTCCTCGACGCGGACACCGATGAGGCGTTCTTCCTCGAGATGAACACCCGGCTGCAGGTCGAGCACCCGGTGACCGAGGCGATCACGGGACTGGACCTCGTCGAGCTCCAGCTCAAGGTCGCCGCCGGCGAGCCCCTGGGCCTCTCCCAGGAGGACGTGTCCGTGTCAGGACACGCGATCGAGGCCCGGATCTACGCCGAGGACGCCTACGCCGGCTTCCTGCCGCAGGCCGGTCAGGTGACCCACGTCCGCTGGCCCGAGTGGCCCGAGGGGGTCCGCGTCGACCACGCCCTCGTGGACGGTCAGGTCGTGTCCACGGCCTACGACCCCCTGCTGGCCAAGGTGATCGCGCACGGACCCGACCGTGAGTCGGCGCGCGAGGCGCTGGTGGGGGCGCTGGACCGGACCGCCATCCTCGGGCTCACCACCAACACGGGGTTCGTGCGCACCCTGGCCGCGAGCGACGAGTTCCGCGATGCCGCCGTCGACACGGCCTGGCTGGACCGCCATCCCCTGCCCGTCCCGTCGGACGACAGCGCCCGAGTGCTGGCGGGGCTGATCCTCCAGAAGGCGCTCGACGCCGAGCCCCGTGGTCCGTGGCAGCCCGACGGTTTTCGACTGGGGGGTCCGCGTGGGCCCCTGACCGAATACGGGCGGGACCTCTCCGCGACCGGATGGTTCGCGTACCCACACTCGGCCGAGGGTCTCCAGCGGGTGGGGTCCCATACCCATGGCGACGGCTACGTGCTGCGCCAGCGGCACGGCACCGAGGTCGTGCTCCGCGGCCAGCGGTTCGTGCTCGACGAGCCCGACCCATGGGGCAAGGACGCCTCCGCGGCCGACGGCGCGCTCACCGCCCCGATGCCCGGCACCGTGATCGACGTGCGGGTGGCCGAGGGGGACGTGGTCGAGGAGGGCCAGGTGCTGGGCGTCCTCGAGGCGATGAAGATGGAGCTCAGCCTGAAGGCGCCGTTCGCCGGCACCGTCGCCACCGTGGGTGCCGTGACGGGACGCCAGGTCGCACTGGGTGACACGCTGTTCGTGGTGGAGGCGCCTGATGAACCTTCCTGACCGGGTCACGATCTACGAGGTCGGCCCGCGCGACGGCCTGCAGAACGAGAAGTCGATGGTGCCCGTCGATGTCAAGGAGCAGTTCGTACGCCGGCTGCTCGCGGCCGGGCTGCCGGTTGTCGAGGCCACCAGCTTCGTGCACCCCAAGTGGGTCCCGCAGCTCGCCGATGCCGAGGAGCTGATGACCCGGCTCGGCCCGGACGGTCGAGACCTGCCGGTCCTCGTCCCCAACGAGCGCGGGCTCGACCGGGCCCTCGAGCTGGGGCTGAAGCACATCGCCATCTTCGGGTCGGCCACCGAGACCTTCGCGCAGAAGAACCTCAACCGCGGCCTCGACGAGCAGTTCGCGATGTTCGAGCCGACCGTGAAGCGCGCCCGCGACGCCGGGCTCGACGTCCGCGCCTACGTCTCGATGTGCTTCGGCGACCCATGGGAAGGCGCGGTCCCGGTCGACCAGGTCGTCTCGGTCGGCAAGCGCCTCTTCGACCTGGGCGCCAGCCAGCTCAGCCTCGGCGACACCATCGGCGTCGGCACCGCCGGCCAGGTCACCACGCTCCTGGCGGCGTTCGTCACCGCCGGGATGTCACTCGACCAGCTGGCGATGCACTTCCACGACACCTACGGCCAGGCGCTCGCCAACACCTACTCGGCCCTGCAGGCGGGCATCACGACGTACGACGCCTCCGCCGGCGGCCTCGGCGGGTGCCCCTACGCCGAGAGCGCCACCGGCAACCTCGCCACCGAGGACCTGGTGTGGCTGCTCAACGGCCTGGGCATCGAGCACGGCGTCGACCTCGACGCGCTCGTAGCCACCAGCGCGTGGATGGCCGGCGAGCTGGGCAGGCCGTCTCCCTCGGCCGTGGTCCGCGCGCTGTCACAATCAGAAGCGTGAGCAAGCGCGTCTATCTCCACGTGGGCGCGCCCAAGACCGGGACCACGTACCTCCAGGACCGGCTCGCCCTCAATGCCGGCTCGCTGCGGCGGCACGGCTACCGCTACCCGACCGGTGCGCACGGCGACATGTTCCTGGCCGCGCTCGACCTCCTCGACCGGCCGTGGGGCGGGATGCGGCCGCAGGCGCAGGGTGAGTGGGAGGCGCTCGTGCGCCGGACCCGCCGCGCGCGGGGCACCGTCGTGCTCAGCCACGAGATCCTCGCCGGCGCCAAGCCCGCGGAGGCTGCTCGCGCACTGGCCGACCTGTCCTTCGCCGAGGTGCACGTCGTCTACAGCGCCCGCGACGTGGCCCGGCAGGTCGCGGCCGAGTGGCAGGAGCAGCTCAAGCACCAGCGCAAGGTGACCTTCCGGACGTTCCTGCGGCAGATCCGGGAGACCGACCAACGCAAGACGACCCGTTGGTTCTGGCGGGTGCAGGGGTTGCCCGGGGTGCTCGAGCGCTGGGGCAACGGCCTGCCGCCGGCGCAGGTGCACCTCGTGACGGTGCCGCAGCCCGGTGCGCCGCCCGGTGAGCTGTGGCGCCGGTTCTGCACCGCGGTGGGCATCGACCCGGCGTGGGCGCCACACGACAGCGAGCGCCGCAACCCCTCGATCGGGGCCGCCGAGAGCACTCTGCTTCGCCGGCTCAACGCACGGCTCAAGGACGCCGGCCTGCCCTCCGACCAGTACCGCGCACTGGTCAGACAGCTCGTCGTCCACGAGACCCTGGCCGCGAGGCCCGGGATGGTCCCGGTGACCCTCCCGCCGGAAGCCCACGAGTGGGCCGATGAGGTCGCCCAGTCGTGGATCGAGTGGGCCAAGGTGTCCGGCGTCGACGTGGTCGGCGACCTCGAGGAGCTGCGGCCGGTGCGACCGGCACCCGACGCCGAGTGGCGCGACCCCGACAAGCCGCGCCCGCGTGATGTCGCCTCGGCGGGCCTCGACGCTCTGGTCGCGCTCGCCCTCGAGGCCGCCAGCCGCCCCGATCCCGACGACACACTGGGCGCGCGCGCCGCCAAGCTCGCCCGCTACCTCCGCCGATGAGCAGCACCAGCGTTGACGCCGGCCGGGCCCGCGCCTGGGGGTGGATCGCGCACCTGCGCGCGGGCGGCACCACGCCGTGGGCAGACTGGTCGGCGACCTCGGAGGTGGCCGCGGACCGGTTCCTCCCCGGTGCCCAGCAGCTCGAGCTGCTGCGGCGGCTCAACCTCGCGGGTCGGCCCGACGCACGGCTGGTCGAGCGGGTCGTCGCCGCCAGCGCACCGGGCCGCGGCCGGCCCGACCTCGAGCTCGTCGGCGTCGACGCGGAACGCCGGTTCGGACCGCCACCCGTCGACCCCGCCGAGCTGCCCGACGACGAGCTGCTGCGGGTCGCGACCGGGCTGGTCGCCGAGGACCTCGTGGCCACGGGAACGCCGACGGCCACTCCGCGCCGCACCCGGCGTTTCCGCACCCGCTACGAGCTGGCCGGTGACCCCTGGCTGGCCTCGGCGTACACGGCCGCGCTGGTCGCCGACGGCCGACCGCCCGGGGGAGGCGGGCGGGCCGTGCACGTGCTCGGCGCGGACGTCCCGACCATGCTGGCCCACACCTGGGCCGTCAGCGCTTTCGGCGCCGGTGGCCCGAGCTGGCCGGAGTTCCTGGCGAAGGTGCGGGCGCGGCGTCGCCTGCCCCGGCGGGTGGACCTGCCCGGCGTCGTCGAGCGGTTCCGGGCGCGACCCCACACCGGCCGGGTCGGCGTGGTCCTGGACCTCGACGCGCTGCCCCCGCTGGTGGGGGTACGCCGGCTGGCGCCGGTCGCCGACGTGCCGGCCCGCGCCACCGAGCTGGCCCGCCAGGTCGGTATCGCGCTGAGCCTGCTCGTGCTGCCGGCCCAGCAGGCCGACCTGCTCACCGCGGAGCTGCGCCCGCGGCTGGCCGGCATGACGGGGGGACTGCCCACGGTGCCGCCGGAGCACCAGGACTGGGTCGAGGACGCATCCTTCGCCCTGCGCCAGCGGCTGCTCCGTGCTCGTTACCCTGTTGTGGGGGACCCGGACTGGCTCTTGCCGGGCTCAGAGGGCAGCCCCACCGGCTCGGTCCTCGACCTGGCGATCGAGCTGCTGCTGGAGGAGGGGCAATGAGCCACAAGGTTCTCCTCCACGTCGGCACGCCGAAGACCGGCACGTCGTACCTCCAGGACGTGCTGTTCCGGAACCGCGAGACCCTGGCGGACGCCGGGATCACCTATCCGGCGACTCGCTTCGACAGCCACTTCCTCGCTGCGCTCGACCTGATGAAGCTGCCCTGGGGTGGCCTGCAGGCCGAGGCGATCGGCGCGTGGGACGAGCTCGCCGCGCAGGTGCGCGCCGCACCGGGCACCTCGATCATCAGCCACGAGATCCTCGCGACCGCCTCGCGCGCCCAGATCGGCCGGGCCCTGGAGTCGCTCGGCCGCGGCGAGGGGGCTGAGGTGCACCTCGTGCTGTCCGTGCGCGACCTGGTCCGACAGATCCCGGCGGAGTGGCAGGAGAACATCAAGCACCGCGCGGTGCTCGGGTATGGCGCGTTCCTCGACCAGATCCGCGACCCCGAGCGCGCCACCCGGATCGGCGCGTGGTTCTGGGGGGTGCAGGAGATCCCGGAGATCCTCGACCGCTGGGGCCGGGACCTGCCGCCCGAGCACGTCCACCTGGTCACCGTCCCGCCGCCGGGCGGCGCTCCCGAGCTGCTGTGGAAGCGGTTCAGCCAGGCCTTCGGCCTCGACGGCATCGACCTCGACCTCGAGGCCGAGCGGCACAACCCCTCGCTGGGGGTGCCGGAGACGACGCTGCTGCGCCGGATCAACAGGCGGGCGAACGCCGAGCTCGCGCCGGCCGACTATCGGCCGCTGGTCCGCGAGCTGCTGGCCCACCAGACGCTGTCGCGACGGATCCGGTCACCTCGGCTGGCCCTGCCGCCGGACCTGCACCCGTGGGTGCAGGAGGTGTCGGGGTCGTGGATCGCCGAGGTCCAGCGGCGCGGGTACGACGTGGTCGGCGACCTGGATGACCTCGTCGGCGCACCGCCGGTCGCCGAGTTCGCCGACCCCGACCATCCGCGCGAGCGCCAGGTGGCCGCGGCCGGGGTCGACGCGATCACGGCGCTGCTGCTCGACAACGCCCGGCTCCGGCACGAGGAGTCGCGGCTGCATGCCGAGCTCGCCGACGTCCGCGGTGCGCTGGAGCGGGCGTACGCGACGCCGTCGTACCGGGTCCGCCACGCGATCGTGGTGCGGCTGGAGAACAGCGGACCGGGCCGGGGGCTGCTGGGGCTCTATCGCCGGGCGCGGGGCAGGAGCTCGCGGTCGGCGTAGCGGCCGATCCGCCAGGTCGAGTAGGCGTCCGCGCCCATCCCGATGAAGCCACCCGCGATCGGGATCCGGCGACCGATGGTGGTGGCGAGCCGCTTGCCGGCCACCTTGGTGACCAGCTCTGCGGCGACCTCGGCGGAGATGATCCGGTCCAGGTCCGGGTCGTGCAGCGGAGCGGTGGCCAGCGCCATCGGCGGTGCCGGCAGCTTGCGCTTCTTGACCAGCGCGTTGACGACGTCCTCACCCAGCAGGCAGGTGAGGATCGCGTTGCGGACCCGAGGGTCGTCGAGGTCGTAGCCGCGCAGGTGTGCGATGCCGGCGATCATCCGGCACTGGATCAGGGCCAGGCCGGTGATGTTGGCCGGGATCGTGAACGCGACCGTGACCAGGCCGCCGAGGTTGGTGATGAAGCCCTGCCCGCCCGCGTAGCGGACGTGGTTCTCGATCACCTCGTGGACGGCCTTCTCGACGTCACCGCGCTGCTCGCGCAGCTGGGCGTCCGCGGCCTTGCTGGCCGACGGCAGCGGGCCCACTCCGACGATCGCGCGGTGCAGCGCCTCGCGGACGAACGACGTGGTCAGCCCGGGCGCGATGTCGCCGATCTTCGGCGCAAGCTGCTTGCTGACCGCGCCGGCCGCCCTGCTGCTCACGCTCACACGGGAATCCTACGGGCGGCCCACTAGCGTCATCAGCGTGCCGGCCGAGCCACCACCCTCGCCGTGGGTCTTCCCCGACCCACGGGACGCCGACCCCGCCGACGACCAGGTCGGCGTCGGCGCCGATCTGGCGCCCGGGACGCTGCTCGCGGCGTACCGGCGCGGGATCTTCCCGATGCCCGAGTCCGGCGCCCGGCCACCGATGCACTGGTTCTCGCCGGCGCGCCGCGGCATCGTCCCGCTCGACGGGCTGGTGGTCTCGCGGTCGCTGCGCAGGTCGATGCGCGACTTCGAGGTCCGGGTCGACACCGCCTTCGACGAGGTGGTGGAACGCTGCGCAGACCCGTCGCGGGACTCGGGCTGGATCACCGCGGACGTCGCGGCGGCGTACAGCGAGCTGCACCGGCTCGGCTGGGCGCACTCGGTCGAGACGTGGCGGGAGGGCGACCTCGCCGGAGGGCTGTACGGCGTGGCGATCGGCGGGCTGTTCGCCGGCGAGTCGATGTTCCACAGGGTCAGCGACGCCTCCAAGGCGGCGCTCGTCGCGCTGGTCGAGCTGCTCCGGGACGAGTACGCGGCGGACCGGCTCCTGGACGTGCAGTGGGTGACGCCGCACCTGGCTGCGCTGGGCGCCGTGGAGGTGTCGCGGACGACGTACCTGGACCTGCTGGAGAGGGCGTTGGGGGTGCCGGCACCCACGGCGTGGGAGGGTGGGCGCTGACGGAACCGATGCAGGGAGAAACTCATGAAGTTCGGACTGGTTGCAGCAAGCCTCATCCTCGTCGCCGGTGGCGCCGCCGGATGCGGTGACAACGGGGGTGGCGGTCTGCCCGGCAACAACGCGCCGTCAACAGACGACTTCTGCGGGGCATTGAAGGACTTCCAGGACGACTTCAGCGAGGCCGACCCGACCAAGGACCTGAAGGGCTACATCAAGTCCCTCAAGGACGCGGCCGAGAAGCTCGAGGATGTCGGGACTCCGGACGACATGCCCGACGACGCCAAGGAAGGCTTCGACCTCACGGTCGAGACGATCAAGGACCTTGACGACGACGCCACGCTCGAAGACCTCGCCAAGATCGGCGACGTGAGCGAGGACGACCAGAAGAAGATCGACGCTCTGGACGAGTACATCTCCAAGGAGTGCCCCGACCTGAACGGGGAGAGCTGAGCTAGACGACCTGCGGCGGCTGGCCGGTCTCGCTCACCAGGGCGCGGCCGGCCGCCTCCCAGTCCAGCAGTCCGCCGTCCAGGTTGACCGCGTCGCGGCCCTGCTGGACCAGGTAGCCGGCAACTCGCGCGGACCGGGCGCCGACCTTGCAGACCACGAGCACCTGCCCGTCCGGCACCTCGTCGAGTCGCATCGGGATCTCGCCCATGGGGATGTGCACCGAACCTTCGACGTGTCCGTGTGCCCACTCCACCGGCTCACGGACGTCGAGCACCGCGAGCCCTTCGGGCAGCGGGTCGGGGACGCCGGCGATGGCGACGGTGGGGACGCCGTTCATGTGCTCCTCACTTCAGCAGCCGGCTCATCCGGCGGTCGGCCAGCGGCTTGCCGCCGGTCTGGCAGGTCGGGCAGTACTGCAGGCTCGAGTCCGCGAACGAGACCTCGCGCACGATGTCGCCGCAGACCGGGCAGGGCTGACCGGTGCGACCGTGCACCGCGAGGTTGGACTTCTTCTCGCCCTTGAGCTCGCTGGCGGCCAGCCCGCGCGAGCGTTCCACGGCGTCGCCGAGGGTGACCCGGATGGCGTCGTAGAGAACCACCAGGTCGGTGTCGTCTCCTCCGGCTCCCTCGAGGACGCTCGCCGCGGACCGATAAGGGGACATCCGCGCGGCGTGCAGGATCTCGTCGGAGTAGGCGTTGCCGATGCCGGCGATGGTGCCCTGATGGCGCAGCACGCCCTTGATCTGCTTGCGCCCCTCGGCCATGAGGATCTCGCGGAACTTCTCGAGGGTGAAGTCGTCGGTGAGCGGGTCGGGGCCGAGGCTGGCGATGCCGGGGACGTCCTGCGGGTCGCGGACCAGATAGATGGCCAGCCGCTTCTTGGTGCCGGCCTCGGTGATGTCGAGGCCGGACTCGTCGTCGAGAACGACGCGGGCGGCGAGGGGGTTCTTGCCGCCCGGGCGGGGTGGCGCCTGCGGGACCTCGTCCTTCCACCGGATCCAGCCGCCGCGCGCCAGGTGGATGGCCAGGTGCAGACCGCCGACGCTGATGTCGAGGAACTTGCCGTGCCGGGTCACGTCCTCGACCTGCAGCCCTTCGAGGGCGCGCAGTGGCGGGTCGAAGGTCTTGAGCGCACTGAACGCCGCGATGTGCACCGTCGCGATGACACGGTCGGCGAGCCGGCCCTTGAGGTCGAGGGCCAGGGCTTCCACCTCGGGCAGCTCGGGCACTCTCGGAGTCTAGGTCGGGGGCGCCGACCGGTGACAGCGCTGGTATCCGAGGGCCATGATGGACCGATGAGCGCCGCCCGGCCGCTGCCAGCGCTGGGGTCGATCTTCCTCGATGCCCGCGGCAGTGACCGCGCGCTCCGCGTCAGCTGGCACTCCGAGGCCGACCTCGTGGTGCTCTCGCTGTGGCGCGACAACCTCTGCGT
Source organism: uncultured Actinomycetota bacterium (assembly GCA_963817125.1). Lineage (GTDB taxonomy): Bacteria > Actinomycetota > Actinomycetes > Propionibacteriales > Nocardioidaceae > Nocardioides. Next base: position 136,927 of record CAWFNB010000004.1, read on the forward strand.
CGGGTCCTTCCGCCTCTCGATCGAGGAAGTGCCCGAGCTGATCGAGATGCTGCGCGCCGGCCTCGACCGCGCCTACGACGGCGCCCGGTCGCATCTCGCCTGATCGTCGGGTGGAATCCCCGGGCGCCCGGGGATTCAGGCCCCGGAAGGGCGTTGCAACACCCTTCCGGGGCAGGAAGAGCCCACCCGCCTCGGGTACGGCGACCTCTCGGTGGCGCGTCAACGCCGACACGGCGGAGCGAAATCTGCGGAATCCGCTAGACGGCGCCATACGGTCGTAGCCGTGGACCCGGTCCGGAACCCCTACGCGCCCGGTGCCGGGCAGCGACCGCCGGAGCTCGCGGGACGTGACGAGCAGGTCCGGGCGTTCCACGTGGTGCTGGAGCGGGTCGCCAGGGGGCGGCCGGAGCGGTCCCTGGTCCTGACCGGGCTGCGCGGGGTGGGCAAGACGGTGCTGCTCAACGCGCTGCGCGGCCAGGCGGTCCGCAAGGGCTGGGGGACCGGCAAGCTCGAGGCCCGTCCCGACCAGAGCCTGCGTCGACCGTTGTCGAGTGCGCTGCACCAGGCGGTTCGCGAGCTCGCGCACCCCGAGCCGGAGCAGACCGACCAGGTCCTCGGTGTGATCCGCTCCTTCGCCGAGCGACAGTCCGGCCCGGACGCGAGGCTGCGAGACCGGTGGAGCCCCGGGATCGACGTACCGGCGGTGCGGGGCCGCGCCGACTCCGGCGACATCGAGATCGACCTGGTCGAGCTGATGAACGACGTGGGCGGGCTGGCCGCCGACCTCGGCAAGGGCGTCGCGGTGTGCATCGACGAGATGCAGGACCTCGGCCCGGACGACGTCTCGGCGCTGTGCGCGGCCTGCCACGAGGTCAGCCAGTCCGGGCTGCCGGTGATCGTGGTCGGCGCCGGGCTGCCGCACCTCCCGGCCGTCCTGTCGGCGAGCAAGTCCTACTCCGAGCGGCTGTTCTCCTACCAGCGCATCGACCGGCTCTCCCGCGAGGAGGCGGATCGCGCGCTCAGCGCGCCCGCCGCGGAGGAGGCCGCGGAGTACGACGTCGACGCGCTGGCCGCGCTGTACGCCGCTACCGGCGGCTACCCCTACTTCATCCAGGCCTACGGCAAGACCGTCTGGGACCTCGCCCCACGCTCACCGATCACCGCCGGCGACGTCACGGTCGCCGCACCCGAGGCCGAGCGCGAGCTGGCGGTCGGCTTCTTCGGCAGCCGGTACGAGCGGGCCACCCCCGGCGAGCGCGACTACCTGCGCGCGATGGCCGACGCCGCCGGGCCCGAGCCCGACGCGATCGGCTCGGTCGCCACCTCGGACGTGGCCAGCGCGCTCGGCAGGAAGCCGCAGGCACTCTCCCCGGCGCGCGACGCGCTGCTCAAGAAGGGGCTCATCTACTCAGGCGAGCGCGGCCGGATCGCGTTCACGGTGCCGCACTTCGGGCGGTACCTCAGAGCCCAGGCCTGAGCTACTCCGGTGCGCCGTCCACGGCGTACTGCACGGTCTGGAGGATCCAGAACGCCGTGAAGGCGACGAGCAGCAGCGCCTCCACGACGAAGACCCAGTGGTCGATGGGCGCCGATCCGGTGACCGCCTCGACCACCCACAACGCCAGCGCAGCCCCGATGACCCACCCCATCGAGTAGGCGATCAGGCGATAGGCACGCTTGTACGTCGCGGCCTGGCCCATCGTGAGCGTGCCGCCGGCGGCCACGAACTCGTCGACCCGGGCGGCGTTCACGAGCGCGACCGCGACGATGAGGCCGAACATAGGGACCGCGGTGCCGTAGTGGGCGTAGTCGAGGAACGAGCCCCGGCCGAGCGCGAACCACAGCGCGAACCCGACCAGACCGATGGCAGAGACGCCGAAAGCGAGCAGGTCGCCGCGCTCGCGCACGCCACGCCGGACGGTGCGCGCGGCGAACAGCACCGCGAGCGCGCCCACCACCAGCAACGCCTCGACGTTGTTCACGACCCCCGGTACGAACTCGTCGGGTACGCATCGCGTCTGCCCACCGCACGCTCTGGACTCGAGCGGGGTCGGGACCAGGGCCACGACGGGTGCGCACATCCCGGCCAGGTTGAGCATCAGGTCCTCGCGTGGCTTGTCGCGGGCCTTGATCGCGATCAGGCAGACCCCCATCGCGGTCAGCGTCCCGACGAAGACGCTCCGCACCGGGGTGTAGTAGTACGCGCTGATCGAGCCGAGCCACCGGGTGTCCCCGAAGGCGATCTCGATGAGCAGGGATGCCCCGAGGAAGAGCGCCAGCGCCACCAACCCCACCCGGAGGTAGAGATAGGTCTTGGTCGTGGACTGGCTGTGCTTGGCCACGTCAGCGTCGTACCACGATTGGTGGCGGCGCCGCGAGCGACGTGCCGACCGGTCCTCATCAGGCACTGCCACAATCGCGCCATGACCCCGAAGACGCGGTCCTGGTGGGGCTGGGGCAACGTCGAGGACGCGGTGGTCGGGGACGAGCTCCGGCAGCTGACCAGCCGCGTCGCGGCGATGCTGCCGAACGCCGAGCTCGAGCCGCACCAGGCACCGCCGGTCGAGTCGTTCCAGGTCCCGGCGAGTCGGGTGCGGCCCCCCGAGGCGCTCGCGACGCTGACGTCCGAGGCTCCGAGTGATCGCCTCGCGCACAGTCACGGCAAGGCGTTCCGGGACGTGGTGCGGGCCCTGCTCGGACGACTCGACAACGTCCCGGACCTGGTGGTGCGCCCCACCAGCGAGGCGGAGGTCGCCCAGGTCCTGGACTGGTGCGGCGACGCCACGATCGCGGTGATTCCGTTCGGCGGCGGCTCGTCGGTGGTCGGCGGTGTCGAGCCTCGCGTCGGCGACGGGTACGCCGCGACCGTCAGCCTTGACCTCGGCTCGATGAACCGGGTGCTCGAGATCGACACGACCAGCCGGGCGGCACTGGTCCAGGCGGGCACGTTGGGTCCCCACCTGGAGGAACAGCTCAGGCCCAGTGGCCACACCCTGCGGTTCTTCCCTCAGTCCTTCGAGTTCTCGACGCTCGGCGGCTGGCTCGCGACGAGAGCCGGTGGGCACTACGCCACGGTCCTCACCCACATCGACGACCTCGCCGAGTCGCTGCGCGTCGTCACACCCGCGGGCGTGGTCGAGTCACGCCGGCTACCGGCATCGGGGGCGGGTCCGGCGCCGGACCGCATGTTCCTCGGCTCCGAGGGGAGCCTCGGTGTGATCACCCAGGCGTGGATGCGGCTGCAGGACCGGCCGCGCTGGCGTGCCGCGGCGTCGGTGGCCTTCGAGGACTACGAGAACGGCGTCCAGGCCGTTCGAGCCATCTCGCAGTCAGGCCTGCACCCGGCGAACTGTCGGCTGCTCGACCCCGTGGAGGCGTTGATCAACGCCGGGTCGGACTCCGCGGTCCTGATCCTTGGCTTCGAGTCCGCCGACCACCCGGTCGCCGCCTGGATGGACCGCGCCCTGGAGCTGTGCCGCGACCATGCCGGTGTGGTGCCCGAGCCGGCCAGCTTCACCGACGTCGCCGACCAACCCGCGCGCAGCGAGGCCGGCGACAGATGGCGCTCGGCCTTCGTGCGGATGCCCTACCAGCGCGACGCGCTCGCCGCGCACGGCATGATCGTCGAGACCTTCGAGACCGCCTGCACCTGGGACCGCTTCGAGGCGCTCCGGGCCACCGTGGCCACCGCCGCCACTGACGCAATGCGCCAGGTGGGAGCTGAAGGAGCGCTGGCCTGCCGGTTCACCCATGTCTATCCCGACGGCCCGGCGCCGTACTTCGGGATCTATGCCGCCGGCCGCTGGGGTCAGACCGTCGAGCAGTGGGACGAGATCAAGGTCGCCGTCTCGGAGGCGATCCTGGGCTCGGGCGGCACGATCACCCATCACCATGCCGTCGGCCGCGACCACCGGCCTTGGTACGACCGTGAGCGGCCCGACCTGTTCGCCGCGGCACTGCGCGCTGGAAAGTCGGTGCTGGACCCGGTCGGCATCCTCAACCCCGGAGCGGTCATCGATCCTCATCGGTCGGCGGCCGGCAGTGCGAGACTCGACCCATGACCCCGCAGGTGGTCGCGCACCGGGGCGCCAGCCACGAGAACGCCGAGCACACCCTCGGGGCCTACGTGGCAGCCCTGGACGCCGGCGCCGACGGGCTCGAGTGCGATGTCCGGCTCACCGCCGACGGCCACCTGGTCTGCGTGCACGACCGCGACCTCCGGCGTACGGCGAGCCGGCGCGGCCTGGTCTCGACGTCCAACCTCGAGGACCTCCAGGAGCTCGACTTCGCGTCGTGGAAGAACCCGTGGGCCGACCTCGATGACGAGGCGCCCGACCGCGACCCCCAGATGGTCACGGTGCTCACGCTGCGCAAGCTCCTCGAGACCGTGGCCGACTACGACCGCCGGGTCGAGGTGGCGATCGAGACCAAGCATCCGACGCGGTACGGCGGCCTGGTCGAGAAGCGGGTGGCCGAGCTGCTCCACGACTTCGGCTGGGACGTCTCGCCGGACGACACGCCGTCTCCGGTACGGGTGATGAGCTTCAGCTTCAGCGCCTTGCAGCGGATGGAGCGGCTGGCCCCCGCGGTGCCCGTCGTGCAGCTCATGGACAAGGCGCAGTACTGGCCGATGCTGCGCCGCGTGATGGGCAAGGAGTGGCTTGCCGGCCCGGGCATCGACCTGCTGCGCGTGCACCCCAAGCTGGCCACGCGGATCGCGAGCTCCGGCCACGACATGCACGTCTGGACCGTCAACTCCGAGCCCGACCTCCGGCTCTGCCAGGAGCTCGGGGTCCGGGCCGTGATCACCGACCGGCCGGCGTACCTGCTGGAGCTGCTCGGGCGCTAGATAGGTTCGGGCGCATGGCGAAGAAGTCGCGCACCAAGGCCCGCGAGGGCGCCCGGACCGTCGCGCCCGGCGAGGTCGGCCCCCGCCAGCCCTGCCCGTGCGGGTCGGGCAAGCGGTACAAGGCCTGCCACGGTGCCGACGGGGGCGCGGCCGCGGTCTACGTCGCCCGCCCGTTCGAAGGTCTGCCCTCGGAGTGCGACGTCGTCGCGATGCGCGAGCTGGTGCCCTCGGCCACGACGCCACTCACCGTCACCGGCGCTGACACTGCGGTGACTCTCTGCTCGCTGCTGCCGATGGCCGCGCCCGCGATGGTGCGCGACAGCGGGGAGATCTGGCTCGGGCTGCAGGTGCAGCACAACTTCGGCGACCCGTCGCGCGACATCGCAGCGGTTCTTCAGGTCGCGCTCGACTCCGAGCCCGGCGTGGTCGGGCTGACCGACCCTCCCGGGGCGGGGCCGCGGCTCCAGGACCTGGTGACCGACACACAGCTGACGGTCACCGTGCACGAGGGGTTCGACTTCTGGATCTCCGACGTGAGGGAGCAGGACGAGCTCGCGGCCGCCCTCGACCGCGCGAACGCGGCGGCGTCGCCCACCGCGCGCCTGACCCAGGTGGAGGCGGCGTACTGGACCGACGTCGGCACCAAGGAGCACCTGCGGTGGGTCATGCCCGAGCCCGAGGAGGCGCTGCTCGACGCGCTGGCCCGGCTGCACGTCGCCGGCAAGGACGTCCTGGTCGACAGCGCCCGCCTGGTCGGAATGTTTCGCGCGCACGGGCTGCTGGCACCGGTCTGGGACCTGCCGCTCGGCACCGGCCCCGAGGCGCTCGAGGACCCGGCGTCGACGTTCGCCGAGGACCTCGCGGCAGCGATGGCCGACGACTCCGCGCTCACCGCGGACCAGCGGGCGGCTCGCTCCGGGCTGGCGAACCGGCAGGTCACGATTCGCTGACCTGAAATCCGGGAACCGACCGCATGCGTGCTGCGCCCCGGGCATGCTGTGCCGATGGGTCTCTTCACCAGGCGCCGCCGCGACCAGCCGGTCGATCCGGACGAGCGGTCACCGCAGCTGGGCATCAAGTACAAGGACCTGATGCTGCTCGGCCAGCTCCAGCAGCTCGGCGCCGACCTCACCAAGCCACGGCACGTCATCCACTTCTCCTACGCACCGACGCGGGAGGCCGCCCGCGCGATGGGCGACGAGGCGGGCGCCCGCGGCTTCGACGTCGAGCTGGGCGAGCCGCTTCCCGAGCACCCTGACGACTGGCCGGTGCGCTGCGAGACGACAGCGGTGCTGCGGCCCGAGGTCGTTCGCGACAACACCGACTTCTTCGAGGAGCTCGCGTCCCGGCACGCCGCGGAGTACGACGGCTGGGAGGCCGCGGTCCGCTAACCGCTCCTGGCTGCCGGTTTTCGCGCGACGCAGGACCCAGGACTCCAGCCGCGAGTAGCCCTTCACCGACGTACGGCGCATCCGACGGAACGAGAAGCCGCCGTGCTCACGCTCGTCGTGGTCCTGGTCCGACGTGTCGCCGGTGAGCGCGTCGTGCGCTCCCCGGTCGATGAGGACCGAGCCGGGGCGCGCGACCGAGGTGAGGCGCGAAGCGATGTTCACGGTGGGGCCGAAGACGTCGCCGAGGCGAGCGACCACGTCGCCATACGCCACCCCCGCGCGGACCTCGGGGAAGTCATCGTCGGCGTCGGCGCCGCGGGCAGTCATGGTCAGCGCCGCCTCGGCCGCGCCGGCGGCGTCCTCGGCGACGAAAAGGACTTCGTCGCCGATGTTCTTGATCACGCGGCCGCCGTGGTCCACGACGAGCCCGGAAGCCTCGGCCTCGAAGTACTCGATCCACTGCACCAGCTCCGAGTCGCCCATCTCCTTGCTGCGCGAGGTGAAGCCGACGATGTCGACGAAGACGACCGCGAGCCTGGTGGTGTTCGACCCCGCCGAGTCGCTGGCCATCAGCCGGGCGGCGGCGCTGGCGAGGTGACGGCGCCAGACGTAGCTCTGCAGCGACTCGACGCGCGGGAGCACCTCCGAGGCGAGCCCGGTCACCTGACCGACCGGGTCGTCGCTCTCGAGGGCGAGGTCGGTCAGCAGGGTGGTCTGCCACTCGGCCAGTCGCGCGAAGCTGCGGCCCCACGTCCGCACCAGCGCGGCCTGCCGGTCCGGGTTGAGGATCCCGAGCTTGACCAGGTCGTGGGTCTGCTCCAGGGCCTGGACGTCGGCCTGGGTGAAGGCCACCGCGTCGTCGGGGTGGTGGGCGAAGCCGAGCAGCCGCCACAGCTCCTGCGCGACCTCGAGTGGTACGCCGGCCTGCTCGACCACCTGCAGCCGGGTCAGCGTGGGCGCCTCTCCGAGCAGATACCTCTCGACGGTCTCGAGTGCGGCCGAGAGGTCGGCGTCCCTCTCGTCGCTCAACTCTTCTGCGGGAACCGCTCCGCGGCGGTCTTCTCCAGTGCCTCGTGGAACGACGGCATCTCGACGTTGAGCTGGTCCAGCTGCTCCTTGGTGAAGTGGATCAGCTCCAGAGGCGTGAGGGCGACGATCGTGGCGGTGCGCAGCGAGTGGTTCAGGATCGCGGCCTCGCCGACGATCTCGCCGGGCCCGAGCTGGGCGACCTCGTCGCCGTGCGAGCGCACCGACACCGTGCCGTTGAGGATGACGTAGGCCTTGTCGGCCCCAGTCTTCTCCGAGATCGGTGCCCATCCCTCGGGCAGCGTCACGCGGGTACCGGACGCACTGATGCGGGCGATCTCCTCGGGTGTGAACATCGAGAAGAAGGTCTCTGCCATGGCCAGCCTTTCGCGGGTCGGGTGCTCGGCCGGATCCTTCCGGAGTGGCCGAGGGCTAGTAGGAGAACGAACGAAGCCTCCCGAGGGCACGTGTGAGCCTCAGCTCAGCGGCTCACGTGAGATCGGGCAGCTCATGCACCGCGGCCCGCCGCGACCGGAGCCGAGCTCGGAGCCGGCGATCCGGATCACCTCGATACCGGCGTCCTCCAGGCGGGCGTTGGTCTCGTCGTTGCGCTCGTAGGCGACCGCGACCCGAGGAGCCAGGGCGAGGGTGTTGTTGCCGTCGTCCCACTGCTCCCGCTCGGCGGTGACCGGGTCGAGGCCGGTGTCGATCTTGTGCAAGGCGTCGATCTCCATCGCCTTCGCCGCGGCGACCAGGAACGGCTCGGCCTTGCCGACCTCGAGGACCAGGTCGCCGTCCGCCTCCATGTCGCCGGTGGGCCGGACCGAGTAGGCGACCAGGGAGTCCGCGACGTTGGGGTAGACGACCATCTTGTCGGTGTCGACGAGCGTGCAGATCGTGTCGAGGTGCATGGTCGCGCGTTCCTGCGCGATCGGTACGGCGAGCACGGTGTGCGCGAGGTCGGACTTGAAGCACTGCCGGGCCAGCCGCTCCACGCCGGCGGGCGTGGTCCGCTCCCCGACGCCCACCGCGATGACACCCGGGGCGAGGAGCAGGACGTCGCCACCCTCGACGTGCTCGAGGTGCGCGCCGTGGATGCGCGGCGTGCCCTGGAACCGCGGGTGCTCGGTGTAGATGAGCTCGGTCAGCTCCGTCTCGCGCTTGCGCGCCGGCATGGCCAGCGACGTGATCGTGACCCGGTCGCGGATCCACACGCTCGAGTCGCGGGTGAACAGCAGGTTGGGCAGCGGGTCGATGAGGAAGTCGTCGTGGGCCAGCAGGGAGGTGACCAGGCCGAAGCCACCGCGCACCTCGTCGTTCCGGATCCCCGCCGTGAGGTAGCCGGTCAGCTCCGCCGGCGAGGCGTCCCCGAGGAGCCCCTCCAGGTAGCCGCGCATCGTGTCGCCCAGGTCGAGGTCGCCGAGAGCCTCCTGGGTCGCGTGGGCCCGGGCGTCCTCCTGCTGCAGCGTCTCGGTCAGCAGGTCGGCGAGGTAGAGCACCTCGACGCCACGACCGCGCAGCGTCTCCGCGAAGGCGTCGTGCTCCTCCTGGGCCCGAGCGACCCAGGGGATCGCGTCGTAGAGCAGCTTGTCGTTGTTGCGGGGCGTGAGCCGCGTCAGCTCCGGGCCGGGTCGGTGCAGCATCACCGTGCGCAGCCGACCGACCTCGCTGTCCGCGCCGTGCGGCGCGCGGTCGGGGGTTCCCTCGGTCATGGTTGAACTCTAGGGTGCCCGACATGACCCCACGGCCGGGGAGCGCACTGCTTGCCGCCGTTCTCCTGATGTCCCTCGGGGTGGCCTGCGGTGACGGCGACGAGCCGGGGCCTGCCGCGGGGGCGAGCTCATCGGCGGCGGCCGAACCCTCGGACTCGCCGGCAGAACCTCCAGCCGAGACCGAGTCGGCGCTCCCCGAAGCGGTGCCCGTCGACGACGCTCGCGGAGAGACGATCCACGCCGAGCCGTTCGCGGACTTCATGGTGGCAGCGGCCGACCTGGCCTGGGTGAGCGGTGTGGCCCCCGGTCTGGTGGCCTACGACACCGCGGGCGAGATCGTGCACCAGGTCGACTTCGACAGCCAAGTCGTCCAGGCGATGGCAACCGACGGGCAGTCGGTGTACGCCGCCGGCGTACACCCTGACGCGCTGCTCGTCGTCGACGCGAAGACCGGCAAGGAGACCGCCCGCGTGCCTCTCGACGCCACGCCGCTCGAGGAGTCCTCGGTCGCGGCCCGCGCCGGCACCGCGTGGGTGCTGGTCGATATCGCAGCGCCGAAGCTCGTCGTGGTCGAAGGCGGCAAGGTGACGGGCACGCTCGCCGCTCCTCAAGGTGCCCTCGCCGCGCGCTTCGGCTTCGACTCGCTGTGGGTCACCGCGGCCGGCGGGCAGGTTGCCCGGCTCGACCCTGCGGACGGTCGGGTGCTGGCGACGTACGCCGTCGGGGTGGGGGCCCGGTTCCTGACCGTCGGCGACGACGCGGTCTGGACGCTCGACGCCAGCGACGGCGCGGTCTCTCGCGTCGACCCGCAGACCGGCGCGGTCGCGCAGGTGTTGGTCTCGGAGCGACCCATCAACGGCGGTGACATCGCGGCAGACCAGGGGGCGGTGTGGGCGCAGACGGCGTACGGCGTCACCCGCGTCGACCCGGCGACCGTGACCGCCACGCACCTGATCAAGATCACGCCGGGCAGCGGGAGTGTCGCCGCGACAGCGGACTGGCTGTGGATCTCCGACCACGACCACCTGGCCGTGCACCGGGTGCCGCTCGACTACTTCAACAGCTCGTAGCCTGTGAGAGCTGCCAGCAGCAGGCAGACCGCCGCGCCGACATAGTGCAGCACGTGCAGCGCCACGAATCGCAGCAACGTCCGGCCGGCCAGCACCGCCAGGCCGCTCACCAAGAGCAGAGCCGCGAGGGCGCCCAGGAAGACGCTGCCGGGCGCCTCGTACCGCGCGACCAGCGAGATCGTCAGCAGCTGGGAGAGGTCACCCCACTCGGCGGCGAAGAGCACGAGGAACGACGCGAGGACGGCGCGGAAGCCGGTGACGTCCTTCGCCCCCTCGACGAGCTCCTCGTCCGAGACGTGCTGGTGGCCGCGGCCCTCGCGGATCAGGATCACCGCGCCGGCGAGGAACATCAGCAGCGCCACGACCCGGACGACGTCCACGGGCAGGAAGGACGCGGCGTGCCCGAGCAGGACCGCAATCGTCGTCTGTACGGCGAACGCGGCACCCACCCCGAGCCAGACCAGGACCGGGCGGTACTTGGTGGACAGCACCAGCGTGGCGAGGAAGGTCTTGTCGGGCAGCTCCACGACGAAGATGGCGGCGAAGGTCAGCGCCAGGGCGGCGAGGTCCACGGGGTGGGGTCAGGCTCCCCGGTCCAGTCGGGCCTCGAGCGCGGCCACCTGGGCCTTGAGGTCGGCGATGGCGTCGAGAACCACGCGTGTCGACGCGTCGACCGCATGCTCCACCTCGTCCACCTCCTGCCGCAGCTCCTCGCGCTCCTCGTCGGCCTCGTGCTCGAGCGCCTCCACGGCCACGGCGATGAACAGGTTGAGCACGATGTAGGTCGCGAGCACGATGTAGACCACGAAGAACAGGTACGCCGCAGCGTGCTCCTCGGAGACAGGCCGGACCACGGCAGCCCAGTCGTCGCCGGTGGTGATCTGGAACATCGACCTCAGTGAGTCGGTGAGCGTGCCGAAGTGCTCGGGATCGCTGTCCCCGAAGACCTGGGTCGCCACCACGCTCGCGATGTAGATGAGCATCCCGAGCAGGGCGGCGATCGAGGCCATGCCCGGCACCGTGGCGACCATGGCCGCCACCACCCGGCGCATCGAGCGCACGGTGGACAGCAGCCGCAGTACCCGGAGCACGCGCAGCACCCGGAGCACCGAGTAGGAGCCACCGCCCGGGATCACCGCGATCACGACGACGATCAGGTCGAAGACGTTCCAGCCGCCGCGAAAGAACTTCAGCCCGTGCGCGAAGAGACGCAGGGCTATCTCGACCACGAACACCGCCACGGTGGCCTGGCCCACCCGGGTGGTCTCCTCGCCGTGGTCGGCCATCCAGCCGGGGGAGACCTCGAGGCCCAGCACCACGGCGTTCACGAGGATCACCCCGATGATCGCCCACTGGAACGGCGTCGACTCGACCAGCGTGCGGACGCGGCCCCGCACGGAAGGTGCTGGGGTCATCCGCGCAGTCCCACGAGCTCGAGGGCAGCGGCCGCGGCGTCGGCGAGCACCTCCCGCGCCGGGCGGCCGAGGGCGGCCGCGGCGCGGGCCACGTCGTCGTACTCCGGTTGCGCGGTGATCACGACGCCGTCGAGTCGGGCCAGCTTCACCGAGATCTCGAGACCGCCGACCGTGACCGTGGTGCTCTCGCGGGGGAGGGCGTGCCGGGCGACGGGGTACTCGCGAATGCCGATGGTCGAGGTCTCCCGGAAGACGGTGGCCCGCACTTCCGCGGCCAGGTCGGGGGTCACCAGCGCGCGGAACGTGTGGGCGGGGCGGCCCTTCTTCATCAGGATCGGCGTCAGCCACGCGTCGAGGGCGCCTGCAGCCAGGACCGCGGTGATCACGGCGGGCCAGAGCCGCGGGTCGAGGTCGTCGACGTTGGACTCGAGGACGAGCAGGTCGTCGACACCCTCCGGTCCGGAGCCGATCGGGGAGCCGACGAGCAGTCGGAGCACGTTCGCATGGCCCTCGGGGTCGCGGCCACCGGCGCCGACGCCGACCGTCCGGGTGGTCATCGGCGGTTGGGGACCGTACGACGTCGCCAGCGTGGTGAGCAGTGCGGCGCCGGTCGGCGTGCACAGCTCCATCGCCGGGGCGCCCTCCGGGCCGGCGTACGACGGGACGCCGGTCAGCAACGCGGCCACGGCCGGCGGTGGGACGGGCAGGGTGCCGTGTGCCCCTTTGACGGAGCCGGAGCCGACCGCGACCGGGCTGACCACGACCTCGCTGGCGCCGAGGTGGACGATGCCCGCGCAGACCGCGACCACGTCGGCGATCGCGTCGAGGGCGCCGACCTCGTGGAAGTGCACCTCGAGCGGGTCGTGGCCGTGCACCGCGCCCTCGGCGACGGCGAGCCGCTCGAAGGCCCGCAGCGCGAGGTCGCGCACCCCGTCGGCGAGCGGGGACTCGAGGAGGAGGGTCCGGATGTCGCGCCAGGTCCGGTGCTGGACCGAGTCGGCGACCTCGACGTGCACGCGAGTGGCGGCGAAGCCGTTGCGGGTGACCGCCTCGACCCGCAGCGCCACCGGCTCGGGGGAGACCGCGTCCAGCGCGTGCTGCAGCACCTCGAGTGGCACGCCGGCGCCGACCAGGGCGCCGAGCAGCATGTCCCCGCTGGCGCCGGACGAGGCGTCGACCCAGATGACGGTCATCGGGCGGCCCGTGCGACCCGGGCCGCGAAGACACCGGCGCCGTACCCGTTGTCGATGTTGACGACGGTGACGCCGGGCGCGCAGGAGTTGAGCATCGCGAGCAGGGCGGCAATGCCGCCGAACGAGGCGCCGTAGCCCACGCTGGTCGGCACGGCGACCAGGGGTACGCCGGTCAGCCCGCCGACCACGGACGGCAGCGCGCCCTCCATGCCGGCCACAACCACCAGGCAGTCGGCGGCCTCGAGCCGATCACGGACGCCGAGCAACCGGTGCAGCCCGGACACCCCGACATCCTCGATCAGGTCGACCGCCGAGCCGTGCACGCGGATCGACAGCGCGGCCTCCGCCGCAACCGGGGCGTCGCTCGTCCCGGCCGAGACCACTGCCACCGTGCCCCGTGGCTCGGGGAACGGTCCGAGCGTGGCTGCCCGGGCGACGGCGTCGACGTTCGCCTCCGGTAGCGAGGTCGCGACCTGCGCCAGCGCCTCCTCGGAGAGCCGGGTGGCCAGCACCGCGCGCTGGGGGTGCTTGTCATGGAGGGTCTTCAGGATCGCGATCACCTGGCCGGGCGTCTTGCCCTCGCCGTACACGACCTCGGCATCCCCGGTGCGCCGCGCGCGGTCGAGGTCGACCCGGGCGAAGCCCAGGTCCTCGATGCGCGGGTCGTTCTCCACGCGAGCAGGCTAGTCCCGCCATGGACGCTGGTTGGCCCGCGGGTGTTGGCTGGCCGGCGTGAGCATCGTCGACTTCTACCTGCAAGGCACGCCGAGCTACACAGAGCTGACGACGCCGGACCAGCAGGCGGCCAAGCAGTTCTACGGTCCGCTTTTCGGCTGGGAGTTCGAGGACGTCGACATGGGCGAGGCCGGGGTGTACGTCGCGGTCTCGGTGAGCGGCGACTCGGTCGCGGGCATCGCCGGCCAGATGCCGCAGCTGCAGGGGCACCCGGCGTTCTGGGGCGTCTACATCGCCGTGGACGACGTGGACGCGACGGCGGCGAAGGTGGCGGTCGCGGGCGGGAAGGTCGAGGCCGGCCCGTTCGACGTGATGGACCTGGGCCGGATGGCCTCGATCCAGGACCCCAGCGGCGTGCGGGTCAACCTCTGGCAGGCCGGCGCGAGCATCGGCTCGGTGCGGGTCAACGAGCCCGGCTGCCCCATCTGGCACGAGCTCAGCAGCCCGGACCTTCCGACCGCGACCCGGTTCTACTCCGACGTGCTCGGCGTCGAGTGGGAGTCGATGCCGATGGAGACCGGCGACGACTACACGTGCCTGATGGTCGAGGGCCGGCCGGTCGCCGGCGCGTTCCCCCCGCAGATGGACGGCATCCCGCCGCACTGGGACGTCTACTTCAACGTCGAGGATGCCGACGCCACCGCCGGTCGGGCCGCCGACCTCGGCGCCAAGGTCCTGGTGCCGCCGTACGACGTGCCCGGCGTGGGACGGACCGCCATGCTCCGCGACCCGCAGGGTGCGCTGCTCGGGCTGCTGCAGAACCCACCGGACGAGTGAGATTCACCGGGTACCCGGTGAATCTGGAGCTCACCCGCTGAACCTTCAGCGGGCAAGCGTGAGTTTCACCGGGTACCCGGTGAATCTTGTGACTGGAGGGAACGCGAGGGACTACGCGTGGTCCTCCCGGAACGCATCGGCCGCGTAGACGCCGAGGATCTTCACGTCGGTGGTGAAGAAGCGCAGCTCCTCCAGCGCGCGTGCCACGCCGACGTCGGACGGATGGCCGTCGACCTCGGCGAGGAACTGGGTCGCGGTGAACTCCCCGCCCACCATGTAGCTCTCCAGCTTGGTCATGTTCACGCCGTTGGTCGCGAAGCCGCCGAGTGCCTTGTAGAGCGCTGCCGGCAGGTTGCGGACGTTGAAGATGAACGACGTGACGACCGGTCCGTTGCCTGCCTCCGCCTCGACCAGCTCCCGGGAGAGCACCACGAACCGGGTGGTGTTGTGGTCCTCGTCCTCGACGTCCTCGGCGAGCACCTCGAGCCCGTAGATCTCCGCGGCCAGCGGAGGCGAGATCGCGGCCTGGGTCGGGTCGGCGGCCTCGAGCACCTCGCGCGCCGCCCCGGCCGTGTCGCCGGAGATCACCGGGTGCAGGCTGTGGGCGCGGATGATCTTGCGGCACTGGCCGAGCGCGTGCACGTGGCTGTGCACGGTCCGCACCTGGTCGAGTCGCGCGCCCGGGATCCCCATCAGGTGGAACCGGATCCGCAGGAAGTGCTCGGCCACGATGTGCAGGCCCGAGTCGGGCAGGAAGTGGTGGATGTCGGCGACCCGGCCGGCGATCGAGTTGTCGATCGGGATCATCGCCAGGTCGGCCTCGCCGCCCTCGACCGCCGCGAACACGTCCTCGAACGACGCGCACGCCAGCGCCTCCAGCTCCGGGTACTGCTCACGGCACACCTGATGGGAGTTGGCGCCCGGCTCGCCCTGGTAGGCGATGCGTCGCGGTTCGGTCACCGGAGCATCGTAGTTTGAGAGGTGTGGCGTACCTGGTCGTTCTCAGCCTGGCGATCGCCCTGGCCGCGTTGGCCCTGGCCGCCGCCGGTCTGCGTCGGACGACGCCCGGGCGTCACAACGTCGACGGACTGCCCGAGGACGTGGTCGGCCTTCGCCAGGAGGTGGCCGCCCTGCGCGCCGAGGCCGCCGGGGCGTTCCGGCACCTCGGGATCGTGCGGTACGACGCGTTCAGCGACGTCGGCGGCCGGCTGTCGTGGTCGGTCGCGCTGCTGGATCACTCCGGTGGCGGCGTGGTGCTGACCGCGATCCACGGCCGCAGCGAGGCGCGCAGCTACGCGAAGAGCATCGCCGGCTGGCGGTGTGAGCAGCCGCTCTCGCCGGAGGAGGAGCAGGCGGTCGCCTCCGCGCGGCCGTGAGCGCGGACGCCGCGGATCCAGTGACCCTTGCGTCGGCATGCCGGGATGCATCATCCTCAGGTCCCTCGGTCTAGAGAAGGACGGACATGCGTCGGACGTTCACTTTGCTCGCCACAGTTCTGGCGAGCTTGCTCACTGTCCTCGTGCCGAGCGGCCCCGCTGCGGCGGACGAACACCTGCAAAGGACGTTCACGGAGGGCTACGCCGACTCTGGAACGATCCGATTCAACACGCCCAGCATCTGCGTGGCCTGGACGATGAGCGGCGTCAAGTCCTATCGCGGCCACTACATACATCGAGACCCCGCCACTGGCCCAGACACCTACTCGTACCTGATCGAGAGCGTGAAGCTCACGACCAACAGCCTGACGCTTCGCGCCTTCAAGCCGAACGGAAGCACGTGTCCCAACACCGACGCCAAGTACTGGAACGAGGTCAAGGTGGAGGCGCATGCTCGAGGACACAAGTGCAGTTTCAATCCGTCGATTTCGGCGTCACTCGGTTTCCCAGCCAGCTTCGGCCTGGGCCTGGAGTTCTGGCCGACGTGTCAGGACAAAGCCAAGACGTTCCTCAAGGCCACTGTCGGTGCTGGGCACGTTGTCACCGTGCGCAATGACCCTCAGGTGCTCACCTTCGCTAGCCAAGAATTGACCTACGGGAGTCCCAACAACAACGTGCCGTGGAACTGCTACGGGGTGAACTTCGGTTTCCAGATCGACGTCGGCAACAATCACAACGTCAACACAGCCATCGGCCCCCGAATCGAGGCATGTCCCAACTGGAAAGGGACAAAGTCTGCTTTCTGAGGCCAAGGGCCCGATGTGCTCCTGCCTCGGGGTAAGGGCAAGGGAATGACGGAGGAGCGGGACTGGGACCAGCTTGCCGACGAGCTGGGCGTCGCAGCCGTGGCCGACGGGGACCCGACGCGCTGGTACGACGAGCTCTGGTCGGCGGCCGCCCGCGGCGAGGTGAGCATGCCGTGGGACCGCACCGACCCGCACGACCTGCTCGCAGACTTTCTCGTCGACAGGGCCACCGGGCTGAACGGCTCCGGGAAACGAGCCGTGGTCGTCGGTGCGGGCTACGGCGCGGACGCCGAGCACCTCGCCTCCCGTGGCTATCGCACCACCGCATTCGACATCAGCCCGGCGGCCGTCACCGCAGCGCGGGAGCGCTACCCCGACAGCGACGTGGACTACCGGGTTGCCGACCTGCTCGACCTGCCCGACGACCTCGTGGGCGCCTTCGACCTGGTGGTCGAGATCTACACGATCCAGGCCCTGCACGGCTCGCTGCGCGAGCGCGCGGTGTCCGGCGTACGCCGGCTGGTGGCGCCGGGCGGCAGCCTGTTCGTCGTCCAGATCGTCCGTGAGGACGACGAGGAGGTCGGCGCCGAGCCACCGTGGCTGCTCGACCGTGCCGAGATGGCAGCGCTCGAGGGGGACGGGCTGGTCGCCGAGTCGCTCGAGCGAGTGCCGAACGCCGTCCAGCCCGAGCTCCGCGACCGCTGGCGGATGGTGCTCACCCGCCGGTGACGAGCAGCCGTCACGGGCGCTTGAGGTAGTACTCCGTGAACTCGGCGCAGCGCTCGTCGTCGTCGAACTTCATGACGAAGCAGTTGTCGTAGACGCGGACCACCGGCCCGCCCGGCTCGTCGCGGTACGACGACGTGCCGGTCGCCACGACGACATCACCGTCGACGGCGACCGGCGCGTAGGTCGCGTCAAAGGTGCCGATCGCGTCCCGGGTGGACGCCGAGTCCGGCCCGTCCCCCAGCCAGGAAGCCACGACGGCGTCGCGACCCATGATCGGCTCGTCGTAGGGGTGGTAGCGGTAGGCGATGTCCTCGGTGAAGAGGTCGCCGATCAGGTCAGCCTCGTAGGTCAGCCAGGCTGTGACGTAGCGGTCGAGCCAGTCCTGGGCGGCGCTGTGGTCCATGGCCTCAGCGTGGCACGCGGACGAGCACCCGGCCGTGCACGCACTCCATCCGCAGCTCGCGGCCGGGGCCGATCGAGTCTCCGTCGAGCTGGCGGGGTGTGTCCGCGCTGGCTCGGACCACGACGGTGCGGCCCGTCATCCGGTTGACCAGCTCGTCGGTGCGGGAGCGCTTTGCCAGGACCCGGAAGGCCAGCGGGATCCACGACAGGAACCGACGGGGGTGCAGGAGCACGATGTCGAGCTGGCCGTCGTCGATGGCCGCGTCCGGCAGCAGCGGCATCCCGGCCTGGAGGTAGCCGACGTTGCCCACCACGATCGTCCGCGCGCGGTGGGTGACGAACTCGGCGTCGTCCACCGAGATCTCGGCCTTCACCGCCGGGAACATCAGTGACTTCAGCGCCGACAGGACGTAGGCGATCCAGCCGACCTTCGCCTTGAAGTCCTCGTTGACGCCCTCCATGATCGCGGCGTCGAAGCCCATGCCGGCCATCACCATGAAGTGGGTGTCCTCGATGCCGTCGCCGCTCACCTTCACCATGTCGATGGCGCGGTCCTGTCCGGTCAGGGCGACGTCGATGGCGGCCCGCAGGAACAGCGGGATGCCGAGGTTGCGCGCCAGCAGGTTGCCGGTGCCGGCCGGGATGATCCCGATCGGGACGCCGGTGCCGGCCAGCTCGGCACAGACCTCGCGCACCGTGCCGTCGCCGCCGCAGACGATGACCAGGTCGGCACCGGCGACGGCGGCGGCCTCGGCCATGCCGGTGCCCGGGTCCTCGACGGTCGTGTAGTGCCAGACCGGCAGCGACCAGCCGGCTTCGGCGGCCAGGGAGCCGACGATGGTCCGGAAGCCGTCGACGTCCTCGAGCTTCGACGGGTTCACGATGACGGCGAGCTTGCGTTCGGAGGGGAAGGGCTCCGGCAGCGCCGGGAGCTGCTGGGCGTGGCTGCGGGGGAGCGGGCTGTAGACGGCCAGGCCGAGGGCCACCATCCCCATGCCCAGGAGGAAGCCGCCGACCACGTCGGACGGGAAGTGCCGGCCGAGCAGCACCCGGTCGAGGCACACCACGACCACGAGCACGGCCACCAGGAGGTACAGCAGGCGCCGTACGTTGCCGCGGCGGACCAGCATCACGATCAGCACGATGAGGACACCGCCGAAGGCAGTGACCGACGCCGCGTGCCCGGACGGGAAGGACTTGCTGGACAGGAGCGACTGGGTCAGCTGCCACTCGGGCCTGGTGCGGCCCACCAGCAGCTTGATCAAGGTGTACGCCGCCGTGGTCACCACCATGACGCCGACGGTGTACAGGGCGGCCCGCCGGTGGCCACGGACGAACATCAGCACGGCGACGGCACCAGTCATGATCGCCATGCCGGCGTTCGCGAAGGCGACCTCGATGACCCGCAGCGGCCGGATCAGC
Source organism: uncultured Actinomycetota bacterium (assembly GCA_963817125.1). Lineage (GTDB taxonomy): Bacteria > Actinomycetota > Actinomycetes > Propionibacteriales > Nocardioidaceae > Nocardioides. The sequence continues at coordinate 155,830 of CAWFNB010000004.1, forward strand.
CAGCGCGAGTCCACCGCGTACTGCGCCGCCGGTGAACCGCGGTCGTCGAACTCCGCGACGGGTCCCGCGCCCTGTACCACCGCCACCAGGACCCCCAGGAACAGCAGGAACGACAGCAGCGCCCACCCGAGGAGCACGAGACGCGGTCGGTCCAGCACGGCGAGAAGTATGCCCACAGGCGGCGGGAGCCTGTGTATCTCGGATGAGGGGGCCCGAGCCTGCCCACTAGCCTTGCGGCGTGATCGACCCCCGCATCATCCGTGACCAGCCCGACCGCGTGCGCGCCGCCCAGGCCAAGCGCGGGCTGTCCGACGCGGTGGTCGACGAGGCGCTCGCCGCCGACACCCGGCGCCGCCAGGCGATCGCCGAGTTCGAGACCAAGCGGGCCGAGCAGAAGCAGCTCGGCAAGCAGATCCCGCAGGCCCAGGGTGACGAGAAGCAGGCCCTGCTGGCCCGCACCAAGGAGCTCGCCGCCGAGGTGAAGGTCGCCGAGGTCGCGCAGACCGAGGCCGAGGAGACCTGGCAGGCGGCCATCCTGTCGATCCCCAACCTGGCCCAGGAGGAGACTCCGGCCGGCGGCGAGGACGACTTCGTCGTGCTCGAGACGATCGGAACACCGCGCGACTTCGCGGCCGAGGGATTCGAGCCGCGCGACCACGTCGAGCTCGGCCGGATGCTCGGCGCCATCGACATCGAGCGCGGGGCCAAGGTGTCCGGCTCGCGGTTCTACTTCCTGACCGGTGTCGGTGCGCAGCTCGAGCTGGCGCTGGTCAACCTCGCGATGGAGCAGGCCCGCAACGCCGGTTTCACCCAGGTCATCGCGCCCTCGCTGGTCCGACCGCGGGCGATGGAGGGCACCGGCTTCCTCGGCCAGGCGGCCGACGACGTCTACAAGATCGAGGGCGAGGACCTCTACCTCGTGGGTACCTCCGAGGTGCCGATGGCGGCGTACCACTCCGACGAGATCCTCGACGCCACGGCGTTGCCGCTCCGCTACGCGGCGTTCAGCCCGTGCTTCCGCAAGGAGGCCGGCTCGCACGGCAAGGACACTCGCGGCATCATCCGGGTGCACTGGTTCGACAAGGTGGAGATGTTCGTCTACACCACCACCGAGGACTCCTACGCCGAGCACCAGCGGCTTCTCGAGTGGGAGAAGGAGTTCCTCGACAAGCTCGAGATCGCCTACCGCGTCATCGACGTGGCCGCCGGCGACCTCGGCCTGTCCGCGGCGCGCAAGTTCGACTGCGAGGCCTGGATCCCGACCCAGGGCCGCTACCGCGAGCTGACCTCGACCTCCAACTGCACCGAGTTCCAGACCCGGCGGCTCGACATCCGGGGCCGGTTCCCGGAAGGCGAGGGCGGCACCCGACCACTCGCCACCCTCAACGGCACGCTGTGCGCCATGACGCGGACCATCGTGGCGATCCTCGAGACGCACCAGAACGCCGACGGCTCGGTGCGCGTTCCCCAGGCGCTGCGCCCGCACCTCGGCGGTGTCGAGGTGCTCAAGCCGGTACATGAGTAGCTGGCGCCCCCGGCTCGTCGCCCTCGACATCGACGGCACGCTGCTCAAGTGGATCGACGGCGCGGGTACGACGTACGAGGAGATCGCGCCGGCCGTGGGTGACGCCGTGCGCCGCGCCCGCGACTCCGGCACCCACGTGGTGCTGGCCAGCGGCCGGTCGCCGCACGGCATGATCCCGGTCGCGGACCTGCTGGAGCTGCACCTCGACGGCACCGACCCGCTCTGGGTCGTGGCCAGCAACGGCGCGGTGGCCTTCCGCTACCCGCCGCTGGAGGTGGTCATGGAGGAGACCTTCGACGCGGCGCCCGCGGTCAAGGCCATCCTCGAGCGGCATCCGACAGCCCTGGTGGCCGTCGAGGAACGCGGTGTCGGCTACCGCGTGAGCCGGGAGTTCCCGGTCGGTGAGCTGTCCGGCGAGATGATCCTCACCGACGTCGAGGAGCTCGTCTCCACGCCGGTCAGCCGGGTGATCATCCGCGACCCGGACGCGACCGCGGATGACTTCGTCTCCCTGGCCTCCGAGCTCGGGCTGCACGGCACCGACTACGTCGTGGGCTGGACCGCCTGGCTCGACCTCGCGCCGGTCGGGGTCTCCAAGGCGTCCGGGCTCGCCCACGTCGCGGAGCGGCTCGGAGTCGCCGCCGCCGACGTGCTCGCGATCGGGGACGGTCGCAACGACATCGAGATGCTCCAGTGGGCCGGGCGCGGGGTGGCGATGGGACAGGCGGTCCAGCAGGTCATCGATGCCGCCGACGACGTCACCCTCACGGTTGCCGAGGACGGCGCCGCGGTCGAGCTCGGGAGGTACTTCTGATGCGGGTCAAGGTCGACACCGAGCGGCTCGCGCTGCCGCTCTGGACCGCCGACGACGTGGCGGCGATCAGGGCCGGTGGCCGCCGCCCGGGGTGGCATCCGCAGTTCCCGCGCGAGGACGACCGCGACGCCGCGTCGATCTGGCACGACGGCGACCCGTGGTCGTGCCGGTCGATCGCCCGCGAGGACGTCGTGGTGGGGTCCGTCGGCTTCTTCGGGCCTCCCGAGCGCGCCGACGATGGAGTGCTCGAGGCCGAGGTCGGCTACGGCCTGGTCGAAGACGCCCGAGGCAACGGGTTGATGACCGAGGCGCTGACCGCGCTGATCGCCGAGGCGGAGGCGGCCGGCGTGCGAGTCCGGGCCAGCGTCCGCCCCGACAACACGGCGAGCCTCCGGGTCCTGGCGAAGTGCGGCTTCACCGAGCTGCGCGGCAGCAACGAGGACGGCGAGCTGGTGCTGGCCCGCCCACTGCGCGCTCGCGGTGGTTGAGGAAGGCGCGCAAGCGCCTGTCTCGAAACCGCCTCGGCTGGTCGCCACCGATCTCGACGGGACCCTGGTCCGCACCGACGGCACCATCTCCGACCGGACCCGCGACGTGCTGGCCGCCGTCGAGGCCCGAGGGGTGCCGGTCGTGTTCGTGACCGGCCGCCCCTTGCGCTGGGCCGAGGAGGTCTTCGAGCACGTCGGCGACCACGGGCTGGCCGTGGTGTCCAACGGCGCACTCGTGTGGGACGTCGCCGCCGACCGGCCGCGGCTGCGCCGCGAGATCGACCCAGAGACGGTGCGCCGGGTCGTGGCCGAGCTGCGCGACGCCATACCCGGCTCGGCGTTCGCCGTCGAGACCCTGACGGGCATCGGGCTCGAGCAGGACTTCATGGAGCGTCACCCGGTCCCCGACGGCGCCCGCCGGGCGCCGCTCGACGAGCTCGTCGACGGCCCGGTCGTCAAGCTGCTGGCCCGGCACGAGGAGCTCGGGCCGCAGGACTACTGGGACGCCGCGGAGGCCGTGATCGGCGAACAGGTCACGATCACGTGGTCCTCGGCCAGCACCCTGCTCGAGATCAGCGCGGCCGACGTCACCAAGGCCTCCACGCTGGCCCTCGTGGCCGACGAGCTGGGCGTCGACCCGGCGGACGTGGTCGCCTTCGGCGACATGCCCAACGACCTGCCGATGCTGGCCTGGGCCGGGACGTCGTACGCGATGGCCAACGCCCACCCGACGGTGCTGGCCGCGGTGGACCACGTCGCTCCCAGCAACGACGAGGATGGGGTCGCGACGGTGCTGAGTGGCATCTTCGACGTGTGATCTGTTGTGATGCTCCGGTGCCCCGACGCCTGCTGACCCTCGCTTTCGGGGCCCTCGCGGTCGTGCTCTCGGTGTGCGTCGGGGCCGTGCCGGCCGACGCCTCGGCGCCGAGCCGGGTGCCGCACTGCCCGCCCCTCACGGTCAAGGACAGCACCAAGAACGCGATGGCGGTCTTCAGCGGCATCGTGACCGCGGTCGAGCGGCAGGAACGCACCGACGGCCAGCCGGGCGCGATCTACCTGCAGGAGGTGACGGTCGACCTCGTCTACCAGGGCCACGTCGACACCGAGTCCGTCCAGGTCCAGACCGACCGCAACCGGCTCCAGTGCAGCCTCGGCGGGCTGGCCACCGGCACCGAGTACATGTTCTTCGTCACCGGCAGCGGCGCTCCGTGGCTCGCGTCGGGGGTCAGCGGCACCAGGGTCTCCAGCGAGACGGTGGTCGCGCAGGTCGAGCGGCTCCTCGGCGAGGGGGCGCCACCTGTGCAGCCGGAACCGGAGCAAGCGGTGTTCACCGCGGTCGACACCAGTGAGCCGCAGTCGCTCTCGCGCGCGGCCGCCCCGGGTGCCGCGCTGGTCCTGGTCGGCCTGCTCGGGCTGCTGCTGGTGCGCGGCCTGGCTCGTCGTTCGCGCTAGCTCCGTCTACTAGATCGGCCTAGAGGTACATCCCGCCTGAGTCGCCGGGCTGGTGCGGCTGGTCGGGGTCGCCCGGCTGGGCCGGTGGCTGCCCGCTCGAGCCCATGGGCAGTCCGCGGCGCATCTGCTCGAACTGCGCGCGGGCGGCCATCTGCTGGGCGTAGATCGCGGTCTGGATCCCGTGGAAGAGCCCCTCCAGCCAGCCGACCAGCTGGGCCTGGGCGATCCGCAGCTCGCCCTCGGAGGGGGTCTTGTCGTCGGAGAACGGCAGCGTCAGTCGCTCCAGCTCCTCGACCAGCTCGGGCGCGAGGCCGGCCTCGAGCTCGTGGATCGAGGCCTCGTGGATCTCCTTGAGCCGGTTGCGGCTGGCCTCGTCGAGGGGCGCGGCCTTCACCTCCTCGAGCAGCTGGCGGATCATGCTGCCGATCCGCATCACCTTCGCGGGCTGCTCGACCAGGTCGGTGAGGGCCCGCTCGTCCGACTCCTGGGCATCGCTCGCCGCCGCCTGGGCCATGGCGAGCGCGGACTCGGGGACGGCACCGATCGGCTGGCCGTCGGGGCCGATGATGACGACCTGGCGCTCGCCCTGCTGGCCGTCCTCGGTCTCCTGGCCGCCCTGCTCGCCGGTGGGCCCCTGCTCCTCGCTCATGGCCTCACGGTATCGATCGGCTCCCGATCGACCCTCGGAGCCCCGGCGGTCAGGTGACGAGCAGGATCTTGCCGGTGTGGTCGCCGGACTCCATCAGCTCGTGCGCCCGTCGTACGTCGTCGAGCCGGATGGTCTCGTGCACGACCGGCCGGACCCGGCCGTCGCCGACCAGGGGCCAGACGTGGTCGACCACCGACCGGCAGATGGCCGCCTTCTCCCCGGCCGGCCGGCTCCGCAACGTGGTGGCGATGACGGCGCCGCGCTTGCGGAGCAGCGCGCTGAGGTCGAGCTCGCCCTTGGTGCCGCCCTGCATCCCGATGACCACCAGCCTGCCCTCGACGGCGAGCGCGGTGACGTTGCGGCCGAGGTAGGAGGCCCCCATGTTGTCGAGGATGACGTCGGCTCCCGCGCCGTCGGTGTGCTTGCCGAGCACCTCGACGAAGTCCTCGTTGCGGTAGTCGATCGCCACCTCGGCGCCCAGCGACCGACAGAAGTCGCGCTTCTCCTCGCTGCCCGCGGTGGTGAACACCCGCGCCCCCAGCTGGGCGCCCAGCTGGATCGCGAACGTCCCGATCCCGCCGGCGCCGCCGTGCACGAGCAGCACCTCGTCGGCCTGCAGGGCGGCCACCATGAACACGTTGGACCACACCGTGCACGCCACCTCGGGCAGTGCCGCAGCCTCGACCAGGTCGACCCCGTCCGGCACCGGCATCAGCTGCCCGCTCGGGACCGACACCTTGGTCGCATAGGCACCGGCGGACAGCAGTGCGCACCCGCGGTCACCCACCGACCAGTCCTCGACGCCGTCGCCGACCGCCGCGACGGTCCCGCTGCACTCCATCCCGAGCACGTCGGACGCCCCGGGCGGCGGCGGGTAGAACCCCTGTCGCTGCAGCAGGTCGGCCCGGTTCAGTCCGGCAGCGGCGACGTCCAGCACCACCTCGCCCGGCCCGGGCTCGGGGTCGGCGAGGTCGCGCACGACCAGGACCTCGGGGCCGCCGGCCCCGTCCGCGAGGACAGCGCGCACAGCGCGCTAGACCTCTTCGTCGACGAGCTCGTCGATGCGGTCGTCCTCGTAACGCTCGCCGGTGTGGTCGACGGTGCTGTCGTCGGGCACGGGGTCATCGATGTCCACGGGGTCGGGCGCGTCGGCCGGGCGGTCCCAGCCCTCGGCCAGCGCCTGCGCGCGGGCGGCCAACGCTTCCACCCCTTCGGGGTTGGCCCCTTGCTCGGAGGCGGCGTATCCCAGCAGGAATGCCGTGACGGGTGCGGCCAGGTGCTCGACGTTGCGCGCGGCGGCGCGGGTGAGGTCGGCCAGCAACCCCTCGTCGACCTCCACGTCCTCGAGATCGAGGACGTCGCACAGCTCGTCGATCCAGTCGTGGAGGTTCACAGCCTCAGACTTGCGTGCCGCCGGTCGTCTCGCAACCTTCGAGCCGCTCGAGACCGGTCGTCACGACAGATCCCGGATGTCGGCCCAGGTGTCCACGTCGCGGTGCTCCTGCCCTTCGGCCGCGAGCTCGGCGAGGTCGAGCGGCTCGAGAAACCGGTGCAGGGCCAGGCCGTGCTGCTCCTCGCGGCCGGGACGAACGGCGTCCAGCCGGGCCACGTCGAGCACCAGGGCGAGCTGGCGGCGACCATCGGGACCCACCAGCACGGCGCCGTCGCAGCCGTCGGCAGCGTCGCGGAGTCTCTGGAAGGTGTGCGCGGTCAGGTGCGGCATGTCGCACGCCAGCACCGCGACGGTGCCGCGCGGGTCGAGCAGCGCATCCCGGCCGGTGAGCAGCGCGGCCACCGGGCCGCCGTGGCGCGGGTCCTCGCGGGTGAAGGTCACCGGCCGATGGGTCGGCACCGGGTCCCCGACCACCACCACCTCGGCGGCGTCGATGACCGAGTCCAGCGCCCAGGTGAGCAGGGTCCGGCCGTGCAGCTCGACCGAGGCCTTGTCGACGCCGTCGAGCCGGGCGGCCATGCCGCCGGCCAGCACAATTGCGCTGAACGCTCCGGACACCACGACCCCAGTGTCCCCACACCTGACGGCCGCTCGCACCCTGCTGGCAGTCTGGGCGGTGTGAACATGCTGTCGGTCACGGTCGTGCAGGAGGCATCGGGGCTCGATTCGGCGAGCAACCGGGCTCGGCTGCGGGACGTGGTCACCAGCGACAGCGACCTCGTCGTGCTTCCCGAGGCGTTCGCCCGCGACTTCGGCGAGCCGGGCTCGGACGTGAGCCCGTACGCCGAGGGGCTGGACGGCGCCTTCGCCACCGAGCTGGCCGACGTGGCGGCCGCGCACAACACCACCGTCGTGGCGGGGATGTTCGAGGCGTCGGCAGATCCCGCACGTCCCTACAACACGCTGCTGGTCCGCGGCGCCGCGACGACGGCGTACCGCAAGATCCACCTCTACGACTCCTTCGGCTACCGCGAGTCGGACGCGCTCTCGCCCGGCGACCTCACCCCGGTGCTCGTGGATGTCGCAGGCTTCCGGGTCGGGCTGATGACCTGCTACGACCTGCGCTTCCCCGAGCTGGGACGGCTCCTCGTCGACCGGGGCGCCGAGGTTCTCGTCGTTCCGGCCGCGTGGGTCGCGGGGCCGCGGAAGGTCGAGCACTGGCGCACGCTGGTCAGGGCCCGGGCGATCGAGAACACCGTCTTCGTCGTCGCGGCCGGCCAGCCCGGTCCGCGCTACACCGGCCACTCGCTGGTCGTGGACCCCCTCGGGGACGTGCTCGCGGAAGCCGGCGTGGATGCCGCAGTGTTGCGCGCGACCCTGGACCGCGAGGTTCTGGACGAGGCCCGGCGCACCAACCCCTCGCTCGCCAACCGCAGGTTCTAGAGAGCAAGGCCGCTCTGTAACCTGTTCTGTCGTGCCCCGGACCGCTCCTCGACGTCGCGCGACGCGCCACGGGCGGGTCCGCGTGAGGCCGGTCGACCCCGCTCCGCAGCCGACGCCCGCACCGCCACCCGGGCCGGTGCACGAGGAGATCGTGCCGGGCTCCATCGCCGGCGCGACCCCGGAGCTGACCGTCACGGTGGCCGACGACGACCCGGTCCACAGCCGGCTCCTGGTCGCCCTCTGGCTGCTGGTGGTCGCCGGTGGCTTGGCCGCGCTCATCTGCGCGCTGATCCCGGTCGGACCGGGCTGGCTGGACGGTGCCGGCGCGGTCGCCGTCGTGACGGCGTACACGTGCGGGCTGGCCGCGCGTACAGGGGGACGCCCGGTCGTCTTCGGTGCGCTCGCGCTGGCGCTGGGAGTCCTCGTCCTCGTGCTGGACCTTGACTACCTGCGCACCGGCGCCGCGGTGATGACCTGTGTCGTCTCGGCGGTGCTCGGGGTGATGGCCACGACACCGGCGGTCCGCTTCGTGCGGGCCGCACGGGAGTGCGTGGTGGCTGTGCTCGTTGCCGCGATCGGAGCGATGGCCACCATCGGCTTCGACCCGGTCGTCTCGGTGGTGCGCTTCGAGTACGCCACCCTCGGCCTGGCCATGGCCGGTGCGTTCGGCGTCGTGTACCGGCTCGGTGCCGGCCTGCACGGCCTCGGGCGCCGCGGACTCGCGGTGGTGGCGATCGGCGGCCTGGTGCTCGCCGTGACCCTGCTGTACGCCGAGATGTTGCGCCGCTACGGCTCCCAGGAGCTCGTGGACAACCTGCTCGACGGCGTGCGTTGGTGCCGGGACCACCTCGGGGCGTTCCCACGACCGATCGAAACGGTGCTCGGTGTCCCGGCCCTCGCGTGGGGCTGCCACATGCGCGCCCGGCGTCGGCAGGGCTGGTGGCTCTGCGCCTTCGGGGTCGCGGCCACCGCGCCGGTCGCGAACGCCCTGGTGAACCCAGCGATCTCCCTGCTCGAGTGCGGTCTCTCGGTGCTCTACGGCCTCGTCGTCGGGCTGCTCCTCGGCTACGTCGTGATCCGGGCCGACCTGGCCCTCACCGGCTCCCGTGGACAAGGCGGCCGTCGGCTCGAGGAGGCCGGCGCGGTCCGGCCCGAGCCACCCCGCACCGCCGCCCTTCTCTGATAGGCGAGCGAGGACGCTAGGTTCGGGGCATGGCTCGTGAGCGGGTGTCCGAGATCGTCGCGGAGATGGTCGCCAACGTGCTGAGCGTGTCGGTCGACCCCGGCGACAAGGTGGCGGCCGGCGACGTGGTGATCATCCTGGAGTCGATGAAGATGGAGATTCCGGTCATGGCCGAGGACACCGGCACCGTGCGCGCGGTCAAGATCGCACCGGCCGACGTGGTGCAGGAGGGCGACGTCCTCATCGAGCTGCTGCTGGATTGAAGTCCCAGCCACCGGCAGAGGGGGCGGGATTCGAACCCGCGGCTGACATCTCTGCCAGCGACCGCTTTCAAGGCGGTTCCGATCGGCCACTCCGGCACCCCTCCGTGCCCGCCGACGTGCGGCGGCACGGTGACGATCCTAGGAGGAGCCGGGGTCGGCCCTACTCCGAGCCGCCGAGCTCCAGCTCCACCTCGTCGTAGGCCAGGTCGTTGAGCCGCTGCATGTGCCGCTGGATGTCCATCAGCAGCCGCTTCAGCTCGAGCCGGGTGGCCTCGGCGTCGGGCGTCTCGAGGATCTGCGGCCCGAGCCTGCTGAGCCGGCCCAGCAGCGCATTGCGCTCGCGGAACGCCGAACCACCGCGCGCGGCCAGCCATCCGTCGTCCGACCCGGCTGCCTCGCCGGCGAGCGCATCGCGGACGCCACCCATCCGCTGGCGGACCAGCCAACGCCAGTTGCCGAGCGGTATCCCAGGCCTCCGCGGCGCGTCGAGAGCGTGGTCCAGGGCTTGAAGGGCGGCCGGCAGGCCGGGCGGGACGACGGACATCGCGGCCTCCTGGGGGCCGGGGGAACCTCGAGTGTGACGTAGGTCACGCGGGGTCACAACCCTGTGTGCGAGGAGTGAGACCGTGCGGTGTTCAATCACCTGCGTGCCCCCGAAACCGCCCACCGTCTACCGACTGGCGCCGGCCGTGGTCGCCCGGTTCGTGGGCCTGGCCCTGGTCGGGCTGGCGCTGCTGATCTTCGTCGCTACGGCGGTCGTGGCGCTCGCCGGGCTGCCGGTCGAGCTCGTGGTGCTCGTGGTGCTCGTGGGCGTGGCGGGCTGCCTGACGCTCGGCTGGTGGCTGCGCGCGCGAGCCTGGGTGCTGCAGTGCACCGACGACGGCTATCGGGTCCGGCTGGTGCGAGGCGCCGGGGTCACCGAGGCGCGATGGAGTGCCGTCGAGGACGCCGTCACCACCCAACGCCGCGACGTGGCCTGCGTGGAGCTGCGGCTGCGCGACGGGCGGACCACAACCATCCCGGTCGGCGTGCTGGCGGTGGATCGGGAGGAGTTCGTGCGCGAGCTCCAGGGCCGGCTGCAGCGGGGCCACGGCCTGCGCCCCCTGTGATTCGTGGGCGGCGCTCGCCAACTTGTAGCCTGCTCCGCGGAGGCGTCGCCTAGTCCGGTCTATGGCGCCCGCCTGCTAAGCGGGTTGAGGGCTTCAACCCTCTCGCGGGTTCAAATCCCGCCGCCTCCGCCACGGTCTAGTCCAGAAACGAGGAGACGGCTCCCACTCGCGAGTGGGAGCCGTCTGCGCGTTCTCGGGGCGAACTGCGCCGATACAGGCGCCAATTCAGGTCAGGGCAACCCTGTCGACTTTCTGCAGTTTGCGCATTCCGGCGACCTTGGAGGGGGTCGTCCACGCGTCACATGAGCCTCAACAGGCATCAATACCCAAAAGCGGGCATGCCTTGTTGCGACCACGTCAAGCACCATTCAACTGCATATTCTTGCAATGCAATTTTGTGAGGCACCCGTGGGCTCACGCCTTGCCTGACCCTGCCGACAGACTACCGGAGGCGGGCCATTCCGTGGGCCCCCTCTTCGACTAGGTGGGGAAAAGCATGAAGAACTTCACGCGCAGGATCGCCGTCATCGTTGGTGCCGTGGCGTTGTCCATCGGTCTGATCGGGGCCGCCGCTCCTGCTCACGCGGACGACGCGTCCCCGGCCGGCCGCGGCGACTCCAGCTGGGGTTTCTAGGCGGCCAAGAGGTTTGAGACGAGGACCCGACTTTCCCCCCACTTGTCCGGTTCGAGCGCCTACCCCCCAGGCCCGTCTCAACAGCACGAGGGCAGTGACCGCAAGGTCGCTGCCCTCGTGACATTTGCCGGCACACGGGGTTTCCGGCGGTGCCACGGAACATCGCCGGAAGGACGCCGGCGGAGCTGAGCACACCTCACTCCGCCGGCTCATCCTCGATGTCCTCGTGGCCAGAGATTCCCATCCGGCCCATCGTGTAGCCGAGCTGGAAGCGCGTCTCCGCGTCGTACTCGGTCTTGAGGTCGGCGACGTAGCCGGCGTAGGTCCGCGGGCTGACGCCCAGCCTCTTGGCGCTGACCGGGTCGCTGTGGCCCTCGATCAGCATCCGCATCGTCATCGCGCGCTGCTCGACGGCGATGTCCTTCATCAGGGAGGTCTCGCGGTTGGTGAACGGCCGGGCCCGCTCCCAGGAGCGCTCGAAGACGTCGACCAGGTAGGCGACCACCGCCGGCTCCCGCACTGCCACCGCCACGGAGAGGTCCTCCTGGTTGGGGATCACGGCCACCCGCCGGTCCACGACGATCATCCGGTTGAAGAACTCGTCGAGGGTGCGCACCTCGGCACCGCGGGCGGTCACCGCGGCGACGTACTTGTGGGTGACCGAGCTGCGTCGTGCGCTGTGCTGGTAGAGGGTGCGCATCATGGCGCCCCGTTCGAGGAGCTCGATGTCACGCAGCGCGGCCATGGCCAGGAACCGTGGGTCGCGGCCGGCTTGGGGCTGCGCGGTGAGCATCTCCTCCTCGCACTCGGCGACGATCTGCTCGAGGAAGGGGTTGATCGCGGAGTCGCGCAGGTAGGTGAACGGGCCGCGTGCGGAGGACTGCGGGGCGCGGCGCCAGGTCTGGGAGAGGCTGCTGAACGCCGAGGACCACTGTGAGGACTCCGAGAGGAGCTTGGCGGCCTCCTGGCTCAGCGGCGATACGACGCGGGACTGGACGCTGGTCGGGTCCTCAGGCGCCCAGCCGTCCTGCTCGCTGTCGAAGATGACCAGGCCCATCTCGACCAGCAGGTCGAAGGCCTTGCGCAGCTCGCCGTCCTCGGCGATCCGGTAGTCGGACGCGGCGAGGCCGCCCTTGGCGCAGATCTCCTCGTACAACTTGGTGGCGTCGTCCTCGAAGAGGGCACGCTCATCAGGCCCGTAGCCCGGCATGACTCACCACCCTCCGACGGCCCCGTGGAGCACCGTCGATGATTCCACAACGTGGACCGCGTGACCTGTGGGTCGTGGGAGTTCGTCAGATGTCGACGGCGATGCCGAGCCGGGCCTTCAGCCCGTCCAGCTCGGTCCACAGCACGGTGGGGAGCTGGTCGCCGAACTTCTCGAACCACTCCTGGATCTGCGGGATCTCGGCCTTCCACTCCTCGACGTCGACCGCCAGCGCGGCCTCGAGCGCCTCATCGGTCATGTCGAGCCCCTCGACGTCCAGGGCGTCCTTGGTCGGCACGTGCCCGATCGGCGTCTCAACGGCAGCCGCCATGCCGTCCATCCGCTCGACGACCCACTTGAGCACCCGGCTGTTCTCGCCGAATCCCGGCCACAGGAAGTCGCCCTCGTCGTCCCGGCGGAACCAGTTGACGTAGAAGATGCGCGGCAGCTTCGCGGCGTCGTTCTCCTTGCCGACCGTGATCCAGTGGTTGAAGTAGTCGCCGGCGTGGTAGCCGATGAACGGCAGCATCGCCATCGGGTCGCGGCGCACCACACCGACCTGGCCGACTGCGGCGGCGGTGGTCTCGCTGGACAGGGTGGCGCCCAGGAAGGTGCCGTGGACCCAGTCGCGGGCCTCGAACACGAGCGGAACGGTGGTCTTGCGGCGGCCGCCGAACAGGATCGCGTCGATCGGGACGCCGCGCGGGTCGTCGTACTCCGGGGCGAGGATGTCGCACTGCTTGATCGGCGTGCAGTAGCGGCTGTTGGGGTGGCTGGACAGCTCCTCGCTGTCGGGCGTCCAGGGCTCGCCCTTCCACGAGGTGGCGTGGGCGGGCGGGTTCTCGAGGCCCTCCCACCAGATGTCGCCGTCCTCGGTGAGCGCGACGTTGGTGAAGACCGAGTTGCCCTTGTTGATGGTCTTCATCGCGTTGGGGTTGGTGTGCTCGTTGGTGCCCGGCGCGACGCCGAAGAAGCCGTACTCCGGGTTGACCGCCCACAGCCGGCCGTCCTCGCCGACCTTCATCCACGCGATGTCGTCGCCGAGGGTCTCGACCTTCCAGCCCGGGATGGTCGGCTCGAGCATGGCGAGGTTGGTCTTGCCGCAGGCGCTCGGGAACGCCGCGGCGATGTACTTCGTGCTGCCCTCGGGGCTGGTCAGCTTGAGGATCAGCATGTGCTCGGCGAGCCAGCCCTCGTCGCGGGCCATCACGCTGGCGATCCGCAGCGCGTAGCACTTCTTGCCGAGCAGCGCGTTGCCGCCGTACCCGGAGCCGTAGGACCAGATCGCCCGCTCCTCGGGGAACTGGACGATGTACTTGGTGTCGTTGCACGGCCAGGCGACGTCCTGCTCGCCCTCGGCCAGCGGGTGCCCGACCGAGTGGAGGGCCGGCACGAAGTCTGCGTCCAGCTCGGTCATCCGCTCGAGGACGTGGGAGCCCATGCGGGACATCACGCGCATCGACGCCGTGACGTACGCCGAGTCGGTGATCTCGATGCCGAACATCGGCTGCTCGGCCTCGAGGTGGCCCATCACGAAGGGGATGACGTACATCGTGCGCCCGACCATGCAGCCGTCGTAGAGCTTGCGCATGATGGCCTTCATCTCGTCCGGGGCCATCCAGTTGTTGGTGGGCCCGCAGTCCTTCTCGTCGACCGAGCAGATGAAGGTGCGCTCTTCCACGCGCGCGACGTCGCTCGGGTCGCTGGCGGCGTAGAAGGAGTTCGGCTTGATCGCCGGGTCGAGCTGGGTGAACGTGCCCGTTGCCATCAGGGCGCTGGTGAGCTCGGTCCACTCCTCGTCGGAACCGGTGCACCAGTGGATGCGGTCCGGCTTGGTCATCGCAGCGACCTCGTTGACGAAGCCGAGGATGCCCTGGTGGGTCGTCGGCGCGGCGCCGGGCTTCGAGGCCGTCTCGCTCGTCGTGTCGCTGGCGTTCTGCGTGGCGGTCATCCGGTGGTCCTCTGGCAGCTTCGCGTTGCGTGGCTCGCGCGGCATCGTTGTCGGCGACTCAGTTGTCCCCTCGACCGCGACGGAACTGCCGGTCCCGGCCCCGGGGTGCCTGACGCTACCGCCGCCCAGACCGCCTTCATATTGGATCGTTCAACGCCTATGACCCGCGTCACACTGGCCGCACGAGTCCATCTGTGGGGCTTCAGACCGCATTCCAGGTCGGGTCGATGAGCGATTCGGACCCCTCGATGGGTTGCGGCTATCCTCGTCCAGTCCTGCGGCGCGCCGCGGACACGGCGCCCGTAGCTCAACGGATAGAGCATCTGACTACGGATCAGAAGGTTGGGGGTTCGAATCCCTCCGGGCGCGCCACCCAGTGCTCACAGACGTCTCTGCGAATCGAGGGTGACGTTGGCACCTGCTGACTTCCCGGCACGAGCGTCGGTCGTCATCGTCGGTGGCGGCGTGATCGGGCTGAGCACCGCCTACCACCTGGCCGCGGCGGGCGTCCCCGATGTGGTGCTGGTCGAGCAGGCGGCGTTCGGCTCCGGGTCCACGTGCAAGGCGGCCGGGGGCGTCCGGGCCCAGTTCTCCGACGGGGTCAACATCGAGCTGGGCCGGCGCAGCCTCGAGGCGTTCGCAAGGTTCGGGCAGGAGCTCGACCAGGAGATCGACCTGCATCGCGTCGGCTACCTGTTCCTGCTCGACCGACCCGACCACGTCGCAGCGTTCGAGCAGAACGTGGCGCTCCAGAACGAGCTGGGCGTGCCCAGCCGGATGATCGACGTCGCCGAGGCCACGAGGCTCTCGCCGCTGATCGCGACCGACGGCCTGCTGGCCGCCGCGTGGTCGCCGAACGACGGGCACTGCACCCCCGAGTCGGTCGTCCTCGGGTAC
Organism: uncultured Actinomycetota bacterium; assembly: GCA_963817125.1. GTDB lineage: Bacteria > Actinomycetota > Actinomycetes > Propionibacteriales > Nocardioidaceae > Nocardioides. The sequence goes on from CAWFNB010000004.1 coordinate 170,838, forward strand.
GCCGGAGCGGCGCGCCGCTGCGGCGCGCGGCTGGTCCGGGACTGTCGGGTGACCGGGATCGTGACCGAGGACGGCACCATCACCGCCGTACAGACCGACCGCGGTGCGATCAGGACGACCGTCGTCATCTGCGCTGCCGGTGCGTGGTCCCGCCAGGTCGGGGACCTGGCCGGGGTGAGCCTCCCGGTGGAGCCGCTGCGACGGCAGGTCCTGACGACCGAGCCGATGGCAGGCCTCGACCCCCACACGCCGTTCACGATCGACTTCTCGACCAGCTTCTACTTCCACCGCGAGGGCGGCGGTCTCCTGCTCGGCATGTCCGATCCCGACGAGCAGCCCGGGTTCAAGCTCGGCCGGTCCGACGACTGGCTGCCGCGACTCGGCGCGGCGATCGAGCACCGAGCCCCGAAGGTGGCCGAGGTCGGCATCGCCAGTGGGTGGGCCGGGCTCTACGAGATGACCCCCGACCACAATGGACTGGTGGGTGAAGCCGCGGACGTGTCCCGCTTCCTGTATGCGACCGGCTTCTCCGGACACGGGTTCCTGATGGGACCCGCCATCGGGGAGGTGATGCGAGACCTCTACCTCGGCAACCGGCCCGTCGTCGACGTCAGCGGCCTCGACGCCCGCCGATTCGCCGACAGTGGCACCCGCCCCGAGCTCAACATCGTCTGACGACCAAAGGAACCGCACATGAATGCCCAGTCCATCCCCACCGGCGCCGAGCTCCAGAACCTGGCGATCCAGACCGCCAGAGCCTGCGGCGTCGACCTCGACGCCGCCGCCGGTGGCGTGGACGCCATGTCCCCCATCAACGGTGAGCGTCTCAGCTCGTTGGCCTGGACCGACGCCACTGTTGTGGACGACGCCGTCGAGCGCGCCCACAGGGCCTTCCTCGAGTGGCGCACCGTGCCGGCACCTGCCCGCGGAGCGCTGGTCAAGCGGCTCGGCGAGCTCCTCGCCGAGCACAAGGACGACCTGGCCGGCCTGATCAGCCTCGAGGTCGGCAAGATCACCTCCGAGGCCCGCGGCGAGGTGCAGGAGATGATCGACATCTGCGACTTCGCAGTCGGTCTCTCTCGGCAGCTCTACGGACGCACGATGCCGTCCGAGCGTCCCGGTCACCGGCTCATGGAGACCTGGCACCCGCTGGGCGTCGTGGGCGTGATCAGCGCGTTCAACTTCCCGGCGGCGGTCTGGTCCTGGAACACCGCCGTCGCCCTGGTCTGCGGGGACCCAGTCGTGTGGAAGCCGTCCGAGCTGACCCCGCTGACGTCGCTGGCCAGCCACGCGATCCTCGCCCAGGCCATCGCCGAGGTCGGCGCCCCCACCCACTTGTCGCAGGTCCTGATCGGGGGCTCCGACATCGGGCAGGCGCTCGTGGACCACCCGGGCATCGCGCTGCTCAGCGCGACCGGCTCGACCCGGATGGGCCGCGCTGTGGGCCCGCGGATCGCGAGCCGGTTCGGGCGCGCCCTGCTCGAGCTCGGCGGCAACAACGCCGCGATCGTCGGTCCCACCGCCGACCTCGACCTGACCACCCGCGGCATCGTGTTCTCGGCAGCCGGGACCGCCGGGCAGCGGTGCACCACGATGCGCCGGGTGATCGCCCACAGCAGCGTGGTCGACGAGCTCACCGACCGACTCGTCTCGACGTACGGCCGGCTGCCCATCGGCAACCCGATGGCCGAGGGCACCCTGGTCGGTCCGCTGATCCACCGGGGTGCCTACGAGAACATGGAGGCCGCCATCGCCCAGGCCGGTTCCGAGGGCGGCAAGCTGGTCGTGGGCGGCGGACGCGCCCTCGAGGACGAGGGACCCAACGCCTACTACGCGAGGCCGGCGATCGTCCGCATAGACGAGCAGACGCCGGTGGTCGAGCAGGAGACGTTCGCGCCCTTGCTCTACGTGCTTCCCTACGAGGACTTCGACCAGGCGATCGCCATCAACAACGCAGTGCCGCAGGGTCTGTCGTCGAGCGTGTTCACCAGCGACCAGGCCGAGGCGGAGCGGTTCGTCTCCCCCCAGGGCGCCGACTCCGGGATCGTCAACGTCAACATCGGCACGTCCGGCGCCGAGATCGGCGGCGCGTTCGGGGGCGAGAAGGAGACCGGAGGCGGGCGCGAGTCCGGATCCGACGCCTGGCGTGCCTACATGCGCAGGGCCACCAACACCGTCAACTTCTCCGGTGAGCTCCCCCTCGCCCAGGGCGTCGACTTCTCCGTCTGACCAGGTCGCGCACGGCGGTCACGATGTCGTTCTCCCCGAGGAGCACGGTCTCGGCCGCCGGTCCGAGCGGGACGAAGCTGTCGGCGCTGGTGACCCGGGACAACCGGCCCTCGTAGCCGGCATCGACCAGGGCCGCGACGACGCCCTCGGAGACGCCACCGCTGTGCCGGGTCTCGTCGACGACGAGGACCGCCGGGAACTCGCGCGCGGCCGAGCTCAGCGCCTCGACGGGCAGCGGCGCGAGCCAGCGGAGGTCGAGCGTCGTGGACCCGATGCCGCTGGCGGTCAGCGTCTCCGCCGCCCGGCGGCTGAGGTGCACCCCGTTGCCGAACGTCACCAGCAGGACGTCGCCTCCGTCGCCGTACCTGCCCACCTCGCCCAGGGGTGTGCAGGCGTGAGCCGCGTGCGGTGGGACGTACGTCGCGGTCCACGCCCCGTCGCCGTCCTCGAGGAGGTCGCGCGTGTGGTAGCGGGCGATCGGCTCGAGGAACACGCACACCCGACCGTCCTGCTGCGCCAGGTGGAAGCAGGTCCGCAGCAACCCGGGCGCCTCCGACGGGTGGCTCGGTACGGCGAGCACCAGCCCGGGAATGTCGCGAAGGACGGCGACGGAGTTGTCGTTGTGGAAGTGGCCGCCGAACCCACGCTGGTAGGCGAGGCCGGCGACCCGGACCACCATGCCGTTGTGGTACTGGTCGTTGGAGAAGAACCGCAGGGTCGCGGCCTCGCCGCGCAGCTGGTCCTCGGCGTTGTGCAGGTAGGCGAGGTACTGGATCTCGGGGATGGGCACCATCCCGACGAGCGCCGCTCCGAGTGCCGTCCCGAGGATCGTCTGCTCGTCCAGCAGCGTGTCGAACACGCGACGACCCCCGAACCGCTTCCGGAGACCTCGGGTGACGCCGTACACCCCGCCCTTGACGGCGACGTCCTCTCCGAAGACCAGGGCCTCCGGGTGGGCGGCCATCAGGTCCGCGAGGGTGGCGTTCACGGCCTGCGCGAGGGTCATCGCCGGCCCGTCCTCCGGCAGCCGGCCGTCCCAGGCGCGGACCCGGTCGTCGTTCGAGAGGAGCGCCCGGGGGGTCGGCGCCGGGTCGGTGAACATGAGCGGAGCCATGACCGCCTCCCTGCTGACCAGCTGCTCCCCGTCGACCACCTGCTTGGCCTCGTCCATGACCTGCTGCCGAACCGCCTCGTAGCGGTCCAGCACCTCCGACGCCGACATCAGGCCCCGGTCGACCAGGGCAAGGGCCGTGCCGAGGAGGGGATCTCGCGCGTAGTCGGCCAGGATCTCGCTCCGGGACCGGTAGGCGATCTCCGCGTCCGAGCCGGCATGTCCCATGAACCTCACGGTGGACAGATGGAGCACCGCGGCCCGACGGCTCCCTCGAACGGTGGCCAACGAGTCCGTGACCACGGACAGCAGCGACGTCGGGTCGACACCCTCGGCATGCCAGTACCGGAGGCCCGGCAGGCGCTCGAGCGCAGCCGCCGGCCAGCCACCCGGTGACCTCGTGCTGATCCCGATGCCGTTGTCCTCGCACACGAACAGGACCGGGCAGGGAATGTCGCGGTGGCCCAGATAGGCAGCGGCGTTGAACGCTCCGGTCGCGGTGGAGTGGTTCGCGGACGCGTCACCGAAGCTGCACAGCACGACGGCGTCCGCGGGCCAGGGAGGCTCCACACCGGTGTCGCGGCTCAGGTCGAGGGCGTAGGCGAGACCGACCGCCCGGGGGAGGTGGGAGCCGATGGTGGACGTCTGGGGAATGATGTTCAGGCTCCGATGGCCGAACACCTTGTGCCGGCCGCCCGACATCGGATCGCTCGTCGCCGAGGTCAGGCTCAGGAGCACGTCACGGACGGCGAGCCGGTTGCCTGCACGGGCGGCTCGCGCGGCGTAGAACCCGCCGGAGCGGTAGTGGAGCAGCGCCGGGTCGTCGACCCGGGACAGGAGACCGAGCGCCGCGTTGCTCTCGTGACCGGCCGAGCCGATCGTGTAGTAGCCAGCGCCCTGGGACTGCAGCCAGCGAGCCGCGAAGTCGAGGTGCCGGCTCTGCGCCTGGGCGTCGAACAGCAGACATAGCGCGTCGTCGTCAGGAGCGGGCCCGGGTCGCGCAGCGACTTGGCTTCGCGCCCTGAGACGGCGGACGAAGTACTCGTCGATCGTCTCCACGTCGAGATCCTCCACGACGGCAGGTCCACAGTCACCTACCGTCGTGACGTGATCAAGTACCTGGGCTCCAAGCGCCTGCTGGTCCGGGTGCTGGGGTCGATCGCGGAGAGCGTGGGGGCGCGGACTGCGGTCGACCTGTTCACCGGTACGACGCGGGTCGCTCAGGAGCTGAAGCGACGTGGGCTCACCGTCACGGCCACGGACATGGCGACGTACAGCCAGGTCCTGAGCGACTGCTACATCGCGACCGACGCCCGCGAGGTGAACGAGCAGGACCTCGTCAACGAGCTGAAGCGGCTCAATGCCGTGAAGGGGGAGCCGGGGTACTTCACCGAGACCTTCTGCGAGTCGGCTCGGTTCTTCCAGCCCAGGAACGGCGCCCGGGTCGACGCGATCCGCAACCTGCTGGCAGCTGACTACCAGCAGTCACCGCTCTACCCGGTGCTGCTCACCAGCCTGATGCTGGCCGCGGACCGGGTCGACTCGACCACGGGCGTGCAGATGGCCTATCTCAAGCAGTGGGCGCCGCGGGCCCACCACGACCTCGAGCTTCGGCGTCCGCAGCTGCTGCCCGGGCGCGGCCACACCGTGGCCGGCGACGCGATGACCACCGTCGACGAGCTGGAGCCGGTGGACCTGGCCTACCTCGACCCGCCGTACAACCAGCACCGCTACTTCACCAACTACCACATCTGGGAGACCCTGGTCCGCTGGGACGCCCCCGAGCACTACGGCGTCGCGTGCAAGCGCGTCGACAGTCGCGACGCCGAGACCAGGAGCGTCTTCAACACCAGGCGCGACATGCCGGCCGCACTCGCGAGCGTTATCCGCCGGACGAAGGCCCAGGTCGTGGTGGTGTCCTACAACGACGAGTCCTGGATCGGCCGGGAGCAGATGGCCGACTCGCTTCGCGAGGCCGGCCACGAGGACGTCCGTGTCCTTGCCTTCGACAGCAAGCGGTACGTCGGCGCGCAGATCGGCATCTTCAACCCCTCCGGCGACAAGGTCGGCCGGGTCTCACACCTGCGCAACGTCGAGTACGTCTTCGTGGCCGGCCCCACCGACAAGGTCGAGGCTGCGGTGGGAACCGTCGAGTCCTAGTCGCCTTCCCAGAACGGCCCGCCCACGGAGTACCTCACCGACTGCTGCTCCGGGGTGAGGTAGCCGCCGCGGAAGTTGGTGTACGTCGTCGTGTAGGCGTTGCGGGAGTTGCCCTTCCGCCACATGAAGTTGAAGTTCGTCATGTACTGCCGGGCGATCTTCTTGCCGATGACGTTGACCAGGATCTCGTCGTTGACCGCGCCGAGCGCCCCCCAGTTCGACGAACCGGTGAACACCAGGTTCGCGTTCGGGTTGCCCGCGTAGTTGCCCTGGATCACCAGGTACTTCTGGTGCGAGTAGTAGTCGAGGGTGAGGTCCAGCTTGCCGTCGGGGTTCTTCACTTCCTTGTCGGGGTGGTAGTCGAAGGCACTGGACCGGAGCGGCATGCGGCCGCGCGGAGTCTTGGCGGTGAGGTGTCCCTTGGTGTGGAAGCCGACCAGACCAAAGCTGAACCTGGCCCGGCAGCCCTCGGCAAACTTCCGGCGATAGGCGTCGGCCAGGTAGTTGCCGCGGCGACCACGGATCGTGTGCATGTTGACGGCAAGCTTGGTGCGGATCCGCTTGCCGGTCGCGTTGATGGTGATGCACTGGATCCGGTCGAGGATCTTGATGATCGGGTCATTGCCGGGGCCGAGGAGGCGCGGGAACGTCACCGTGGTCCGGTCGTCGACGGCGTCGTCGCAGACCGCGCCCGTCGGGATCCCACAGAAGTCGGGGAACGCCGGCTGCATGCTCTCGTAGTCCTTCTTCATGTCGTCGAAGAGATCCACGTACTGCTGGAACAGCTCCTTGTCGCCGTCCATGAGGTACAGGTCGTTCCACTGGTGTCTGGCGGCGTTCATGGTCAGGTTCGCCGAGCCGAAGAACAACGCGTACTTCGACCTGCCGGCCTTGGTGAACGTGTAGAACTTCGTGTGCAGGAGGCGCTTGCGGCCGTCAGTGCGGCAGCCCGAGTGGCACTTGTAGATGAAGTCGTGCTTCCTCACGTTGGTGCCGAGGCGTGCGCGGAGCATCTTCATCGCCCTGGTGTCCTGGTGGTCGTTGAGCAGGATCTGCACGTGCACGCCGCGGTTGCGCGCTGCGATCAGCGTCCTGGCGACCGGGACCCGGTCGAACGAGTACAGCGCGAGCCGGATGACCGCGCCCTTCCTGGTTGCCTTGATCGCGCGCACGACCTGGCGCTCGATCCGCAGCCGGTTGTGCCAGCTGCCGCGAGGGTTGTTGAAGTACGCGCCGGTGGGCACCTTGTACCGGCCGCCGTGTCCGTTGGGCTTGGCCCGCTCGACCGGGGCTGAGGCCTGGGACGAGTCCGGGCCGGTGACCGCACCGGCGGTGGTGACCGGGCCACCCAGGGTCGTGACCAGGACCGCCGACACAACGGTTGCCCCCAGGGCCGACATCTTCTTCACTGACCATCCTCTCGACCGTGGCTCTCCATGAATGACGACGCACGAAGCACCTCGGAGGTTCGCTCTCCCGGAGGCATTGTGCGGTGTGATCCAAAAAAAGCGCCATCGGCACGCTGCGGTCACGTCCCGAGCCGGCCCACTCCGTCAGTCCGGCAGCCGATCTGCGCGCGCTTCGACCAGGGCCTCCGGGGCGGTCAGCCGCCAGGCCTCGAAGGTCAGCTCGGCCAGCTCGTCGCGCTCGATCGCGTCGAGGTGGACGACCACCCAGCCGAACCCGTGGGCGGTGAACTGCACCTCGAAGACATCGGGCCGCTCGGCGACGAGAGCCAGCTGCTCGGCGACGGTCTGCTTGAGCCCCACCGTCCGGGTCGGCTCCCAGAGGTAGCCGAAGGTCCGGCGGGCGACCTCGAACCTCAAGTATCGATCGTGGTCGGTGCGGGTGACGTCATCGAGCTGGTGCACCAGCTCCAGGAAGTCGTCGATCCGACAGGCCACGGGCGGAGGTTAACGACACTCGCACCCGGCGCACAGTCCACATCGCGAGAGGTGCCCGGAGGGGTATCGAGCGACCTGTCTACGATGCTGCGAATGCAGCCTTTGACCCGACGTTCCCTCGTCCGAGGAGCAGCAGTCGTCGCACCCGTCTCGGTGCTGACCCTTCCTCAGGATTCGACGGGGCTGTCCCAGCTCTACGACGCGGCCGGGCGTCGCGGGGAGGGGTGCGCAGCCAGGAAGGATGTCGCGTCGCTCCTGGCGCACGACATGACCGGGAAGCACGCGGGTCGCATGCACGGCGTACCGAGCACCTACAACTGGGCGAAGCACCCCCGTGTGGGTGCCGGCAACCATCCGGCGCGGTACGGCTTCCACGCGGTGAGCGCGTGGGGCCAGATCTACGAGGACATCGACGGCAACCCGGCCCGCAACGTGCGCGTGGCCTGCCGCGACATCTCGCTGTGGATCCTGTCCCGTCGTACGGGACGGTGGCGCCGGGTCAACGCGTCGAAGCGGGTCAACGGTGCCAACTACGTCGAGGACTTCGTCGGCAACGCCAGCAAGCCGGCCGACCTGCGCAACGAGCCGCACGGCGCGGTCTCGGCAACGCTGGGCGGTGGCTACAACTTTCACATCTACTCCCTCCGGGAGCGTGCGGGCATCGACCCCTCCGACGTCGCGGGAGTGGTGTCGCTGTACTCGGCGCGGGTGATCATGGACGACCCCTCCGGTCCCGACGAACGGCACCTGGCTCGATACCTGGCCAGCGCCGGTGCCGACTACTGGCTGGACAAGTACGTGGGTGCCCAGGAGGGCACCGTGGCGGACGTCGGTATCGGCAAGGCGCGCTACCTGGGCCCGGACTGGCTGACGCTCACCATGTCGACGCTGCCACTGCGCAAGCTCGAGGCGAGCTGCCCGCCGGTCTGCGTGCGCGGCCGCTGACCCCGGCGCCTCCCCGGATTCACGGTAGGCAGTCCCTCCACGTCGGCGTAGGTTGCGAACCATGGGAGGGATGGACGAGCTCGACCCCATCGAGACCGCCTCACTCGACGAGCTGCAGTCGCTGCAGACCGAGAGGCTGCAAGCCACGATCCGGCACGCCTACGACCACGTCGCCCACTACCGGCAGACCTGGGACGCGGCGGGCGTGCACCCCGACGACGTCAAGGAGCTGGCCGACCTCGCCAAGCTGCCGTTCACGGCCAAGGCAGACCTCCGCGCCCACTACCCCTTCGGGATGTTCGCGGTGCCGCGCGAACGCCTGGTCCGGGTGCACGCGTCCAGCGGTACGACGGGCCAGCCGACCGTCGTCGGCTACACCGCCGAGGACGTCGACATGTGGGCGACCGTCATGGCGCGCAGCATCCGCGCGGCCGGCGGCCGGTCGGGAGATCTGTTGCACAACGCCTATGGCTATGGGCTGTTCACCGGCGGCCTCGGCGCGCACTACGGCGCCGAGAAGCTCGGCTGCACGGTGGTCCCGGTGTCCGGCGGCATGACCGAGCGACAAGTCCGCCTGATCTCCGACTTCGGTCCGCGGATCATCATGGTCACCCCGTCGTACATGCTCGCGATCGTCGACGAGATGCGTCGGCAGGGCCTCGACCCGCGGCAGTCGTCCCTGGAGGTCGGGATCTTCGGCGCCGAGCCCTGGACCGACCAGATGCGCGACGAGATGGAGGACGTCCTCGGCCTCGACGCGGTCGACATCTACGGACTCTCCGAGGTGATCGGCCCTGGCGTCGCGCAGGAGTGCGTGGAGACCAAGGACGGGCTGCACATCTGGGAGGACCACTTCTACCCCGAGGTCGTCGACCCGGTGACCGGCGAGGTCCTGCCCGACGGCGAGCGAGGCGAGCTGGTCTTCACCTCGCTCACCAAGCAGGCGATGCCGGTGATCCGCTACCGCACCCGCGACCTGACCCGGCTGCTGCCGGGCACTGCGCGAACGATGCGTCGGATGGAGAAGGTCACCGGGCGCACCGACGACATGATCATCCTGCGCGGCGTGAACCTGTTCCCCTCGCAGATCGAGGAGCTGCTGCTCACCGTCCCGGCGCTCTCGCCGCACTTCCAGTGTGTGCTCTCGCGCACCGGCACCCTCGACGAGATGACCGTGCGGGTCGAGCGCCGCGGCGACGTCTCGCAGTACGACGGAGGCCAGGCGGGCCGCGACCTCGAGCAACTGGTCAAGGCGTCGATCGGCGTCTCGGTGGTGGTCGACGTGGTCTCCCCGGACAACATCGAGCGCTCGGTGGGCAAGATGCGCCGGATCGTCGACCATCGGCCGCCGCGCTGACCTGGGTGCTCAGACCCACTGGAACGTGGCGAGCACGGAGGCCACCAGGTTCGGGTTGTCGCGCAGCGCCTTCGGGGCGAGGGAGAAGCTGATGGTGATCAGCCGTCCATCCCGCTCGGTCGACACCATCTCGTTGAAGTCCTTGCTGCCCTCCGTGGTGTAGCTGAGGTGGAAGGCCACACTGTCGCCCAGCAGCACGTCGTCCAGCCGGAGGTACGTCGCGTCCTTGGGCAGGGACTTGATCGCCGAGTCGACCAAGACCTCGAGTGACTTGCCGGGGTCGAGGGTCTCGTCGTCGATCAGGGTGATGCTGCCCGCGCCTCGCGGTCCCAGGGCGACGGACTGGTAGGACACGCTGGGATCGGACGCGATCCACCCCTCCGGTGCGCGGATGCTCGAGGTCTGCTCGCGCAGCTCGATCCCGGTGGCGGCCTCGCCGGTGGCCGAGGCGCTGCTCGACGGCGAGTCCGAACCGTCCGCGGACGGGTCGGCGTCGTCATCGCACGCAGCCAGACCCAGGACGGCGACAACGAGCCAGGCGGCGATGCGGGAGGTCACTGAGTCATTCAAGCGGGTAGGTCAAACCAGCCACTGGACCGAGGCGAGCACGGAGTCGAACAGGTCGGGGCGCAGCCCGGCCTCCTAAGGCCACTCCTTGGCGACCAGCGTCAACACGTCGTACGTCGCCACCGGTTCGCCCGCCTCGTTGGTGACCACGGCGTCCCAACGCACCTCGCCGTAGTCGGCGTTGGTACGCGGGGTGATCTGCTTGACAGTCAGCGTCACCGCGATGGTGTCGTCCGCCTTGACCGGTGTGAGGAAGCGCAGGCTGTCCACGCCGAAGTTGGCGAGCACCGGCCCCGGGTCGGGGTCGACGAAGAGTCCGGCGGCCAGCGAGACGACGAGGTAGCCGTGCGCGACGATCCCGCCGAACAGGGGGTTCTTGGCGGCCGCTTCCTCGTCGGTGTGCGCGTAGAACGTGTCACCGGTGAACTCGGCGAAGTGCTCGATGTCGGCCAGCGTCACCCGGCGCGGCTCGGACTGGATGGTGTCGCCGATGCGGAGCTCGGCCAGGCTCTTGCGGAACGGGTGCACGCCGTCGGCGTTCCGAGCCGATCCCTTGGTCCACCTGCCGGTGACCGCGGTGAGCATGTCGGGCGAACCCTGGAGCGCGGTGCGCTGCATGAGGTGTACGACGCCGCGGAGCCCGCCCATCTCCTCGCCGCCACCGGCGCGACCCGGGCCGCCGTGCACCAGGGTCGGCAGCGGGACGCCGTGGCCGGTGGACTCGGCCGCGTCGTCGCGGTCGAGGACCAGGATCCGACCGTGCCAGGGGGCCAGGCCGAGGGTGATGGTGCGGGCGACCTCCGGGTCGTGAGTGACCAGCGAGCCGGCCAGGCTGCCCTTGCCGCGCGCGGCGAGGGCGATGGCGTCGTCGAGGGAGTCGTAGCCGATCACTGTGCTGACCGGGCCGAACGCCTCGACGTCGTGCGGCTCGACCGCGCTCGAGTCGGCGCGCAGCAGCACCGGGCCGAGGAACGCACCTCGATCGCCGTCGGCGTCGACGAGGTCGGGGTTGCCGGCGCCGTCGGGGTCGCCGTACACGACCTCCGCGGAGGCCCGCAGCGACTGGATCGCCTTCCGGACCTCCTCGCGCTGGTCGAGGCTGACCAGCGCGCCCATGCGCACGCCCTCCGCGGCCGGGTGCCCGACCGTGACCCGTGCGAGTCGGGCCCGGAGCGCCTCGACCACGGTGTCGACCATGGACGCGGGCACGAGGGTGCGCCGGATGGAGGTGCACTTCTGGCCGGCCTTGTAGGTCATCTCGGTGACCACGCCCTTGACGAACAGGTCCAGCTCCGGGTCCTCGGCGGTCACGTCGGGTCCGAGGATCGAGCAGTTGAGCGAGTCCGCCTCGACCCCGAGGGTGACACCGCCGTGCAGCACGTTGGTGTGCGTGCGCAGCAGCCCGGCGGTGTGCGCCGAGCCGGTGAAGCCGACGTGGTCCTGGACGGTCAGCTCGTCGAGAAGGCCGGCCGGGCTGCCCATCAGCAGCTGGACCGAACCCTCCGGGAGGATCCCCGACGCCACGATCTCGCGCACGACGGCTTCGGTGACGTATGACGTCTGCGCGGCGGGCTTGACGATGGTCGGCAGTCCGGCGAGAAACGCCGGGCCGAGCTTCTCGAGCATCCCCCAGACCGGGAAGTTGAACGCGTTGATCTGGACCATCACCCCGGGCCGCGAGGTGTAGACGTGCTGGCCCACGAAGGTGCCGCCCCTGCCCAACGGGACGGGCTCGCCGTCGAGCAGGACCGTGTCGTTGGGCAGCTGCCGGGTGCCGACGCTGCCGGATGCGAAGAGCGTGCCGATGCCGCCCTCGATGTCGCCCATCCCGTCGCCCTTGGTGGCGCCGGTGCGCAACGAGAGCTCGTGGAACTCCGCGACGTGGTCCATCAGGTGCTTGCCGAGCGCCTTGAGCATCCCCGCCCGCTCGTGGAAGGTGAGCTCCCGCAACGCCGGCCCGCCGACGGTGCGCGCGTACGTCGTCATCTCGCCCAGGTCGAGCCCCTTGGCGGAGAAGCGGAAGGCCTCCTCGCCGGTGGACGCGTCGAGCAGCGGCCGCCCCTCGTCCTCGGTCCGGAACCAGCGTCCGGCGGCGTAGCTCTCGAGCAGTGGAACGGAGTCGGCCATGTGTGGCAGACTAATACCAGACCGATCGGTCAGTAAATGTGGGAGGACCCTGTGACGGCCACGGATTCCGGGCTGCCGGCCCAGCTGGAGTCGCAGTTCGAGGCGACCATCGCGCACAACGACCGGATCGAGCCGCGCGACTGGATGCCGGAGGCCTATCGCAAGACGCTGGTGCGGCAGATCGCCCAGCACGCGCACTCCGAGATCATCGGCATGCAGCCGGAGGGGAACTGGATCACCCGGGCGCCGTCGCTACGCCGCAAGGCGATCCTGCTGGCCAAGGTCCAGGACGAGGCCGGCCACGGGCTCTACCTCTACTCGGCCACCGAGACCCTTGGGGTCTCCCGCGGAGAGCTCACCGAGATGCTCATCGAGGGCAGGCAGAAGTACTCCTCGATCTTCAACTACCCGACGCTGTCGTACGCCGACGTCGGGACCATCGGCTGGCTGGTGGACGGCGCTGCGATCTGCAACCAGGTGCCGCTGTGCCGCACGTCGTACGGCCCCTATGGCCGGGCGATGATCCGGATCTGCAAGGAGGAGTCGTTCCACCAGCGGCAGGGCTATGAGCTGCTGATGACGATGATGCGGGGCACCGACGAGCAGCGGGCGATGGTCCAGGAGTCCGTGGACCGGTTCTGGTGGCCGGCGCTGATGATGTTCGGACCTCCCGACGAGGACTCGCCGAACACCGCGCAGTCGATGGCGTGGGGCATCAAGCGCAACACCAACGACGACCTGCGTCAGCGGTTCGTCGACATGTCCGTGCCCCAGGCCGACGCGCTCGGCGTCACGCTCCCCGACCCCGAGCTGCGCTGGAACCAGGAGCGCGGCCACCACGACTTCGGTGAGCCGGACTGGGATGAGTTCATGCAGGTCGTGAAGGGCAACGGGCCGTGCAACGCGCAGCGGATCGCGCACCGGCGGCGCGCCCACGAGGAGGGCGCCTGGGTGCGTGAGGCAGCCACCGCGTTTGCGGCGAAGTCGGCGGGGGCGGCATGAGCGCCGAGCCGTCCGAGCGCGAGTGGCCGCTCTACGAGGTGTTCGTCCGCGGCAAGCGCGGCCTCAACCACGTGCACGTCGGCTCGCTGCACGCCGCGGACGACGCGATGGCGCTGCTGCACGCTCGTGACGTCTACACGCGCCGCAACGAGGGCGTCTCGATCTGGGTGGTGCGTGCGGACGCGATCACCGCGTCCAGCCCGGACGAGAAGGACCCGCTCTTCGCGCCCAGTGGCGACAAGGTCTATCGGCACCCGACCTTCTACTCCATCCCCGACGACGTCCCCCACATGTGATGGCTGGAACCCCCGACCCGAACGACGCCCACGGCAGCGTCTACGACGACCTGCTCGGCACCGACACGTCGCACTGGGCGTTCGGCACCGACTTCGAGGACCCACTGGCGGGGGTCGACACCACCGTCCCCTCCGACGTCGACGCCAGCGCGCTCGCGGCGTACTGCCTGATGCTCGGCGACGACGCCCTGGTCATGTCGCACCGGCTCTCGGAGTGGTGCAGCCGCGCGCCCGACCTCGAGGAGGACATCGCGCTGGCCAACATCGCACTCGACCTGCTCGGCCAGGCCCGCCTGCTGCTGGCGCGGGCAGCGGCCGCGGATCCGTCGGTCGTCCCGGTGCTGCCGGAGGGGTCCCCGGTGCCGGTCGAGGACGCCTTGGCGTTCTTCCGAGAGGCGCTCGACTTCCGCAACGTGCGCCTGGTCGAGGTGGAGAACGGCGACTTCGGGCACACCATCGCCCGGCTTCTGCTGTTCGCGAGCGTCCGGCTCGCGGCGTTCGAGCGGCTGGTCGAGCACTCGGATCCGGTGCTGGCGGCGATCGCGGCCAAGGGCGTCAAGGAGCTGACCTACCACCGTGACTACGCCGGTCGGTGGTTCCTCACGCTCGCGCAGGGCACCCAGGAGTCGCGGCGGCGCCTGCTCGATGGGCTGGCCGCGATCTGGCCGCTGTACGCCGAGCTGTCGGCGGCCTACGACGTAGGGTCTGAGGTCGACGTCGTACTCGAGCAGGTCTTCGCGGTGTCCGGTGTGGAGCGACCCGAGGTCGCGGCCATGTCCGGCCGCGGCCACACCGAGGCGCTGAGCCGGATGCTTGCCGAGCTGCAGGTCGTGGCCCGCGCCCACCCCCAGGGGCTCTGGTGAAGACCGCGACGCCGCGCGCGATCGCGGCCGAGGTCCGCGACCCGGAGATGCCGATGCTCACGCTGGAGGACCTCGGCGTGCTGCGCGACGTACGTCGGGACGGGTCGGAGGTGGTCGTGACGATCACGCCGACCTACTCCGGCTGTCCGGCGATGGCCACCATGCGTGACGACCTGGTGCACCGGCTGGTCGACGCGGGCTACGCCGCGCGGGTCGAGGTCTCGCTGAGCCCGGCCTGGTCGAGCGACTGGATCACCGAGCGTGGGCGTGCTGCCCTCCGTGCGCACGGGCTGTCGGCGCCCGGACCGGCGCCACACCGGGTCGGCCCGATCCCCCTGACCCTGCTGCCGATGGCGCGGGCCGTGAGCTGCCCGCAATGCGGATCGTCGCGGACCGACCTGACCTCGGAGTACGGCGCGACCGCCTGCAAGGCGCTCTACCGCTGCGCGGACTGCCTCGAGCCGTTCGAGCACGTGAAAGAGATCTGATGGTCGCCCGCCGGTGGTTGAGCCGCGAGCGCAGCGAGCGTGTCGAAACCTCCGCAGCCCGCGCTGGGAGTTGCTCCGGGCCTGTACCAGCACCGGGTTGCCAGGTTTCGACACCGTCGGCGCTGGCGCGCCTCCGGGCTCAACCACCGATTGGGATGGCGGTCTGATGGCCTTCCACGCGCTCACCGTCGCGGAGGTCGAGGAGCTCACCGACGACGCGGTCGCGGTCACCTTCGAGGTCCCCGACGACCTGGCCGACGAGTTCGAGTTCGTGCCCGGTCAGTCGCTGACCCTGCGCCGGGTGGTCGACGGGGTGGAGCAGCGCCGCCAGTACTCGATCAGCACGCCGGCCGGTGCCCGGCCGCGGGTCGGCGTGCGGGAGATCCCGGACGGACTCTTCTCGCGGTGGCTGGTCCACGAGGTCCGGCCCGGCGACCAGATCGAGGTCCAGACGCCCACGGGGCGCTTCTGTCCGGACCCCGCCATGCTCGAGGGTGGCCGGCACCTGTGCATCGCGGCCGGCTCCGGGATCACGCCGATGCTGTCGGTGGCCTCCTCCGTGCTCGCGAGCGACGGCGCCGTGACGCTGCTCTACGGCAACCGGACCACCGGCTCGGTGATGTTCGCCGAGGAGCTCGCCGACCTGAAGAACCGCTACGGCCCCCAGCTCCAGCTCGTCCACGTGCTGTCCCGCGAGCCGCGTGACGTCGAGCTGTTCTCGGGGCGGCTGGACGGCGACCGGCTGCGCCGGCTGCTCACGGTGCTGGCGCCGGCGAGCGAGTTCGACCACGTCTGGCTGTGCGGTCCGCACCCGATGCTGCTCGACGCCCAGTCGGTGCTGGCCGAGCTCGGCGTACCCCGTGAACGAGTGCACTTCGAGCTGTTCTACGTCGACGAACCGCCGCCGGAGCTGCACCGGTCGGGCCCGGTCGTCAGCGGCGAGACCACCGAGGTCACGGTGGTGCTGGACGGGCTGACCACGACCGCCGCACTGCCGCGCGAGCAGAGCATCCTCGACGGCGCGCAGACCATGCGCGCCGACCTCCCGTTCGCGTGCAAGGGCGGCGTCTGCGGCACCTGCCGGGCCCGGGTGCTCGAGGGCGAGGTCGACATGCGGCGCAACTACGCGCTCGAGCCCGCCGAGGTCGAGGCCGGCTTCGTGCTCACCTGCCAGAGCCACCCGCTGGGCGACCGGGTGACCGTCGACTACGACGCATGAACGACCCCCTGGAGCAGGCCCGGACGATGTGGGGCGACGACCCGGCCAGCCGAGCGCTCGGCATGGCGCTGCTGGAGCTCGCCCCAGGCCGCGCCGTGGTCGCGATGACCGTGCGTCCCGACATGGTCAACGGCTACGCCGTCTGCCACGGCGGGCTGGTCGCGTCGCTCGCGGACAGTGCCTTCGCGCTGGCCTGCAACTCCCGAGGTACCAAGACCGTGGCCGCCGGGTTCGACATCACCTTGCTGGCGCCCGCGCACGAGGGCGACATCCTCGTCGCGACCGCCGAGGAGCGTGCCTTGCGCGGCCGCTCCGGTCTGTACGACGTGACGGTCCGACGCGACGACAGCGTCATCGCCGAGTTCCGGGGCCGAAGCCGCTCGCTATCCGGCTAGGAGCCCCTCGAAGGCGATCGCGGTGACCGCATCGGCCAGCTGTTCGACGTCGACCGGGCCGGAGGGCCGGTACCACTCGACCAGCGAGTTGATCATCCCGAACAGCAGCCGACTGACCAGGTCGGGGTCGAGGTCGGCGCGCAGCGCGCCCTCCTCGGCTGCCTGGCCGACCAGGGCGGCCAGGCGGGCGTCGATGTGCCGACGTCGGCGTAGTGCGGCGTTCTCGACGGCGGTGTTGCCATGGACCCGCAGCAGCAGGGTGACCGCCGGCTGATGGTCGACCAGGACCTCGACGCTGCGACGGACCACCCCGCGCAGCCGCTCGTACGCCGACCCCTCGGCGGCCGCCGCGGTGTCGACGGCGGACTCGAGGCCGGCCAGCGCCTCGTCGAGCGCCTCTGAGAGGAGGTGCTCCTTGCTCGGCACGTGGTGGTAGACCGCCGACTTGGTGACCCCGAGCTCGTCGGCGACGTCGCCGATGCTGGTGGCGTCGTACCCCTTGCGGTTGAAGAGGTCGATCGCGGCGCGCAGCACCGCGGCCAGGTCGTGGCCGGGGCGCCCGCGGCGCGGTGGCACGGCCGGTTCGCTCACCTCGGAAGACTGGCACACGGGGATCTCGCTAGGGTCCCTGCATGAGCAGGCACGGTGCGGTCACCGTGCTCGGGGCGGCGCTGCTGGTCCTGGCGACCGGCTGCGGTGACGACAAGCTCGACTCCTGGACCGGGCCGGCGTCGATCGCGCGCGCGGCCGGAGACACCGATCCGCCCACGACGCACGGGGTCGCACCCCTGGCGATGGCGCTGGATGCCAGCAGCCGGGTGGAGCTGTCAGTGCCGGCGGCGTACCGCGTCGAGATCCAGGGCGAGGTGTCCGAGGGCAGCCGCACGGTCCCGTTCGAGGTGGGTGGCTGGGTGCTCGTCACCGCGCCGTACGACGCCATCGGTGGCAGCAACAACGACATCAACGTCGTCGACATCGGGGTGAAGACCGACACCAGCCCGCTGGTCGGCATCTCGGGTGCACTGTGGTTCGGGACCAACACGTCGATCATGGCCGACCTCAACCTGGGCGTGATCCCCAACGCCGCGTCGGTGGACATCGTCTCGGAGCGGGTCGAGGAGGACGTCCTCTACGCCGACGTGATCATGGAGCTGTCCCCGATCAACACGCTGAACCTCTACAACGTGGACACCGCGGACGCGAACGGCGCCGGCGCCCAGCTCAACAACATCCTGGTCGGCACCGTGTCGATCCGCTTCGCTCCCGACGGCTCGGCGATCGCGGGCCGCATCGACGTCGGCGGCACGTCGGGCATGGGTGGCCCGACGGTCTCGTCGGAGTACCACGCCGACCTGAGCGGAGCCCGCTTCTAGCTGGGCGCCCACTCGACGGCGGACACGACGTGCTCGCCGGCCAGCCCCTTGAGCTCCACCTTGCGTGCGTCGACGAGCACGATGTCATCGCAGTCCGCGACCGCGTCGGAGACGGCCTCGCTGACCAGGATCTCGCCGCCGTCGGCGAGGGCCGCGACCCGGGCGGCCTGGGCGACGTTGCGGCCGAAGATGTCGTTGTCGCGGTGCACCACGTCCCCGTGGTGGATGCCGATCCGGATCAGCACGGTCGCGCGGCCCTTGCGGCGGCCGCGCTCGAAGGCCTGCTGCATCGCGATCGCGCTGCGCACGGCCTGCTCGGGCGCGCCGAACGCCGCCATGAACCCGTCGCCCTGCGTCTTGACCACGTGCCCGTCGTACCGGGTGATCGCCGAGCGCACCGCCGCGTCGTGCCGGGCCAGCAGTCGCACCCACTCCTTGTCGCCCAGCCGCTCGTTGAGCTCGGTGGACCCCTCGATGTCCGAGAACAGGATCGCCACGCTCCCGTCCGGCCCGGCGATGCGCATCAGGGCCGGCCGCTCGACCTGGGCCCAGCCGGCCAGGTCGTCGATCGAGCTGCGAAGCGCGCCCCCGAACCCCTTCTCGCGCACTCGGTCGACCGTCTCCCACATCGCCTTGACCGCCTCGTCCGGGGTCGGCATCAGCCGGCGGGACGGACGTCGGCGGCCCGCACTGAGGGCGGCCACCTCTGCGCGCAGCTTCCGCTGGGTACGACGGCCGGCCAGCCACAGCGAGCCGACGGTGACCAGGAGGCCTGTTTCCACTCCGAGCGCCACGATCAACAGCACCAGCGCGGTCGTGCTCACGGGTCACATGGTGGCAGGCATGGCCTGTGCCGGTGGACGTCGGCTAATGAGTGGCGTAGCTGAGCAGCACGTTGTCCGAGCCGTCCCAGCGGCGTACGCCGAGCAGCCGGAGCCCGGTGGCCGGCACGCTTTCGAACGCGTGCGCGTCGCCCGCGACCAGGGCCGGGCCGACCATCAGGTGCAGCTCGTCGACGAGGCCGTGCGCGAGCAGGTCGGACCACAGCGTGCGGCTGCCGAACACCAGCGCGTCGCCGCCGTCCTGTTCGCGCAGCCGGGCGACCGCCTCGTGCGCGTCCGAGCGGCTCACGATCGTGGTCTGGTCGCGCCACGGCCCGGTGTCGGCCTCGGTCAGCGAGTCGGACACGACGGTGATCGGGATGCCGTCGGCGTACCGCTGGGCGATCTCGCTGCTGCCCGGCGTCGCCTCGGGATTGTCGACCATGGACGGCCAGAAGCCGACGAAGCCGCGGTACGTCGTGGCGCCGAGGAGCAGCGAGCCCGCGGCTCGCATCCGCTCGGCGTTGTGCTCGTCGAAGGCGTGATCCAGAGGCATCGCCATCACGTCGCCGCCCGGGCCCTCGGTGTAGCCGTCCACGCTGATGCTGCTGGTCACGATGATCTTGCTCATGCTGCTCTCCTTGGTCGGTAGGTGTGGGTGTCACTGGTGCAGAGCCGGCGACCACCATGGACTCATCGGTCTGAGGAGAATCCCTCGAAGGTCATCGGCGCGATGGTTCAGAGACCCAACGCCGCCAGGAGCACGAGCACGACCGTCGCGCCGGCCAGCAGCCCGTGCGCCATCGCGACCGGTCGCCGTCCCCTGAGCAGGTCGCCGGCGGCGGTCAGATAGGCGCGCGCCCCGCGCGGCCGAGGCTCCGGCGTACGGCTCCGCCAGCCGCTCATGAGCAGCAGGTCGCCCAGTGTGTTGTTGACGATCAGCCACACGAACACAGCCCAGGCAAGCCAGCCGGGTCGGTCGGCGGCGACGTACCCGATCCACGCCGCCATACCGAGGCTCGCCGTCCCGAGATGCACGAGCGCGGTGCGGGGCGGTCGCCGCCAGCGCAGCAACATCACCAGGCCGAGCACCAGGTTGGCGGCCCAGGTGGCCAGGGCGGCGACGGCGACCATGCACCGACGCTATCGCGCCCCTGCGGCTGACTAGAACACGTTCTCGTTCACTGGTTTGATGGCCGCGTGAGCGAGGGTCGGTTCAGCGCCGAGGAGATCACCGAGGCGTACGCCGCCGTGCACCGGCGGGTGCGGGGCTACGTCGATGCGGGCAACTGGGACGGGTTCGCCGACAACTTCACCGAGGACGCGGAGTACGTCGAGCACGCGTTCGGCACCTTTCGCGGACGCGACGAGATCCGGGCCTGGTCGGTGCGGACGATGACGACGTTCCCCGGCGGGATCATGACCGGCTTCCCGCTGGCGTGGCAGGTGGTCGACGTCCCGACCTCTCGGCTGATCTGCGAAGTGCGCAACCTGATGCCCGACCCCGGCGACGGCACCCACCTCGAGGAGCCGAACCTGACGATCATGACCTACGCCGGAGACGGCCTGTTCAGCCGCGAGGAGGACGTCTACAACCCGATGCGGTTCGCCCGCATGGCGGTGAACTGGGCCCGGATCGCCGAGACGCACGGGAACCTCAGCGACGAGGGTCGCGCGTACCTCCAGAAGTTCGGCCCATAGGACCCGCCCTAGTTGCCTTGACCTGACATGCTCGCCACATGCGCGGAGCGGCCCGGCGAATCCTCCTCGAGGTCGCCGGGTGGACGCTGCTCGTTGCGGGCATCGCGGCGCTGGTGCTCCCCGGCCCGGGGCTGCTGATGATGGCGGGCGGCATCGTCCTGCTCTCCCAGCAGTACGAGTGGGCCGAGCGCCGGGTCGAGCCGATCAAGCGCGAGGCGCTGAAGGGCGCAGCGAACTCGGTGGAGACGTGGCCGCGGATCATCATGACCTCGACGATGATCGCACTGCTCGCCGCGGCGGGCGTGCTCTGGTTCGTCGGCCCGGAGGTGCCTGGGTGGTGGCCGATCGCGGACCGGTGGTGGCTGCCCGGCGGCAAGGCGACGAGCTTCACGCAGTTCGGCTCGGCCGTCCTGGCGGTGGGGCTCCTGGTGTGGAGCTACCGCAAGTTCCACGGCAACCCCGAGGCGATCGCCGAGGTCGAGGCCGCGGCCGACTCCGACGACGACCGCAAGGGGTTCTGGGGACGCTGAGCAGGCTCTCCCGCTAGTTGCGCTTCCGTGCCGAGCGCACCAATGCCGCAAGCTCGTCGACCACCTCGTCCAGCGGCTCGGCGGAGCCCGCTGCGCGGGCCAGCGCCACCCCACCCTCGGTCGCGGCCACGATGGTGCGGGCCAGCCGTCCCGCGCGCTTCGGGGGTACGCCGGCCTCGCGGAGCGCCGAGGTCAACGCGCGGTGCCAGTCGGCGAACACCTCCCTCGCCACCGCCTGGTGCCTCGGGTCGGTCGCCACCGCGGCCGCCGCGACAGCGCAGCCGGCTGAGTAGTCGCTGCCCTCGAGCACCCGCCGCCACCGGTCCGCGAAGACGCGCAGCACGTGTGAGGTGCCGCGCGTGCGGGCGTCCTCGATCAGCTCGGTGACCTGGGTGCCGACGTACCGCACCGCCTCGTCGACCAGCTCGGCCTTGCCGCCGGGGAAGTGGTGGTACGTCGAGCCGAAGGGCACACCTGCCCGCTCGGCGAGGTCGCGCAGGCTCATCGCGTCGACGCCGCCGGTGGAGATGACCTTGGCCGCACCGACGACCATCCGGTGCCGGGTGTCGCCGCGAGTGGTCACGTTCACAAGACAAGTGTATTGCCAGTTCTATGACAACTGTCCTAGCCTCGCTTCATGACCATCTATGACACTCGTCATAACAGCCGCCCCGTCGTCGTCACCGCCGACGACGGCCGCGAGCTGCCCGCGACCTGGTACCTCCCCGGTGAGCGCCCCCGCGGCGCGGTGCTGATCGCCCCGGCGATGGCCACCCCGGCCCGGTTCTACGCCGCCTTCGCCTGGTGGCTGGCCGGCCACGGGTTTGCCACGCTCACCTTCGACTACCGCGGCATGGCCGACCGGGCCGCGATGAAGGCCGAGAAGGGTGACGCGGTGCGCTGGTTCGGAGACGCGGCGAGCGCGCTGGAGCACCTCGTCGACGAGGCGCCCGACGTACCCGTCACCTGGGTCGGCCACAGCTTCGGCGGTCAGGCCCTGCCGTTCGCGCGGCACGACCTGGTGGACCGCGCGCTCCTGGTTGCCGCCGGCTCGGGCTACTGGCGCCTCAGCCCGCCGGCGACCCGCTACCGGGCGCGGTTCTTCCTCCGTGTCATCGTGCCGCTGGCGATCCGGGCGAGCGGCTACTACCCGGGGCGCCGGCTCGGTCTCCTCGGCGACGTGCCACCCCACGTGATGCGCCAGTGGGGGAGCTGGTGCCTGGACCCCGGCTACTTCGCAGCCGCCGCCGGCCTCGATGACCGGGTCGCCGAGCTGGAGGTGCCGATCACCGCCCTCTCGTTCACCGACGACGAGCTGCTCAGCGCCGCCAGCCACCACGCCCTCGAGCAGCTGTACGCCGCCGCGCCGGTCGAGGCGCACCGACTCTCGCCGGCCGACCTCGGCGTCGAGCGGGTCGGCCACCACGGGTTCTTCCGGGCCGCGATGGCGCCGGCCTGGGATCAGGTGGTGCTGCCGCACCTCGCCGCGGGCTGAGCGTCGCGCGGTGCCAGACTCGGGTGGTGTCCCGCGATGCCGCCGCCCGCAAGTCCGACAGCCTGCGCACGCTGGCCGCTCCGGAGATCGACGTCTGGGTGGCCACGGCGTCGAGGGAGGACCGACCGCACCTGGTCCCGCTCTCGCTGGCCTGGCTGGACGAGCGGGTCGTGATCGCGGTCCACGAAGGCTCGCGCACCGCGCTGGACCTCCTGGCGTCTGGGACCGCGCGGGCCGCCGTCGGCCACACCAGGGACGTCACGATGCTCGACGTCGAGCTCGAGCGGTCGGTCCCGGTCGACGACGACGTGGCGCTGGGTGAGGGGTACGCCGCCCAGGCCGACTGGGACCCGCGCGGCCAGGCCGGCTACGTCTTCCTCGTCCTGCGTCCGCACCGGGTCCAGGCCTGGCGCCAGGCCGACGAGATCCCTGGTCGGACGCTCATGAAGGACGGTGCCTGGGTGGTCTGAGGGCCACCTTCTGTCGGCCGCCGGTCATAGGGTCGCGCTGTGCTCCACCTCCACCGCGCTCCGCGGACCGATCTGCTCGCCGATGCCCTCGGCGAGCTGTTGGCCACGCCGCTGGAGGACCCGTTCGCGACCGAGCTGGTGCTGGTGCCGGCGCGCGGGGTGGAGCGATGGCTCTCCCAGCGGCTGTCCCATCGGCTCGGGACGTCCGGAGATGGCACCGGTGACGGGGTGTGCGCGGGCGTCGAGTTCCGCTTCCCGCGCTCCCTGATCGCCGAGCTCACCGGTTCCCGCGACGACGACCCCTGGGCGCCCGACGCCCTGGCGTGGCCGCTGCTGTCGGTGCTCGACGCGGCGATGGACGAGCCCTGGGCGGCGACTCTCGCGGCTCACCTGGGGCACCGGGACACCGGCGACGAGGCGGAGTTCCGCCGCGGTCGTCGCTACGCCGTCGCGCGGCGCCTGGCCGGCCTGTTCGCGTCGTACGCCGCCCAGCGGCCGCAGCTCCTCGCAGACTGGTCGGCCGGCCGGGCCACCGACGGGCTCGGCAGCGACCTCGACGAGGACCTCGCCTGGCAGCCACCACTCTGGCGGGCCCTCATCGAGGCCGTCGACGCGCCCGTCCCGGCCGTCCGGCACGCCGAGGCGCTCGGCCGGCTCGAGTCCGGGCCGAGCGACCTGCCGCCGCGCGTCTCCCTGTTCGGCCACACCCGGATGCCGTCAACCGAGATCGAGCTGCTCCGGGCGCTCTCCCGACACCACGACCTGCACCTGTGGCTGCCGCACCCCAGCGACGACCTTTGGCAGCGGCTCGCCGGGCTCGCGGGTCCGACGCCTCGCACAAACGACGTCAGCCACCGAGAGGTCCGGCACCCGCTGCTCGCCTCGCTCGGCCGCGACCAGCGCGAGCTCCAGCGCAGCCTCGGCCCGGCCGAGCATGACATCGAGGTGGCGGCCAACGAGCTGCCGCAGACCCTGCTCGGCCGGCTCCAGTCCGATCTCCGAGCCGACGCCGTCCGTCCCGACGGCCGCAGCCACGACACCGAGGACCGGTCGGTCCAGGTGCACCGCTGTCACGGTCCGGCCCGCCAGGTGCAGGTGCTCCGCGAGGTGCTGCTCGGCCTGCTCGAGGACGACCCGAGCCTCGAGCCCCGCGACATCCTCGTCATGTGCCCCGACATCGAGAACTACGCGCCACTGATCACGGCGGCGTTCGGCCTCGGTGACGTCGTCGAGGGTGGGCACCCGGCCCACCGGCTCAGGGTCCAGCTTGCCGACCGCGCGCTGTCCCGCACCAACCCGCTGCTCGGTGTCGCCGCCCAGCTGCTCGACGTCGCCGGAAGCCGCGCGACCGCCAGCGCCGTGCTCGACCTCGCGCAGAGCCCCTCGGTCCGGCGACGTTTCGGCTTCGTCGACGACGACCTCGACGCGATGGCCGACTGGGTACGCGAGTCCGGTGTGCGCTGGGGCTTCGACGCCGAGCACCGCGAGCCGTTCGGCGTGCGCTACCTCCAGAACACCTGGCGCTTCGGCCTCGACCGGGTGCTCACCGGCGTCGCCATGTCCGATGACTCGCGGTCCTGGCTGGGCACCGCGCTGCCCCTCGACGACGTCGGCAGCAACCGCGTCGAGCTCGCCGGCCGGTTCGCGGAGTTCGTCGACCGGCTGGTGGCAGCCACCGACCGCCTGACCGGCACCCGGCCGCTCGCCGACTGGCTGCACGGCCTCGCCGACGGCGTCACCGTCCTGACCCGCGTCGACCGGGCCGACCAGTGGCAGGTCAGCCAGATGCAGCGCGAGCTCGCCCGGGTCGAGGTCGACGCCGGTGAGCGCGGGGCGAGCCCGCTGCGGCTGACAGACGTCCGCGCGATGCTGGGCGACCACCTCGAGGGCCGGCCCACCCGCGCCAACTTCCGCGCCGGCAGCCTCACCGTGTGCACGATGGTCCCGATGCGCTCGGTGCCGCACCGGGTCGTGTGCCTGCTCGGCCTGGACGACGGCGTCTTCCCGCGCCAGCGAGCCGTCGACGGCGACGACGCGCTCGCGCGTACCCCGGTCACCGGCGAGCGGGACATCCGCTCCGAGGACCGGCAGTTGCTGCTCGACGCGATCGGGGCGGCCACCGAGACGCTGGTGGTCACCTACACCGGCGCCGACCCGCACACCGGCCAAGCCCGCCCGCCCGCCGTACCGCTCGGCGAACTGCTGGACGCCCTCGACCGGACCACCGACGCTCCGGTGCGCAGCCAGGTCGTGGTGTCCCACCCCCTCCAGGGCTTCGACCTGCGCAACGTCGAGCCCGGGAGGCTGGGCACCCCGGCCGGCACGCCGTTCACCTTCGACCAGCAGATGCTGCGGGCCGCTGCCGTGACGACCCGGGCGAGGTCGTCCCAGCCGCCGTTCCTCGACCGGCCGCTGACCGAACCGGCCAACCGGTCCGGCACCGACGACATCGCCCTCGACGACCTGGTCCGCTTCTTCCGCGACCCGGTGAAGGGCTTCTTCCGCGCGCTCGACCTCACCCTGCCCTGGGACGTGGACGCCGTCAGCGACGCGATGCCGGTCGAGATCGACCAGCTCGAGACCTGGGGCGTCGGCGACCGAATGCTCGCGGACATGCTGCGCAGCATCCATCCCGACACGGCGCGCGAGATCGAGTGGCGTCGCGGCACACTGCCGCCCGGCCAGCTCGGGTGGCGCAAGGCCACCGAGGTGCGCGAGACAGCGATGAACCTCGCGATCGCGGCGCTCACCCACCGACAGGTCGAGCCGAAGGCTCACGACGTCGACATCACGCTCCGCGGCGGTCGCCGTCTGACGGGCACGCTCACCCCGGTCTACGGCGACCGGCTGGTCGCGGTCGGCTACTCCAGGCTCGACGGCAAGCACCTGCTGGAGTCGTGGGTCCGCCTGCTCGCCCTGGCCGCCGGCCATCCCGACCACAACTGGACCGCACTGACGATCGGCCGCGGGTCGAGGGGCAGCCAGGCCGCCCAGCGCCTGCTCGGACCCGCAGAGCCCGACCCCCTCGGCCTCCTCGACGACCTGGTGGACCTCTACGACGAAGGCCGGCGCGCGCCCCTCCAGCTGCCGATCAAGACGTCGTTCGCGTGGGCGACGGCGGCTCATGCAGGGCAGCCGCCCATGGAGGCGGCGGCCAAGAAGTGGAGGTCCGGCAACTTCCCCGGTGAAGACGCCGATGCCGCCCACGTCCGGGTGTGGGGCGAGCACTGCGACCTCGCCGAGCTGACGGGGCTCCCGGCACTGGCCGAGCGGCTGTGGTTCCCGTTGCTCGCCAACGAACGCGGGCCGGTGTGACCACCACGGGCTCATTCGACCTCCTGGACGCCCTGCCCTCGGGGCCGACGACGACGGTGCTCGAGGCCAGCGCCGGCACCGGCAAGACCTACGCCCTTGCCGGCCTCGTCACCCGCTACGTCGCGGAGGGGAAGGCGCACCTGGAGGACATGCTGCTGATCACCTTCAGCCGAGCGGCCAGCCAGGAGCTCCGCGAGCGCGTCCGGGACCAGCTCGTCCGGGCGACCGAGGCGCTCGCGGACCCGGCCACCGCCGACGACGCGCTCCTCACCCACCTCGTCACGGGCACCGACGACGAGCTCGCCGAACGGCTGCTCCGACTCCGCGACGCGCTCGCCGGGTTCGACGCCGCCACCATCGCCACGACGCACGAGTTCTGCCACTTGGTCCTCCGCTCGCTCGGGGTCGCCGGTGACACCGACGCGGGCGTGACCCTCGTCGAAAACCTCGACGAGCTGGTCCGCGAGGTCGTCGACGACCTCTACCTCCAGCGGTTCGGTGACGCGAAGGAGAGTCCGTCGCTGACCCGGGCGCAGGCGCTCAAGCTGGCCCACGACGTGGTCGGCAACCCGCGGACCAAGCTCCTGCCCCTCGACCCGCCGGCCGGGACCACCGCCGGGGTGCGCCGCGCGTTCGCAGACGACGTGCTGCGCGAGCTCGAGCGACGCAAGCGGCTGCTCGGAGTTCTCGGCTTCGACGACCTGCTCTCCCGACTCGCCGTCGCGCTCGAGCCCGAGGACGCGCCGGCTCGCGACCGCATGAGCCGACGCTGGTCGATCGTCATGATCGACGAGTTCCAGGACACCGACCCGGTCCAGTGGGAGGTCATCGAGCGTGCCTTCGTAGACCGGGTGACGCTGGTGCTGATCGGCGATCCCAAGCAGGCGATCTACGCGTTCCGGGGCGGCGACGTCGTCACCTACCTCCGGGCCCGCGACCGCGCCCAGGCTCTGCTCACCCTCGACACCAACCACCGCAGCGACCAGCCCTTGGTGGAGCGACTGCTCTGTGTGCTCGGCGGCGCCGCTCTCGGCCACGACGACATCGTGGTGCGGCCGGTGCGAGCGGCCCAGCAGGACCATCGGCTCCAGGACGCGCCGGTCAACGACCCGTTCCGGCTGAGGGTCGTCACGCGCAGCCAGGCGCCGTTCCTGATCAGCGGCCAACGCACTATCGGCATGGACGACCTGCGCCCGTTCGTCGCCCGCGACCTCGCTGCGGACGTGAAGCGACTGCTCGCCTCGAGGGCGACCTATGACGGCCGCCCTATCGAGGCCAACGACATCGCGGTCATCGTCGAGCGTCACGTCGATGCCCGCGCCTGCCGCGACGCACTGGCGGTGGCGGGGGTGCCGGCCGTCTACACCGGCGACACCGACGTCTTCGCGTCGTCGGCTGCAGCCGACTGGCAGTGCCTGCTGGAGACGTTCGAGCAGCCGGGCCGGACCGGGCTGGTGCGCGCTGCGGCCACCACCATGTTCTTCGGGCGGAGCGCGGCCGAGCTCGCCACCGACCCCGACCTCACCGACGAGGTCGCCGAGACCCTACGGCGGTGGGCCGACCACGCGCGGGCACGTGGCATCGCGGCCGTCCTCGAGGCGGCCTACGTCGCGGGCATGGCAGAGCGGGTGCTCGCCTGGCAGGGCGGTGAGCGGCTGCTCACCGACGTGGAGCACCTCACCCAGCTGCTGCACGACGTGGCCCACCGCGACGGACTCGGGCTGCCGGCCCTCCTCCAGTGGCTCCGCGCCCAGCGTGAGGACCGCGCCGGCGCACCCGAGCGCAACCGGCGACTCGACAACGACGCTCGTGCCGTCCAGATCATGACCGTCTTCGTGAGCAAGGGGCTCCAATACCCGGTCGTCTACCTGCCGTTCGCCTTCACTCGCTACATCCCTCCGTCCGACACCACGCTGTTCCACGACGAGGACGGTGCGCGCTGCCTCGACATCGGCGGCCGCGGGGCCGAGGGGTTTGCTCGCACCCAGGAGCTCGGCCGCGACGAGGTGGCCGGCAACGACATCCGGCTGACCTATGTGGCGCTCACCCGGGCGCAGTCCCAGGTGGTCGCCTGGTGGGCGCCCTCGTGGGACGAGGTCAACGGCGGACTCTCGCGGTTGCTCCGCGACCGCGAGCCGGGGGACGCCCGGGTGCTGCCGTACCTCCCCGACCTGAAGAACCGCATCTCCGACGCCGACGCGATCGCGAAGCTGCGCCGCTGGCAGGAGGCCGGCGGCCCGCTCGTGGAGCGCACGGACCTCGAGCTGCCCGATCCAGAGGCGGTGTCGACGACGCGCCCCGGCGAGCTGACGGCGCGGACCTTCGATCGGGCGATCGACCTCGACTGGCGACGTACCTCCTACTCCGGCCTGGTCCGCGCGGCCGAGGAGTCCGGCGGAGTCACCTCCGAGCCGGAGCTCTCCGCGCGCGAGGACGAGATGGCCGACGAGGTCGCGGACGAGGTGCCGCCCCCGGCCGAGGCAGCCGATGAGACCGCACTTCCGTCGCCGATGGCGGACCTGCCCTCGGGCGCCGCCTTCGGATCCCTCGTGCACGGGGTGCTGGAGGAGGCCGACCCGTTCGCCGCCGACCTCGAGGCAGAGCTCCGACGGCACGTCGAGGAGCAGCGCGACTTCTGGGGTATCGACACCCCGGCCCACGAGCTCGCGGCGGCGCTGGTGCCGCTGCACCACACCTCGCTGGGTCCGCTCGCCGGCGGGGCGACCCTCCGCACGATCGGGCTTCCCGACCGGTTGTGCGAGCTGGACTTCGAGATCCCGCTGGCCGGAGGAGACGTGTCGCCCGGCATCGAGGTGTCCCTCGCTGACGTGGGGGCACTGCTGGAGCAGCACCTGGTGGCCGACGATCCGATCCTCCCCTACGCAGCGCGACTTCGCGCTCCGGGCCTGGGCGGCCAGTCGCTGCGCGGCTACCTCTCCGGCTCGATCGACGTGGTGCTCCGAGTCCCCGGGGACCCCGCCGACCGGCAGGGCCACCGCTACGTGGTCGTCGACTACAAGACCAACTGGCTCGGCCCGTCCGACGTGCCGCTCACGGCAACGGCGTACTCCCGGGAGCGACTGGCCGAGGCGATGCTGCACTCCGATTACCCGCTCCAGGCGCTGCTCTACGTCGTCGTGGTGCACCGCTACCTGCGCTGGCGCCAGCCCGGCTACGACCCGGCGCGGCACCTCGGTGGTGTGCTCTATCTCTACGTGCGCGGCATGTGCGGTCCCGAGACCCCCGAGGACGACGGCCACCCCGCCGGCGTCTTCTCGTGGCAGCCCCCGACCGCCCTGGTCACGGCGCTGTCCGACCTCCTGGACGGTGGCCGATGACCCTCGTCCCGCTCGAGCTCGAGGACCCGAGCGACCCGCGGCTGGCCTGCGGAGCGACGAGACTGCTGCGCTCGTTCAACGCGGGCGGCGTCCTCGACGCCTCCGACGTGCACGTGGCGCAGCGGCTGTGTGCCCTGGCCGGCGAGGAAGAACCCCTGGTCGCCCTTGCCGTCGCCTTCGTGGTGCGCGCGGTGCGGGCCGGCTCGGTCTGCGTCGACCTGGCCACGGTCGCCGAGGAGGACCTCGACCTCCCGTGGCCGGACCCAGCGGTGTGGCAGGCCGCCCTGGTCGCCAGCCCGCTGGTCACGTCCCGGACACCGGTGCTCCGCATCCTCGAGCAGGACGACGTGCGTCTCCTCTACCTCGACCGCTACTGGCGGGAGGAGGAGCAGGTGCATGCGGACCTGGTCGGACGGCCTGCAGCGTCCGCGGCTCCCGACGAGGGCTGGCTGTCCGCGGCGCTGGACCGCGTCTTCCCCGCCGAAGGGTACGACGAGCAGCGAGCGGCCGCCCGCGTCGCACTGGTCCGGGCCACCACCGTCCTGACCGGCGGCCCCGGCACCGGCAAGACCACCACTGTCGCAGCCCTCCTCGCCCTCTGTGCCGAGCGGGCACAGCTGGCCGGCGAGCCGCCGGTGCGGATCGCGCTCGCGGCACCGACCGGCAAGGCCGCCGCCCGGCTCCAACAGGCCGTCGAGGCGGAGGTGGCCAGGCTGCCCGTCGACGACCAGAGGCGATTGTCCGGGGTCCGCGCGGTCACCCTCCACCGCCTCCTCGGCGCCCGGCCGGACACCTCGTCACGGTTCCGGCACCACCGCGACAACCGGCTGCCCCACGACGTCGTGGTCGTGGACGAGACATCGATGGTCTCCCTGACGATGATGGCCCGCCTGCTCGAGGCGGTGCGGCCCGACAGCCGGTTGATCCTGGTCGGTGACCCGTTCCAGCTCGCGTCGGTCGAGGCCGGTGCCGTGCTGGCCGACCTGGTGGACGCCGTACAGGAGACGACCCAGGTCGGCGTCGCCGCCCTGCGGACCTCGCATCGCTTTGGCGAGTCGATCGGCCGGCTCGCGGAGGCTGTCCGTCAGGGCGATGCGG
Organism: uncultured Actinomycetota bacterium; assembly: GCA_963817125.1. Taxonomy (GTDB): domain Bacteria; phylum Actinomycetota; class Actinomycetes; order Propionibacteriales; family Nocardioidaceae; genus Nocardioides. The sequence continues at coordinate 201,642 of CAWFNB010000004.1, forward strand.
ACACCGCGGTGGCGCTGCTCGAGGCCGGTGGCGACCACGTCGAGCTGATCGACGTCGACGACCCGGCGGCACGGGTCCGAGCCCTGGTCGCGCCGCACGCCGTCGCCATCCTGAGGGCGGCCGAAGCCGGCGACGCCGATCGAGCCCTCGAGCTGCTCGACGACAAGCGGCTGCTCTGCGCCCACCGCGAGGGTCCCTACGGCGTGCGGCAGTGGAACTCCCAGGTCGAGCGGTGGCTGGGGGAGGAGACCGGCGAGCCGCTCTGGTCCACCTGGTACGCCGGCCGCCCCCTGCTGGTCACCGCCAACGACTACGGCCTCGGCATCTTCAACGGCGACACCGGCGTTGCGGTCCGGCCACCGGCAGGCAGCCCTGGCCGGGCCCTGCGTGCCGCGGTCGCCGGGAGCAGCGGCCGGCTCGACCTCGCCACCAGCCGGCTGGCCCAGGTCGAGACCATGCACGCGATGACCATCCACAAGAGCCAGGGGAGCCAGGCCAAGGAGGTCGTGGTGATCCTGCCGCCACCCGAGTCCCGGCTGCTCACCCGCGAGCTCTTCTACACCGCGATCACCCGCGCCCGCGAGCGCGTGGTCGTGGTGGGCTCACCGGGCGACGTACGCGCCGCCATCGGCCGCCGGGCCGTGCGCGCCACCGGTCTCCGTCAGCGGCTGGCCGGCCAGTCCGCACCCTGAGAGGCCGGAAACATCCACGTCATGGAGATGACCTAGGGTCGGATGAGTGCCGTTCCTGCTGCGCGTCGAGCTGCCCGACGTCCCCGGATCGCTCGGTCGGGTCGCGACGACGATCGGTGAGTCCGGGGGCGACATCGAGGCGATCGAGATCGTCGAGAAGCGCGACGGTATGGCGGTCGACGACGTCCTGCTCGAGCTGCACGGGGGCGCGATGCCCGACTCGATCGTGTCCGCGTGCAACGCGCTCGAGGGCGTCCAGGTCATGTGGATCAGCCGGTACGCCGCCGGCGGCAACATCTTCCTCGACCTCGAGGTGGTCGAGGAGCTGACCGCCGAACCGGCCGAGGCGCTGGACCGGGTGGTCGACCTGCTGCCGGTCGCCTTCCGCGCGGACTGGGCGATGCGGATCCACCGCAGCAAGGGCATCCTGCGCGCCACGGACGCGGCGCCGAAGGAGCTGCCGTTCGTCGAGATCGAGAAGGCATCCCGGCTCGACGTGAACGGCGACGAGGTCAACCTGTACGCCGGAGCCCGGATCGACGGCAACGACGTCGTGGTGATCGGTCGCCGCGGCGGCCCCGAGTTCGTCGAGTCCGAGCTGGCCCGGCTCGGTCACCTGGTCGGCCTGGCCGCCTCGCTGGCGCGGCCCTGACGTCCCACTGGTCACATGATTCACCGGGTGACCGGGGAAACTGGCCCTGGGTGGCCGTTGCAACGCCCGTCCGGGGCCAGAATCCCCGGGCGCCCGGGGATTCCGCCAGCCCGGAACCGGTCAGACCCGCTCCAGCAGGAACACCGGGATCTCGCGGTCGGTCTTCTCCTGGTAGTCGGCGTACGGCGCGTACTGGGCCACACAGCGCTCCCACCACTCGTCGCGTTCGGCGCCTTCGGCGACGCGCGCGACGTACTCGTGCGGCTCGGGGCCGTCCTGCAGGTCGACCTGCGGGTGGGCGATGAAGTTGTGGTACCACTCCGGATGCGTCGGAGCGCCACCCTGCGAGGCGACCGCGGCGTACACGCCGTCGTGCTCGACCCGCATCACCGGGTTCTTCCGCAGCTTGCCGCTCTTGTGGCCCACCGAGGTGATCACCACGATCGGCCACTCAGGGCGGCCACGGAGGATGTTGGCCTCGGCACCGCCGGACGCCTCGTACTTCTCGACCTGGTCGCGGACCCACTCGGCCGCGCTGGGCTGGTACTCACCTTGAAGTGTCACGTCAGTCCAGAACCCGAGCCGGTGCTCCGGCATTCCTCCGGCGTCAGGCGACGCCGCGGATCCGGGTGACGAACACCGAACCCAGCACGCTCGCGAGGAACGCGAACAGGTAGAGCGTGAAGTATCCCGTCGAGAAGCCGTGGCCCTCCGACTCGATCACGCCACCGGAGGCCTCCACCACTGCGAGGAGTACGCCGGCCAGCACCGGCGCCAGCACCTGGGGGAGGGCGTTGGCGATGTTGATGACGCCAAGGTCCTTGGCCCGGTCGACCGCGGCGGGCAGCACCTCGGTGATCAGCGCGAAGTCGACGGCCGTGTAGATGCCGTAGGCGCAGCCCATCACGACGGCCGCGGCCAACGCGGCCGGCCAGCTCTGCCCGACGCCGAGCAGGACCGCCGCTGAGCCGGACACCAGCCCCGACCAGATCACGAACACCTTGCGTCGTCCCAGGCGGTCGCTCCATGCGCCGAAGACCACCGTGGTCAGCACCAGCGTGAGCGCGTAGACCGCGGTGAGCAGGAAGACCCGGTCCTCGGCCTCTTCGGAGCTGTAACCGACCACGTCCTGAAGGAAGTAGAGGAGGTAGAGCAGCCCGAGGGCGTTTCCGAGGTTGACCAGGAACCGGGTCAGCCAGGCCCAGCCGAAGTCTGGATGCATCCGAGGCGAGATCCAGAAGGACCGGAGAAAGGGGCGTACGTCGAACGCCGGCCGTGCCTCGCGCGGCAGCGCGAGGTCGTGCGAGGACAGCGAGAACGGGACCGCGAGCACCAGCAGGAACGCCGCGATGGAAAGGTACCCGGCGGCGATGCTGCCCGTCGCGGCCGCGATGCCGGTCCCGGCGACGATACCGATGGTCTGCGCCACCGCGACGATCCCGCCGATCCGGCCGCGGCGGCTGCTGGGCACCTGGTCGGGGATCATCGCGGTCACCGCGGCCAGCATCGCGTTGAGCGCGGCCTGCACTCCGCACCAGCCGAGCACCATCACCGCGACGTTCGGCGCGACCGACAGCACGGCGAGCGAGAGCGCCCCGCCGAGCGCGCCGCCGACCAGCCACGGCAGCCGGCGGCCGGCGCGCAGCGTCGTACGGTCCGAGAAGGCGCCGGCCAGCGGGTTGCAGATCACCGACACCAGCGCACCGACCCCGGTGACGAGCGCGAGCACCTGCTCCTTGTTGGCCGGATCGAGCGCCTCGGCCTGCTGGGCCAGCAGCACCGAGATCGGCCCGAAGAACCCGGCCCACAGTCCGACGCTTGCCACCGCCAGCAGGGCCACCCAGCGCGTCGGCGGGACGACCGTCGGCTCCGCGAGCGCGGCCGGGATGTCGCCTGGAGCCGTGCCCGAGAGAGGTTCGGCCGTCAGCGGAAGACGACCAGGTCGTAGGTGGTGTCGAACCAGTCACCGGTGGTGAGCGCTGGCGAGCCCTCGTCCCAGGACGCCTTCGAGAACTTGCGCGCCGAGGCCCAGGTGTCGACGTACCCGCGAGCCAGGTCGAAGCGAGCGCAGCGGTTGGGCAGCTTGAACTTGAGCTTGTCCGTCCTGTAGTTCGCCCTGACCTTGACTCCCGAGCACTTCTCCTTCACGTAGCCGTTGGTGGCGGGGGTCGTCACCCAGTCCACGACCTTCTGCTTGCGCTTCTCGTTGAGCCGGAACTCGATGAAGTTGCCGAACTCCGGTGAGTTGGGGTCGGTGTCGTCGACCCGCGTCACCATCCCGACGAAGATGCGAAGCCGCTTCTTCTTGCGCAGGTCCTTCATCGTGATGGTGGCGCGGACGCCCTTGCCGTCGTAGGTGACCTTGAGCTTGGCCATGTCGATGTCACGGTGCAGGACGTCGTAGTCGTCGTTGTCCAGCAGGGAGCGGGTCCCGGCCTGAGCCGGCGCCGACAGCGGCACGGCGAGGAGCGACCCAAGGAGCAGCGCGGCCAGCACAGCTGGGATTCGTCCGCTGAGCATGAGGCACAGTAGCGCCATGGCTGCGCTCGACGGAGTGTCGGAGACCTTCGACCCGGACGCCTGGAACGACGTCCCGGGCTTCGAGGATCTGACCGACCTCACCTACCACCGGGCCCGGGCGCATGGCACCGTCCGGATCGCCTTCGACCGGCCCGACGTGCTCAACGCGTTCCGGCCGCACACCGTGGACGAGCTGCTCCGCGTGCTCGAGCACGCCCGCACCTCCAGCGACGTCGGCTGCGTGCTGCTCACCGGCAACGGGCCGAGCGCGGCGAACGGCAAGTGGGCGTTCTGCACCGGCGGCGACCAGCGGATCCGCGGCCGGACCGGATACCAGTACGAGGCGTCGGTTGGGTCTGATGGTGGTCAGGTGGCGGGGCCAGTCGACCAGGCACGTTTGGGTCGTTTGCACATCCTCGAGGCGCAGCGGCTGATCCGGTTCATGCCCAAGATCGTCGTCTGCGTGGTGCCCGGCTGGACCGCCGGAGGCGGCCACAGCCTGCACGTCGTCTGCGACCTGACCATCGCCAGCAAGGAGGAGGCCCGCTTCAAGCAGACCGACGCCGACGTCGGCTCGTTCGACGGCGGATTCGGCTCGGCATACCTGGCCCGCCAGGTCGGCCAGAAGTTCGCTCGCGAGATCTTCTTCCTCGGCCAGGAGTACTCCGCCGAGGACGGCGTCCGGATGGGTGCGGTCAACCGCGCGGTCCCGCACGCCGAGCTCGAGGCCACCGCGCTGGAGTGGGGACGGTTGATCAACGGCAAGTCGCCGACCGCTCAGCGGATGCTGAAGTACTCCTTCAACCTCATCGACGACGGTCTGGTCGGCCAGCAGCTGTTCGCCGGCGAGACCACCCGGCTCGCCTACATGACCGACGAGGCGCAGGAGGGCCGCGACCAGTTCCTCGAGAAGCGCGATCCCGACTGGTCGCCGTTCCCCTGGTACTACTAGCCGTGTCCCTCTGGAAGCGGATCGCCCGCGAGACCGCGGGTGCTGACTACGCCGAGAGGTACGCCGACCGGTTCCGCCAGCTGGCCGAGCGCGGGCAGGACGTGCACGGAGAGGCGACCTTCGTGACCGGGCTCGTGGACCCTCCCGCGTCGGTCCTCGACGCCGGCTGCGGCACCGGGCGCATCGCCGTACATCTCGCCGAGCTGGGGTACGACGTCGCTGGGGTCGACGTGGACGAAACGATGCTCGCCGTCGCGCGCCGCGACGCACCGGGCCTCGACTGGCACCAGGCGGACCTGTCGACCTTCGACCTCGGCCGCACCTTCGACCTGGTGCTGCTGGCGGGCAACACCATCCCGCTGCTGGAGCCCGGGACGCTGCCCGCCGCCGCGGACCGGCTCGTCGCGCACCTCGCGGCCGGAGGGCGGCTCGTCTGCGGCTTCGGGCTCGATGCCGAGCACCTCCCGGGCAGCTGCCCGGTCACCCCGCTCGCCGAGGTCGACGCAGCCTTCGCCGCTGCCGGCCTCGAGCCCGTCGAGCATTGGTCGACCTGGGACCGCACCGCCTTCGACGAGGCCGCCGGCTACGTCGTCACCGTCCACACGCCACGCTGACCCGGGACTTAGTCTGTGGCCGTGCTCGCCCTCCAGGACATGGTCGACCATGACCTGTTCATCTGCCCTCGCTGCGCGAGCCGGGTGCGGCACGAGGGTGGGGAGTGGCACTGCGTCGGCGCGTCGTGCCGCTACGCCGACGAGGCGTTCCCGGTGGTGGCGGGCGTGCCGGCGCTGGTCGACTTCGAGCGCAGCGTGCTCGACGCGGACCGGCTGCGTGCGGCCGAGGGCGCGTCCGAGGTGCGGCGGTCCGGGCTCGCCGTACCGCTCCGCCACCTGCTGCACCCGGCCAACAAGACCGCGCCCGCCAACGTCGGCCGGATGCTCGAGCTGCTCCGTGCCGATGCACCGGCGAACGGGCGCCGGCCCCGGGTGCTGGTGGTCGGCGGCGGCGCCGTCGGCGACGGCCTCGAGGACCTGTACGCCGACGGGTCGATCGACCTGATCTCCTTCGACGTCTACAGCAGCCCGGACGTGCAGTTCATCGGCGACGGCCACGCGATCCCGCTGGCCGACGGCAGCGTGGACGGGGTGGTCGTCCAAGCGGTCCTCGAGCACGTGCTGGAGCCGACCGTCGTCGCCCAGGAGATCCACCGCGTGCTGCGCATCGGCGGCATCGTCTACGCGGACACGCCGTTCCTCCAGCAGGTGCACGAAGGCCCCTACGACTTCACTCGCTTCACCGACAGCGGGCACCGGTTCCTGTTCCGCAGCTTCGAACGGATCGACTCCGGCTCGGTGGCCGGTGCCGGTACGGCGTTGCGATGGTCGGTCGACTACTTCGTCCGGGCCCTCACCCGTTCGGTCCCGCTGGGCCGGATCGTGTCGCTCTGCTTCTTCTGGCTCAGCTACCTCGACCGGTTCCTGGACCCGAAGCACTCGGTCGACGCCGCGAGCAGTGTGTTCTTCCTCGGCCGCAAGACCGACCGGCCGATCTCCGGCGCCGACATCATCGACTACTACCAGGGCGGCATGTAGTCGGTGCGGGTCGTCGTCCTCACCGGTGCTGGCATCTCCGCCGAGAGCGGCGTGCCGACGTTCCGCGACGCGGACGGGCTCTGGGAGAGCCACCGGGTCGAGGACGTCGCCACCCCCGAGGCCTTCGAGCGACAGCCGGACGTGGTGCACCGGTTCTACGACGCCCGGCGGTCCGCGCTCGCCACCGTCGAGCCCAATCCCGCGCACCACGCGCTGGCCCGGCTCGAGGCGGCGCTGGGCGACGACCTGCTGGTCGTCACCCAGAACGTCGACGACCTGCACGAGCGCGCCGGCTCGACCCGGGTGCTGCACATGCACGGCGAGCTGCTGTCCGCCCTCTGCCGCGGTTGCGGAGCCCGCACGCCGTGGCGGAGTGACCTGGGCGACCTCCCGCCCTGTCCCGGCTGCGGTGTCAGCGAGCTGCGTCCTGACGTGGTCTGGTTCGGCGAGCTGCCCTACGAGCTCGACCGGATCTTCGCCGCCCTCGAGACGGCCGACCTGTTCGTGTCGATCGGCACGTCGGGTGCGGTCTACCCGGCAGCCGGGTTCGTGCAGGCGGCGTCGGCGTACGGCGCCCGGACACTCGAGCTGAACCTGGTGCCCAGCGAGGGCAGCCACCTCTTCGACGAGGCCCGGCACGGCCCGGCCAGCGAGCTGGTGCCCGCGTGGGTGGAGGAGCTGTCCGGGCGGTTACGGTGACGCCATGACCAGGCTCCTCGCACTGCTCACCGCCGCAGCGCTCGCGTGCGGGCCGAGTGCCGTCACGGTGGAGGCGTCCGCGGCGCCCGACGCGGCGCACGCCCGCAAGGCCCCGACGCGGGAGCAGTGGCTGGCCGACGTCGACGCCGCGATGCAGGGCTCGCGTGTCTACGTGCGGCAGCGCGTGGCGGCGGCCGACGAGGGCGAGAGGCTGGCGATCAACTTCGACATCGACAACACGGTGATCGCGACCCACTACGACGGCGGCGGTGCGATCCCGCTGATGCTGCGGTTCTCGGGGCTGTTGCAGCGCAAGCACGTCGCGATGGTGTTCAACACCGGCCGCAGCGCCGACCAGCGAGCCCGGACCATCAGACAGCTGAAACGGGTTGGATACCCGGTCGCCCGGCTGTGCCTGCGCAAGAAGGGCGAGACCCTGCCGGACGGCAAGCAGCGGTGCCGCGACAACTTCATCGACGCGGGCTACACGTTGATCGCCAACATCGGCAACAACGACACCGACTTCGTGGGCGACGGCTACGAGCGGGCCTACCGGCTGCCCAACTACGGCGGCGAGCTCGGCTGAGCCAGCTGGTTCAGCTGCGCGCCAACCGCGCGCGGACCATCGCCTCCAGGCGGTCCACGTCGTCGGCCAGTCCGATCGTCGGGGCGAACGTCTTGACCACGTGGATGAACATCTCGCCGGACTCGATGATCCGGGGATCCATGTGGCCGAAGACCTCGAGCGCGACCACGCCGTAGAGCACATTCCAGCCCAGCATGTAGATCCAGAGCAGGCCGCGGTCCTCGGTCGCCAGCCCGTCGACCTCGGCCGGGATCAGAGGATCGAGGACGGCCTCGCGAACCGCCGGCGGTAGCTCGTCGAGCGCGGGGATCGGGTGGTGGTTGTGCTCCCACAGTGCGCGCATCTGGTCAGTGCACAGGTGCCCCGAGCACGACAGGGTGAGCATCTCGCGCCGTGCGCTCTTCGCATCGGCGATCGGGTTCGCGAACGCCAGGCCGAACTCGCGTGGGTTGGCCAGCGCCCACATCCGGAACTCGACGGTCGAGGCGACCAACCGTCCTGCGTAGTCGTCCTCGGGGAGCGCGTCGGCCGCCGCGGCGAACGTCTCGGTGGCCGCCTTGTCGATCTCGAAGGCGACCAGGTCGACGAGGTCCTGGTAGCTGGTCACGTAGCGGTACAGCGCCGGCGGAGTCATCCCCATCCGGCCGGCGACGGCGCGCAGCGACAGCTCGGCCCCCTCGGCGAGGAGGGCGCGTGAGGCCGACACGATCTCGTCGTAGGTCGCCTCGCGCTGGCGCTCGCGCCTGGTCTGCACCTGCTCGGACATCGTTTCCCTTCGCCGTTGACAGCGGGAGTTTACACCGTTTACGGTTTACACCGTTCACTAAACGGATGGACGTTCACTACAGGAGTCACCATGATCGAGCGCTGGGGAGCATTCGTGGCCCGCCGGGCCCTGGCCGTCCTCTTGGCCGGGCTGGCCGTGATGGTCGCCGCGGGAGCCTACGGCTTCGGCGTCTTCGACCACCTCTCCCAGGGCGGGTTCGACGACGCGAGCTCCGAGTCGGCCAGGGAGCTGGCCGCCGAGCGGGACACCTTCGGCAACCAGACCATCGACGTGGTCGCCATCTACAGCAGCGACGACCTCACCGCGGCCGACCCGGAGTTCCGGTCGGCCGTCGAGCAGGTGGTCGCCGGGCTCACGCCGGGCACCACCAGCACCGTCATCCCCTACTACGCCGCTCCGGAGTCCGCCCGCCTGGTCAGCACCGACGGTCACTCGGCCCAGGTGCTCATCTCGCTGGCCGGCGACAGCCAGGACGAGTACCTGTCCAACTACGACGAGCTGGCCCCGACGCTCGAGGCACCGGCCGACACCTTGGAAACAGACCTCGCCGGCGCGTTCGCGGTGTTCAACGACGTCAACGAGATCACCAGTGAGGACCTGGCCCGCGCCGAGGCGATCTCGATGCCCGTCGTGCTGCTCCTGGCCCTGCTGATCTTCGGCAGCCTGGTCGCTGCCTTCATGCCCGCGCTCGTCGGGCTGATCGCCATGGTCGGCGCGCTGGCCATGGTGCGGGTGATCTCCATGTTCACCGAGGTCTCGGTCTTCTCGGTCAACGTGATCTCGCTCCTCGGCATCGGCCTGGCGATCGACTACGCGCTCTTCATGGTCAGCCGCTTCCGCGAGGAGCTCGCGCTGCTGCCGGCCGACGACCCGGACGCGGCGGCCACGGCGATCAGGCGCACCATGACCACGGCGGGCCGGACCGTGCTGTTCTCCGGACTGACCGTTGCCGCCGCGATGGCCAGCCTGCTGATCTTCCCGCAGGCATTCCTGCGGAGCATGGGGTACGGCGGCATGGCCGCGGTCCTGGTCGCGATGCTGGCCGCGCTCACGGTGCTCCCGGCGACGCTGCGACTGCTCGGCCGGAGGGTCGACGCCGGCCGGCTGCCCTGGCGCCGGCACCGACCCGTCGAGGTGAACGACGCCCACGGACGCTGGGCTGCGCTGGCCCGCGGAGTCATGCGTCGGCCCTGGCTGGTGATCGCGGGCACCGTCACCGGCCTGCTGCTGCTCGCCTCGCCCTTCCTGAACGTGTCGTGGGGCAGCGTCGACTACCGCGTGCTCCCGGCCGACGCCCCGGCCCACGTCGCCGCCGACAAGCTCTCGGAGTTCGGTCCCGAGACCTCGACCGCGTCGCTGCTGGTCCGCGGCGCCTCGGAGTCCGACGTGGCGGCGTACGTCGAGCAGGTGTCCGCGGTCGACGGCGTGCTCGCCGTCGAGCCGGTGGCGAGCGCGGGCGGCACCACGCTGCTGCGGGCTTCGTGGGCCGGCAACAGCCAGAGCGAGCCCAGCCAGGAGGTCGTGACGTCGATCCGCGAGGTCGACCCGGCGTCCGGGTCTGTGCTCGTCGGCGGCATGAGCGCGAACACCGTGGACCTCATCTCCTCGGTCGGGGCGCACCTGCCCTGGATGGGCCTGATCGTGGCGGGCGTCATGTTGGTGCTGCTGTTCATTGCATTCGGCTCGCTGGTCCTGCCGGTCAAGGCGGTCGTGATGAACCTGTTCTCGATCACCGCGTCGTTCGGCGTGGTCGCCTGGATCTTCAGCGACGGTCACCTCTCGGGTCTGCTCGACTTCACCCCGCAGGGCTTCCTCGACGCCACCAACCCGATCCTGATGCTGGCGATCCTGTTCGGGCTGTCCATGGACTACGAGGTCTTCCTGCTCTCCCGGATCCGCGAGCAGTACGACCGGACCGCCAAGGACGGGCAGAGTAACGACATCGCGGTCGCGACCGGCGTCCAGAAGACCGGCCGGATCATCACCAGCGCCGCCGTGCTGCTCGCGGTCGTGATCGGGGCGTTCGCGCTCAGCGGCATCGTCTTCATGAAGATGATCGGCATCGGCATGCTCGTCGCGCTGCTGATCGACGCGACCATCGTCCGCGCCCTGCTGGTCCCGGCCACGATGAAGCTGCTCGGCCGCTACAACTGGTGGGCGCCCGGCCCGCTGGCCCGGTGGTGGGAACGGTTCGGCTTCCGCGAGGGCACGGAGCCCGGGCCTGCCGCAGCTCCCAACGCGAACCCGGACCCCGAGCCGGCCGGCGTCTGACTGTCCCCCGCGCGCGCCACCTATGATGCGCGTCCATGAAGCCCTCACTCCGCCTTCGCACCGTCGCTGCGCTGGCCACCCTCGTCGTCGTGGCCGGCTGCGGTGGCGACGGCGGTGGCGACAGTGACTTCGCCAAGCAGTCGGGCAACAAGATCGCCGACGCCGCAAAGGCGGACATGAAGGACCTCGACGAGGTCAACTACAGCGGCGAGGTCAACAGCACCGGCTCGTCGATCACGCTCGACATCCAGGCCAGCTCGGCCGGTGACTGCACCGGCACCATCGGGATCGGGGACGGCACCGCAGAGGTGCTGGCCAAGGACGGCGTCAACTGGTTCAGGCCCGACGAGGCGTTCTGGCGGGCCCAGGCCCCCGACCAGGCCGACGCGATCATCGCGGCGGTCGGCGACAAGTGGGTCCTCGACACCGACGCGAACTTCGCGCAGTTCTGCGACCTCGATGCCTTCTTCGACAACATCTTCAGCGACGACAGCGGCAGCAAGGGCGACTACAAGACCGTCGGTACCGACACGATCGACGGGCAGGACGTCGTCAAGGTCGAGAAGTCGGACGACCAGGGCCCCGCCACCGGCTACGTGCTCATCGAAGGCAAGCACTACCTGCTCAAGCTCGAGCGCACCGACGGCACCGACGCCGGCTCGCTCGAGTTCAGCGACTTCAACGAGTCGTTCGAGGTCGAGGCGCCGGCCGAGGACGAGGTCGTCGACCTCAGCCAGCTCTAGCCACGCCCTGGTCGACGGGCCGGACCAGCGCGCCCGCGTGCGCGGGCAGGCGGAGCACGTCACCGTCGACGGCCACCCCCGACTCGGTCTCGAACAGCACCTCGACCTCGCCCACCTCGGCGGCCAGCGGCTGGTCGCCGAAGTTGACCAGGACCAGCAGCCGACCGCGCCGCATCGTGAAGAACCGCGCCGCCTCGTCGGCGCGGCACTCGGTGCGCGCGAACGCCGGGTCGGTGAGGTCGCTGTGCTCGCGTCGAAGCCGGCCCAGCTCCTGGTAGACACCCAGCATCCGCCGGCCGCGGTCGGACTCCACCTCCGTCCAGTCCAGGCGGGACCGCGTGAACGTCCCCGGGTCCTGCGGGTCCGGCACCCGGTCGGGATCCCAGCCGTGCCGGGCGAACTCCGCGATCCGGCCCTCGGCGGTGGCCCGGCCCAGCTCCGGCTCGGGGTGCGAGGTGAAGAACTGGAACGGCGTCGACGCCGCCCACTCCTCGCCCTGGAACAGCATCGGCGTGAACGGCCCGCACAGCGTCAGCAGTGCGGCACAGGCGAGCTGGTCGTCGTCGAGCGCCTCGGTGATCCGGTCGCCGACCGCGCGGTTGCCGACCTGGTCGTGGTTCTGGCTGCAGACCACCAGCCGCCACGTCGGCATCGCCGCAGTGTCGATCGGCACACCGTGGTCGCGCTCGCGGAACGACGACCAGGTGCCGTCGTGGAAGAACCCGCGCTCGCACGCCTTGGCCAGTGCGCCCAGCGGCTCGAAGTCGGCGTAGTAGCCGTGCGTCTCGCCGGTGAGCGCGACGTGCAGGGCATGGTGGAAGTCGTCGCTCCACTGCGCGTCCAGGCCGTACCCACCGGCCTCCCGCGGCGTGATCAGGGTCGGGTCGTTGAGGTCCGACTCGGCGATCAGCGTCAGCGGCCGGCGCTGGTGCGCCGACAGGGCGGCCACCTCGATCGCCATCTCCTCGAGCAGATGGGGGTCGGAGGCGTCAGCGAGCGCGTGTACGGCGTCGAGGCGCAGCCCGTCGACGTGGTAGTCCGCCAGCCACATCCGGACGTTGTCGAGGATGTAGCCGCGAACCTCGGCCGAACCCTCGCCGTCGAGGTTGACCAGGTCACCCCAGGTGTTGGCGCCCTCCTTGAGGTAGGGACCGAAGAGCGGCAGATAGTTCCCCGAGGGGCCGAGATGGTTGTAGACCACGTCCTGGATCACACCCAGGCCGGCCGCGTGGCAGCCGTCGACGAACCGCTGGTAGCCCTCCGGGCCGCCGTACGGCTCGTGGACGGCATACCAGAGCACACCGTCGTAGCCCCAGTTGTGGGTGCCGTTGACCGCGTTGACCGGCATCAGCTCCACGAAGTCGACGCCGAGGTCGCGCAGGTGGTCGAGCCGGCCGAGCGCCGCGTCGAAGGTGCCCTCGGGGGTGAACGTCCCGACGTGCAGCTCGTAGACCACGGCGCCGGCCAGCTGACGACCGGTCCAGGTCTGGTCGGTCCACGCGAACTGGGCGGGGTCGTGGGTTCGCGAGCGCTGGTGGACGCCCGCCGGCTGACGCCGCGACCGGGGGTCGGGTCGCGGCGTGGCTGAGTCGTCAGCGTCGTCGATCAGGTAGCCGTAGTCGACCTCCCGAGAGTCCTGCAGCGCTGTGCTGAATTGGTGAGGCAGGTCCGTCGGCGACCACCAGTCGTCCTCGCCGCGGACCATCTCGACGGTGGCATCGCCCAGCGACAGCCGGAGCCGGGTGGCCCGAGGCGCCCACACGTCGTAGGGGCCACGCTGTGGAGAGCTCACCCGTCCTCCCGCACCCACAGGCGCACCGGGCTGTCCCCGAGGAGGTCGGCCACCCGGTGGCTGCCGTCGGGAAGGGTGAGCGTCGTGTCGTCCCACCCGCCCCTGGCGGCAAGGCCGACCGGGAGCCGGGTCACGATCGTGACCGCGCCACCGCGGTCGAACGCCAGCACGTGCTCGGCAGCCGGTCCCTCGGCCACGATCGGGGTGTAGCCGGTGAACAGGTCGCGCCGGTCGCGCCTGAGCCGGAGCGCCTGCGCGGTCACGGCCTGCTTGGGGCACGACCCGTCGGCCAGCGTCGCAGCCGCGCTGTCGAAGTCGACCGGGCGGCGGTTGTCCGGGTCGACCAGGCTTCGGTCTCCGGTCTCGCTGCCCTGGTAGACGTCCGGGACGCCCGGCATCGTGAGCGAGACCAGCTTGGCGGCGAGGGAGTTGGCGTGCCCCGCCTCGCCCAGCGCCGCGTCCAGCTCCTCGAGGGCGACACGCACCCGCTGGTCGTCGAAAGCGGCATCGACGGCGGCATGCACCGATCTCTCGTACGCCGGGTCCGGGTCGGTCCACGAGGTGTGGTCGCCGGCCTCGCGCACCGCCTTCTCGGCGTACGCGTGCAGTCGCTCCCTCGAGATCGGCCAGGCGCCGTACGCCGCCTGCCAGAGCAGGCTGCCGAAGCGGGGGTCCGGGAGCGGTGCCGCGTCGAGCAGCGTGGCCAGCGTGCGGGACCAGAGCTCCGGCGCCTCGGACAGCACGGTGATGCGGGCGCGGACGTCCTCGCTCCGCTTGGTGTCATGGGTGCTGAGGCAGGTCATCGCGTCCGGCCACTCGGCCTGGCGTCGCGCCATCGCGTCGTGGAACTGCGCCACCGGGACCGAGAAGACGCTCGGGTCGCCGCCGACCTCGTTGAGCGAGGTGAGCCGTGAGTAGCGGTAGAACGCGCAGTCCTCGACTCCCTTGGCCATCACCATCCCGCTGGTCTGCTGGAACCGTTTTGCGGCGGCCTCGTCCGGATCGCCCAGCACCGGCTCGAGTGCGGCCAGCGCGATCTCGAGGTCGGGCCGACGCGTGCGCGCCTGCGCGAACGCCTCGTCGAGGTGGGCGCCGCCCTCGGGCAGGTAGGAGCGGTAGACCGGGAAGCACGCCATCAGCTCGGCAACGGCGTCCACCAGCTCACCGGGGTCTCGAGACGGTTGCTGCGCAACCTCCTCAACCACCGGGCTCGGAAGCTCGCGGACGATCCGCCGGACCTCGGCCTGCAGTGGGCCGTCGGCGACCGCGCGCTTGGTCGCGTGCACGAGCTCCTGGTAGTTCGTCGGGTCGAGCGCATCCAGCGCGGCGACCCCTCCGGGATCGGTGAGCACCCGGTCGACCAGCGCGAGCGCGTCGTATCCCGTGGTCCCCGCACACACCCACGAGGGCGACAGGGCCTCCCCGGGCTCGAGGATCTTCTCGACCACGACGTAGGAGCCGCGGGTCAGCGCGGACAGCCGCTCGAGGTAGCCCGCGGGGTCGCGCAGCCCGTCCGGGTGATCGACCCGCAGCCCGTCCACCAGGCCTTCGTCGAACCACCGCCGGATCTCGACGTGCGAGGCCTCGAACACCTCCGGCTCCTCGACACGAATGCCGGCCAGCGAGGTCACCGTGAAGAAGCGCCGGTAGTTGAGCTCGGAGTCCCCGCGCCGCCAGTCGATCAACCGGTAGTGCTGCTCGTCCGGCAACGACGTTCCCGGAGCCAGCGGCAGCAGCACCCGGCCGTCGCCGGCGGCCCAGTCGATGTCGAAGTACGACGCGTACGCGGACCCCTCGCCGTGCTCCAGCACGTCCCACCACCACGTGCCCGGGGTCGGGGTGGCGATGCCGACGTGGTTGGGCACGATGTCGACGAGCACCCCCATGCCGAGGCGCCGCGCCTCGGCCGACAGCGCGGCGAGCCCGGCCGCCCCGCCTCGCGACTCGTCCACGCGATCGTGGGCGACCACGTCGTACCCGTGCTGGCTGCCGGGCTCGGCCGCGAGCAGCGGCGAGAGGTAGACCCAGTCGACGCCGAGGTCGTGCAGGTACGCCAGCCGCCGAGTGGCCTCGAAGAGGTCGAAGTCCGAGGTGATCTGGAGCCGGTAGGTACTGACGGGGGTAGGTCGATCCGGCACGAGGGGAGACACGCCCTAGCCTCTGGCCGCCTGAGCCGCCACCGACGCGGCGACGGAGTGGTCGGCTTCGATGGTGGGCTCGGCGTACTCGCGCAGGACGACCAGGCTGTTCTCCTTCAGCGGGACGGTCGCTCCGGCCTTGAGCACCTCGACCGCGTCGGGAGTGCCGCCGGTGTCGATGACGATGTCCCAGGCCACGGCGTACTCCTCGGGGGGCAGGGTCACCTCGGCCGGCCCGTCCGCGTTGAAGTAGAGCAGCATGTGGGCGTCGGTAATGGTCCCGCCGCGGGCGTCCTTGCCGGCGATGCCGTGGCCGTTGAGATACATGCCGATGGCCTGTGCGCCTGCCCCGGAATCAGACGAGTCCCAGTCGCCGTCCTCCATCGGGTGACCCGTGAGGTGCAGCCAGACGATGTCGTTGAGCCGCTCGCCCCCGCCGGTGCGCACCGTCGTACCGGTGAAGAACCGCCGACGACGGAACGTCGGGTGCCGGCGCCGCAGGTCGATGAGCGCGCCCGTGAACTCGATCAGCGGCTCGTCGGCCTGGTCCCAGTGCACCCAGCTGAGCTCGTTGTCCTGGGCGTAGGTGTTGTTGTTGCCGTGCTGGGTGCGGCCCATCTCGTCGCCGTGCAGCAGCATCGGGGTGCCCTGACTGAGCAGCAGGGTGGCCAGGAAGTTGCGCTGCGCCCGGGACCGCTTCGCCAGGATCACCGGATCGTCTGTCGGCCCCTCGGCTCCGTGGTTGAACGACCGGTTGTGGCTCTCGCCGTCCTTGCCGTCCTCTCCGTTTGCCTCGTTGTGCTTCTCGTTGTAGGAGACGAGGTCGCGCAGCGTGAAGCCGTCGTGGGCGGTCACGAAGTTGATGCTGGCCACCGGCCGGCGCCCGGTGTGCTCATAGAGGTCGGCCGACCCGGCGACCCGGGAGGCGAAGTCGCCCAGCGACGGCTCGCCGCGCCAGAAGTCGCGGACGGTGTCGCGGTAGGCGCCGTTCCACTCCGTCCACTGCGGTGGGAAGCCGCCGACCTGGTAGCCGCCGGGGCCGATGTCCCAGGGCTCGGCGATGAGCTTCACCTGGCTGACCACCGGGTCCTGCTGGACGAGCTCGAAGAACGTCGCCAAGCGGTCCACGTCGTAGAACTCCCGGGCCAGGGTGGAGGCCAGGTCGAACCGGAACCCGTCGACGTGCATCTCGGTCACCCAGTAGCGCAGCGAGTCCATGATCAGCTGGAGCGAGTGTGGGTGCCGCACGTTGAGGGAGTTGCCGGTGCCGGTGTAGTCCATGTAGTAGCGCTTGTCGTCATCGACGAGGCGGTAGTACGCCGGGTTGTCGATGCCCTTCATGCTCAGCGTCGGACCGAGGTGGTTGCCCTCCGCGGTGTGGTTGTAGACCACGTCGAGGATCACCTCGATCCCGGCGGCGTGCAGGGTCTTGACCATGGTCTTGAACTCCTGGACCTGCTGGCCGGGCTGACCTTGCGGAGTCTGGCCACCGCTGGCGGCGTAGGCCGCGTGCGGGGCGAAGAAGCCGAGGGTGTTGTAGCCCCAGTAGTTGCGCAGCCCCTTGTCGAGCAGCGTGGAGTCCTGGATGAACTGGTGCACCGGCATCAGCTCGATGGCGGTGATCCCGAGCCTGGTCAGGTGGGCGGTGACGGCGGGGTGGGAGAGGGCAGCGTAGGTGCCGCGGATCTCCTCGGGCACGTCGGCGTGCAGCTGGGTGAGCCCCTTGACGTGGGCCTCGTAGATGACCGACTCGTTGTAGGGAACGTCGAGGCGGCGGTCTCCCTCCCAGTCGAAGAACGGGTTGATCACCACGCCCTTGGTCATGTGCGCGCCGGAGTCCTCGTCGTTGCGCGAGTCCTCGTCGCCGAAGGTGTAGCCGAACAGGCTCTGGTTCCAGTCGATGTCGCCGCTGGTGGCCTTGGCGTAGGGGTCGAGCAGGAGCTTGGCGGGGTTGCAGCGCAGCCCCTGCTCCGGATCCCACGGCCCGTGCACCCGGTAGCCGTAGCGCTGCCCGGGCTGGACCCGCGGCAGGTACCCGTGCCACACGTAGGCGTCGACCTCGTTGAGCTCGACTCGAGTCTCGGCCCCGGCCTCGTCGAACAGGCAGAGCTCGACCTTGTCGGCGACCTCGCTGAACAGCGCGAAATTGGTGCCGCTCCCGTCGAACGTCGCACCCAGCGGGTAGGCGCGTCCCGGCCAGGTCTCCAACCGATCCTCCGTGTTCGGCGCCAGGGTGGTCGCTGGCGTTGGATCGATCAAAGCACACCGCTCGTCGGGGTCAGGTCGAGGTCTGGGGTCACGTGGTGCGAGTACCCGTTGGCGCGTTCGCGCACGCCAACCCCTACGGGTGGTTACGGTCGGCGCCCGACTGCGCGGGAATGGTCCGCGCCCCGCCGAGGTTGCCGCCTTACATGACAGCAACCCCCGCGGTCAGCCGCGCCGACGTGGGGCTGCGGAGCGAGCGGGGGCCGATCCTGCTCGCGGTGATGCTGAGCATCGGCCTGGTCGCGATCGACGTCACGATCCTCGCGACCGCGGTGCCGGCGGTGGTGGACGACCTCGGTGGGTTCACCGAGTTCCCGTGGCTGTTCTCGATCTACCTGCTCGGGCAGGCAGTCTCCGTGCCGCTGTACTCCAAGCTCGCGGACCAGTACGGCCGCAAGCCCATGATGCTGGTGGGGGTCGGCCTGTTCCTGGTGGGCTCGCTGCTCTGCGGCCTGGCGTGGAGCATGACGAGCCTGATCGCGTTCCGCGCCGTGCAGGGCCTCGGCGCAGGTGCCGTCCTGCCGATCGGCATGACGATCGTCGGCGACATCTACACGATCCAGGAGCGGGCCAAGGTGCAGGGCTACCTCGCCAGCGTGTGGGCCCTCGCCTCTGTCGTCGGCCCGACCCTGGGCGGCGTGTTCTCCGACTACCTCTCGTGGCGGTGGATCTTCTTCGTCAACCTGCCGATCGGCGCGGCCGCGGCCTGGATGCTGCTCCGGCACTTCCACGAGCAAGTGGCCCGCACGCGGCACCGGCTCGACGTGCTCGGCGCAGCGTTGCTCAGCCTCGGTGGCATCCTGATGTTGCTCGCCCTCCTCGAGGGCGGCGTCGAGTGGGCCTGGACCTCACCGGTCAGCATCGGGTTGTTCGCCACCGCCGCGGTGCTGCTCGCCGGTTTCGTGCTCGTCGAGACACGGGCCGCCGAGCCGGTGCTGCCGCTGTGGGTCTTCCGGCACCGCGTGATCCTGCCCGCGATACTCACCTCGCTGGTCGTGGGCGTGCTGCTCATCGGGCTCACGTCGTACGTGCCGTTGTTCGCGCAGGGCGTGCTGGGTCACGGCGCGGTCATGTCCGGGTTCGCCGTCGCGGCCCTCACCCTTGGCTGGCCGCTGTCGGCGGCGAACGCCGGGCGGTTGTACATGTCCATCGGGTTCCGCGCCACGATGGTGCTCGGCTCCCTGTTCGGCCTGGCGGGCGCACTTCTGCTGCTGACCATCGACGGCGACAGCAGCCTGCTGCACGTCGCCGCGCCGTGCTTCGTCATGGGGTTCGGGTTCGGCTTCGCGGTCGCACCCGCGGTGATCGCGGCCCAGTCGGCGGTGCCGTGGCAGTCGCGTGGCGTGACCACCGGCGCCACGATGTTCGCCCGGACGGTCGGGAGCGCAATCGGCGTGGCCGTCTTCGGTGCCATGGTCAACGCCGGCGTCACCGACCGGATCGGCCACGCCACGCCCGATCTCGAGCACCTCGATCCGTCCGTCCTCGAGCCCGCGATCCACACGACGTTCGTCGGCTCGGCCATCGTCGCCGTCGCGCTGGTGGTCGTCTGCTGCCTGATGCCGAAGCACATCGAGCAGGCGCCGGAGCCCGAGGCCTGACGGGCAGCCCAGCCTTGCCTTGCTTGAAGTGCGGGACGGGTACGGCGACCATCCAGCCATGACCACCGAGGTGCCGCCGGAGACCGAACCCGGCCTCCCCGACGACCTCGACGTCACCACTCTCGAGGCCGGTCCGCACGAGCACGAGCCCCACGAGGGCGGCACCATCAACCGGCTCAACTGGCTGCGCGCCGGCGTCCTCGGGGCCAACGACGGCGTGGCCGGCCTGGCGGCCGGTGCGCTGAGCATGGCGGCCGGCGAGTACGTCTCGGTCAGCACCCAGAAGGACTCCGAGCTGGCGCTGCTGGAGAAGGAGCGGCGCGAGCTCCAGGAGGAGCCGGAGGAAGAGCTCGAGGAGCTCGCCGGGATCTACGTCGACAAGGGGCTCACCGAGGACCTGGCGCTCGAGGTGGCCAGGCAGCTGACGGAGCACGACGCGCTGGGCGCGCATGCCGAGGCCGAGCTCGGCATCGACCCCGACGACATCACCAGCCCCTGGAACGCCGCCCTCGCCTCGATGCTCGCCTTCACGGTCGGCGCGCTGCTGCCCCTGCTGACGATCACGCTGTTCTCCCGGGACCTGCGGATCCTGGTCACCGTGTCATCCGTCGCGGTGGCGCTGGCTCTCACCGGGTGGGCCAGTGCGCGGTTCGGCTACGGCGCGGTCCGCAAGGCGGTGATCCGCAACGTCGCCGGCGGGCTGTTCGCGATGGCCGTGACCTACGCGATCGGATCGGCCATCGGCGCCCACGTCTGATGCGCTCTCGTCGCCGCGACGCCGGGGGTGCCCGACGCATGTTCGCCGCGCTGGTGCCGCCACCGGAGGCGCTCGACCACCTGGACGCGTTCCTCGACGTACGCCGCGACGCGGGCGACTTCCGCTGGGTCCAGTCCGACCAGGTGCACGTCACGCTCGCGTTCCTCGCCAGCGTCCCGGACCGGAAGCTCGACGACCTGGTGGAGCGGCTCGGGCGCGCGGCCGCGCGGCGTACCGCAGGCGAGACGCGCATCGTCGGCGGCGGCGCCTTCCCGAACGTCGGGCGGGCGCGGGTGATCTGGACGGGGCTGGACCTCGACGAGGCCGGCCGCACCGAGCTGGACCGGCTTGCGACCGGCTGCCGCGCCGCCGCGACCCGGGCCGGGATCGAGGTGGACGGCGCCCGCTTCCATGCGCACCTGACCGTGGCCCGGACCCGCTTCCCGCACGACGTGACCAGCTGGGTGCAGCTCCTCGACGGGTACGTCGGCCCGAGCTGGCCCGTCGATGCCGTGACCCTCGTCGAGTCGCACCTCGGCGAGGGGCCCCGCGGGCGGCCACGCCATGTGCCCATGGACACATTCCCCCTGACCCGGGCCTGACCTCGGTAGGGTCCGCGGCGTGAGGATTGCCGTGGCGAAGGAGACGCGTGACGGCGAGACGCGCGTCGCGTTGGTGCCGGAGCTCGTCGGCAAGCTGACCGGGCTCGGCTACGAGGTCGCGGTCGAGCCCGACGCGGGCCGGCACGCGCTGATGTCAGACGAGGAGTACGCCGAAGCGGGCGCCGAGCTCGACCCGGACGCGATCGCGACCGCCGACGTCGTGGTCTCCGTGCAGCCGCTGGCACCCGACGGCGTACGCCGGCTCCGGCGCGGCGCCGCGACGTTCTCCTTCCTGCCGGTCAACCAGGAGCTCTCGCTGGTGGCCGACCTGCGCGACGTCGGCGCCACCAGCTTCGCCATGGAGCTGGTGCCGCGCATCTCGCGTGCGCAGTCGATGGACGCGCTGTCGTCGCAGGCACTGGTGTCCGGCTACCGCTGCGCCATCGTGGCCGCCGGCATGCTGCGCCGCTTCTTCCCACTGAACATGACGGCCGCGGGCACCGTGCAGCCCGCCGACGTCGTGGTGCTCGGCGCCGGTGTCGCCGGTCTGCAGGCCATCGCGACCTGCAAGCGGCTCGGTGCGGTCGTCAAGGCCTACGACGTCCGCGCCGCGGCGGCCGAGGAGATCCGGTCGATGGGCGCCAAGGCGATCGACCTCGAGCTCGACACCCTCGAGGGTGCCGGTGGCTACGCCCGGGAGATGACCGAGGACCGAGCGCGGCTGCAGATGGAGCGGCTCGCGCCGTACGTCGCCGACGCGGACGCGCTGATCACCACAGCCGCGGTCCCCGGTCGGCAGGCACCGCTGCTGGTCACCTCGGCGATGGTCGAGGCGATGAAGCCCGGTTCGGTCGTGGTCGACCTCGCGTCCGAGTCCGGCGGCAACGTCGAGGGTTCGGTGCCGGGCGAGGTGACCCGGATCGGCAACGCCTCGGTCTGGGGTGGCAAGAACGTGCCGTCGCAGATGCCCGGGCCGGCGTCCAAGCTCTACGCCCAGAACATCGTCAACATCCTCACCCTGATGACGTCGAAGGACGAGGGGGCTGCCGCTGGTGGAGGAGGCGTCTTCGCCCCCGACTTCGAGGACGAGATCGTGGCCGGCTCCTGCGTCACCCATGACGGGCAGGTCCGGCACGAGCCGACCCGGGAGCAGCTCGAGGGCCCTCGACAGGAGAGCACACCATGACCGAGTCCGTGGTCTGGCTGACCATCTTCATCCTCAGCGTGTTTGTCGGCATCGAGGTCATCTCCAAGGTGTCCTCGACGCTGCACACGCCGCTCATGTCCGGGGCCAACGCCATCCACGGCGTGATCCTGCTCGGCGCGATCATCGTCACCGGGAGCACTGACAACAACGTCGCCCTGGTCGTGGGACTGGTCGCGATCGTGCTGGCCGCGGTCAACATGGTCGGCGGGTTCGTGGTGACCGACCGGATGCTGCAGATGTTCGTGCGCAAGAAGCCGGCTGCCCAGAAAGATGCGGGGCAGGCTGACCGTCCGGGGGCCGACGCGTGATCCCGACCTGGGCGCAGCTGCTCTACCTCTTCGGCGCGGTCTGCTTCATCCTGGCCCTCAAGGGGCTCTCCGGGCCCAAGACCGCGCGCAACGGCAACCTGGTCGGCGCCTTCGCCGCGGTGCTGGCGTGCGCGATCCCCTTCTTCTACGGCGACCTCGACCACGTGCCGCTGATCCTCGCGGCGATCGCGGTCGGCACGGTCGGCGGCGTGTACGGCGCCCGCACCGTGCAGATGACCCAGATGCCGCAGATGGTGGCGCTGTTCAACGGTGTCGGCGGCGGGGCGGCTGCGCTCGTGGCGCTGCTCGAGCTGCACGAGATCGTCGAGCTCGGCTTCGACGTCCAGGAGTTCACCCTGGTCGCGACGGCGTTCACGATCCTGGTGGGCTCGGTGTCCTTCGCCGGCTCGATCATCACCTTCGCCAAGCTCCAGGACCTGATGACGTCCCGGCCGGTGGTCTTCCCCGGTCTGCCGATCCTCTTCGGTGGCGGGATCGTCGCTGCGGTCGTGCTCTCGGTCCTGGAGGTGCGCGAGGGGAACCTGGCCCTGGGCATCGTGCTGGGGCTGCTCGGGCTGCTGCTCGGCGTCCTCCTGGTGCTGCCGGTCGGCGGCGCCGACGTACCGATCGTCATCTCGCTGCTCAACGCGTTCACCGGCCTCACCGTGGCCGCGGGCGGCTACGTGCTGTCCAACACGCTGCTGCTCGTCGCGGGCACGCTGGTCGGCGCGTCCGGAACGTTCCTCACCCTGCTGATGGCCAACGCGATGGGCCGCTCGGTCGCCAACATCCTCTTCGGCGCCCTCAAGGGCGGCTCGACGCTCGGCGGCGGTGAGGCCTCCGACCGGCCGGTGAAGTCGGCCGGCCCCGAGGACGTCGCGATCATGCTCGGGTACGCCGACCGCGTCATCATCGTGCCCGGCTACGGGCTGGCCGTGGCCCAGGCCCAGCACACGCTGCGCGAGCTGGTCGACCTGCTGATCGCCCGCGGCAGCGAGGTCGACTACGCGATCCACCCGGTCGCCGGCCGGATGCCCGGCCACATGAACGTCCTGCTCGCCGAGGCCCAGGTGCCCTACGAGCAGCTCATCGAGATGGACGAGATCAACGACGACTTCAAGGAGGCCGACGTCGTGCTCGTCGTCGGAGCCAACGACGTCGTGAATCCCGCCGCCCGCAACACCCCCAGTGCGCCGATCTACGGCATGCCGATCCTCAATGCGGACCATGCCAGGCAGGTCGTGTTCCTCAAGCGGTCGATGCGGCCCGGCTTCGCCGGCATCGAGAACGAGCTGCTCTTCGAGCCCGACACCACGCTGCTGTTCGGCGACGCCAAGGACACCCTGGGCAAGGTCCTCACCGCAGTGAAGGCGCTCTGAATCGGGTACCTCTTCCCGGGGGAGGGCCGACGAAGGAGCCGGCCATGGCTGAGCAGGACGAGGACGAGAAGCGCCTCATGCGCCCGGACGGGCACCGCTACGAAGCACCCGAGTCCGACGAGGAGCGCACCAACAAGAGCTACGCGTACGCCGCCCTGGGGCTGCTGGTGCTGCTGTTGATGGTGCTGATCGCGACCGGCGTGGTGCCGATCTTCCCGCGCTGACGGAGCACCGGTGATTGAGGAGGTTGCGCAGCAACCGTCTCGAAACCACGCAAGCCGGGGCTGGAACTAGCCCACCACGCCGTAGAGCCGGTCGCCGGCGTCGCCGAGCCCGGGCACGATGTAGCCCTTCTCGTTGAGCTTCTCGTCCATCGCGGCGGTGACGACCGTGACCGGGACATCGAGGCCGGCCAGGTCGGCCTCGAGCCGGGCGCAGCCCTCGGGTGCGGCCAGGAGACAGATCGCGGTGATGTCGTTGGCGCCGCGGTCGATGAGGAAGGAGATCGCCGCCGACAGCGTGCCGCCGGTGGCGAGCATCGGGTCGAGCACGTAGCACTGCCTGCCGGCCAGGTCCTCGGGCAGCCGTTCGGCGTAGGTCGTGGCCTCGAGGGTCTCCTCGTTGCGCATCATCCCGAGGAAGCCGACCTCGGCGGTCGGCAGCAGCCGCATCATCCCGTCGAGCATGCCGAGCCCGGCCCGCAGGATGGGTACCACGAGAGGCTTGGGTGAGGCGAGCTTGACCCCGGTGGTCGGCGCGACCGGAGTGACGATGTCGTAGGGGTCGACGCGGACCTTGCGGGTGGCCTCGTAGGCCAGCAGCGTGACCAGCTCGTCGGTCAGGCTGCGGAACGTCGGTGAGACGGTGTTCTCGTCGCGCAGGGTGGTGAGCTTGTGGGCGACGAGGGGATGGTCGACGACGTGGGTCCGCACACCCGAACCCTAGTGCCCTAGTTGGGCGCGTTCTCCGGAGCGTTCTGGCCCGTGCAGGCCAGCGTGTACGTCGACCGTTCGGTGGCCGGCGCCTTCGTGGACCGCTCGTTCGGCGCCTGCAGGGTCCAGTAGCGCAGCCAGTCCATCTGCATGCGGGCCTTGTTCATCCGCTTGCCCTTGACCGCCTGCATGGTGAACCGGACCTGGAACTTCCGCCCGGACAGCGCGTCGGGGCGGCGCTCGGTGCGGATCACCTTGGAGTCGACGAACCAGGAGATCCGCTTCGGGGTGACCTCGACGGCGTACACGTGCCACTGGTCCTGCCCGAGCCCGTGCCGCTTCGACGCCTGGAACAGGTTGTCCGGGCGGGTCCGGATGTAGAAGTTCACCTCGTCGCCGGCCATCTTGAAGCGGTTCAACGCGATGTTCTGCTCGCCGCAGCCCTCACCCTCCTTGGTCGCCGGGACCAGCTCGGTGAGCACGCGGTACGGAGTGTTCTTGTGGCCGTACTGGCGCTGCCGCAGCCGGGTCTCCCAGCGGCCGTACGCGCGTCCGGGGATCGTCATCTGCGCGGAGACCGTGCCCTTGTTCGCCGTGTTGAGGGTGAGCATGCCGTGCTGGGTGCGAACGTCGCCCGGCCCCTCGACGCGCCAGCGCTTGTGGTTGAGCGGGCCGACGAAGGTCTCGTCGTAGACCAGCCCGCCGTGGCCGTACCAGCCGAAGGTGTTGCCGGCGTGGATCGGTCCGGGTGCCTCGCGGGCGGTTGTCTCCGCGAGCGGGTCGGGACGCTCTGCCTGCGCGGAGCCACCACCCAGAGCGCCGATGGTGAGGGCCATGAGGCCAGCGGTGCCTGCGGCGAGCGCGCGGCGGGGAAGGGTCGAGCTGCGGGCGAACATGGGCATCGAACCTAGCGAAATCCCGCAGCCGGGTCATCTTCGCGCCGTCCCGCCCGAGTGCGAACCGGCCGCAAACCGGCCGTAAACAAGGCCCAAAGGGCTTGGTCCGCCCGGTTGCCGCGTGCCACTCTGGCAGCGGACGCATGTCCGTTCCCGGCGCGCAGACGGAGGTGAGCCGCGTGGCCGAGCACGACGACGGGATCGACTTCGCCCTTGCGGCCTACCGCGAGGGCGGTGACTGGCAGGTCCAGGAGCTGGCCCACGAGCAGCTGGCCGACGTCGAGACGATCTCGCACGCGCTGCGCCGGCTGCCCGGCGACAGTGGCGCGGTGGCGCTGGTCGCGATCGACGAGGACTTCTTCATCATCGTGCGGGTGGCCGGCGCCTCGACGCGGGTGCTGCTCTCGGACGTCACGGCCGCCGACGAGTGGGAGCTGGCCAGCTCTGCGGTCGAGTTCCTGAAGCTGCCCGAGCTCGAGCTCGAGGACGAGGACGAGCAGGTGCCTGCCGGGGACCTCGACCTGCTCGGCGACCTCGGCATGCACGCGATGGACATGGGCCTGCTGCTGGACGACGTCGACCTCTACCCCGACGAGATGCTCTCCGACGTGGCTCGCCGGCTCGGGTTCGGTGAGCAGTTCGACGACGCCGTCGGCCTCACCTCGGCCTGATGCCCTCGAGCTGGGACGCGGCCATGGAGGCCGCCCTCGACGAGGCGCGCGCCGCGCTCTCGACCGGAGACGTGCCGATCGGCGCCGTCGTGGTGGACGCGAACGCCGCGATGATCGGGCACGGACGCAACATCCGGGAGGCCGCGGGTGACCCGACCGGCCATGCCGAGGTAGTGGCGATCCGGGCTGCGGCTGCCGCCCGCGGTGGCTGGCGGCTCGACGGCTGCACGCTGGTCGTGACGCTGGAACCGTGCACGATGTGTGCCGGTGCTGCGGTCCTGGCGCGGCTCGACCGCGTGGTCTTCGGTGCCATCGACCCCAAGGCCGGGGCGGTGGGCAGCCTGTGGGACGTCGTGCGCGACCGCCGGCTCAACCACCGGCCCGAGGTGGTCACCGGCGTGCGCGCCGCGGAGTCGACCGCGCTGCTCGACGGGTTCTTCGCCGAGCAGCGGCCCTGACGCCGAGAAAGCCCGCTCGGAACTTCACGCCATAGCCCAACTGGGTGTGTCATCTGCAAGCCTTCGGGGTGAGAATGCCTGTGTGCGAGGGTTCCGCGCCGGTGGGTTGGCGGCTGTTGTGGCAGTCGTGGGGGCGAGTGCGCTCGGCTCGCCTGCTCCGGCGTACGCCGACGACACGGTGACCGTGCAGGGCACCGCGTTCCCCGACCCGGCCCGCGCCCAGCTCTCCATGGTCGGCTGCGACGACCTCTACCAGCGCGCCGACGAGGCACTGCAGCCGATGATCGGCCCCGGGCCGGGCGCGGCGCCCGTTGGCTCGCGGAGCCTGGGCTTCGACCTGGCCGGCGGCAACGCGGTGGGCGCGCTGTTCACCGTCGACTCGATGCTGTCGACCAGCACCGCGAGCCTGGCCGTGAATGCCGTCGGCCGGAGCACGGGCGTCGCGTACGCCGGCTACCAGGAGCCTGCGGACGCCGGCAGCTCGATGTTGTGGCTCGGTCGCTCCGCGCTGGTCACGCCGGGTGGCGCGTGGCAGACCATCGAGGCGACCACCAGGACCTACACCTGGGCCAAGTACGACATGAACACCCGGCAGCGCCTGGCTGAGGGGCCCGGCGTACCGATGACGGTGGCGGGGTTTGCCACCGCACGCGGCGGGGACGGGCCGGGCGTCTACACCATCGGGTTCGGCTGCGACGGTGCTCCGTTCAGCATGGACGCGATGCGCGTCGGCTCGCCCGGTGCGGTCACGACGTACGACATCGAGGGGCTGCGGACGATGGTGACCATCTCCGCGCACACCGACGACGTGCACGAGGGCGACGAGGTCACGATCACCGGGCGGCTGCACACGCAGACCGGCGACCCGGTGCCGCACGCGACGATGGTCCTCGAGCAGCGCCGGCCGGGCGCTGCTCACTGGACGCCGGTGCTGGTCGCCGACGTCGGGCCGGGCGGCGCCCGGGCGACGGTGCAGCCGGAGAGCCGCACGCTCTACCGGTGGCGGTTCGTCGACCGGCCGCTCGCCGAGGGGAGCACCTCGAAGCCGCTGCTGCTCGACGTGCTGCCGCCGCTCCCGACCGGCGCCCCGTCACCCACCTCGCCGTCGTCGCCGACGTCTTCTCCGACATCGTCGACGCCGTCTCCGACGCCGTCCTCGACGCCATCGCCATCGACGTCATCGTCGCCGTCCGGCTCGCCGTCGGAGACCGCGACCGAGACCACCTCGCAGTCGGCGTCCCAGTCTTCGTCGCAGTCGGCGTCCGCCACTGCGTCGGATGACGCCTCGGCGACCGACAGCGGTTCGGCCAGCTCGGCGCCACGTCACCGATGAGTCTGCGGCGGTCGCCGGGTCCGGACCTGCATGGACCACGTGGACTTCCGCCCGACGACCACCGCTCTCGCCGCGCTGGTGCGCGGCGTCACTGACGACCAGCTGACCGGACCGACGCCCTGTCCGGCGTACTCCGTGGCCGACCTGCTCGACCACATCGGTGGGCTGGCGCTCGCGTTCGCTGCGGCCGCGCGCAAGGACGAGCTCCCCGGCGGCGGCGCCCCCTCCGCCGACGGCTCCAGGCTCGAGGACGGCTGGCGCGACCGGATCGCGGCGAGGCTCGACGACCTCGGCAACGCCTGGCAGGACCCAGCGGCGTACGACGGACTCACGATGGCCGGTCCGATCGAGATGCCCGGAGACCAGGCCGCCCTGGTGGCGCTCGACGAGGTGACCGTGCACGCCTGGGACCTGGCCCGCGCGACCGGCCAGCCCTACCCGGCCGACCCGGCCGCGGTCGCCGCCTGCCACGCCTTCGTAGAGTCGTTCGAACCGCCTCCCGACGATGCGGCCGACGACGGCGGCCTGTTCGGCCCGCCGGTAGCCGTTCCGCAGGACGCACCTGCCCTGGACCGGCTCATCGGAGCGACCGGCCGCGACCCGGCCTGGACGCCCTGAACGATTTCAAGGGCCCGTCGGCGCCGGGGTACCCTCTCCGGCGGTGGCGTGTCCGAGCGGCCTAAGGAGCACGCCTCGAAAGCGTGTGTGGGTGCAAGCCCACCGTGGGTTCAAATCCCACCGCCACCGCCATGCCCGCGCCCCGGATCACCAGCTGGTCCGGGGCGTCGTGCTGCGTCAGGACGCCTGCTGCCGGCGTCCCGCCAAGCGGTCGCCGACCTCGCGGCTCACAAGTGGGACGGGGTCGGCGACCTCACCCGGCCCGATGTGCGTCCCCCCACATGGCCCCCCGAGTCGACGCACCACGCAGCCGGGCTGGGAAAACGATAGTCCGCGAACCGGGATCATGAGGCGGATTCCGGGCCACCACGTTCGCGGGCGGCACCGACGGCGAGGACGCTGATACCGCCGCCCAGCATGACGAGCGCGAGGGCCAGGCCGGCGGTGCTGGGCGAGTCGCCGCCGTCGGGCCTGTCTCCCTGCGAGGCCGTCGCCATGAACACTGCGCCGAGCACGGCCAGCGCCCAGACCAGGCCCACCTTGGCCAGGGCGCGGACCACCGTCTCGCGCAGCCCCCGAGAGGTGTCCCACATGCATCCCAGTTTCGTTCACACCCTCGGAGCCATGGCGGCTTTGGGGATTGCCCCGATGCAGGTCTAGGCCACGATCCAGCACGATGGCCTACATGCCCGAGCAGCTGAATGTCCGCACCGAGCACGACGGTCCGGTGACCACGGTCGTCCTCGATCGCCCCCACGCCCGCAACGCGGTCGACGGCCCGACCGCCCAGGCTCTCGCCGACGCGTTCCGGGAGTTCGACGCGGACGACACCCGGCGGGTGGCAGTGCTGTACGGCGCGGGTGGGAGCTTCTGCGCCGGCGCCGACCTCAAGGCGGTGGGCACCCCGGAGGGGAACCGGGTCGACGAGGACGGCGACGGGCCGATGGGTCCGACCAGGCTGCGGTTGGGCAAGCCGGTGATCGCCGCCATCGAGGGGTACGCCGTCGCCGGTGGTCTCGAGCTGGCGCTGTGGTGCGACCTGCGCGTGGCCGCGGCGGACGCCACCCTGGGCGTCTTCTGCCGGCGCTGGGGGGTCCCGCTCATCGACGGCGGCACGGTCCGGCTGCCGCGGCTGATCGGCGCCGGGCGCGCCATGGACCTCGTCCTCACCGGCCGGCCGGTCGCCGCCGACGAGGCGCTGCGGATCGGCCTGGTGGACCGCGTCGTACCGCCCGGCGAGGCCCGGGCCAGGGCGGAGGCGCTCGCCCGTCAGCTCAGTGCGCTCCCGCAGGAGTGCTTGCGCCAGGACCGGCTCTCGATGGTCGAGCAGGAGGGGATGGGCGAGGGGGACGCGATGCGGAACGAGCTCCGGCACGGGATCGTCTCCCTGGGCGCCGGAGCGCTCGACGGTGCCACCCGGTTCGCCTCGGGCGAGGGCCGGCACGGCGGCGCGGTCAGCTCTTGACGCGCTGCCGCACCCGGAGCACGTGGTGCATCGCAGTCTCGCGATCGTCGAGGCAGACGGCGATCAGGTGGCCGGGCCGCTTGCCGCTGTAGACGTCCCAGCCCTTCTCGAAGCTGACCACCCGCACGTCACCGCGCCCGGTCCGGATCAGCGCCGAGGCGGCCTGCTCATCGTTGCTGAACCCTTCGTACGCGCAGCGGTGGTCCAGGACCGCCCGCTCGACCACGCGTTGGTAGGCCTCGTCGACCGACTCGGTCCCGGTGCTCCCGGACGGCGACACCGCCTGCAGCCCGCCGACGACCACGAGGGAGAGCAGGGCGCCCAATGCCGTCCCCTTGACAGCAGTCAGCGCCAACCGGAAGGGCGCCCGCGCATCGCGCCGCCGCTCCCGCAGGTGCCGACCACTGTTCACACCCTTCACAACGACGGCGTACGCAGGGGGTGACGGCCGATGCCCGGTCTGCACACCGGTGTGGACCACCGAACCTCGACCCATCCGCGCGGTGCGGGAGGATGGGCCCATGTCCTGGTTCGCCTCCCCCGACGAGGTCACCGCCCGGCTCGCCGCCACCGGCTACCTCGCCGACCCGGCCACCGCGACGACGGCCTACCTTGCCGGCGCCCTGGAGAAGCCGCTGCTCGTCGAGGGGCCCGCCGGCGTCGGCAAGACCGAGCTGGCCAAGGCGGTCTCGCGTTCGACCGGCGCCGAGCTGGTGCGGCTGCAGTGCTACGAGGGGCTCGACGAGGCGCGGGCACTCTACGAGTGGAACTACAAGAAGCAGCTGCTCCGCATCCAGGCCTCCCAGAGCGACGACCGGACCTGGGCCGAGACCCACGACGACATCTTCACCGACGAGTTCCTGCTCACCCGGCCGCTGCTGACCTCGATCCGCCGCGAGGAGGCGACGGTGCTGCTGATCGACGAGGTCGACAAGACCGACGTCGAGGTCGAAGGGCTGCTGCTCGAGGTGCTGTCCGACTTCCAGGTCACCATCCCCGAGCTCGGGACCCTGGCCGCGGTACGACGCCCCTACGTCGTGCTCACCTCCAACGCCACCCGAGAGCTCTCCGAGGCGCTCAAGCGACGGTGCCTCTACCTGCACCTCGACTACCCCGACGCCGAGCGGGAGCGCGAGATCGTCCTCTCCCAGGTCCCGGACCTCGAGGAACGGGTCGCCGGGCAGCTGGTGACAACGGTGGCCCGGCTGCGCGACCTCGAGCTCAAGAAGCCGCCGTCGATCGCCGAGTCGGTCGACTGGGCTCGCACCTTGATCGCACTGGAGATCCGCGATCTCGACGACAAGGCGGTCGACGACACCCTCGGAGTGGTCCTCAAACACGCCTCCGACCACGAGCGCGCGATCCGCGAGCTGCGGCTTCGAAAATGAGCTCGGGGCTCGTCGAGCGGCACATCGCCTTCCTCGAGGCGCTGCGCGGCGCCGGACTGCCCGTCTCCCTGGCCGAGGACATCGACGCGGTCGCCGCGCTCTCCGCGCTGCCGTGGGACCGGCGTACGACGATCCGCGACGCGTACGCCGCCACGCTGGTCAAGAAGCAGAGCCAGCGGCCGACCTTCGAGGCGCTCTTCGACGTCTACTTCCCACGGCTGGTCGGGGAGGGCGTGCACGCCGACGCGACCGACGACGAAGCCGATTCGCCGGTCCGCGACAACGCCCAGGCCCTGGCGGCGTTCCGCGAGCAGCTGGCCCAGGCGCTGGTGGACGGCGACCAGGAGGCGCTGGCCCGGCTCGCGGTCGAGATGGTCGCTCGGTTCGGTGCGATGCCCGGTCGCGGGCCGGGGCTGTCGAGCTGGTCGGCGTACACCGCGCTGCAGCGGGTGGCGCCCTCGGATCTGGTGGACCGCATCGTCCAAGCGCTCTTGCGCGAGGGCCGGACCGACGAGGAGGCCGCCCGGGTCGCGGGTCGACGGGTCGGCAGCTTCACCGGCCAGGTCGAGGACGAGGCCCGGAGGCGGATCGCCGAGGAGAAGGGCCCCGAACACGTCGCCGACGTCGCGGTCCGGCCGAGCATCGACCGGATCGACTTCACCGCCGCCCGCAAGGCCGACCTGGAGGAGATGCGCCGCGAGATCTACCCGCTGGCCCGACGGCTCGCGACCCGGCTCACCCAGGAACACCACGCGAAGCGGCGGGGCCCGCTCGACTTCCGGCGTACCGTCCGCGCCTCGATCTCCACCGGCGGCGTACCGCTGGTGACCCACCACCGGCCCAAGCGGCCGCACCGCAACGAGCTCGTGGTGCTCTGCGACGTGAGCGGCTCGGTGGCGAACTTCGCGCAGTTCACGTTGCTGCTGGTCTTCGCGCTGCGCGACCAGTTCCAGAAGGTGCGCGCCTTCACGTTCATCGACCACGTCCACGAGGTCACCCACCACTTCAAGCCCGGCGCGGACGTGGTCGACGTGATGGCCGACCTGGCGGCCAGCACCTCGCACGCCGCGCTGTGGGGACGGACCAACTACGGGCGTGCGTTCACCAAGTTCGTCGACGAGTACGCCGATGCGCTCGGTCCCAAGTCGTCGCTGCTGATCCTCGGCGACGCGCGGTCCAACTACTCAGACCTGTCGCTGGACAAGCTCCGCGAGATGGAGCGCAACTCGCGGCACGCGTGGTGGCTCAACCCCGAGCACCGCCGGCACTGGGACACCGGCGACTCGGTGGCCGGCAAGTACGGCGACATCGTCCCGATGGTCGAGTGCCGCAACCTGACCCAGCTGGGCGAGTTCGTGCACGACATCCTGTGAGCCCCTTCCGTCCCAGGAATCCCCGGGCGCCCGGGGAAACCTGCGCCGGATGGGTGTTGCAACGCCCGTCCGGGGCCAGTTTCGCCGGGCGCCCGGGGATCCCGACAGGGGCCAGCCGAGCCAGCTCAGGCCGGCGCGAGATAGCCCAGCTCGCGCAGCCGGTCGAGCTCGGCGCGCAGCTCGGGGGCGTCAGCCGCATCGGCGGCCCGGGCGCCCGCGACGTAGACGCCCTCGGAGCCGGACCCCGCGGCGTCGAAGACCACGGTGGTGCGGTTGGTGTGGCGGGCGTTGACCAGCGAACCGAAGATGGCGACCGGGTCGGCGCGGTCCTCGAGGGCCAGCATCCGGGTGGTGTCGGGAAGCCTCGGTACGTGGGCGGCTGGGGCACCGGCAGTGACGACCTGGTCGACCACGAAGGACGCGTTGCGCTTCGTGGCAGCGAGCTCTGCCGCCACCACCCCGCCGGCACCGGCACCGACCACCATCACGTGAGCGTCGTCGTCGCCTGCGACCGCGGCGGCGATGGTCCTCGCCACCTCAGCGGCGTAGGGAGACAGGTCGCCGGCCACCAGCCTCAGCGCGGGGCCGTCCTCGGGCGGCGGGTCGGCGGGTGGGCTGCCCACGTAGGCGACGTACCGGGCGGGTGCGGTCCGGTGCACCAGCACTCGACCGGCCAGCGACTCGACGGTGGTCATCAGGTCCGCGATCGAGGCCGGCGGCCGCGGTGCCTCGACCGCCGGGCCGTCCTCGAGCGGCGGGCGCGGGTCGGACAGCAGCCCGCCGGCGACGTCGCGGAGTGCGGCGGAGGAGTCGTGCCGCATCGTGTCCACGCCCAGGGCCCGCAGCCCGCCGCGCGCGGCCTGACGCCCGGGTTCACCCGAGACGAACCCGGCCGTCAATGCCGAGCGCATCTGGAGGCCGTCCAGCAGCCCCCCACCACCAGAGATGACGTGATCCATGAGCTCGGGGTTGGCTGCGGCCAGCTCATTGAGGTACGCCGCGACCCCGTCGCGGTCGAGCGCGTCGGTCTCGATCAGCCCGGCCGTCACGATCGCACCGCCGAGCGCCACGTTGGGCGCGAGGTAGCCGATCGCCCGTCCGGCGATCGCGCCGAGCGTCTCGTACGCCGTCGCCCGCAGCTCGTCGATCCACTGGTACGTCAGCACGGTCGCCCGGACCACGAGGGCGTCCGCGTCGAGCTCGATGGAGGGCGACAGCAGCCCCTGCTTGCCGGTGGTCGCTGCGCGGATGGCTTCCTCGGCGCGGGCGTGGGAGGCCTTGGACAGCTCGGCGGAGTCGGCCATGGCCGCATCGCGCAGCAGCTCCGTGCCGAGTCCGGACATGCGGCGCAGCTCGTCGCCGGACCGGTCGAAGACGTCGGCCAGGTGGAGCAGCTGGTCGTATCGGTCTGGCCGCTCGGCCACCCTCGTCTGGGTCATCGCACGACCTCCGCCAGCACCGGCGCCAGCTCGGCGGCGAGGTCCTCGGGGATGACCCGGGCCACGTCCAGGCCGAGCTCGTCGTCGTCGCGGTGCGGCCGCAGTGCCCGCCACCCGTCGGCCACGAGCGTCCAGGCCAGCACACCCACGGTCCTGGTCTCGGCACCGGAGACGTCCGCGACGAGCGCGCGCAGCCGGCCGCGAGCCTCGGTGGCCAGCCCGGTGAGGGCCGAGACGACATCGGCCTCGGGCAGCGCCCGGCCGTCGCCGTCGGTGACCGTGCCCTGATGGTGCGCGACCAGCACCGGGACGAGATCGGTGCGGTGTGTGCGGGCCGCCTCGACAGCCGCGTCGGCCAGGTCGTGCGGCACGTCGAGGCGGTCGGGAACCGCCGAGTCCTGCAGTGGCAGGTCTTCGGGCACAACCGCGGCCCTGGCCAGCTCGGCGGCCCAGGCCCAGGTCGGGAACCAGGCGAGCTCGAAGACGATGCCGTCCTGGGTGGAGAGCGCGGCGACCGCGCCGCCGTTGTGGCGGTGCCACGACTTCACCTGGACGCCGCCGGCGACCACGTCGAGGTCGACCGCGACGGTCGGCGTGGCGAGCAGCCCCATCGCGCCGATGAGGCCCTCGTCGACCACCCCGTCCTCGGGGTCACCGACCAGCAGACCGCGGCGGGACAGCGAGGTGGCCGCATCGTGCAGGTGGCCGAGCGCCTCGGCATACGCCTGCTGCTCGTCAGAACCGCGGCCGCGACCGAGCCGGTCGTCGAGCGCGCCGTCGGTGCCTGCGGGCTCGTGCGGGTCGAACGGCAAGGGGGCGCCGTTCGCGCGGTCGGCGACGAACCGTAGCTCTGGGAGGGTCAGCGCCACGCGGCGCGGCAGGCCGTCGAGCAGGTCGTGCGGGCCGGGCCGGGGCGGCCCGAGGTCGATGGTCGCCACCTCAGGACCGGTCCTGTACGCCGGGCAGGCTGACCGCGAGCCAGTCCTTGTGACCCGGCTCGGGTGGCTCGAACTGGGGCAGCGCCCCATCATCGAGCAGGGCAGTCGCACGGCGCTCGACCTCGGCGATGGAGTCCTTGAGCTCGTCGACGAGCTGGAGATGGCTGTCGAGCGAGTCGGCAGCGGTGTCGTGACGGTCCGCGGCCTCGCGGAGCCGGGTGGCGCGGTCGTGGACCCGCTCCCGCATCGCATCGCCGGCCCGGCCGGCCCACGTGACGGCCTCGGCCTGGGCCACGAGCTGATCAGCCATCGCCCGGATCTCCGCACCCTGCTCGCGGAGCCGGCCCACGTGCTTGCGCATCACCTCGGTGTCGCCGTACATCGGGTGCGCCTCCTTCCGAGCCTCACGGTCCAGGGCCGCTGGTCGCATACCCGCGTCACCGCGCACGAAACCCTCACCGGTCGCTGGTGATCTGGAAGACCTGGCTGGTCACGTGGTTGCCGTGGCCGAGGAAGCCGTGCTGGTGCAGGCTCTGCACCGCCTCGCTCACCGACGCGTCGGTCGCGGTGTCAGCCAGGCCGGCGCCCTCCTCGTAGACGCCGTAGCCGTGGTGGGCGAGCACGCCGTCCTCGGGGTGTGCGTCGAAGATGACCGTGGTCTGCTCGATCGAGTCGGGGTTGGGCCGGCCGTCGAGCTGCGGCACGAGGTCACCGAGCTGTTCGAGCGAGAGCACGTGCGTGCCGTTCGGGAAGCCGGCCACCTGTGCGGTGGGCGACCCGGCGGTGACCGCGTCGGTGAGCTCGAGACCGCCGTGGTGCCCGGCGAGGATCGCGGCCGCCTCCATGCCGCCCTGGGAGTGACCGACGAGGAGCACCGGCTCGCCGGGCCGGACGCCCGACTCGTG
The DNA here is from genome assembly GCA_963817125.1 of uncultured Actinomycetota bacterium. Classification (GTDB taxonomy): domain Bacteria; phylum Actinomycetota; class Actinomycetes; order Propionibacteriales; family Nocardioidaceae; genus Nocardioides. Next base: position 237,601 of record CAWFNB010000004.1, read on the forward strand.
CATCGCCTGCAGGATGCCCTGCTGGTAGACGTCCAGCTGGCCGGCGACCAGCTGCAGGTTCGTCTGCATGTCACGGACGTCGCTGTCCTGGTCCCACGGCGCCTCGAACTCGTCGGTGCCCGGCAGGTAGACGATGTGGCGGACCTCCCCATCCGGTCCGGTGATCGTCTGCACCTCGATGGTGCCGTTGGCGGGGGAGTCAGGGTGGCCCGACAGCGCAGCCACCTCGTGCAGGTGCTCGATGAGGTCGCGCACCGAGCCCGGCTGCACCTGGCCGCCCGGCACCGCGGCGTCGTACGGCGTCACGACCGGTCGACCGGGGTCGCCGTACAGCAGGCCGAGCGCCAGCGCCCCGACCTGCCCGCCCAGCGCGTCGACCACGTGCGAGACCGCACCGGGGTGCTCGGTCAGCGCATCCTGACCAGTGACCGCGACCGCGGTCGCCAGGACGGTCACCTCGGCCAGCGCGAGCTGGCGATCGAGGGCGGTGATCGCCGCGCCCACGGCGTCGTCGGTCTCCTCCAGGAAGGCGACGGCGGAACGCACCGCCACGGCGTCGACCTCCCAGCCGAGCGAAGCGGCGATGGCGCCGTGCGGGCCGCCGGCCGCGGCCAGCACCGCGGCCTCGGCGGCCGCGCAGCTGCCCGGCGCGAGCAGCCCCGACTCGAGCAGGTCCGGGTTCCGCATCACCCGCAGCCCGTCCGTCCCCCGGTCGCGCAGTCGGTCGCCGGCCGCGTCGAAGAGGTCGGCGAGCGCCCGCGCGGCCGCGTAGGACGCGGCCACGCCAGCCGCGCCGCCGGTGACGTCGACGACGACCGGGTCGTCGGTCATGGCAGCCTCCCGAGATCGAGGTGGGGCAGGTCGACGGTCAGCCAGTCCCGGTGGCCTGATGGCGGCGGCACGAACCGGGCGAGCAGCTCGTCCACCGGGTCGGGCGCGACGGCGGCGACCAGCCCGGCCAGCTGGCTCTTCGCCGCGTCGATCAGTGCCACGACCCGGCGCTCGATGGCCGCGATCAAGGCCTTGAGCCGGTCCACGTCGTCGGCATGCCGCTCCAGCGCAGTGGCGGCGTCGTCGTACAGCGTGGCCGTGCGCCGCAGCGCCAGCACCTGCGTGCCGGCCCGGACCCGCATGGCCTCGGCGGCCAGTCCGGACCAGGGCGTGCTCTCGGCCCTCGCGAGCAGCTCCTCGGCCTCGGTGGTGATCGAGGCGCCATGTGCCCGCATCGTGCGGGCGAGTTCGCGGATGACTTCGGTGTCGCCGTACATGCGGGCGGTCTGCCCGCGGCCGGTTGTGGACGAAACCGCGATTCAGAGCGCTGTGGAGGACGGGGGCCGAGTAGCGGCATAGGCCTCGAAGGCCAGCCCCGCAGCGGCCATCGCCAAGGTCGCCCCGGCGAACGGCACCCGGTTGCGCAGCGCGATCGTCGCAGCCACACAGTCCGCAGCGTCGGTGAGCACGCCGAGCCCGGCCCAGGTCAGCTCCTGGTCGGTCCCGGCACCCCGCAGTCCGCCCACGCCGATCACCAGCTCGCGGACCGCGAAGCTCCGAGTCATCAGTACTTCGTCGTTGCGACCAAGCGCGCGGGGTGCGGCGAACATGGCCGCGCCAATGCCGATCCGCATCAGACCAAACGCCGTCACGACCTGCTTCCTGGAGAGCGCCACGGTTGCAGCCTAGTGATCAGAGGGCCGTTGAAAGCCGGTCCAGGGCCGCCTCGATGTCGGCTCCTTGGCCGGAGAAGCTGAGCCGGACGAACCGGTTGCCGGACGCGGTGTCGAAGTCGATCCCGGGCGCCATCGCGACCCCGGTGCGGGCCAGCAGGTCGTGGCAGAAGGTCATCGTGTCCTGGCTGAGGTGGCCCACGTCGGCGTAGACGTAGAACGCCCCGTCCGCGGGTGCCAGCTCGGTGATGCCGAGCCGCGGCAACCCGTCGAGCAGGAGACGCCGGTTGTCGGCGTACCGGCGGACGTGGCCGTCGAGCTCGTCGTAGGACGCGTCGCTGAACGCCGCCAGGCAGGCGCGTTGGGCGAGCACCGGCGGGCAGATCGTGAAGTTGCCGGTGAGCACGTCGGCCGCGCGGCGGAGCCGGTCGGGGACCAGCATCCAGCCGATCCGCCAGCCGGTCATCGAGAAGTACTTGCTGAAGCTGGCGAAGACCACCGCCTCGCGGTTGGTCTCCCAGGCGCTGCGCGCGAGCAGGCTCTGTCCTTTGCTGGCGGCGTACTCGATGCCGTGGTAGATCTCGTCGCTGATCAGCTGCACCCGCTCGGAGTCGCACCATTGCGCGAGCGCGGCCAGCTCGCTCGGGAGCAGCATGGTGCCGGTCGGGTTCGCCGGGCTGGCCACCACGACCCCCTTGAGCGCGTGCCGGGCGTGGAGCTCCGCCACCTGCTCGACCGTCGGCTGGAACCGGGTCTCCGGCCCGGTCGGGATCTCGACCACGTCGATGCCGAGCGCGGTGAGCACGTTGCGGTAGCAGGGGTAGCCCGGCCGCGCCATCGCCACCTTGTCGCCGACCTCGAAGGCCGCCAGGAAGGCGAGCAGGAACCCGCCGCTGCTGCCGGTGGTCACGATCACCTCGTCGGGATCGACGTCGATGCCGTGCGTTCGCTGGTGGTGGCCGGCGATGGCCTCGCGCAGCTCGAGGATCCCGATCGCGGGGGTGTAGCCGAGCGGGTCGGCGCCCTCGAGGAGCCGGATCGCCTCCGCCTTCACCGGCGCCGGGGCGCCGGTGCTCGGCTGTCCGGCCAGCAGGTCGAGCAGGTCGCCGTGGGTCCGCTGGCGCTTGGCGGCCGCGGCGAGCAGGTCCATGACGTGGAACGGCGGCACGTTGGCGCGGCTGGCCACCTGCCAGCGGTCGGTCATGGGGTGAGGTTACGGCGCGTAGGAATCCCCGGGCGCCCGGGGAAACTGGACCCGGGGGGCCGTTGCAACGCCCGTCCAGGGCCTGAATCCCCGGGCGCCCGGGGATTCATGCACCCGCCGCGTGCCTCCCCGCCCGCCGCCCGAAGAACGACCCCTCACCGAGCTGGGTGCCCGAGCAGTAGCCGGCACCGTCCTGGGCGATGTTGGAGGCGCAGGCGCCGGCGGCGTACAGCCCCGGGACCACCGATCCGTCGGACCGCTGGACCTGGCCGTCCACGGTCACCCGCAGGCCCCCGAGGGTGAAGCCGGCGTAGAGCGCCTTGCCGAGGGTCAGGTCGTAGGCGCCCCACGGGCCGGTGTCCTGAGGGGCCAGCCAGTCGGGGTGCTTGTGGAAGTCGGGGTCCTGACCACGCGCAGCGTGCTCGTTGTAGCGGGCCAACGTCGCGACCAGGGCGCCGGCCGGGAGCGCGAGGTCGGACTCCATCTCCTCGACGGTCTCCCAGCCGTCGATCAGCGGGCACAACGACATCCGCTGCTCCTCCAGGTGCGCACTGTCGACGATGAGGTACGCCGCGGCGTCCGGCTGCGCCATCACGTGGTACGACGTGCGCGCGTGGTAGCTGTCCTCGGCGACGAACCGCTTCCCGAGCTTGTTGACGATCAGCCCCTTCACCAGCACCGACGGCGGGTAGAACGGCGCGGTGATGAACGGTTCCTCCATGTGCTTGAGCTGGCCACCCACCGAGGCGCCGAGCCGGATGCCCAGCCCGTCGTCGTACGTCGCGCCGAGGGTGAACAGCTTCGAGCCGAGCGCCGGGGTGTGTGCGGCGACCATGTCCGGGTTCATCACGAAGCCGCCGGCCGCGAGCACCACGGACCGCGCGCGTACGACGCCGGTCTGGTCGAAGGACTTCCAGGCCACGCCGACCACGGCCCCCGACGCGTCGGTCACCAGGTTGGTCGCGCCGGTCTCGTAGCGGACCTCGACACCGGCCTCCTCGACCCGGTCACGGAGCAGGTCCATCACGAGCTTCGTGCCGTCGGTGTCGCCGGGCACCGGCACCTTGTGGCCGCGCGGCGCGGGCCGGGCCTGGTCGAGGTAGGGCCACACCTTCTCGTTGCCGGTGAACATCAGCCCCTCGGTCCCGGGCTGGATCACCGCCTTCTCCGGGTAGTAGGAGCGCTCGAAGGCGAAGCCGAGCTTTTCGAGCCAGCCGAAGTGCTCGACAGACCCCTCGCAGTAGGCGCGGATCTTGTCCGGCTCGGGCTCCTTCGAGGTGGCGGTCAGGTACCTGACCATCTCCTCCACCGGATCGTCGAAGCCGGTCGCCACCTGCACCGGCGTCCCGCCACCGAGGTAGAAGTGGCCCCCGGACAGGATGGAGGTGCCGCCGTGCACGGCCGCCCGCTCCATCAGCAGCACCGACGAGCCAGCGCGGGCCGCCTCCAGTGCGGCGCAGCCCCCGGCGATGCCGAAGCCGACCACCACGACGTCGTACGACGGGGCATCGGCCGGAGCGTCGACGTCGGACCGGACGTCGGGCAGATCGGTGCCGGAGACCATGCCGTCACACTAGAACAAGTTCTAGTTTCGTGGAATCCTGTGCCGGTGATCCTGATCGACGTCGACGGCCGCGAGCACTCGCTCCCAGGTGGGCTTGCGGACGACCAGGCCCTTGCGGCGGCCCTCGGCTGGACCCTCGAGCCGGAGGGGCTGTGCCGGGACGAGACCTGCGTGCCCCTTCTGGGGCGCTCCGTCGTCGACGCCCTGGGGCTTCTGGTGGTGCAGGACGAGGACGCGGGAGTCACCGCGGTGGCCCAGTCCGCGGAGACCCGCCACCGCGAGGTCGCGGCCGGCAAGGCCCCCTCGCTCGACCTCACCGACGTCGACGGCAACCCGGTCTCCTTCGACGACTTCTCCGGGCACAAGCGGGTGCTCGTCACCTGGGCGAGCTGGTGTGGCTGCCGCTACGAGCTGGGCGGGTGGCAGAAGCTCCAGGACGAGCTGGCCGACTCCGGGCTGAAGCTGTTCTCGGTCGCGCTCGACAACGACCCCGAGGAGACCCGGCCCTGGGTCGAGGCCGTGGGGCCGTCCTTCCCGGTGGCCGTGGATCCGGCGCACGTCACCGCCGAGAAGTACGGCATCACCAACGTCCCGTCGGTGGTCTGGGTCGACGAGGACGACACCATCGTCAAGCCGCCCACGATCGCGCCGGGCGACGACCAGTTCGTCGACTTCACCAAGATTGAGAGCGCGCAGCACCACGACGCGCTGCGCCGCTGGGTCCGCGACGGCGAGCTCCCAGACAGCGCGCACGCCGAGCGGCACCAGCGCACCGACCGCGAGCAGCAGGCACTCGCCGAGCGCCGGGTCGCGGCGTACCTGCAGCGCACCGGGCGCACCGACGCCGCCAGACGACACCTCGTCACGGCGCAGGAGCTGGCGCCGTGGGACTGGACGATCCGTCGCGGGGGCATCGCCATGACCGGCGGCGACCCCTTCCTGGGTCCGGAGTTCACCTCGTTCTGGGAGGAGTGGGACGCCTCCGGACGTCCGGGCTACACGCCGACGACCTGAGCGCATAGCGTGAGTTCATGGCCACCAACAGCACCCAGATGAGCATGAACAAGGTCATCCACCGCGCCGTCCGCCGCGACCTCGACCGGTTCCGGCGCGCCCTGGACGCCTTCACCGACGGTGACCGGGAGCGCGCCGCCGCTCTCCAGCGGGCCTGGGCGAACTTCGACGCCCAGCTGACCGACCACCACGAGGGCGAGCACGAAATCGTGTGGCCGGCGCTCCGGGCCATCGGCATCGCAGAGCCCGACATCGCCACGTTCGACGAGGAGCACGACGCCATGGCCGCGGACCTCGCCGCCACCCGCACCGCCATTGAGCACTTCGCCCGCTCGGCCAGTCGTGCCGATGCCGACGCCGCTGGGGCCGCGATGGCCAAGCTGCAGACCACCACCGTGACCCATCTCGACCACGAGGAGACGGTGACCGAGCCGGCGCTGGCCGAGCACGAGGGGCACGCGGCGATCAAGGAGATGGGGCGCAAGTTCAGCCGCCGCTCCGGTCCGGCCAAGGCCGGCAACTTCTTCGCGTGGATGCAGGACGGCGCCACCACGGACGAGCTGAGCGCGCTGCGGGCCAGCGTGCCGGGACCGATCCTCGCCATCCTCGGTGGCCTCTTCGGGCGTCGCTACCGCAAGGAGATCGCCCCGGTCTGGGCGACGTCCAGCTCCTTCTGATCTCCGGCTGGCCGGGGTAGTCACGGACGATCGACTGGTCCGCAAACGTTTGTCCACAAGTCGTTTGTCCGTGACTACCCCCGACCGCCCCGGGCTCGCGCGTCGGTAGGGTGAGGTCTCGCCACCCCACCAGATGAGGTGACATGAACGTCCACCAGCTCGACGAGTTCGTGTTGTGGGGCGCAGCGGTCACCTTCCTTGCGATCCTTGCCGTCCGGGTCTCCTCACGCACCAGGCTCCCGTCCTTGTTGCTCTACCTCGCCATGGGCGTGGCCCTGGGCGAGGAAGGGCTGGGGATCGGCTTCGAGGACGCCGAGCTGGCGCACGCGATGGGCTTCGCGGCCCTGATCGTGATCCTGGCCGAGGGTGGTCTGACCACCCCGTGGCGCGACATCCGACCGTCACTGCGGCTCGGCCTCTCGCTGGCCACGGTCGGCGTCGCGGCGAGCGTCGTGATCGTGGCCCTCGGTGGCCACTATCTGCTCGGCCTGAGCTGGGAGACTGCGATTCTGCTCGGGGCGGTCACCTCGCCGACCGACGCCGCCGCGGTCTTCTCGGTGCTCCGGGTGGTCCCGCTCCCGAAGCGGCTGACCGGCGCGCTCGAGGCCGAGTCCGGCCTCAACGACGCCCCGACGGTCGTCCTGGTCACCCTCATCTCGACCGGGGCACTCGCTGCGCACGGCGTGCTCTACAACGTGGGCCTCGTCTTCTACGAGCTGGTCGCCGGCCTCGCCGTGGGACTTTTCGTCGGGTTCGCCGGCGCCTGGGTGATGCGCCGGGCCGCGCTGCCGTCGTCCGGCCTCTACCCGTTGGCGGTCATGGCGCTGTGCTTCCTGAGCTACGGCTCCGCGGCGGCACTGCACGCGTCGGGGTTCGCTGCGGTGTACGTCGCCGCACTCGTCCTCGGCAACGCCGAGCTCCCGCACCGCGCGGCCACTCGCTCCTTCGGCGAGGGACTGGCCTGGCTGGCCCAGATCGGTCTGTTCGTGATGCTCGGTCTGCTGCTCTCGCCAGACCGGATCGACCTCGAGATCATCGGTTACGCCGCGGTGGCAGGGCTGGTGCTCACGCTGGTCGCGCGGCCGGTCTCGGTGCTGGTCAGCGCGGTGGTCCAACCCATGCCGGTGCGCGAGCTGTCGTTCATCTCATGGGCTGGGCTGCGCGGCGCCGTACCGATCGTGCTTGCGACGATCCCGCTCGCCGAAGAAGTCCCGGACTCCAAGCTGCTCTTCGACATGGTCTTCGTGCTGGTGGTGATCTACACGCTGGTCACGGGCCCGACGCTGCCGCTGGTGGCCAAGGTGCTCCGGGTGACCCGGCGCTCGGAGCCGCGCGGCCTCGAGATCGAGGCGGCACCACTGGAGCGGATCGCCGCCGACCTGCTGCAGGTCACGATCAGCCCGGTCTCGAAGATGCACGGCGTCGAGGTCGGCGAGCTCCGCCTGCCCCCCGGGTCGTCGGTGTCGATGATCATCCGCGACGGCCACACCCTGGTGCCCGAGCGCCGGACCGTGCTCAAGCACGGCGACGACCTGCTCGTGGTCACGCCGCGTCGGCAGCGGGAGAAGACCGAGGAGCGGCTCCGTCGGGTCAGCGCCCGCGGTCGGCTGGCCCAGTGGCTTGGTTGACTGGGCTCACTCGACCGGCGGGCTGCAGACCACTGCGTCTGCCTTGAGGATCACCGACTCCGGCCCCTGCCGAAGCTCCCCGAAGCCGTCACCGGCGACGACGGTGATGCCGGCGGCGGGGTTGCCCGGCTCCTCGCGCACGGGCACCTTGCCGAGCCTGGCGCGGACCAGCTTGGCGCCCGGGTTGTCGGGATCGCTGACCCAGATCTCGGCGACGGCCACCTCGGTGCCCTTCGGGGCGTTCGCGGTCTGCCCACCAGCGAACCCGGCCTCCTCGAACAGCTGCTTGGTCCGGCCGGCGAGACCCTCGCGCTTGCTCGCGTTGAGCACGCTGACGGTCACGTCCTGCACGAACAGCTCGTCCCCCGCGGCGTAGGACGTGTTGACGCAGATCGGCGCGTCCACCTTGCCGGGCAGCGGCTTGGTCACCTGCGACCAGCCCCAGGTGACGCCGATCAGCAGCAACAGGGCGAGCACCGCCAGCGTGATCGCTGTGCGCAGGCGGGCGGTCATCTCAGCCGGCCAACGTGTGCACGCGTGCGTGCAGGACGTTGCGCTGCTGGAGGGCCGCGCGAAGCGCCCGGTGCAGGCCGTCCTCTAGGTAGTACTCGCCCTGCCACTCGACGACGTGCGCGAAGAGGTCGCCGTAGAACGTCGAGTCCTCGTCGAGCAACGCGGCCAGCTGAAGGGTGTCCTTGGTGGTGACCAGCTCGTCGAGCCGGACCTGGCGCGGCGGCACCGCCGCCCAGGCCTTGGAGGAGAGGCCGTGCTCGGGGTACGGCCGTCCCTCACCGACGCGCTTGAAGATCACGCCGCGATGATAACGAGGGCTTCCGCACACCTAGGAGTTGAGAGACACGCCCTTAGGGTGACGCCATGACCGCGACGCCGCCGGAGCCGCAGGCCGACAGCCCGATCGTCCAGGAGGTGGCGCCCGGCTACGCCTTCGAGGGGGAGGCGCTCGAGCTCGGCGGGCTGATGCTCGACGCGACCACGCTCACCGACACCCGTATCCGGATCCCGCTCGGGATGCTCAACCGGCACGGGCTCGTGGCCGGGGCGACCGGGACCGGCAAGACGAAGACCCTGCAGCTGATGGCCGAGCAGCTGAGCACGGCGGGCGTGCCGGTGTTCGCGGCCGACATCAAGGGCGACCTGTCCGGGCTGGCGACCCCCGGGGTGTCCAACGACAAGATCATCGAACGCACCGCGTCGGTGGGCCAGCAGTGGCAGGCGACCGGGTTCCCGGTCGAGTACTACGCGCTCGGCGGCCAGGGCACCGGCATCCCGCTGCGGGTGACGATGTCGGCGTTCGGCCCGACCCTGCTGAGCAAGGTGCTCGGGCTCAACGACACCCAGGAGTCCAGCCTCGGACTGGTCTTCCACTACGCCGACCAGGCCGGCCTCCCGCTGCTCGACCTGGCCGACCTGCGCGAGGTCGTCAAGTTCCTGACCAGCGACGAGGGCAAGGTCGACCTGAAGGACCTTGGCGGTCTGTCCGCGGCCACCGCCGGCGTGATCCTCCGCGAGCTGATCGGCTTCTCCGACCAAGGCGCGGACGCATTCTTCGGGGAACCAGAGTTCGAGTCCGCCGACTTCCTGCAGACCACGGGCGACGGCAAGGGACTCATCTCGCTGGTCGAGCTGCCGAACCTGCAGGACCGGCCGGCCGTCTTCTCGACGTTCCTCATGTGGCTGCTCGCCGACCTGTTCCACGACCTGCCCGAGATCGGCGACGTGGACAAACCCAAGCTGGTCTTCTTCTTCGACGAGGCGCACCTGCTCTTCAACGACGCCTCGAAGGCATTCCTCGACCAGATCGCCCAGACCGTGCGGCTGATCCGGTCGAAGGGCGTCGGTGTCTTCTTCGTGACGCAGAGCCCGACCGACGTGCCGGACGCCGTCCTCGCCCAGCTCGGATCGCGGGTTCAGCACCAGCTCCGCGCACACACGCCGAACGACGCCAAGGCCCTCAAGGCGACCGTGAACACCTACCCGAACTCGGCCTACGACGACCTCGGCCAGGTCATCACCGGACTCGGCATCGGAGAGGCGGTGGTCACCGTGATGAACGAGCGTGGCGCCCCGACCCCCGTGGCCTGGACCCGGCTCCGAGCGCCTGAGTCGCTGATGGGACCGTCCGACCCGGCCGCGATGCAGGCGGCGGTCGCGGCCAGCCCCCGCAACGCCAAGTACGCCACCGCCATCGACCGTGAGTCGGCCCGCGAGATGCTCGCGACCAAGCTCGAGGCCGGCGCCGAGAAGGCCGCGGCCGAGCAGTCGAAGGCCGACGCCAAGACGCCGAAGGAGTCCGCCAAGAAGCCGGGGTCCTCGCGACGGCGTACCAAGGAGGAAGAGGGCGTGGTCACCCAGGTGGTGAAGTCGGGTGCCTTCAGACAGTTCATGCGCACCGCGGCCGCGGAGATCGCCCGAGGCATGTTCGGCACCGGCCGACGTTAGGGCCTGTCCTAGGCAGACCAGCGCAGCGAGTCACTGACCAGGTCGGCGAGCGCGTGCACGCCGTACAGGTCCTCGCGCTGGGCCATCAACTTGGACAGCGCCTGGCTGTGCCGGTCCTTGAGGGCAGCCCGCTGGGCGCGGATTCGCTCGAGCTCGGTGTCGACGTCACCGTGGGTCGTCGTGGGATCTGCCACTGCGGCCTCCTGTGGTGTGGGCCGGAAGCACCCGAGCTGTGCCGGCGATGGACGGGATGTAGCGACCCTGGCCGACCAACATCGCCGGAAGGTTGACGGCGCGTTACGGCCAGGTTCCCGGGCAGCCACGGTGTTGCCGTACCTTGCGTCCGTGACCGACGACCAGCTGGTGGCCTCCGTGCTCGAGGAGCGCGACATCCGGGCGATCTGCCAGCTCAAGTACCGCTACATGCGCACGCTGGACACCAAGGACTGGGAAGGCTTCGAGGACTGCCTCGTGCCCGAGGCCACCGGCGACTACAGCGGCCTGGTCTTCGACGACCGGGCCTCGCTGGTCGACTACATGCGCACGAACCTCGGCGAGGGGCTGATCACCCTGCACCAGGTGCACCACCCTGAGATCGAGGTGGCCGGCGACACCGCGACCGGGACGTGGTACTTGCAGGACAAGGTGATCGTCGAGGCGTTCAAGTTCATGCTCGAGGGCGCGGGGATCTACGGCGACCGGTATGTCCGGACTCCGCAGGGTTGGCGGATGGCTCACACCGGCTACCGGCGGACCTTCGAGGCGACGTACAACCTCGGGGACCTGCCCGGTTTCAAGCTCAACGGCCCGGGCGTCCACACCCACAAGTAGGTGCTGCCGGTTCCCCGTCGAGTGACCCCCAGTGGTCGTGGACGGGCTCGTTTGACAGCCACACGGGGTCACTCGACGGCGAACGGCCGGCCGCAGCGCGGATCACAGCGACGGCTCGCACCAGGCCATCTGCACGACCTCGACGCCGCGCTCGCGGGTGATCAGCCGGCCGCGGCCGGGCGGGGCGGGGGCGGCCCGAAGGTTGCCGAGCAGCGGACCCTCGTCGGGGTTGCCGGACAGCATCAGCCCCGGCATGGCCAGGTCGCGCAGCGACTGGATCACAGGCTCGTAGAGCGCCCGCGAAGCACCGCCCGAGCGCCGGGCCACGGCGACGTGCAGACCGACGTCGCGGGCCTGAGCCAGCAGCGGCTGCAGCGCGGCGACCGGTGAGCTCTGCTGGGTCGCCACCAGGTCGTAGTCGTCCACCAGCACGAACACCTCGGCGCCGGTCCACCACGAGCGGTTGCGCAGCTGTTCGGGAGTGACGTCGGGACCGGGGATCCGGTTCTCGAGGTACGTCGCGAGGTCGCGCAGCGCAGGCACGGCCTGGTTGGCGGCGGTGAGGTAGTTGAGCTGGTAGTCGTCCGGCACCTCGCCCAGCAGCGCCCGCCGGTAGTCGACGACCACGATCTGGGCCTGCTGCGGGGTGCGGGTCCGCATGATCTCGCGGGCCAGACCGCGCAGGATCGAGCTCTTGCCGGACTGCCCGTCGCCGAAGACCAGGAGATGCGGCTCGGTGTCGGGGTCGAGGGAGACCGGCGCCAGCTCCTTCTCGTTGATGCCCAGGAGCAGCGGGTGCCTGCCCTTGTCCTCGTCCGGCAGTGTCGCCTTTACGCCGGCCTGGGCGCGTACGTCGTCCAGAGAGATCCGCTCGGGCAGCAGCCGCAGCTTCGGGCCGGTCGGTCCGGTCCACGCGTCCTTGACCCGCCGGACCAGGTCTTCCACACCGTCGCCCAGAGTGTCGGTGCTGGTCTGGCCGTCGATGCGCGGAAGCGCGGCGAGGAAGTGCAGCTTGCTGGACACCAGGCCGCGCCCGGGTCGGCCCGCCGGCACCAGTGCGGCGATCCGCCGGTCGATCTCGGAGTCCAGCGGGTCGCCCAGTCGCAGCTCGAGCCGGCTCCCGAACATGTCGCGCATCGCGGCCCGGAAGTCCGCCCACCGGCTGGTCGCGGCCACGACGTGCAGGCCGAAGGTCAGGCCGCGCGTGGACAGCTGCTGGATCTCCATCTCGAGGTCGTCGAAGTCGGCTCGCAGCGTGCTCCAGCCGTCGACGACGAGGAAGACGTCGCCGTACCCGTCGTCGACCCGGCCCTGCGCGCGCCGGCTCCGGTAGGTCTCGATCGAGTCGATGCCGTTGGCACGGAAGTACTTCTCGCGCCGGTCCACGATGCCGGTCACCTCGGCGATGATCCGGCTGACCACGTCGGGCTCGGAGCGGGTGCCGACGCCGGCCAGGTGCGGCAGCCCGACCATGCCGGCGAACGTGCCGCCACCGAAATCGAGGATGAAGAACTGGGTCTCGTGCGGCGTCGTCGTCAGCGCCATGCTCGCCACGACCGAGCGCAGCACAGTGCTCTTGCCGCTGCGGGGGCCACCGACGACGGCGATGTGGCCGGCGCCGCCGCTGAGGTCGACGGAAAGCGTGTCGCGCCGCTGCTCGCGCGGACGGTCGACCGTGCCGAGCGGTACGACGAGGCCGCCGAGCGCGCGCCACTCGCGCGAGACCAGCCCCAGCTCCGGGTCCACCGCCAGGTCCGGCATCAGCTCGTCGAGCGTGTCCGGGACGTCGAGCGGCGGCAGCCAGACCTGGTGCGCCGCCGGGCCGTGGCCGACCAGGCGGTCGACCGCGAGGTCGAGCAGGGACTGCTGGTCACCGGTCTCGACCGGCGCCGGCGCCGGCGCCGGTTCGTCGACAGGGACGTCCAGCTTCAGGACCTCGGAGATCGTGAACGGCAAGATCCCCTGCAGCTTGCCGCCCTCGTCGCGGCGTACGCGGACCCGGCCGGACGGCGGGCCCGAGACGTAGGCGGCCTTGAACCGGAGCATCGTGGTCGGGTCGGGCTTGAGGTAGGCAAGGCCCGGGACCGGCGGGAGCTCGTAGGCATCGGGCACACCCAGCACCGCGCGCGACTCCTGGGCGCTGAAGGTCCGCAGCCCGACCCGGTAGGACAGGTGGGACTCGAGGCCACGCAGCCGGCCCTCCTCGAGGCGCTGGGACGCCAGCAGCAGGTGCAGCCCGAGCGAGCGACCCAGGCGGCCGATCGCCACGAAGAGGTCGATGAACTCGGGCTTGGCCGCCAGCATCTCGGAGAACTCGTCGACCACGATGAACAACGACGGCAACGGCTGGAGGTCCTCGCCTGCGGCGCGGGCCTTCTCGTAGTCGCGGATGGACGCGAAGTTGCCGGCCTCCCGGAGCAGCTCCTGGCGGCGCACCATCTCACCGGAGAGCGCGTCCTGCATCCGGTCGACGAGGGTGAGCTCCTGGGCGAGGTTGGTGATCACCGCAGAGACGTGCGGCAGCTCGGACATCCCGGCGAACGTCGCGCCGCCCTTGAAGTCGACCAGCACCATGTTGAGGTGCTCGGGCGAGTGCGTCATCGCCAGCCCGAGGACCAGGGTGCGCAGGAACTCCGACTTGCCGGAGCCGGTCGCGCCGATCACCAGACCGTGCGGGCCCATGCCCTGTTGCGCGGACTCCTTGATGTCGAGGTGGACGACCGCGCCCCCGTCGCCGGTGCCGATGGGGACGCGGAGCCGGTCGCGCGCCGGCCGCTGCTGCCAGGCTTGGTCAGGATCGAAGTGGTGGACGTCGCCCAGCGCCAGCAGCTCCATGAAGTCGGCGTCGCCGGCCTCGGCGCTGGTGGTCTCCACGACGCCGCTGACCGTGTGCAGCGGGGTGAGCCGGCGTGCGAACGCCTCCGCGGTGGCCAGCGAGCACTGGTCGACCCTGGCGCGGATCACCTCGTCGCGCAGCCGCAGCGCCTGCACGGGGTAGCGGCCGTCGGCAGGCGGTACGTCGGTGCCGCCCTCGAACTGCAGGCGCAACCGGGTCGCGTCCTCGAGCTCGTCCCAGCGCATCGGCAGGTCGAGCACCGTGACCCCGTGGACGCCGTCGGGCGGCAGGACGTGGTTGCCGGGCGGCAGCTCGGTCCCGTCGATGACGAACAGGATGTGCGGCGTGGCCGGCCGTTCGTCGGCGCCGAACCGAGGCCGCTCGCTGAGGTCGGCGGGCAGCAGCGAGGCCAGTTCGTCGAGCGAGGTCGAGACCATGCGGCGGGCGCCGACCGCGTCCGACTGCTGGGCGCTCTGGCCGTGCGGCAGCCACTTGATCCAGTCCCAGTGGGCGAGGTTCTGGTCAGAGGCGAGCACCGCGACCACCAGGTGCTCGGGGGAGTGGAAGGCGGTGGCCGAGCAGATCAGCGCCCGCGCCAGGGATCTGGCCGGCTCCTCGGGGCCGCAGACCTCGACCCGGTCGAAGGCGCGCAGGTCCACGGACGCCGGCAGGTCAGGCTGCAGCCGGTGGACGACGAGCAGCCGGTGCAGAGCCGAGGCCGCTGCGGGGTCGACCTGGTCGATGGGTGCGCTCTCCGGCGGCACCAGCTCCAGCGAGAGTGGCTGGTGGCAGACGCCGTACCGGACGTGCAGGAACTGCGCGTCGCCGCTGTGGTGCTCCCAGATCCGGGTCCGGTCCTCGGCCAGCGCTGGTAGTGCCGCCGGGTCGGGATGGTGCCAGGTGAGCGCCCGGCGCTGCTGGTCGGCGGCCTCGCGGGCGACCTGGCGGACGTTGCCGAGGTAGCGCAGGTACTCGGTGCGCGTGCCGGTGACCTGCTGGATCCGCTGCTTGCGCTGGCGGTCGATCTGCACGACGACGAAGCCGAGCGTGGCGAACAGGAACATGCCGGCCGCGATGTAGTGACGACCACCGGTGCTGGCGCCGGCCATGGTCGCGACCAGGACGATCGAGCCGAGGCTCCCCAGCATCGGGATCGCGTTCATCAGCACGCCGCTGGCGCCCTCGGCCTGCTCGATCTGCGGCGGTGGCTGCAGCTGGAGCTGACCCGTGGGCAGCTCCGGCTCGTCGAGTCGACCACCGCGCAGCGTGCTCGAGGTCTGCGTGTAGGAGCCGGTGTCGGAAAGGGCTGGGGTGAGCCCGCCGCCGGCGGGGGTCGGGCCGCGCGGGACCGCCGTCGGTGGCTTGTCCGTCGTGGTCACTGCACTCCCGTTTCGCCCGAGTCCGGTCGGGTCGATGATAGGTGTGCCCCGGAACGGGGCATCTAGTCTTCGGGCACTCGGGCGGAGGTGGCGATGGACGGCGGCAGGCGGGTGGTGGCCGGCAGCACCCTCGCGCTCACCGTGCACGGTCCCGCGGGCTCCGTGGACCTCGTGGTCCCCCCG
Source organism: uncultured Actinomycetota bacterium (assembly GCA_963817125.1). Lineage (GTDB taxonomy): Bacteria > Actinomycetota > Actinomycetes > Propionibacteriales > Nocardioidaceae > Nocardioides. Next base: position 253,041 of record CAWFNB010000004.1, read on the forward strand.
GAGGCGTCGGTCGACGACGTTGCCCGCGAGTACGCCGCCCAGTGTCGTCTGAAGTTCGCCCCGACCCTGCACAGCCGGGTCGGGCGAGTCCTCGACGCCGATCGTTCGCTGGGCGATCTGGGCATCCGGAGCGGCGATGTGCTGGCCGCCGGTGGAGCGATCCGCGGCAGTGGGGATGACAGCCTGCCGAAGCGGGCCGAGGACCGCGGGCCCGGACCCTTCTCGGTCGCCTGGTTCGCCGTCGCCGTCGGGGTGGCTGCACTGGCCGGCTGGTTCGCCTCACGGGCCGGCGGGCTCGACACCGTCGAGGGCCAGGTCACCGTGGCGCTGCTCGGCTTCTCAGCGCTGCTCGGCGTGATGCCCCTGGGCCGGCTGAGTGCGCATCGGATGGTGGCTGCGCCCGCGTTCGCGGCCGCCGCGGCGTTCGCCGTCGTGTGGGGTCCGGAGCCGGAGCGGCTCCCGACCATCGTCGGGGTCACCGCCCTGGTCGCCGCCGTCGCGGCGGCGGTGGCCCGCGCGCTGGACGTCCAGGGCGACGAGGCGCTCCGGGTCTGGATCGTGGTGGGCGTCGCCCTGTTCCTGGTCACCGGCGCAGGCGCATTGATGCATGCCACCCCCGAGGTGGTGTGGGGCGCGCTGCTCCTGGTGGCCACGCTCGCCGCCCGGGTGGTGCCTGCGATGGCGGTCGACGTGCCCGACCAGCTCCTCATCGACCTCGAGCGGCTCGCCGTGACGGCCTGGTCGGCGCGTGACCGCCCGCACGGACGGCGTGGCCGGATGGTGGTGCCACCGGCCGCGGTGGCGCACGTCGCCGCACGCGGCGCCCGGATCGTGACCGCGTCAGCGGCGGGGGTCTGGGTGGTGGTCGCGGTGTCCGCCCCGATGCTGCTGGCCAACGCGAACCTCCCGGTCGACCGGATCGGCGCCCGAGTGATGGTCGGGCTGTCCGGGGCCGCGCTGCTGCTGGCGGCGCGCAGCTACCGGCACCCGGCCGCGCGCGTCATGCTGCGCGGGGCGGGCCTCACCTGCTGGGCCGCGCTCACCGTCGTGCTGCTCCGACTCCTCGACACCTCGGGTGCTCTCGCTCTCGGTCTCGGCGGAATCCTGCTGGCCGTACTCCTGGTCCTGGTCGCGGTGGCCACCGGTCGCGGCTGGCGCTCAGCATGGTGGTCGCGGCGCGCGGAGGTGGCCGAGGGACTTGCAGGAGCTGGTGCAATCGCCGCGCTCGTGGTTGCGTCGGGGTTGTTCCGGACCCTGTGGGAAATCAAGTTTCGGGTTTAGCGGTACTCGCCACGGGTAGATCGCTGGTTGTCCGGTTGGCACGTCGATCCGGGCCTCAGGCAATATCACATCGCACAACAACTCGGGTGGCTTCGAGATGCCGCTCACAGAAAGGGATGAGGCGACATGGCGACGCCAGAGATGAAGGCAGGCGATCAGACTCTGTCGCGGGCGGCCACGATGGTCAACACCGCACACAGCGACTTCAACCGCTTGGCGAACACCCTCTCCGACAACCTTCTGGCCCAGCAGGCCAAGTGGCAGGGCCAGGGCGGCCGCGCCTTCACGAACCTGCACACGGCCTGGAAGGAGAAGCAGGACCGGATCGTTCGGGCCCTCACCGAGTTCGAGGCCTCGCTGCAGACGACCGAGAAGGACAACATCAACACCGACCAGACGCAGTCGGACTACATGAACAAGAACCTCGACCGCCTCGGCGGCGTGCAGAACTACTGATCAGACGACCAGGACGAAGGAGACAGAGACATGACCGGCTTCGACGGACTCGTCGTCAACCACGGCGGGCTCAACGAGATGACCGACCAGCTGTACAAGATGGTCAAGGACATCGACGACCGCATGAACAACCTCGAGCGCGACCTGGCACCACTGCAGGCGGACTGGTCCGGTAACGCGCAGCAGGCCTACAACCAGGCCAAGCTGAAGTGGGACACCGCGATCCGCGAGATGATGCAGCTGCTCAGCGACACCGGCAACACGGTCGGCCAGTCGAACACCGACTACCACGCGGCCGACATGCGGGGCGCAAACTCGTTCCAGATCGGCTGAGCAACCCTGCGGCCACACGCGGAGGCACAGAGGAGGACCGGCGCCCGGCGCCGGTCCTCCTCCCGCGTCACGGGCCTCTCGGCGTAACATCGCGAGGCCGCACGCCACTGTCCGACAGCTCGGGAGGACCGTATGAGTCAGGCGCCAGTCAGCGCGTCGGGTCTGGTGCGCGTCACCGTCTCCTCCGGCACCCGCCGCGTGGATCTGGTGTTGCCCGGCTCGGTGCCGGTGGTCGAGCTGGTCCCCGAGCTCGCGCGCAGCGTCGGGCTGCTCGACGCGGCCACGGTCTACGGCGGCTACCGGGTCGTGACCGCCGAGGGGCGTGAGCTCGCCGGTGAGTCGGGGCTGACCACCCAGGGCATCCTGGACGGCGGGGTTCTCACCGTCACCGCCGGCGTCGACGAGGCGCCGCCCCGGGTCTACGACGACATTGTCGAAGCGATGACCGACGTGGTCGAGCGCGACCTCGAGCCGTGGGCGCCCGCATCGGGCCGCCGTACCGCCCTGGTGGCGGCGGCGCTGCTCATGACCCTTGGTGCGGTGGCTCTGCTGATCCAGTACGAGTCGCTCCTGGCCGGCGTGGCCGCGGCCGTGGTCGCGGTGGCGCTCGTGGCCGGCGCGATCGTGCTGTCCCGGGCCCAGCACGAGCCCGAGGCGGCCGTCGCGGTGACCTGGATGGGCTGCGTGTACGCCGCACTCGGTGGCCTGATGCTGGTGCTGCGCCAGGACGCCGAATTCTTCGGCTACCCGGTCGCAACCGCCGGTGGCGGCGCGCTCTTGGCCGGGCTGATCTGCGTGGTGGGGCTCGGCGAGGGGCGCACGCTGGCGCTGCCGCCGGTGGTCGTCGGCGCGATCTTCCTGGCCACCGGGCTGCTCACCAAGGCCGGCTCCTTCGACCCCGCCGTCGTGCTCACGACAGCGCTGGCGATCGTCGTGCTGGCCGGGAGCGTCTTCCCGTGGCTCGCCCTCGGGGTGACCAGCACCAAGGTGGACCAGCTGTTCGCGCCGGCGGACATCACCACCGACCCGGCGGAGATCGACCCGGGCCGGGTCGGTGCCGACGCCCGGGTGGCGCACCAGATCCTGGTGGCCGTCTCCGCCACCGTGGGGCTGCTGCTGATCCTGGTCGCGCCCCTCGCGGTCAGCCTCGGCCTCTCCGGGACGCTGCTCGCGGTGGTGGCCTGCCTGGTCGTGATGCTGCGGACTCGCCAGTACCGCACCGGGCACGAGGTGCTGGTCGGCCTCGGCTCCGGGATCCTCGGCCTGGCCTCGGTGGCGGTCTCGCTGCTGTGGATGCACCCCGAGTGGCGGCCCACCGTCGCGGTGACGCTTGCGGCGACCGGCGCGGTCCTGCTCGCGGTGACCCTGATCCCCAGCACCCCGTCGTTGCGGCGCGGCCGGCTCGGCGACCTCGCCGAGTCGATCTGCCTGCTGGCCTTGCTTCCGCTCATCGTGCTCGCGACCGGCATCTACTCCGCGATCCGCAGCTGAAGCCATGGCGACCAAGAAGGACCTCGTCGAGGCCTACTCGTTCTCGCGGCGTCGGTTGGTGACGGCGTTCCTGTCCGGCGCGCCCGGCGGCCGCGAGGTCGAGCCCTCACGACCCGGCCGCACCGTGGTCGGCGGGCTGGCGCTGGCGGTGCTGCTGGTCGCGGGTGCCGTGATCGCATCGGTGCTTGCGTCGCGAAGCCCCGAGGACTGGAACAAGATCGGCCTGGTCGTCACTCGAGGCGACCAGCCGGCGACCTACGTCATCCTCGAGGAGGACGAGTCGCCGACGCTCATCCCGGTCATCAACATCACCTCCGCCCAGCTGATCCTGGGCGCCGACATCAAGGCGACGTTGGTCGACCAGGAGGTGGTGGACGAGCAGACGCCCGGTATCCCCATCGGCATCCTGGGCGCGCCGCAGACGCTGCCCCGGCCCGAGAGCTTCATCGAGAACGGCTGGACGGCGTGCACCGACGACGACGTCGGCATCAAGGTCGACGTGGCCCTCGAGCAGCGGGTGGCGCCGACCCAGACGAAGGCGATCGTGGTCGAGAACGCCGAGCAGCACTGGCTGATCGCCACCTCGAGCGTCAAGGACCGCGACCGGCGCGCCTACCGCTACCCGATCTCTCCGGCCGAGAGCGACCAGCTGCTGCTCGCCTTCGGCCTCGACCAGAAGTCGGAGGCGATCACCGTGCCCGAGGAGTGGCTCGGGCTGTTCCCGGAAGGCGGCGAGATCGGGCCGGGCGGATTCAACGTCCCCCACTTCGGCAAGAAGCTGAAGGAGGGGCCGGCCGCCGGGTTCCGGGTCGGCGACTACGCCATCGACGACAGCGGCCAGGCCGGCATGTTCTTCGATGGCGGGGTGCAGCCGCTGGACGAGTTCGCGCTGGAGGTGCTCAGGCACTCGAGCCACGCCAAGGGCGCACCCAGCAAGATCGGGGTGGACCTGCCCGCGGACTTCGACGACATCACCTACGACACGTCGATGTGGCCGAGCACCGCGGTCAAGCCGTTGAACTCGCCGCCGTGCGCCCAGCTGGACGTCGACCCCGAGCACGTCCCTTACGTCGTGCTCGCGGGCTCGCCGGAGGGGGACGCTGTGTCACCCGAGCTGGACTCGGACGACAGGATCCCCGCCGACGAGCGCCGGGTGTCGATCGAGCGCGGCCACGGCGCCTTCGTCATGTCCGGCACGTGGAGCCAGACCGAGAGCGACGCCCCCTACGTCATCGACCCGCTGGGCAAGGCCTACCCGCTCCTGGGCGGACCGATCACCCTGGGCAAGCTTCGCTACGACCAGGACGACGCACCCCTGGTCCCGGACGAGTGGATCGGCCTGTTCGACAAGGGGGTGGCCCTGTCGACCAGCGCTGCGCTGTGCCCGCCGGACACCCAGCCCGACGAGCCTCGGACGCCCAAGGACTGCCAGGTCGCGCCATCGTGAGGTGCGTGCTGGCGGCCTCGCTGGCCGCGTCGGTTCTCGTCGTCCTGAGTCCCGCCGCGTCGGCGTACGACGGGGTCGAGGCGGACTGCAGCGAGATCCCCGCCGAGGACACCACGCAGTACGGCACCGCGAAGTCCAGCCTCCCGCTGGAGTCCATGGAGGTGGGCGCCGCGGTCGCGCGGGTCGAGAAGCTGGGCCGGCGGCCCGGCGAGGGCGTGGTCGTCGCCGTGATCGACTCAGGTGTCTCGTCCGCGGCGCCGATCACCGTCGTCGACCGCAAGGACGCCGGCAACAAGATCCGGGAGCCGAGCGACTACCACGGCACCGCGGTGGCCGGCCTGATCGCCGGGCACCCGCGTGCCGGCGACGGTGGCGGGGCGGTCGGGATCGCGCCCTACGCCCAGATCTTCGACGTCCAGGTGTACGACGACGCCGACGCGGCCATCGACGACCCGAACCAGTCGCCGATGACCGTGTCGAACCTGGTTCAAGGGCTCGACGAGGTGATCGCGGCTGTGCCGACCCACGGGATCAAGATCGTCAACATCTCGCTGGTGGTTCCCTACGACGACGGCATCCGCGACCGCATCGCCCAGCTGATCAGCATGGGGGTCGTCGTCGTGGCGCCGACCGGCAACCGCAGCGACCGGCTCCCCGACGACATGCCGGACGACTTCGCCGAGGGACACCTGGCCGGCGAGGACGCCGCGCCCTGGATCCACCCCGCCGACTTCGACGACGTGCTCGGAGTCAACGCAACTCCCGGCGGCGCCGACAACCCCGACCCGACGGCATACGTCATGGAGAACTCGAACACCGACATCGCTGCCCCCTCGGCCATGGCGGTGTCCTACTCGCTGGCCGGCGAGTCCTGCCTGCTGGAAGTACCCGCCACGTCCTTCGCCGCCGCCGAGGTGTCCGGGGTGCTCGCGCTCCTCCAGTCGGCGTACGACGAGTCCGTTGCCGCGTCGGTCCGGCGGTTGCTCACCACCGCGAACGGCCGTCCCGACATCCCCAACACCCTGGTTGGCGCAGGCGAGGTGCAGGCCTACGACGCACTGAGTCGTCCGATGGACGTCGACGACGACGGCACGCACCTCGGTGCCGGCACCGTCCGGCATCAGCCCCAGGTGCTGTCGGTCCCGCAAGAGCCCGACGACGTGCTCGCCTCCACGCGCAAGAACGCGGTGTGGTGGGGACTGCTCGGTGGCGGGGTCCTGCTGCTGGCACTCGTGCTGCGGCCGGTGCTCGCTCGACGCCGGCGCGCCACTCGCTGATGGCGCCCCGCCCGGCCATGCCGGTCCCGCCCGGCGCCCGGTCGGTGTTCACCGACGGCGCCTGCGCGGGCAATCCCGGTCCCGGCGGCTGGGCCTGGGCGCTGGACACCTCGGTCTACGACTCCGGCCACGAGGCCCGCTCGACCAACCAGCGCATGGAGATCCGCGCCGCCCTCGAGGCGGTCCGCACGCTGGAGGGGCCGCTGCTCGTCGTCAGCGACTCGACCTACGTGGTCAACTGCTTCCGCGACCGGTGGTACGCCGGCTGGCTGGCCCGCGGCTGGACCAACTCGGCCAAGAGGCCGGTCGCCAACCGCGACCTCTGGGAACCCCTGATCACGCTGTTCCTCGACCGGGGCGACGTCGCCTTCGACTGGGTCAAGGGCCACTCGGGCCACGTGATGAACGACTTCGTCGACGGCTTGGCGGTGGCCGCCTGCCGGCGCTGACCACGCTGATCGCTTCGCTCACGGTGTTCTTCGGCGGCGCCTCCGCCTACCCGTCCTCATCCATCTCCGCGCCTCCATTCAACGACCAGTCGACACACCTTGGACGAGGTCGGCGAGTCGGACACCCGGCCCGTCTCGCGGTGTACGACGGTCGCGCCAGCTCGCTCGAGCTCGGCCACTACCCGCCGAGGCCGGCGCCGCTTCACGAACAGCTCTCGGGCGTACCCGTCGTCGCCGAACTTAGCGAGGAACTCCAGGTACAGCCGGCCGCCGCCCTCACCTGCCAGCGTCATCCGGGCCAGTCGCCACAGGTTCTGCCGTGCTTCAGGACTGAGCGCGTCCACCAGGTGACGCGCCACCAGCAGCCGTGGGCCGGGTCTGCGGGCCAGGTCGGCGCCGGTCGGCAGGGCGTCGCGCATCTCAAGCAGGTTGCAGCGCCAGAAGTCCGCACCGGGCACCTCACGGGCGGCTGCCTCGGCGTACGAGCGTGGCTGGAAGTCCAGCCCGATCGAGGGCACGCCGCGGCCGGCCATCCAGAGCACGTCCGAGCCACGGCCGCAGCCGAGGTCGACGTACGTCGCGGCCCCGGGCTCACGCTCGGCGGCCCACGCCACGAAAGGCGAGGGCTCCTCGGAGAGCGGCTTCTGCTTGCGGGAGTAGATCCGGTCCCACTTGGCACGGCCCACCCGCAGCCCACGGAACCAGCCGTTGAGCCGGCGGACGGTTGTGGTCGGCGGGGTGAAGTGGAACGCCGGGTCCGGCACCCGCCATGAGGGGCCGTACATCGCGGTGAGCATCTTGTCCGGATCGGCCGGTGCCGCGAAGCTGCGGCCCTCGAGCGTGGTGGTGCGAAGGGGGAAGATCCAGGACTCCTCGAACGGGTCGCCGATCTCGCCCATCAGGTAGAGGCGGCCGTCCATCAGGAAGCCGCCGAAGACGTCGAGGCCACGAACTACGCCGTCGCCCTCGTCCACGTCGACCTTGAAGGCCAGTGCGGAGTACCGGGTGATGTTGAAACCGAGCTCCACCATGTCGCGCTGGAGCCGGAACGACTCACGGATGACGTCGACCGGGTGGCTGAGGTGGCTGACGTAGCCGAGGTCGGCGTCGCCGTCGTGGCCGAGCAGCCGGCCCTCGCGGATCGAGCCGAGCAACGTGCCGTAAGCCAGGAACGCCTCGATGCCGACTTTGCGCAAGGCGCCGAGGACGACGTCGATCGCGTCCAGCAGGGGCGCGACCTGCTGGCCGCTGCGGTTGTCGAAGGTGACGACCCGACGCCACGTCCGGTCCAGGCTGAGCGGCTGGCCGTTGCGGTCGATGAACTGGATCCGACCCGTGCCCGAGCCGAGGCTGACCTCGCCGTCGAACAACGTCTCGCCGGTCTCGTGCACGACCACCGTGAACCGCGCCGTGCCGTCGAGGAACTCGACCAGCTGCTTCGGCCACGGCACTCGCCACCGCTTCCCGAGCTGGGCGCCGTCGCGATGGACCCAGAAAGAGTAGATGCGGCGACCGTCGACGATCATGTCCAGCACTGCGTCGCGAGGGGCACGTGCCGTGACGCCGTCCGCGTCGACCTGCACGTCGCTCACGGGAGCGCGTGGGGCCAGCCCCGGAAGCCGACGCAGAGCAGAACCCATGAGGGGCGACTCTAGTTGCGTGCCCAGAAGCCAGCAATCCAGGTCGAGACCGCGTGACCCGGCGACCCGTCACATCCAGCGACGACGCGGGTCAGACCCTGATTCGGTTGGCGGAGGATAGGGGATTCGAACCCCTGAGGGCTGTTAACCCAACCCGCTTTCCAAGCGAGCGCCATAGGCCACTAGGCGAATCCTCCGCCGAGGAGAGTACAAGGGCCAGACTGGGCGGACCGAATCGCCAACCCAGCGGCCCGGCGCCGCGTTGGAGGCGGACAACGCGGTCACCTAGACTCGTCGCAACCCCCCGCGTGGCGGCATCTCGCTCAACTCCCCCAGGGCCGGAAGGCAGCAAGGGTCGGCAAGCTCTGCCGGGTACGCGGGGGGCCTTTTCATGCCCCGGGCGGGCGTTGCAACGCCCGTCCGGGGCCAGAATCCCCGGGCGGCCGGGGATTCACCGCCCGGCCCGCGACCACCCACCACGCGCGCTACCGGGCGTCGGCACCGCCAACTAGGGTTCAGGGCAAATGGAGTCACCTCTTGCTCTCTACCGCCGCTACCGGCCGGAGACCTTCGCCGAGGTCATCGGGCAGGAGCATGTGACCGAACCGTTGCGGGCCGCCCTGGCAGGCAACCGGGTCAACCACGCCTACCTCTTCTCCGGCCCCCGTGGCTGCGGCAAGACCACCTCGGCGCGGATCCTGGCGCGGACCCTCAACTGCGTGAAGGCGCCGGTCGCCGACCCGTGCGGCGAGTGCGACAGCTGCCGTGACCTGGCCCGCGGCGGGCCGGGGTCGATCGACGTCATCGAGATCGACGCTGCCTCCCACGGCGGCGTCGACGACGCCCGCGACCTGCGCGAGAAGGCGTTCTTCGCACCAGTGAAGAGCCGCTACAAGGTCTACATCATCGACGAGGCCCACATGGTCTCGACGCAGGGCTTCAACGCACTCCTCAAGCTGGTCGAGGAGCCGCCCGAGCACCTCCGCTTCGTCTTCGCGACCACCGAGCCCGAGAAGGTCATCGCGACCATCCGCTCGCGCACCCACCACTACCCGTTCCGGCTGATCCCGCCACGCCTGATGTCCTCCTACGTCTCCGAGCTCTGCGTCAAGGAGGACGTCAAGGTCGAGCCGGCGGCGCTGCCACTCGTCGTACGCGCGGGCGGCGGCTCGGCCCGCGACACCCTGTCCGTCCTCGACCAGCTCATCGGCGGTGCCGGTCCGGCTGGGGTCACCCACGAGCTGGCGTCCGGACTGCTCGGCTACACCCCCGACGCCCTGCTCGACGACGTGGTCGACGCGTTCGCCGCTGCCGACGGCGCAGCGGCCTTCGAGGTCGTCGACAAGGTGATCGAGACCGGCCAGGACCCGCGCCGGTTCACCGAGGACCTGCTTCGCCGGCTCCGCGACCTGGTGATCGTGGCCGCGGTGCCGGGCGCGACCGGGTCCGGCCTCATCGACGTCCCCGAGGACCAGGGCGAGCGGCTCGTGGCCCAGGCCGCCCGCTTCGGTGCCACCGACCTCAGCCGCGCCGCCGACATCCTGGCCACCGGGCTGACCGAGATGCGCGGCGCCACCGCGCCCCGGCTGCTCCTCGAGCTCCTCTGTGCCCGGGTGCTCCTGCCCGGCGCCGACCACACCACTCAAGGGATCGCCGCCCGACTCGACCGGCTCGAGCGCCGGGCCTCCATCAGCGGTACGCCGAGCGCGGGGGCCGCACCGGCCATGGCGCCGCCTGCCCAGGACCGGCCCACGCCGTCGACCGTGGCGGACCACCCGTTGCCCCCCGAGCCCGACCCGACGCCCGTGGCCCCGGAGCCAGCGGCCGAGGCGACCGGGACCGGGCCGAGTCCAGAGCCGAGTCCGCAGGCGCCGGTTCCCGCCCCGGCCCGCGGAGGCGGCGGCCTCTCCCTGGGCGACGTACGCCGTCTCTGGCCCGATGTCGTCGACTCCACCAAGACTCGCCGCCGGATGGCCTGGATCCACCTCAGCCAGAACTGCCAGGTGATCAGTCTCGAGGGCAACGTGCTCACCCTCGGCTTCGCCAACGCGGGCGCCCGGGACAGCTTCGTGTCCAGCGGCTGCGCGGAGGTGGTCCACCAGGCCGCCATCGACATCGTCGGCGCGGACTGGAAGATCGAGACCATCGTCGACCCGGGCGCCCAGCCCGAGGGCACGCCCACCGTCACCAAGCCGGCGACCGAGCCGGAGTCGGAGGCAGCGACCGAGCCACCGCCGTCGGCACCGGACGCCGAGGCCGAGTCGGCCGCAGCGGCCGCTCGCGAGGCGATCCAGCAGACCCGGCCGGTCGGTGCCGCAGCACCCAGGTCCGACGAGCTTGCCGCCGCCGATGCGGTGGCCAGCCGCGACGACCTCGACGCGGATCCCGACAGCGTCGGTGGCGAGGACCTGCTGGCCCGCGAGCTCGGGGCGTCCATGATCGAGGAGATCAAGCATCCATGAACCACCGGAAGGCACGCAGATGACACAAGGCCAGAACCCGTTCGAGGCGTTGGGCGCCGGCGGCTTCGACATGAACGCTCTGCTCCAACAGGCTCAGCAGATGCAGGAGCAGCTCGCGGCCGCCCAGGAGCGGCTGCACGACACCGAGGTCGAGGGCACCGTCGCGAGCGTCACGGTCAGGGTCAACGGTGTCGGCGAGCTGACTGCGGTCGACATCGCGCCGGGTGGCTTCGACGCCATCGACGCCGAGAGCCTCGCCGACCTCGGCGACATGGTCGTCGCGGCCTACCGCGATGCCAAGGCCAAGGCCGACGCGATGGCCACCGACGCGCTCGGCCCCCTGGCCGGAGGCCTGCCCGGCGGCCCGCCACCCGACCAGCCTGGCCAGATCGGGTTTTAGCCCACATGTACGAAGGCGTTGTCCAGGACCTCATCGACGAGCTCGGCCGACTGCCGGGCGTCGGGCCGAAGAGCGCCCAGCGGATCGCCTTCCACCTGCTCCAGGCCGACGAGGTCGACGTACGCCGGCTGGCCGAGGTCCTCGTCGAGGTCAAGGCGCGGGTCAAGTTCTGCTCGATCTGCTTCAACGTCTCCGAGGACGACCAGTGCCGGATCTGTCGCGACCCCCGTCGCGACCCGACCGTGCTCTGCGTGGTCGAGGAGTACAAGGACGTCGTCGCGATCGAGCGGACCCGGGAGTTCAAGGGCCGCTACCACGTCCTGGGCGGGGCGATCTCGCCGATCGACGGCATCGGCCCCGACCAGCTGCGCGTGCGTGAGCTGATGATGCGACTCTCCGACGGAACCGTCACCGAGCTGATCCTGGCCACCGACCCCAATCTGGAGGGCGAGGCGACGGCTACCTACCTGACCCGTATGTTGAAGGACCTCGACCTCACCGTGACCCGGCTCGCCAGCGGGCTGCCGGTGGGCGGAGATCTGGAGTACGCCGACGAGGTCACCCTTGGACGAGCCCTGGCAGGAAGGCGGAGCGCACGGTGAGCGAACCCGACATCGAGACCTCAAAGCTCGACAGCGACGCAGAGGACTTCGCGCAGAGCGTGGCCGACTCGTTCTCGAGCTTCCTGCTCGCGCTCCGGGAGATCGCCCGGGAGGGGGACGCCGGCCGGGCCATCTCGCTGCTCCTCCTCGAGATCAGCCAGATCTCCCTCACCGGTGCCCGGCTCGGAGCGCAGCGCGACTTCGAGCCTCGCGAGCTGTACCAGCCTGACGTGGGCCCGGAGTCCGACCTCGACGAGATGCGGATGCGGCTCGCGGTCATGCTCGACAACCTCGACACCTACAGCTACGTGTTCGACCCCTACGTGCCCGAGCTGGTCGAGAGCCAGCTCTCCGACGACCTCACCAGCATCGCGACCGACCTGGAAAACGGCCTGCGCCACTACCGGCAGGGTGACGTGGACGAGGCACTGTGGTGGTGGCAGTTCTCCTACGTCTCGTCCTGGGGCAACCTGGCCGGCGTCGTCCTCAACGCGCTCCTCTCGGTCGTCTCGCACGACCGGCTGGACGCCGAGTTCACCGGCGAGGCCGAAGCCCTGGCCGCGGTCGATGAGATGCTCGACGGAGAGCCGCACCCGGCCCCGTAGAATCGGAGGCTGAAATCCCCGTGGAGCGACCGGGGCCGGTCACCGACCCGAGAAGGCCATCTGTGGGCATTGTCGTGCAGAAGTACGGCGGCTCGTCCGTCGCGGACGCCGCCGGCATCAAGCGCGTCGCCCAGCGGATCGTCGCGACCCGCCGGGCCGGCCACGACGTGGTGGTCGTGGTCTCCGCGATGGGCGACACCACCGACGAGCTGCGCGACCTCGCAGAGCAGGTGACGCCGCTGCCGCCGCCGCGCGAGCTCGACATGCTGCTCACCGCCGGCGAGCGGATCTCGATGGCGTTGGTCGCGATGGCGATCGCCCAGCTCGGCCACACCGCCAAGTCGTTCACCGGCTCCCAGGCCGGCGTGATCACCGACTCGGCGCACGGCAAGGCCAAGATCATCGACATCACGCCGGGCCGGATCGAGGCCGCGATCAGCGACGGCGCGATCGCGATCGTGGCCGGGTTCCAGGGCGTCTCCCAGGACACCAAGGACATCACCACGCTCGGCCGCGGCGCCTCCGACACCACCGCTGTCGCCCTCGCCGCCGCGCTCGGCGCCGAGGTCTGCGAGATCTACAGCGACGTGGACGGCGTCTTCACCGCCGACCCTCGCATCGTGTCGACCGCCCGCAAGCTGGACCGGGTCTCCACCGAGGAGATGCTCGAGATGGCGGCGTCCGGTGCGAAGATCCTGCACCTGCGCTGTGTCGAGTACGCCCGCCGCTACCGCATGCCGATCCATGTCCGCTCCTCCTTCTCCCAGAAGGAGGGGACGTGGATCATTCCCGACCCCGAGCACGGAGGAGCCCCCGTGGAACAGGCCATCATCGCCGGCGTCGCCCACGACCGGAGCGAGGCCAAGATCACCGTGGTCGGCGTACCTGACAAGGTCGGTGAGGCAGCGCGCATCTTCGAGGCGCTGGCCCTGGTCGAGGTCAACCTCGACATGGTGGTCCAGAACATCTCGGCGGCCGCCACCGGTCTCACCGACATCTCCTTCACGCTGCCGCGGGCCGACGGCACCACGGCGATGGCGGCCCTGGCGAAGATCCAGGACGCGGTCGGCTACGAGAAGCTGCTCTACGACGACCAGATCGGCAAGGTCTCTCTGATCGGTGCCGGCATGCGCTCGCACCCGGGCATCACCGCCAAGTTCTTCGCGGCGTTGGCCGCTGCCGGCGTCAACATCGAGATGATCTCCACCTCCGAGATCCGGATCTCGGTGATCGTGGACGAGGGCCAGGTCGACGACGCCGTACGCGTCACCCACTCGGCCTTCGACCTCGACGCCACCGAGGTCGAGGCGGTCGTCTACGGCGGGACCGGACGATGAGCCGCCGCGTCAACGTCGCAGTCGTCGGAGCCACCGGCCAGGTCGGCGTCGCGATGCGCCAGATCCTCGAGGAGCGCGCGTTCCCGGTCGCGGAGATCCGGTTCTTCGCCTCCTCCCGCTCCGCCGGCACCGTGCTTCCCTACGCCGGACCCCGTGGTCTGCAGAGCGTGACCGTCGAGGACGCCGCCACCGCCGACGTCAGCGGCCTCGACATCGCTCTGTTCTCTGCCGGCGCGGCCACGTCGCGGGCACAGGCGCCGCGGTTCGCGGACGCCGGGGCGGTCGTGGTCGACAACTCCTCGGCGTTCCGGATGGACCCCGACGTCCCGCTGGTCGTCTCCGAGGTCAACCCCGGCGCCATCGCCGAGGCGCGCAAGGGGATCATCGCCAACCCCAACTGCACCACCATGGCCGCGATGCCGGTGCTCAAGCCGCTGCACGACGAGGCGGGGCTGGTCCGGCTGGTCGTCTCCACCTACCAGGCGGTCTCCGGCTCGGGCGTCGCCGGTGTCGAGGAGCTCGCCGCCCAGGTGTCGGCGGCGGGCGACAAGGCGCGCGAGCTGGCCTACGACGGCGAGGCCGTCTCGTTCCCCGACCCGGTGAAGTACGCGCGGACCATCGCCTACAACGTGGTCCCGCTCGCCGGCACGATCGTCGAGGACGGCCTCGGGGAGACCGAGGAGGAGCAGAGCTCCGCAACGAGTCCCGCAAGATCCTCGGGCTGCCCGACCTGTTGGTGTCGGGGATCTGCGTCCGGGTCCCGGTGTTCACCGGCCACTCGCTGGCGATCAACGCCGAGTTCGAGCGGCCGATCACCCCTGCGCGAGCACGCGAGTTGCTCGCCGGGGCCGAGGGTGTCGGGCTTCTCCGAGGTGCCCAACCCGCTGCAGGCGGCAGGCCAGGACCCGTCGTACGTCGGCCGGATCCGTCAGGACCCGGGCGTCCCGGACCAGCGCGGCCTCGCGTTGTTCGTCTCCAACGACAACCTCCGCAAGGGCGCGGCCCTCAACACCATCCAGATCGCCGAACTGGTCGCTGCAACTCTGTAGCACCACCCGATTCGTCTGCGGTTTCGCTGGCAATTTCCCCCGTGCCGACCACAGACGAATCGTCGGTCAGCGAACGTCGTGTGCCTCCGGCAGCGGCCGCTCGGGGTCGGAGCCGTCGTCGCTCGGGTCGATGTAGGTCGTCGTCACCCAGTGCGAGAGCAGGAAGGTGCAGACCGAGACGATCGGGATGACGATGATCATCCACCAGGCGAAAAGCTCACCCACCAGGAACAGCAGCGCGACCACGCTGAGCAGCCCCACCGCAAGGGAGCTTGGTGCTGCCGGCCTCGGGCACGTGTGCGGCACGCAGCAGGCCGGCACCCACGAGGACCGCGACGATCAGGATGGCCACCAGCAGGAAGAACCCCGGTCCGCCGCACGACGACGTCCCCTTGACCTCCGTGCAGAGCCGGAGCGACGCCGCGGTTGCGCCGACGATGAGGGCACCGACGCAGACGTGCACGCACCACTTCCGCGGCCGGCCGGCCGGTCAGCCAGGGCTCGCGAGGCTCCTTCGGCGTGGCCGGTGCCGGCGGCGGGGTCAGCGACGACGTGGCTGTCCGGCCAGCCGGCGCTGGAGCCGGTGGTGGGGCAGGTGCTGGCGAGGTGGGCGGAACGACCGGGCGAATGACCGGTGCCGGGACGATCGCCTCGTCGAAGATCGTGGTGGGGGTTTGGTCCGCGGGGGGCTCCTCGACGCTGACCGCCTTCTCGACCGGCCGAGCCGGCTTCTTCACGGTGCGCCCGAACAGCGACGGAGGCTCCAGCGACGGGGCATCCTCGTCCCGGTCCTCGGCCATGGCGGAAGTCTCTCAGACGAGGAGCCCGGCCGAGGCCTGCCAACCCCTCCATGACGATGGACTGGACCAGTTCCTTTCGCGCGTATGCCCGAAGCGGCATTGGGTCAAGGGCGGACTACTCTGCAAGTGGTCAGTTCGTCCTAGGGGGCTTCGATGAACTTGAATCCGGCCGCCTGGTCATGCTCATGTTGTGGTATTCGTGGCACCGACGCCACGCGCTTCGCCGGTGGTCTCGGCGTCTTCGACGTGCCAACCGTGCCTCGAGTCGTTCGCCGCGACGCTGGCCGCACCGGAGAACGGTGGCCGGTCCATCATCGGCTGGGCCCACGAGTCGAAGGACGATCACGAGATGCTCGGCCGGCTGCCGCTCATCGCCGGCGACCTCGGCCCAGGTGGACCGCTACCTGCGCGAGTCGGTCGGTGACATCCGCGACCGTCGCCTCTCCTACGCCGAGATCGGCAAGGCCCTCGGCGTCTCCCGGCAGGCCGCCTGGGAGCGGTTCAGCCGCGCGAGCGACGGCCCCCACCCCGACACCACCGAACCCAGGGCCATCCTGGTGGGCGAGGTCTGACCGGAGGCGCCGACGAGAGCTTCCCGGCCGCGGAGCGACCGGGAGCCGACGTGTGTGGAGTCGGGCTGACAGGATTTGAACTTGCGGCCTCCTCGTCCCGAACGAGGCGCGCTACCAAGCTGCGCCACAGCCCGATGTGAGCGGGGCTCACAAGGTCGGGAGCATACCGGAGCGGGAACGGCGTCCCCCAATCGGTCAGCGGGTCCGCGGGACCAGCGTCAGCAGGGTGGCCTCGGGTCGGCAGGCCACCCGGATCCGGGCGTACGGCGAGGTGCCGATGCCGGCGGAGACGGTGCTACCAGGAGCCCGGGTCGCCGTCGCGGGAGTCGGCGGGGTGCCGGTGCAGCCCCTTGGCGCGAGCCGGCTCGAGGTCGCAGTTGGTGGTCAGCGCCCCGACGCCGGGCACTCAGCCGGGCCCCCGTGGGTGTGTCCGGCGAGGATCGCGTCGTAGCCGTCTGCGGCGTACTGGTCGAGCACCCGGAGGTACGGCGCATGCGCGACGCCGAGCCGGACGTCGGCGTCCGGCTCGGCCGGCCCGGCGCGGGGCCAGGCGGTCGTAGCCAAGATGCGGGTCATCGACCCCGGCGAACGCGAAGGACAGCTCGCCGACCTTCACCACATCACGCCGGTTGGTGAGGTCGGCCCAGCCGGCCGCGGCGAACGCGTCGCGCAGGTCGGGCCACGGCAGCTTCGGTGTGTGGGTGTTGCGGTGTCCGTCGTCCTGTACGGGGCTAGCGCAGCGGGTTGCGCACCGTGGGGCTGAAGTAGTCGTTGGAGCCGAACACGAAGACTCCCGGTGCGTCGAGCAGGAGCCCCCAGGTTGTCGCGCACCACCGGCACCGAGTCGGCGTGCGCGAGGTTGTCGCCGGTGTTCACGACGAGGTCGGGCCGCAGCGCTGCCAGCCCGGCCAGCCACTCCTGCTTGCGGGTCTGCCCGGGCGTCATGTGGATGTCGCTCAGGTGCAGCACCCGCACCGGCCGCGCCCCGGGCGGCAGCAGTGGCACGTCGACCCGGCGCAACGTGTAGGCCCGCGCCTCCCAGGTGGCGTACGCCGTCAGCGCGGCACCGGCCACGGCGGCGGCGCCGGTCGCACCGGCAACAAGGCGGATGAGCGGCATTCCTCAAGGCTGCCACAATCTCCGGCATGCCCCAGTTGAAGGACCGTCTGCGCGCAGACCTGACCGCCGCCATCAAGGCTCGGGACGAGGTGCGCTCGTCGACCATCCGCATGGCGCTGACCGCGATCACCAACGCCGAGGTCGCCGGCAAGGAGGCCCGCGAGCTGAGCGACGACGAGGTGATCGGCGTCCTCTCCACCGAGGCCAAGAAGCGCCGCGAGGCCGCCACCGCCTTCGACGACGGCGGTCGGGCCGCGATGGCGGACAAGGAGCGCGCCGAGGCCGCGGTGCTCGCGGACTACCTGCCCGAGCAGCTCTCCGACGAGGAGATCGCGACCCTCGTCACCGCCGCCATCGAACAGGTCGGCGCCGCCGACGAGGGGATGGAGGCACGGGCAAGGTGATGGGCGTTTCGAGCCGCAGGTCGTCGGCCGGGCCGACGGCGAATGGTCGCGTGGAGGTACGCCGCGAGCTCGGCTGACTGTTACGGACGGCCGCCTGGGGCCGTTGCCGTTCCCGTGCCCCCGGCCCCCTGGGGCCCTTCGGACCCTTCGGTGGCTTGGGCTTGGGTATGGAGGTGACGCCGGCGCCCTCGACGCCAGAGGGATAGACGAAGTCCTCGTAGGGAGCGCCCGCGGTGATGATGCGCATGGCGTCGCCCCAGATCGGCGCTGCGAATCCGGAGCCGGACGCGCTGTAGATGTAGACGCCGCCGACGGTCTGGCCGGCCAGCGGGATCGGCGTACCGAACTGGTTGGCGCCGCCGATCATCGCCGCCGCCGCCGCGTGCGGGGTGTAGCCGATGAACCACACCGACTTGCCGTCGTTGGTGGTGCCGGTCTTGCCGGCCGCCGGGACGGCGGCTGTTGTGAGGAGGCGAAGCCGCCCTCGAGGACACCGCGGAGCACGTCGCTGACCGCGTCGGCGGTCTGCTGCTCGACCAGCTGCTGGCACTGCTCGGGGTAGTCCTTCACCACGTTGCCGGTCCGAGTCGAGGATCTGGGTGACCGGCCGCGAGCTGCAGTGCAGCCCGCGCGCCGCGAAGGTGGCGTAGGCCTCGGCCATCTCCAGCGGGCGAGGCGCTGGCGACGCCGAGGGTGAAGTTCGGGATCGGCTCGGCGCCCAGGCCATGCTTGTCACCGCGCGGGTTGGTGAGGCTGACCCCCATCTGGTTGGCGAGCTCGAACGGCGCGCAGACCGTGGTCTGCTGCTCGAGCTGCATGTAGAAGGTGTTCACCGACAGCCGGGTGCCGGAGTACATGTTCATGTTTCCGCTGGTCGTCGAGTTCGGGACCTCGAAGGTGCCGTAGCCGAACTCGGGCTCGCCGGGACAGGTGTCGTAGTCGTCGAAGTTGAATGTCATCGGCGAGTTCGACACGAACGACGTGGTCAACGGCAGTCCTTGCTGCAGCGCCGAGGCGAGGGTGAACACCTTGAACGTCGACCCGGCCTGGCAGCACTTGGAGTGGCCGAGCTCCTCGGGCACCACGTAGTTGAGGTAGGTCTCACCCTCCTTGCGAGCGGCGCCCATCGGCCGCGACTGCGCGAGTGCGAGCACGTTGCCGGTGCCGGGCTCGACCACGGCGAGGGCGCCGATCGCCTGGTCCGTGGGGTAGACATGCGCCTTGACGGCGTTGTCGGCGGCATCCTGGTCGGCCAGGTTGATCGTGGTCTTGATCGTCAGGCCGCCGTTCTTGAGCAGGTTGCGGCGCTCCTGCACGCTCTCACCGAGCTGCGGGTCCTGCAACAGCCACTCGATGACGTAGTCGCAGAAGAACGGCGCCCGCGAGTTCACGCACCCGTTGTCGACGTCCTGGACGTCGAGCCCGAGGTCCCTCTCCTTGTTCTTCTCGGCCTTGTCGCGCGGAATCGCGTTGAGCTCGGCCATCCGGTCCAGGACCAGGTCACGTCGTTCGATCGCGCGGTCGGGGTAGTTGGTGGGGTCGTAGCCGGTCGGGTTCTTGACCAACCCGGCCAGCAGCGCGGCCTGTCGCAGGTTGAGGTCGCGGGCGTTGACGTTGAAGTAGTGCTTCGCGGCGGCCTGGACGCCGAACGCGCCATCACCGAAGTACGCCGTGTTGAGATACCGCTCGAGGATCCAGTCCTTCGTGTGGCTCTGCTCCAGCGCGATGGCGTAGCGCAGCTCCTTGAGCTTGCGGGCGTAGGTGTCGTCGGTGGCCGCCTTCTTCTCGGCCTTGGTCTTGGCCTGGCTGAGCAGGGTCAGCTTGACGAGCTGCTGGGTGATCGACGAACCGCCCTGGACGACGCCGTTGTTGGCCTGGTTGGTGATGAGCGCGCGGAGCGTGCCCTTCAGGTCCAGCGCGCCGTGCTGGTAGAAGCGGTAGTCCTCGATCGCGACGACGGCCTTGACCATCGTCCGCGAGATGCCCTTGAGGGGGACCGTGATCCGGTTCTCGTCGTAGAGGGACGCCAGGCGGTTGCCGTCGGCGTCGAGGATCGTGGTGCGCTGCGAGAGCGGGTCCTCGGCCGTCTGGAGCTCTTCGGGCAGGTTGTCCATGGTGCGCGCGACGTTGCGGGCGCCGATCCCGGCCACTCCCGCGAAGGGAATCGCGAGTCCCGCGACCACGACTCCGAGGACGGCAGACACCGCGATCATCACCAGAATGTGGGACAGGACGCGGTGGGCCGGCAGCCGCTCATGGCGGGGCATGGACACGGCCCTAGGGTACGGGAGCAGCCCCAAGCAGCCGATTCTCCGGGCCCCCGTGGCCCCCTCCCTAGGGTTGCCGCACACCAGGCCGGCTGTGCTGCCCGGTCGATGTCCTCAGGCGACCCACAGATGCCCTCATTGCTGCCACAGGAGGCCTCCTGCTGGGGTCCCTAGGACCCGGGACCTCCCCAATTCGTCCACGTCCCAAGGGCTCGATAGTCCGGATGAACTAGTCAATTCGGGCTATGGATGTCGAATCGTTCACCTGTACTCGCCAGACCCTCAGGTTCGTAACGTTTGGTCCACGGGGAAGGAACGCTCGGGCCCCCGGGACAGACGCCCAAAGTGGCGAAGATGCTTCTCGGAGAGAGCAGGGCAGATCAATGTGGATCGAAGACTGGACCCCCAGTGCGGCTTGCCGACAGGCACAGCCGGACGAGCTCTTCGTCCGTGGCGCGGAGCAGAACAAGGCCAAGCAGCTGTGCACCGGATGCCCCGTGCGCACCGAGTGCCTCGCTGAGGCGCTGGACAACCAGATCGAGTGGGGCGTGTGGGGCGGTATGACCGAGCGGGAGCGCCGTGCGCTTCTCCGCCGCCGCCCGAACTCCTCCTGGCGCAACGTCCTCGAGACCGCCCGTACCAAGGCGGAGCAGGAGCAGCCCCAGATCACCGCCTGAACCCCCAGAACTCCTGACGCCAGTCAGGACATGCTCGCGGCCGGTTGACGCCTCTGTTGAGGCCTTCAGCCGGCTGCCAGCCATTTGGGGGCCCATCTTGCGTGCGCGGGGTCGGGTTGCGCTGGCGCTCGCCTCGTGGCGTCGTGAGGGCGGGCCCGGGCTGCCGCCCCCGGCGCTGCGGCGGCGCGTCGCGGCCACGGCTCAGGTTGGCGGTTGCGTCTTGCTCGGCCGCCCCGCGGCCAAGCCCCTTTACGCGCCGGGGGCGCCTGCCCCGGGCCCGCCCGCGCAGCCCCCTCGTCTCGCCTCACGGGTGTGGGTGGGTGGTGGCGGCGTAGTCGGCGAGGAGGGTGCCGATGACGCGGAGGCCGTCGAGGTCGTGGACGTCGCCGGCGAGGGCGGGGACCACGGCGGTGGCTACCTGGGGGTGGGCGGCGGCGAAGCGGTCGCGGAGGGCGGCTTCGCGTTCGACCAGGCGGGAGCGGTCGGCGTGGAGGCGGAGCAACCCGGCGGTGAGGATGGCGGTCGGCGACGGTGACGGGGTGCGGCGGAGCCGGGCGGAGGCGGTCATCGCCTCGTCGGCCGAGAGTGAGCCGAGGGGGCCGGGGCTGGCGCGGTTGACGACCAGGCCGGCCAGTGGCATCCGGTCCTCGCTGAGACGCTCGACGAAGTACGCCGCCTCGCGGAGCGCGTCGGGCTCGGGCGCGGCGACGACCAGGAACGCCGTACCGGGTGCCTGGAGCAGCGCGTAGGTCTGCTGGGCGCGCTGGCGGAAGCCGCCGAAGACCGTGTCCAGGGCGGACACGAACGTCTGCAGGTCGGTGAGGAACGCGCCGCCGAGGATCCGCGAGAGGGCGTTGGTCACGATCCCGAACCCGGCCGTCACGATCCGGGCCGGACCCCGCGCGGGGGCGAGCAGCAGCCGGACGAAGCGGCCGTCGAGGAACGACGAGAGCCGTTCGGGTGCGTCGAGGAAGTCGAGCGCGGACCGCGAGGGAGGGGTGTCCACCACGATGAGGTCGTAGGTGGCGGCCCGCTGGGCGTCGCGCTGGAGCTGGCCGAGCTTCTCCATCGCCATGTACTCCTGGGTGCCCGCGAACGAGCTCGACAGCGCGATGTAGAAGGGGTTCTCGAGGATCTGCTTCGCCTTCTCCGGGGTGGCCTGGCTCTCCACGACCTCGTCGAAGGTCCGCTTCATGTCGAGCATCATCGCGTCCAGCGAACCGCCGGACTTCGACGCGGTGCCGGCGACCGGGCGGGGAGTGTTGTCGAGCGCCGCGATGCCCATCGACTGGGCCAGCCTGCGCGCCGGGTCGATGGTGAGGACCACGACCTTGCGCCCCCGCTCGGCCGCACGCAGCGCCAGCGCCGCCGAGGTGGTGGTCTTGCCGACGCCGCCCGAGCCGCAGCAGACGATGATGCCGGTGCGCGGGTCGTCGAGCAGCGCGTCCACGTCGAGCGCCGGTGCGGTCGTGGCCTGGGACACCAGCGGGCCGACCCGGCTTCGCGAGCGACTCATGCCAGGTCCTGGTCTCGGAGTGCGGTGGCCAGCTCGTAGAGACTGCCGAGGTCGACCCCTTGGGCCAGCCGGGGCAGCTCGTACGTCGGGACGTCCAGCTTCTTGACCAGCTTGCGCTGGGCGTCCTCGAGCGCCCGGCGTACGGCGTGGTCGCGAGCCTCGTCGAGGAGCCCCTCGACCAGCCCGTTCTCGA
>CAWFNB010000005.1:0-252381 GCA_963817125.1 uncultured Actinomycetota bacterium
CGATGCGGACCGGGTCGTCGGGTTTGAGCCCCCCGGACTCGGTGAACGCGGCGGTGTAGGTGTCGCCGCCGCCGATCAGGGGCAGGTCCTGGGCCCGGAAGGCGCTGAGGATCAGCAGCACGATGACGGCGAGGCTGATCGCCCCGATGATCACCGGGTTGCGCTCGCGGAAGGGTTTGCTCATCCGAGATCACACCTTGCAGAGCCGGTGTTGTAGTTGACCGGGACCGTGAGCCCGGGGAGCTTGATCTTGCCCTGGAAGTGGCACAGGTAGAAGTTGAACCACGAGCCGTAGATGGCGGTGCGGCCAACCTTGGTGAGCTTGACCGGGAGCACCTGGAGGGCGCGGTCGAGCTCGCCCCGGTTGCGCTGGATGTTGGCGGTCAGCCGGCGCAGGTTGGCGATGTCCTCGACCAGCGGCCCGCGGATGCCCTTGACCAGCGAGGCGGTCTGCACGGACAGCTCGGAGATCTGGTCGAGCGAGCCGAGGATCGCCTCGCGGTCGCTGTTGAGCCCGGAGACGAACGTGCGGAACGTGGTGATCAGCTGGTTGAGCTGCTCGTCGCGGTCGGCGACGTGGTCGAGCACCTCGCTGAGGTTGTCGATCAGGGCGCTGATCACCTCGTCGCGGTCGGCAAGGGTGCTCGTGACCGACGCGGTGTGGCCGAGCAGGCTCTCGAGCGTGCCCCCCTCGCCCTGGAAGACCTGGACGATCTCGTAGGACAGCTGGTTGATGTCGGCCGGGCTCAGCGCCTGGAAGAGCGGCTTGAACCCGTTGAAGAGCACGGTCAGGTCCAGCGCAGGGGCGGTGCGCGCGATCGGGATCGTCGAGCCGTCGGACATCTCCTTGGTGGAGCCGACTTCTGCGGTGAGCGCGATGTAGCGCTGGCCGACCAGGTTGCGGTACTTGATCGTCGCGTGCGTGGCCTCGGTGACCCTGGTGCTGTCGTCGACCGAGAAGCTGACCACCGCGCGGGTGCGGTCGGTGATCTGCACGTCCTTGACCGTCCCGACCTTCACGCCGGCGACCCGGATGTCGTCGCCCTTGACGACGCCGGTCGCGTCGGAGAAGACCGCCTGGTAGGAGCGGGTGCCCGAGAACGAGAGGTTGCCGATGGTGATCACCAGGACGCCGGTGGCGAGCGTGGTGATCACGATGAAGATCAGCAGCTTGACCAGGTCGCCGGCGGTGCGCTTGTCGAGGAGCTTCACGGCGTGACACCCCCGTCCGGGTCACCCAGCGAGACCGTGGCCCCGCGGACCATCGGCCCCAGCAGCAGCCCGCCGAGGTCTGGAACCTCCGCCGCGGTGGTGCCGAGGCCCGGCGCGAGCAGGGTGGCCAGGAGGTCGGACTCCTCCGGCGAGCCGGCGTAGCCACCGAAGCCGCCGAGCTGCGTCGTCGCGTCGTAGGACGTGGCCGCGCGCTGGGTGCCCTTGCCGAGCGGCTCGTCGACGCCGTCGTCGAAGTCGGGTTGGCGCCGGACCGGGTTCTGCTGCGACCAGGGCGGGCTGGGCAGGTGCAGGCAGGCCGGACCGCGGTCGTCGCCCAGACGCGGCGTGTCCTTGGGTGTGTAGCCGCGGGGCTGGTGCGGCAGGGTCTCCAGGACGATGTGCAGGGTGAAGCCGCGGAACGCTTCGGCCTGGAGCCGGCCGGCGTTGACGATGCCGCCGAGCAGGCAGGGGAACTCGGTCGAGTAGCGGGCGAACACCCGCAGCTGGGCGCGGCTGACCTCGCCGAGCCGGATCATGTTGTCGCCGTTGTCCTCGAGGAAGGTGCGCGCGGTCCCGGAGAAGGTGGTGACGTCGTTGAGGAGTGCGTTCAGCCGGGCCGAGCGGTCCTCGAGCGTGGTCATGGTGGTCACGGTGTTGTGCAGGATGGTGCCGATCTCCGGCAGCACCTCGGCATAGATGTCCGAGACCTGCGCGGTCAGTCGCAGGTCCTCGACCAGCGCCGGAAGCTGCGGGTTGAACCGCTTGAGGTAGTCGTCGACGGTCTCGAGGTTCTCGCCGATCTGGTCGCCGCGGCCCTCGAGAGCGGTGGCCAGCGCATTGAGCATCATGTTGAGCTGGGCGGGCTCGACCGCGCGCAGCAGCGGGTAGAGGTCCGAGAGCACCTTCTCGACCTCGGTGGACACCTGGGTGCGCTCGATGGTGGCGCCGGCCTGGATCGACTCGGACGACGGGTCGTCGGGGATGATCAGGGAGACGTACTTCTCGCCGAAGAGCGTCTTGGGCACGATCGAGGCGGTGACGTTGGCCGGGATGGTGTCTCTCTGGCTCGGGAACAGGCCCAGGGTGAGCACCGCACCGTCGGCGCTCGTGTCGGCGGCGAGCACCTCGCCGACGATGACTCCGCGGATCTTGACGTCGGCCCGCGCCGGCAGCTGCAGCCCGATGTTGGAGGTCTTGACCTTCACCTCCTCGTAGTCGTTGAACTTCTTGGTGAACACCGCGTAGGTCATGTAGACGGCCAGGACCACCAGCGCCAGGAAGACGACGCCGAAGGCCTTGTGTTGGCGCGCGAGGAAGCTCATCCGGCCAACCTCACCGTGGTGGTGGCGCCCCAGATCGCCATCGACAGCAGCAGGTCGATCACGTTGATGGCCACGATGCTGGTGCGGACGGCGCGACCCACGGCCACCCCCACGCCGGCCGGGCCGCCCGAGGCGTTGTAGCCGTAGTAGCAGTGGATCAGGATCACCACGACCGCGAAGACCAGCACCTTGCCGAAGGACCAGAGCACGTCACCGGGTGGCAGGAACTGGTTGAAGTAGTGGTCGTAGGTGCCGGAGCTCTGGCCGAAGAACTGGGTGACCACCAGCCGGGTCGCGAAGTAGGACGACAGCAGACCGACGACGTAGAGCGGGATGATCGCGATCAGGCCACCGATGATCCGGGTCGTCACCAGGAACGGCAGCGAGGGGATCGCCATCACCTCGAGGGCGTCGACCTCCTCCGAGATCCGCATGGCGCCCAGCTGGGCGGTGAAGCCACAGCCGACCGTGGCAGCCAGCGCGATCGAGGCGACCAGCGGGGCGATCTCACGGGTGTTGAAGTAGGCGGAGACGAACCCGGAGAAGGCGGCGGTGCCGATCTGGTTGAGGGCGGCGTACCCCTGCAGGCCGACCTCTGTCCCCGTGAAGAAGCACATCGCCACGATGACCCCGACCGTGCCGCCGATGACCGCCAGCGCCCCGGAGCCGAGCGTGGTCTCGGCCAGGATCCGCAGGATCTCCTTCTTGTAGCGGTGGATCGTGCGGGGGGTCCACGCGAGCGCGCGGATGTAGAAGCTCAGCTGGTCGCCGAGGTCGTCGAGGAAGCTCGCAGGCTTCTCGTAGATCGCCTTCAGATTCGCCATGTCAGCCCGCTAACCCGTCTTTGGCGGGACGAGCTGGAAGTACAGCGCGCTCATCACGAAGTTGACGACGAACAGGAGCATGAAGCTGATGACGACGGACTCGTTCACCGCATCGCCGACGCCCTTCGGGCCACCTGCGGCGTTCATGCCCTTGTAGCAGGCCACGATCGCGGCGATCATCCCGAACACCAGGGCCTTGGCCATGCCTTGCCAGAGGTCCGGTAGCTGCGCGAGCGCGGTGAAGCTCGCCAGATAGGCGCCTGGCGTTCCGTCCTGCAGGACCACGTTGAACACGTAGCCGCCGGCCACGCCGACGACCGAGACCAGGCCGTTGAGGAAGACCGCGACCAGCATGCAGGCCAGGACCCGGGGTACGACGAGGCGCTGGATCGGGTCGATGCCGAGCACCATCATCGCGTCCAGCTCTTCGCGGATCTTGCGGGCGCCGAGGTCGGCCGCGATCGCGGAGCCGGCGGCGCCGGCGATCAGCAGCGATGTCGCGATCGGTCCGGCCTCGCGCACCACCGCGAGGACGGCGGCCGACCCGGTGAAGGACTGCGCACCGAACTGCTTGATCAGGCCACCCACCTGGAGCGCGATCACCGCGCCGAAGGGGATGGCGACGAGCGCGGTCGGGATGATCGTCACCGAGGCGATGAACCAGGCCTGCTGGAGGAACTCGCGGGTCTGGAAGGGACGACGGAACAGCCCCCGCCCGACATCGAGACCGAAGGCGAACAGCTTGCCTGCGGTCCCGACCGGCGCGAGCACTCTCGTCGCAGTCGTGGATGCCATCGTCCTACGAGGCCCCCGGGGCCATGGACATGCCCTCCTGGAACGACCCGGGCGGCGGCGTCACGTTGTTGTCGCGGCACCACGCGCCGGGCTCGCGCTGGCTGCGGCGCGCGATCCCGTTGGACGGCTCGAGCTGCATGGGGATCGGCGGGAGCGGCGGCATCTCCTCATCCCGCTCCGCCTCGAGCTCGTCGGCGTCCTTCTCCTCGGACATGCCGATCGGGCCCACCTTCTGGGCGTTGAGGAACTGGCGCACCACCGGCTCCTCCGAGGAGAGCAGCATCTCGCGCGGGCCGAACATCGCGAGGTGGCGGTGATAGAGCAGACCGATGTTGTCAGGAACGGTTCGCGCGGTGTTGATGTCGTGGGTGACGATCAGGAACGTGGCGTCGATCTGGGCGTTGAGGTCGACGATCAGCTGGTTGAGGAACGCCGTTCGGACCGGGTCGAGGCCCGAGTCCGGCTCGTCGAACAGGACGATCTCGGGATCGAGCACCAGGGCGCGGGCCAGGCCGGCGCGCTTGCGCATGCCGCCGGAGATCTCGCCGGGCAGCTTGTCCTCGGCGCCGAGGAGGCCGACCAGGTCCATCTTCTCCATGACGATGTCGCGGATCTCGGACTCGGACTTCTTGGTGTGCTCGCGCAGTGGGAAGGCGACGTTGTCGTAGAGGTTCATCGAGCCGAACATCGCGCCGTCCTGGAACAGCACGCCGAACAGCTTGCGGATCTCGTAGAGCTCCTTCTCGGAGCAGCTGGCGATGTCGGTGCCCTCGATGATCACCGAGCCCTTGTCGGGCTTGAGCAAGCCGATGATGGTCTTGAGCAGCACGGACTTGCCGGTGCCGGACGGGCCAAGCATGACCGAGACCTCGCCGGCTGGAACCGTGAGCGTGACGTCGCCCCAGATCAGCTGCTTGCCGAAAGATTTCGACAAGTCCTCGATCTTGATCTCCACGCCCATGTGCGTTCTCCCATCGACCGAGGTTGTCCGCCGCTCGGTCCCCTCCACGGGCGCGACCCGACACGCGCACCCACACTGACCAGTAACAACGGTTGTGTGGCCGCGAGGTTACGCGTTCGTGCCACGTCCGTCACGGCTTCGGTGACCCTAACGGCCGCGTGGCCGGGTGCCCATTTCGGGGTGCCCGATGGACCGGGCGCCCGCTCGGAACATGCAGCGAGGCGGCCACCCCGCGATGGGGTGGCCGCCTCGCTGGACTCTAGCCGTGGGTCACTTGACAGTGACGGTGGCGCCGGCGCCCTCGAGCGCCTCCTTGGCCTTGTCGGCCTGCTCCTTGTTGACGTGCTCCAGGACCGGCTTCGGCGCGGCCTCGACGAGGTCCTTGGCCTCCTTCAGACCGAGGGAGGTCAGCGCGCGCACCTCCTTGATCACGTTGATCTTCTTCTCGCCAGCGGCCTCGAGGATGACGTCGAACTCGTCCTGCTCGACGGCGGCCTCGCCACCACCGGCGGCAGCGCCACCGGCAGCGGGGGCGGCGGCAACGGCGACGGGGGCGGCGGCGGTGACGCCGAAGGTCTCCTCGAACTGCTTCACGAACTCGCTCAGCTCGATGAGGGTCATCTCCTTGAACGCGTCGAGCAGCTCGTCGGTGTTGAGCTTCGCCATGATGGCGGTTCCTTCCAGTCGGTGGCCCGCGGCGTACGCCGGGAGCCGGGTAATCATTCGGTGGTTGGTCAGCCCGGGATCAGGCTTCGGTGGTCTCGTCGGCCGGTTCGTCAGCTGCCTCGGTGGCCTCCGCGGCGGGAGCGTCCTCGGCGGGAGACTCATCGGTGGTGCTGTCCTCGCTGGCCTCGCTGTCCTCGCTGTCCTCGCTGTCCTCGCTGGCCTCGCTGGCCTCGCCGGCCGACGGGGCCTCCTCGGCGGCAGGCTCAACCGGCGCACCAGCCCCACCTGCGAGGATCGAGGGGTCCTCCTCGGCCTTTGCCTGGAGCGCACCGGCGAGCCGGGCGACCTGGGCGATCGGGGCGTTGAGCAGGAACACGGCGTTCTGGAGCGAGGCGAGCATCGCGCCCGCCAGCTTGCCGAGCAGCACGTCACGCGACTCGAGGTCGGCGAGCTTCGCGACCTCCTTGGCGTCGATCGGCCTGCCGTCGAGATAGCCGCCCTTGATGATCAGGGCGGGGTTGGCCTTCGCGAAGTCACGCAGCCCCTTCGCGGCCTCCACCACGTCGCCCCGGAGGAACGCGATCGCGGTGGGACCGGTCAGCAGCTCGTCGAAGCCCGAGATGCCCGCCTCCTGGGCGGCCAGCTTCGCCAGCGTGTTCTTGACCACGGCGTAGTCGGCGTTCTCGCCGAGGGAGCGGCGCAAGTCCTGCAGCTCCTTGACGGTGAGCCCGCGGTAGTCGGTCAGCACGGCACCGGCGGCATCGTTGAACGACTCGACGATCTCCGCGACGGCTGCCTGCTTGTCTGCCCGCGCCATCGGTCTCCTTCTCTCGTGGGTCGAGACCGGCGCCGCAGAAAATCACGAACGCCCCGAGCGCAGGCTCAGGGCGTGGATGGATCCGGCTGGATCCTTGCTCTGTCTCCTGCGCAGGCCGTCCGCATCGCTGCGGAACCTTCGATCTGGCTGCTTGCACAGCCGGACGACCGGCGGTCTCTGGTTACGGGAGAAGACTAGGTGGCCGACTTGGCCGGACACAAATCCGAGCGCCGGGATCGGCGGCCGTGGCCGCGACGCGCCGCTGCAGCGCCGGGGGTGTCAGCCCCGGGCCCGCACCCTCACGGCGCCACGAGCGCAGACCCAGACCCACTACCAACCCCTCCGCTGATGACCCGGATCGGCTCACCGGCGATCCAGGCCTCGATGTCCTGGACCGCCTCGGTGAAGTAGGTGCGGTAGTTGGCGCCGGTGACGTAGCCGAGGTGGGGCAGGGCCAGCACGTTGGGCAGGGTCCGGAGCGGGTGTTTGGCCGGCAGGGGCTCCTCGTCGAACACGTCGAGCCCGGCACCGGCCAGTCGGCCCTGCTGGAGCGCTCTGACCAGGGCGTCGTTGTCGACCAGGCCGGCTCGCGCCGTGTTCACGAGGTAGGCATTGGTGCGCATTGCCGCGATGTCGCCGGCATCGATGATCCGCCGGGTCGACCAGGACAGCTGCAGGTGCACGGAGACGACGTCGGAGCTGAACAGGAGGTCCCGCTTGGACGCCGCCAGTCGGACGCCGGCGGCGCGAGCGCGCTGCTTGGTCAGGTGCGGGCTCCAGGCCATCACGTCCATCTCGAAGGCCTTGGCCACCTTGGCAACCCGCGTGCCGATGTTGCCGAGGCCGATCACGCCGAACGTCGCGCCGGCCAGATCCCGGCCGACGGTCGACTGCCACGGGCCGCCCTCGCGCATCGCCGCAGCCTCCTGGTGCACCCCGCGCATCAGTCCCAGCACCAGCGCCCAGGTCAGCTCGGCCGGCGGGGCCGACCTCGAGGCGGTCCCGCAGACCGTGATTCCGCGGCCCCGGCACGCGGCCAGGTCGATCGCAGCGTTGCGGGACCCGGTGGTCACGATCAGCTCGAGGTCGGGGAGCTGGGCGAGGATGGACTCGGTGAGCGGAGTCCGCTCGCGCATCACGATCACGATGCCGGCGCCCTTGAGAGCGCGGACGACGTCGTCAGGGTGGGCCAGGTGCCGTCGCACCGGAACGACCTCGACACCGTGCAGCACCGACCAGTCGGCGTAGTGCAACGCCACGTCCTGGTAGTCGTCCAGCACCACGCACTTCACGTCTGCGCCACCCGCCTGCCTCCCCCGGAGCAACCCGAAAAAGCGTCGGCCCAAAAGCAGCCGGCCCGACCGTAGATTACGGGCGGGCCGACCAAAAATCAGCGTTACGCGGTGACTGGTGCTACTCCGCGGGGGCGGCCCCGTCGTCGGTGGCGACGTTCTTGGTGCGGTTCGGGTCGACCTGGACGCCGGGGCCCATGGTCGTCGAGACCGTCACCTTCCTGATGTAGCGGCCCTTGGAGCTGGCCGGCTTGAGCCGGAGCACCTCCTCGAGGGCGGCCGCGTAGTTCTCGGCCAGCTGGGCCTCGGAGAAGGAGGCCTTGCCGATGATGAAGTGCAGGTTGGAGTGCCGGTCGGTACGGAACTCGATCTTGCCGCCCTTGATGTCCGACACGGCCTTGGCCGGGTCAGGGGTCACGGTGCCGGTCTTGGGGTTCGGCATCAGGCCTCGGGGCCCGAGCACCCGGCCGAGCCGGCCGACCTTGCCCATCATGTCCGGGGTCGCGACCACGGCGTCGAACTCGAGCCAGCCGCCGTTGACCTTCTCGATGAGCTCGTCTCCGCCGACCACGTCGGCGCCGGCCTCACGGGCGGCCTCGGCCTTGTCGCCGTTCGCGAACACCAGGACGCGGGCGGTCTTGCCGGTGCCGTGCGGCAGGTTGACGGTGCCGCGCACCATCTGGTCGGCCTTGCGAGGGTCGACCCCGAGTCGCATGACGACGTCAACGGTCTCGTCGAACTTCTTCTTGCTGGTGCCCTTCACGATCTTGATCGCGGAGAGCGGGGCGTAGAGCTCGTCCCTGTCAAAGGTGTCGAGCGCCGCCCGGTAGGTCTTGCTGCGCTGCATGGTGGTTTCTCTCTTCTGGAGTGTCGTGGTCCTGATGAGCCAGCGCGGCTCTGCCACTGCTTCGGTCTGTCAGGCGCCGGGGTTCGAGACGGTCGCAGAGCGACCTCCTCAACCACCGGCGACGTGATCAGTCGGTGGTGACGCCCATCGACCGGGCGGTGCCCTCCACGATCTTCATCGCGGCCTCTTCGTCGTTGGCGTTGAGGTCGGGCATCTTGGTCCGGGCGATCTCACGCACCTGGTCCTTGGTCAGCTTGCCGACCTTCTCCTTGTGCGGGACGCCCGAGCCCTTGCTCAGTCCGGCGGCCTTCTTGATCAGCTCGGCGGCCGGCGGGGTCTTGGTGATGAACGTGAACGAGCGGTCCTCAAAGATGGTGATCTCGACCGGGATCACGTTTCCGCGCATGGACTCGGTCTGGGCGTTGTAGGCCTTGCAGAAGTCCATGATGTTGACACCGTGGGGACCGAGCGCGGTACCGACCGGCGGAGCCGGGGTCGCGCCGCCGGCCTGGAGCTGCACCTTGACCAGCGCAGCGATCTTCTTCTTGGGAGGCATTCTTCTTCCTTCTTGTTATGTGGTCATCGCGGGGGTTCAGTCCCTGCCACGTCTTGCTTTGGTTTCGAGACGCGTCACGCAGCTCCTCGCAAGCTCGGATCTACGTCGACGCTCCTCAACCTCTTCGGCTTTCTTGGCCTTCGCAAGCTCAGGCCAAGGCCTCAGACCTTCTGAATCTGGCTGAAGCTCAGCTCGACCGGGGTCTCCCGGCCGAAGATCTCGACGAGGGCCTTGACCCTCTGCGACTCCGGGTTGATCTCGGTGATCGTCGCGTGCAGCGTGGCGAACGGACCGTCGACCACCATCACCGAGTCGGAGACATCGAAGTCGGCGACCTCGACGGGCTTCTTGCTGGCGCCGGTGCTGCCCGGGCTCGCCGTCCCGGCGGCCACGGCCTCGGCCTCGGCGCGAGCCACGACTGCGGGGGCCAGCATGTTCTCGACCTCGCTCATGCTCAGCGGGACCGGCTGGTGGCTGTGCCCGACGAAACCGGTCACCGACGGGGTGTGCCGCACCGCGGCCCACGACTCGTCGGTGAGGTCCATCCGGACCAGGACGTAGCCGGGCAGGACGGTCCGGCGGACCATCTTGCGCTGGCCGTTCTTGATCTCGGCGACCTCTTCGGTGGGGACCACGATCTCGTGGATGTAGTCCTCCATGTTCAAGGAGATGATCCGGTTCTCCAGGTTGGACTTCACCCGGTTCTCCATGCCGGAGTAGGTGTGCACCACGAACCAGTCGCCCGGCTTGGCCCACAGCTCGCGGCGGAACTCCTCGAGCGGATCGAACGCGACCGGCTCGCCCGGCTCGTCGGCGTCTGCGTCGGCGAGCTCGGCGGACAGCTCGTCGGTGTCGGGTCCCGCGTCGCCCTCTGCCCCGGACATCTCGAGCGAGGTGGCGCCGCCGTCCTCGTGGTCGTCGACCCCCATCGCGAGGTCCGTGGTCTCGTCGGTGGTCTCG
This sequence comes from uncultured Actinomycetota bacterium, assembly GCA_963817125.1. Lineage (GTDB taxonomy): Bacteria > Actinomycetota > Actinomycetes > Propionibacteriales > Nocardioidaceae > Nocardioides. The sequence continues at coordinate 10,253 of CAWFNB010000005.1, forward strand.
CTGTCCAGGCGCGGGTCGTTGTCCTCGATCTCGGGACCGTCGTTGGCCTCGCCGAACTCGTCCTCCACATCGGGGTCGGGGGACTCGCCGGGGGCGAGCCCGGTCGCCGCGTCGTCGGCGGAGGGGTCCTCGGTGGTCGCCACTGAGGACTCCTGCTGCTGCTCGTCGTACTGCTGCTCCGACACGCGCTGCTCCATCAACTCATCAACTCAAGGTCACTACTTCGGTCTGGGGCCGGTCCGCCGGGATTGTCCGGGCCGGCCAAGGGGGCGGGCTACTCCGACGCTCGGCCGTTGAAGATCTCGAACGCCAGCTTGCCGAGCCCCAGGTCCAGCAGCGAGACGATCGTCATCATGATCAGGACGAACACCATCACCACGATGAAGTAGGTGATCAGCTGCTCCCGGCTCGGGTAGACCACCTTGCGGAGCTCTGCCACGACCTGCCGGTAGAACAACGGGAGGCTGGTGCGCTTCTCGGGCCCGGAATGCTCGCGCGGTCCGCGGACCGCCTTGCTGTCCGTCACGCCACTCTCCCTCGATCCATCATTCGTCCGGTCTGTGGTCCATCTCGCTGGCCATCTCTTAGGTCCTTCTCGCAGGGCACGAGGGACTTGAACCCCCAACCTTCGGTTTTGGAGACCGATGCTCTGCCAGTTGAGCTAGTGCCCTCCGGGTCGTTCCCGGGCATGGCAAAGCCTGTGGGAAACCACCAAACGGGAAGTCTACGGCCATCCCCCGAGGAGAGTCGAACCGCCACGAGTCCGAGCCGAAGCGGCCCTCGTCCTGCGGATGGGCTCCCGTCTGAAACGATGGGCGGGTGACCTCGCACGACCTCCAACGCACGCCGCTGGCCGAACGTTCCCCCGAGCAGCTCGCCGAGTTCCTGGCCGACGAGCGGGCGGCGTACGACGCTCTGGTGTCGTCGGGACTGAAGCTGGACCTCACCCGGGGCAAGCCGGCCACCGCCCAGCTCGACCTCTCCGGCGGGCTGCTCCGGCTGCCCAAGGACGTCGTCGACCAGGCCGGCGTCGACACCCGCAACTACGGCGGGCTGGAGGGGATCGCCGAGCTGAGGGCGATGTTCGCCGACTTGCTGTGGGTCGAGCCCGAGCAGGTCGTCGCCGGTGGCAGCTCCAGCCTGGTGATGATGCGGGAAGTCCTCACCGACCTGTGGCTCAAGGGCGGCGTGGACAGCGAGCGCCCGTGGGGCCAGGAGGAGAAGGTCACCTTCCTCTGCCCGGTGCCGGGCTACGACCGGCACTTCACGCTGCTGGACTGGTTCGGCATCGAGATGGTGACCGTGCCGATGAACGACGACGGTCCCGACCCGGACGCAGTCGCCGAGCTGGCTGGCAAGGACCCGTCGATCAAGGGCATCTGGGTGGTGCCCACCTACGCCAACCCGAGCGGGTCGATCGTCAGCCAGGAGGTCGCCGAGCGGCTGGCGTCGATGAGCACGGCCGCGCCGGACTTCAAGATCCTCTGGGACAACGCCTACGCGTTCCACCACCTCACCGAGGCCGAGGCCAAGAGCGCAGACATCCTGTCCCTGGCGTCGGCCGCGGGTCACCCGCACCGGCCGATCATGTTCGCGTCGACGTCCAAGATCACCTATGCCGGCGCAGGCGTCGCGTTCCTGGCCGGCTCGGTCGAGACCGTCCGCTGGTACACCGGCCACCTGGGCAAGGGCGCGATCGGCCCCGACAAGCTCAACCAGCTGCGGCACGCGCAGTTCTTCGGCTCCCCGCAGGGCGTGCGCGACCACATGGTGCGGCACCGCCAGATCATCGCGCCCAAGTTCGCCTCGGTGCTGAGCGTCCTCACCGAGCAGCTCGGCGGGCTCGGCATCGCGACCTGGACCGAGCCGACCGGCGGCTACTTCATCAGCCTGGACGTGCTCGACGGCACCGCTGCGAGGGTGGTCGACCTGGCCAAGCAGGCCGGGGTGGCGCTGACGCCCGCCGGCTCGTCGTTCCCCTACGGCCGCGACCCGCGCGACCGCAACATCCGGCTGGCACCCACCTTCCCGGAGCCCGCCGAGGTGGAGGCGGCGACCCGGGCGGTCGCGACGTGCGCCCGACTCGCTGCGGCGGAGAAGCTGACCGGTCTGTGAGCCCGCAGGTCGGGCGCCTGATCGCCGAGCTCCCCAAGGCGCACCTGCACCTGCACTTCACCGGCTCGATGCGGCACGCGACGCTGCTCGAGCTGGCCGAGCGAGACGGCATCCGGCTGCCCGACCAGCTGGTCTCGCAGTGGCCACCGGAGCTGAGTGTGGCCGACGAGAAGGGCTGGTTCCGGTTCCAGCGGCTCTACGACGTGGCCCGCTCGGTGCTGCGGACCGAGGCCGACGTGCGCCGGCTCGTGCTCGAGGCGGCCGAGGACGACGTGCGCGACGGTGGCGGCTGGTTGGAGATCCAGGTCGATCCGAGCGGGTACGCCGCCCGGTTCGGCGGGATCAGCGCCTTCACCGACCTGGTCCTCGACGCAGTCCGATCGGCGTCGGCGCAGACTGGACTGGGGATGGCGGTGGTGATCGCGGCCAACCGCATCCGCCACCCGCTCGACGCCCGGACCCTGGCCCGGCTGGCCGTGCAGTACGCCGGCCGCGGGGTGGTCGGCTTCGGCCTCTCCAACGACGAGCGGCGCGGGTCCACCGCCGACTTCTCCGGCGCGTTCCGGATCGCCGAGCGGGCCGGACTGATGCTGGTGCCCCACGGCGGCGAGCTCCGCGGCCCGGAGCACATCGCCCAGTGCCTCGACGCCCTGCATGCCCAACGGCTCGGCCACGGCGTCCGCGCGGCGGAGGACCCGGCGCTGCTCGACCGGATCGTCGCCGCCGGCGTACCGCTCGAGGTCTGCCCGGTCTCCAACGTCGCGTTGGGCGTCTACTCCGACCTGTCCTCGGTCCCGCTCCCGACGCTGCTCGAGGCCGGAGCGACGGTCGCGCTCGGCGCCGACGACCCGCTGCTCTTCGGCTCGCAGCTGGCCGCCCAGTACGCCACCATGCGCGCGGCCCACGACCTCGGTGACGCCCAGCTCGCGGAGCTGGCGCGGATGTCGGTTCGCGCGTCCGCGGCGCCCGACGACGTGAGGAAGCGGCTCCTCGTGGGCATCGATGAGTGGCTCCTGCCATCATCGGCGACGTGAGCGACCCCGGCGATCAGGACGACACCGCACCGTTCACGCACCGGCCCTATGGCGGCGACGGCGCCGGCGACAACCCGTCCGTGTCCCCGTCGGGACCGGCCGCGCAGCCATCCGGACCGGAGTACACCGCCCCGCTACCGCCGCCCCCGCCGAGCGCGGGGCCGGTGCCATACGGACCGGCGGCACCCGGCCCGGAGTCCTGGCAGGCCGCCTGGGCTCCCGTGTACGGCGCGCCGGTGGCCGGGTCGTCCGACCACAAGGGCGCGACCACGTCGCTGGTGCTCGGCATCGTCTCGGTGGTGTCGTTCCTGCTGAGCGTGTTCTGTTGCATCACGATCCCCGGGGTCCTGTGTGCTCCCTTCGCGTGGGTGATGGGTGCGAAGGCGCGGCGCGAGATCGAGGCCGCGCCCGGGACCTACGGCAACCTCACCTCTGCCGTGACCGGGATGTGGCTGGGGATCGTCATGACCATCCTGGGCGCACTCGCCATCGCCGGGTTGGTCGCCCTGATCGCGTTCATCGGGATCACCGACTTCACGCTGGTCTGAGCCGCTAGAGCTCACAGCCGACGAGCACGGGTTCGGCCACCAGGCGGATGCCGTGGGCGGCCTCGACCCCGTCGCGCACCTCGCGGGCCAGCGCAAGCAGCTGCTCAGTGGTGGCGCCACCGCGGTTGGTGAGCGCGAGCGTGTGCTTGGTCGACAGGCGCACCGGGCCGACGCCGTACCCCTTGCCGAAGCCGGCGTGCTCGATCAGCCAGGCGGCGCTGGTCTTGGTTCGGCCGTCGGGCTGCCGCCAGGCCGGGGCGTCCGGCGGGACGGCGGCGGCGTCGAGGACCGGGTTGGTGAAGAAGGACCCGGCGCTCCACGTGTCGTGGTCGGTCGTGTCGAGGACCATCCCCTTGCTGCGCCTCAGCTCGAGCACGGCGCTGCGGACCTCGGCCAACGGCGCGCGCTCACCGAGCTCGACGCCGACGGTGCGGGCCAGCTCGGCGTACTGGACCGACGTGCCCTGGCTCCCCAGACGGAGCTGGAAGGTGACGTCGAGGACGACGTGCCGGCCCGGGTCGGCCTTGAACCGCGAGGTGCGGTAGCCGAACCCGCAGTCGGCATTGGCGAAGGTGCGTACGCCCTTGAGCACCCGGTCCCAGACCCGGACGCGGGCGACCGTCTGGGCGACCTCCTGCCCGTAGGCGCCGACGTTCTGGATCGGGGTCGCACCGACCAGTCCGGGGATGCCGGCCAGCGCCTCGACGCCGACCCAGCCGCTGTCGACAGCCTGCGCGACGAAGGCGTCCCACTGCTCCCCTGCTGCGACCGTCACCAACACCCCGCCGCAGGAGGGGTCGTCACCGTCCACGTCGGCGGTCACGCCGGAGGTGGCGACCTCGACGACGGTGCCCGGGAAGCCGCGGTCGGCGACGACGAGGTTGCTGCCGCCGCCGAGCACCAGCGTCGGGCCGGCCGAGTCGGCGGCGGTGACCGCCTCGGTGAGCTGGTCTTCGGAGGTCGCGCGGACCCACTCCCCGGCCGGGCCGCCGACACGGAGCGTGGTGTGGTCGGCGAACAGCTCAGGCATCTCGGGGGGCACGGACGACGGCCTTGGGCATCCCCAGCACCTTCTGGCCGCCCGAGGTGACGGTGAGCGCGATGGTGGTCAGGCCGTCCTCGGGCTCCTTGGCCTCGCCGGCGACCTCGACATCGACGCTGCCCTCGGCTGGTACGACGACCGGTGCGGTGAACTTGCAGCCGATCGAGACCAGCTCGGCACCGGGGAACCAGTCCGCGACCGCACGGGCAGCCAGCGCCATCGTGTACATGCCGTGCGCGATGACGCCGGGCAGCCCGACGCTGCGGGCCACCTCCTCGTCCTGGTGGATCGGGTTGTGGTCACCGCTGGCCTCGGCGTACGCCACGAGGTCGGCGCGGGTGATCGTGAACGTGCGGGCTTCGAGTGTCATGCGTCCGCTCCGCGGTGCACGAGCGTGGCGCTGGTCGAGCAGACCACGGCGCCCGACCCGTCGGTGATCTCGCTGGTGGTGCCGATGATGTCGTTGCCGCCGATCTGGCGCAGGCTGGCCACGCGGAGCGCGGCGGTCAGCACGTCGCCGGGCACGATCGGCCGCTCGTAGGTGAACCGCTGCTCGCCGTGCACGATCCGGAACAGGTCGAGCGCCTCGGCCTCGAGAAAGGCGTTCATCGCCTCGAAGGCCAGCACGATCGGGAACGTCGGCGGCGCCGCGCCTGCGTCGTACGACGCGCCGGTGGCCTCGGCGAAGGCACGGACCCGGTCCTCGGTCACCTCGAACGGCGGGGTCGGCGGGAAGCTCCGGCCGACGAGCGACTGGTCCACGGCCATGCCCTCACCATAGAAGCAGCCCCGCCCGGTGGTTCGGACAGGGCTGCTCGAAAGGAGTGGCGCGGACTCTTGGGTCAGCGGGTCTCGCGGTGCGGCTGGTGCTTGCGGCAGCGCGGGCAGAACTTGGCCAGCTCGAGCCGGTCGGGGTCGTTGCGGCGGTTCTTCTTGGTGATGTAGTTGCGCTCCTTGCACTCGACACAGGCGAGCGTGATCTTGGGGCGAACGTCGGAGCTCTTGCTGGCCACGGGATGTCCTTCTCTTGGGGGCCTTGCTGGTTGTGCGGGGTGCTGGTGCGGAGGCTGGTGCGCAGTAGCGGGGGCGGGATTCGAACCCGCGACACCACGATTATGAGCCGTGTGCTCTAACCACCTGAGCTACCCCGCCACGGGGGACACGAACTCGACCTCCAGCGTACGGGTGTACGCCAATGCCTCGGACTCGTGCCAGAGCCCCTTTACGGAATCGAACCGTAGACCTTCTCCTTACCATGGAGACGCTCTGCCGACTGAGCTAAAGGGGCCGGTGGTTGCACCGACCGAGAACTGTACACAGCGGCGCGGGTCTGGCCGAATCGGGATTCGGGGCCCGGAACAGTGCCTGATTCAGTCCTGGATCCGGCCGAACGGGACCGCTTCCTCGAGCTCGTAGGCGAGCTCGATCAGGGTGGCCTCGCGACCTGCTGCAGCGCCGAACATCATGCCCTGGGGCAGCCCGTTGGCCGTCGTCGCGAGCGGCAGCGAGATGGCCGGCTCCCCGGTCGCGTTCTGCAGGGGCGTGAACGCCACCCAGTCCATGACCCGGTCCATGACGGTCTCGTAGTCCTGGCTCGGGTCGAGGTGGCCGACCTCCGGCGTCTCGGTCGCCAGCGTCGGCGTGAGCGCGACGTCGTAGGTCCGGTAGAAGTCGGCAGACGCTCTCGCCGACCGCCGGATCCGGCGGATGGCTCCCGGGAGGCGGTGCAGGTTGTGGCGGGCGTGCTCGGCGAGCCCGCGGGTGATGTTGTCGAGGCGGTCGGGGTCCCAGGAGCGGCCGTGCATCCGACGGCCGGCCCGGATGAGGAAGAGAGCGAGGCTCGCCCAGTAGACGAAGAAGTCGTCCGGGAAGGAGGGGCCGACTGGCGCGTCGGCCTGCTCGACCCGGTGGCCGAGACCCTCGAGCAGGGCGGCCGTCTTGAGGGTGAGCTCGGTGACCTCCGGGGAGGCGCCGCGGGCGACGCCTTCGGTGTGCATGCCGATCCGCAGCCGGCGGCGTCCGGGTCTGGTGAGGTCGCCGATCGGCGGCAGGTGCAGCGCGCGGTAGACCTTCTCGGCTTCGCGGAGGAACGTCGCCGTGTCGCGCACGGTCCTGGTGACGACGCCGTCGGACACGATGCGGACCGGCATCTGCCGGATCGCGGCATCCTGGGCCAGCCGGTCGCGGGTCGGCTTCAGCCCCACCAGCCCGTTGACCGACGCGGGGATCCGGATCGACCCGCCCCCGTCGTTCGCGTGCGCGAGCGGCACCACCCCGGCGGCCACCATCGCGGACGAGCCGGCCGAGCTCGCCCCCGCCGTACGTCGGGTGTCCCACGGGCTGCGCACGGCACCCAGCCGCGGGTGCTCGGCGCTGGGCGAGAAGCCGTACTCGCTGAGCCGGCTCTTGCCCAGCGGCACCACCCCGGTGGCCAGGAACATCCGGGCGAAGTCGCCGTCCCGCTTCACGGTGACCGGCAGCCAGGCGTCGGTGCCCTGCATCATCGGCATCCCGGCCACCTCGACGTTGTCCTTGATCCACGTCGGTACGCCGGCGAAGTAGCCGGGCCGGGGCTCTCGGCCCTCCGCTCGCGCTCGGTCGAAGGCGGCGAACGCGATGCCATTCAGGTCGGGCTGCACCTTCTCGGCGCGGGCGATGGCGGCGTCGATCACCTCGGGGATCGAGACCTGCCCCGCGTGCAGCGCCTCCACCAGCCCGACCGCGTCACGGTCGCCCAGCGCGTCGTCGCCGAACGCGTGGACCCGGTGGTCATTCACGGGAACCCAAGGTAGCGGTCCCCCGCGACCGGATCAGAACACCGCGCCAGGGTTGAAGATCCCTTCGGGGTCGAGGGCGTCCTTGATCCGCTGGTTGAGCGCGAGGACGTCCGGACCGAGGTAGTCGCCCAGCCAGGGACGCTTGAGCCGTCCGACGCCGTGCTCGCCGGTGATCGTGCCGCCCAGCGACATCGCCAGCTCCATCACCTCGCCGTACGCCGTCCGCGCGCGCTCGGCCATGTCGGCGTCGGAGGGGTCGAAGACGATCAGCGGGTGGGTGTTGCCGTCGCCGGCGTGGGCGATGACCGCGATGGTGACCTCCCGGGCCGCGGAGATGTCGGCGATGCCGTCGACCAGCGCTCCCAGCTGCGGGAGGGGAACGCCGACGTCCTCGAGCAGCAGGGTGCCGGTGCGCTCGACGGCCGGGATGGCGTTGCGCCGGGCGACGACGAACGCCTCGCCCTCATCCGCGTCGTCGGTCGAGAACACCTCGGTGGCGTGGTGCTCCTCGCACAGCGAGGCGATCAGCTCGCACTCGGCCGCGGCGTGGCCGGCGGGCTCGTCGGACTGGATGACCAGCATCGCGGCGGCCGAGCGGTCCAGGCCCATCTTCGTCATGTCCTCGACGGCGTTGATGGTGGGTCGGTCCATGAACTCCAGCATCGAGGGGCGCAGCCGACGGGTGATCGCCAGCACGGTGGCGGTGGCGTCGTCGAGGGTCGCGAACGTCGCGACCAGGGTGGCCGGCGCGCGCTGCTTCGGGATCAGCCGGAGCACGACCTCGGTGATGATGCCGAGGGTCCCCTCGCTGCCCACGAACAGCTTGGTGAGCGACAATCCTGCGACGTCCTTGAGCCGCGCGCCACCGAGCCGGACCGCGGACCCGTCGGCCAGCACCACGGTCATGCCGAGCACGTAGTCGGTGGTGACGCCGTACTTGACGCAGCACAGGCCGCCCGCGTTGGTGGCGACGTTGCCGCCGATGGAGCAGATCTCGTACGACGACGGGTCGGGCGGGTACCAGAGACCGTGCTCGGCAGCCGCGGCCTTCACCTGGGCGTTCATCGCGCCGGGCTGCGCGACCGCCGTGCGGGTCACCGCGTCGACCTCGATGCCGATCATCCGCTCGGTGGACACGACCAGGCAGCCGTCGACCGCAGAGGCGCCGCCGGAGAGCCCGCTGCCCGCGCCCCGCGGCACCACCGGCACGCCGTGCGCGGCCGCGAACCGCACCGCGGCCTGGATGTCCTCGGTCGACCTCGCCCGGACCACCGCGAGGGGGATGCCCGCGTCGGGATCGTTGGCGCGGTCCCAGCGGTACTTGTCCATCCGCTCGGCGTCCACGACGACCACGTCGTGCCCGAGCTCCGCGATCAACGGTCCGAGGTCGACCCGAGCGGTGTCCTCCGCGACTGTCATGTAGGAAAGACTGACCCGCAATCGGCAACGAAGCCACCCAGGAGGGATCAACGATGTCCGATCGAGTGACCGTTGGGGGGCTCCAGGTGGCCTCTGTGCTGCACACGTTCGTGCGCGACGAGGCGCTGCCCGGGTCGGGGGTCGGCGAGGACGCGTTCTGGTCGGGGTTCGAGGCGATCCTGACCGACCTCGTCCCGCGCAACCGCGCCCTCCTGGCCCGCCGCGACGAGCTCCAGCAGCAGCTCGACGAGTGGCACGAGAAGAACCCGGGCCCGGTCGAGGACCAGGCGGCCTACGAGCAGCTGCTCCGCGACCTGGGCTACCTGGTCGACGAGCCTGACGACTTCACGATCGAGACCAGCGGGGTCGACGAGGAGGTCGCCACCCAGGCCGGGCCCCAGCTCGTCGTACCCATGCTCAATGCACGCTTCGCTGCCAACGCCGCCAACGCCCGGTGGGGCTCGCTCTACGACGCGCTCTACGGCACCGACGTGCTGCCCGAGGACGACGGCCAGGAACGCGCGGCCGCTGATGGATCGGGGTACAACCCGGTGCGCGGTGCGGTGGTGATCGCCCGCGCCCGGGCGTTCCTCGACGAGCACTTCCCGCTGGCTGAGGGCAGCCACGTCGACGCCCGGGGCTACCGCGCGCACGAGGGCGCGCTGGTGGTCGAGCTGGCCGAGGGCGAGACGGTGCAGGAAACAGGCTTGGCGGACCCGGCGCAGTACGTCGGCCACCGCGGCGACCCGGGCGCGCCCGAGGGGGTGCTGCTGCTCCACCACGGCCTGCACGTCGAGATCCAGGTCGACCGCGAGGACCAGATCGGGCGGGACGACCCGGCCGGGGTCAAGGACCTGCTCCTGGAGGCGGCGGTGTCCACGATCATGGATCTCGAGGACTCCGTCGCCGCGGTCGACGCCGAGGACAAGGTCGCGGGCTACCGCAACTGGCTGCTGCTCAACCAGGGCACGCTCAGCTCCGAGGTGAGCAAGGGCGGCTCGACGTTCACCCGGAGCCTCGAGCCGGACCGGCTCTACGACGGGCCGAGCGGCCAGATCGTGCTGCCCGGGAGGTCGCTGCTGTTCGTCCGCCAGGTCGGCCACCTGATGACGACCGACGCCATCCTCATGCCCGGTCTCGACTCGCCGGGGCAGGAGATCCCCGAGGGGATCCTGGACGCAGTGCTGACCGCGCTGTGCAGCCTGGTCGACCTGCAGGGCCGCGGTGAGCTGACCAACTCCCGGGCCGGCTCGATGTACGCCGTCAAGCCGAAGATGCACGGGCCCGACGAGGTGGCCTTCACCGACGACCTCTTCGCCCGCGTCGAGGACCTGCTGGGGATGGGTCGGGGCACGATCAAGCTCGGCATCATGGACGAGGAGCGGCGTACGTCGACGAACCTCAAGGCCTGCATCCACGCCGCCCGCGGCCGGGTCGCGTTCATCAACACCGGCTTCCTCGACCGCACCGGCGACGAGCTGCACACCTCGATGCTCGGTGGCGCGATGATCCGCAAGGGCGACATGAAGTCGACTTCGTGGATCAAGGCCTACGAGGACCAGAACGTCGACATCGGCCTCGAGTGTGGCTTCCGCGGCCGCGCCCAGATCGGCAAGGGCATGTGGGCGATGCCCGACGAGATGGCCGCGATGCTCGAGCAGAAGGTCAGCCACCCGCAGGCCGGCGCCAGCTGCGCGTGGGTGCCCTCTCCGACCGCTGCGACCCTGCACGCGCTGCACTACCACCAGGTCGACGTCGGTGCGCGGCAGGAGGAGCTGTCCGGCCAGCGACGCGGCACCCTGGCCGAGCTGCTCACGGTGCCCTTCGCGGTCCCGGCCGAGATCTCCGCGTGGTCGGAGCAGGACCGGACCGCCGAGATCGAGAACAACCTGCAGGGAGTGCTCGGCTACGTGAAGCGCTGGATCGACGAAGGCGTCGGCTGCTCGAAGGTGCCCGACATCCACGGCACCGCGCTGATGGAGGACCGCGCCACCTGCCGGATCTCCTCGCAGCACGTGGCGAACTGGCTGCGCCACGGCATCGTCGGCTCCGACGAGGTCGAGGCGGCGTTCCGCAGGATGGCCGACGTGGTCGATGAGCAGCAGGCCGGACCCGGCTACCGGCCGATGGGTCCGTCCTTCGACGGCGAGGCGTTCGGCGCCGCCCACGACCTGGTCTTCGAGGGGCTGACCCAGCCCTCGGGCTACACCGAGCCGATCCTGCACCGGCGCCGCCGAGCGTTGAAGGCCGCCACCCAGCCGGACTGACCGGCTGTGGAATCCCCGGGCGCCCGGCGTTTCTGGCCCCGGAAGGGTGTTGCAACGCCCGTCCGGGGCCAGTTTCCCCGGGCGCCCGGGGATTCAGCGACCGCGGCGGAAGCAGCCCACCAGGTGCGGGTCGAAGATGCCGGTTGCCTCCATGAGCGCAAACATCGTGGTCGGGCCGACAAAGGCGAACCCGCGCTTCTTGAGCCCCTTCGAGAGCGCCACCGACTCCTGAGAGGTGGTCTGCATCTCCTCGGTCGTGGCCGGCGCGGGCGGCCGCTCGGGGGCGTGCGACAGCACCAGCGCCTCCAGCCCCTCCTGCTCACGCAGCGCCACCGTGGCCCGGGCGTTGACCACCGCCGCAGAGATCTTGGCCCGGTTGCGGACGATCCGAGCGTCGGCCATCAGGCGCGCCTCGTCGCTCTCGTCGAATGCCGCCATCGCGTCGGCGTCAAACCCCTTGAACACCTCGCGGAACGCCTCGCGCTTGTTGAGGATGGTCGACCACGACAGACCGGACTGGAACGCCTCGAGGGTCAGCCGTTCCAGGTACGCCGCCTCCCCGTGCACCCGGTTGCCCCACTCGCGGTCGTGGTAGTCGCGCATCACCCCGGGACCGCCGGCCCACGGGCAGCGCGTGACGCCGTCCTCGCCGACGAGCGGACCCATCAGCGGCGTTCTTTGAGCCGGGCGTTCGGCAGGGCGGGAGCGGGGATCGGCGGCATCTCGTTGCCGACCGGGATCCCGAACCGGCCGTCCGCGTAGCCCGACGCGAGCTGGGCCTGCCAGGCCTCGCGGAAGGCGACCACGTCCTCGTGGCTGCGGCCGACGAAGTTCCACCACATGACGATCGCCTCGCCGAACGGCGGTCCACCGAGCAGCAGCACCCGAGCGTCGACCACCGCGTCCAGGGAGAGCCGCTGCGAGCCGGGCGGCAGGTAGGCGAGCTCGTGCTGCTTGGTCTCGACGTCGCCGATGGAGACGACCCCGGTGTCGACGAGGACCCCGTGCTCGAAGGCGGGGTCGACGTCGAGGTGCAGCTCGGTGCCGGCGGCGAGCACCAGCTCGGCGCCCAGCAGCGGCGTCGCGGTCGGGACCGGCGAGGTGTCGCCGAGCAGGGAACCGAGGAACACCCGCGCCTCCCAGCCCTCGCCGCTCACGGCGGCGGGCGCGTAGTGGTCGAACCGCGGCGCTGCGTCACGCTCGGCCTCCGGCAGCGCCAGCCACAGCTGGGCTCCGTGCAGCACCGCAGTGTCGGCGGTCGACACCTCGGAGTGGCTGATCCCGTGACCGGCGGTCATGAGGTTGAGCTCGCCGGGCCGCACCATCGCGTGGTGGCCGGCGCTGTCGCGGTGCTCGACCTCGCCGGTGAACAGCCAGCTCACGGTCTGCAGTCCGGTGTGCGGATGCGGCGCCACGCTCATCCCGCCGCTGACGGTGACCTCGTCGGGGCCGTAGTGGTCGAGGAAGCACCACGCGCCGATCAGCGAGCGCTGACGTTGGGGCAGGGTGCGGCGGACGGTCATCGCCCGCAGCCCGCCGAGAGGTACGTCGCGCGGCGTCATGACCTCGACGCCGCTGGCCGGCTGGGGCCGGCACTCCACCTCGTCCGGGTCCCGCTCCGGGTTGCTCACGAGGCCATCCTCGCTCAACTCTGGTGGATCGGATCCGTCTGCCGCTTGTGGCCGGTCTCGCGGCCCTCTCCGGCCTTGATGACGCCGGTCCGGCGGCCGGCCGGCTTCTCCAGCCGGATGATCACCGACTTCGAGGTCGGGGTGTTGCTGCCCTCGGCCTTGGAGTCGAGCGGGACCAGCGGGTTGGTCTCCGGGTAGTACGCCGCCGCGCACCCGCGCGGCTGGTCGTAGGACACGATCCGGAACGCGGTCGCGGCCCGCTCCGACCCGTCCAGCCAGATGCTGACCAGGTCGACGACGTCGCCGTCGTGCCAGCCGAGGTGCTCGATGTCGTCGGGGTGCACGAAGACCACCCGCCGCCCCTTCTTCACCCCGCGGTAGCGGTCGTCGAGGCCGTAGATGGTGGTGTTGAACTGGTCGTGCGAGCGCAGTGTCTGCAGGAGCAGGTGCCCCTCGGGAACCTCGAGCACCTCCAGGGGGCTCACGGAGAACATCGCCTTGCCAGTCGACGTCGGGAACACACGCTCGTCGCGCGGCGGGTGCGGCAGGGTGAACCCGCCCGGCTGCTCGACCTTCTCGTCGTAGGCCGCGCAGCCCGGAACCACGCGAGCGATCCGCCGTCTGATCTCGGAGTAGTCGGACCGGAACACACCCCACGGGATCCCGTGCGTGCCGCCCAAGGTCGCCAGCGCGAGCGAGCAGACGATGTCGACCTCGGACCGCAGCTGGTCGGACGCGGGGTCGAGCGGCCCCTTCGAGGCGTGCACCGCCGACATCGAGTCCTCGACGGTGACCCGCTGCTCACTGCCGCCGGTGCGGTCCTTCTCGCTGCGGCCGAGCGCGGGCAGGATCAGCGCGGTCCGGCCGTGGACGACGTGCGAGCGGTTCAGCTTGGTGGAGACGTGCACGGTGAGCTCGGCCTTGCGCATGGCCTGCTCGGTGACGTCGGTGTCGGAGACGGCGGAGACGAAGTTGCCGCCCATCGCGAAGAAGACCCTGGCCCGCCCGTCGTCGAGGGCCTGGACGGCCTCGACGGTGTCGAACCCCGCCTCGCGCGGTGGCTCGAAGTGGAACTCGTCGCGGAGCGCGTCGAGGAACTCGGGCTTGGGTCGCTCCCAGATCCCCATCGTGCGGTCACCCTGCACGTTGGAGTGGCCTCGGACCGGGCACAGACCGGCGCCCGGTTTGCCGATGTTGCCCTGGAGGAAGGCAACGTTGGCGATCTCCTTGATGGTCGCGACCGAGTTGCGGTGCTGGGTCAGCCCCATGGCCCAGCACGTCACGGTCCGCGAGGAGTCGCGGAACAGCTGCGCCAGCTCGTCGATCTGCTCGCGGGTCAGCCCGGTGGCGCGGACGACCTGCTCCCAGTCCAGCGCGCGGACGTGTGCGGCGTACTCCTCGAACCCGCTGGTGTGCGCGGCCACGAAGCCGTGGTCGACGGCGTCCCACTCGAGCAGCAGCGCCCCGATCGCCTGGAAGAGGGCGAGGTCGCCGTTGACCCGGATCGGCAGGTGCAGGTCGGCCAGCGCGGTGCCCGACCCCACCACCCCGCGAGGGGTCTGGGGGTTCTTGAACCGGACCAGGCCGGCCTCGCGCAGCGGGTTGACCGACACGATCCGGGCGCCGTTCTTCTTGGCCTGCTCCAGCGCGGAGAGCATCCGCGGGTGGTTGGTGCCCGGGTTCTGGCCGGCGATGACGATCAGCTCGGCGTGGTGGACGTCGTCGAGCGTCACCGAGCCCTTGCCGATCCCGATCACCTCGGCCAGCGCGACCGAGGTCGACTCGTGGCACATGTTGGAGCAGTCGGGCAGGTTGTTGGTGCCGAGGGCGCGCACGAACAGCTGATAGGCGAAGGCCGCCTCGTTGGACGTCTTGCCCGAGGTGTAGAACACCGCCTCGTCGGGGCTGGCCAGCCCGGTCAGGTGCTCGGCCACCAGCGCGAACGCGTCGTCCCAGTCGATCGGCTCGTAGTGGCTGGACTCGGGGCGCAGCACCATCGGCTCGATGATCCGTCCCTGCTGGCCCAGCCAGTAGTCGGTCCGTTCGCCGAGCTCGGCCAGCGGGTGCGCAGCGAAGAACTCGCGCCCGATGTGCCGTCGGGTTGCCTCCTCGGTGACCGCCTTGGCTCCGTTCTCGCAGAACTCGGCGGTGTGCCGCTCCCCCGGCTCGGGGTCGGGCCAGGCGCAGCCCTGGCAGTCGAAGCCGTCGACCTGGTTGAGCTTGAGCAGGGCCTTCGTCGCTCGGCGGACACCCATCTGCTCGATCGCGCGCTTCATCGTCACCGCGACGGCTGTGGGTCCGGCCGCGTGGTCCGGGGCCTGCCGGACGGACAGCTCGTCCTCATCGATGTCGCGCTTGGGGGGCTTCCGGCTCATGTGACCATCCTGTCCCCTGGCACCGCGCCCGGCACCCGAGCCAGGCGGCATGCAGGCGAATGGCACGTCCGGGTCCTGTGCTGAGCCCGGTCGAGGGACTATGTTCGGCCCGATCGCAACGTGTCCCGGGCCAAGCGTTCAACCGGGTGTACGTCGCCCCATCTGTACCCACGAAGGAGCACTGCATGAGCAGCACAGAGCCTCCCGCAGGGTCGACTCCGCCGCCTGGCGAGCCGACGCCTCCCCCGCCTCCGCCGCCGACGAACCCGGCGACGGTCCCCCCGCCCGACCAGTCCTCGGCCCCGCCGCCGCCCCCGCCGCCGCCCGCAGGCGCCGCGGCACCGGGCCCCGGCGCACCGATGGCGGCCGCCGGCGTACCGCGGCCCGCTGAGCTGGTAGAACGCTTCCTGGCCCGGCTGATCGACTTCGTCATCCTCGGCATCGTCTACGGGATCATCCTGGGCATCGTGGGTGGCGTGATCATCTCCGGCTACCGCACCGGGTCCGAGGTGTACTTCTACTACCTGATCGTCGGGGTGCTCTCGAGCCTGATCTACCTGGCCTACTTCGCCTACATGGAGTCCTCGCGCGGCCAGACGGTCGGCAAGATCGTCCTGAAGCTCAAGACCTTCGGCCCGGACGGGGTCAGCAACCCGACGATGGAGCAGGCCATCCGCCGCAACATCTGGACTGCCTTCGGTCTCCTCGCCATCGTCCCGTTCGTGGGTTGGTGGCTCGGTGGTCTCGCCCAGTTCGCCGCCATGATCTTCATCGCGGTCGGCATCAACGGCGACACCATGAAGCGCCAGCACTGGTTCGACAACTTCGCCGGTGGCACCCAGGTGATGAAGATCGGCTGACGCTCCACCCATCGAGCGTCGACCGCGTCGGTCCCCCTCGGGGGCCGGCGCGGTCGGCTGTGCGGCTCAGCCGCGGCCAATTCAGATTGCCCCGCCTCAGGGCAATCCCATACCTGAGCAGCGGACCGTGGGCCGACAGCCGGACCTGGTGGACCGCGATCGCCATGGGTGGTGCAGCCTGGCTCGCCGTCTCGCCCAGCGAGGCTCGCTTCGTGAGGGCTCGCTAGGAGTCTGAGAAGGTGGCGTCACGCGCCGTGGGCGCCCAGTTGCCGTGGAAGCCCGTGGGAACCCGGCCCGGCAGGTGCACGGTGGCGACGTCCTCGAGGGTTTGGGCGTCGAGCAGCACCAGGTCGCTGAGGCCGCTCGCCCGGTCGTGGACGTAGCCCATCAGCACGCCGTCGTCCTCGACGTCGGAAGTGGGGGCCGGGACGAAGCAGAACTCGCCGGCCTCCCGCCCGGAACCGAGACGACGCGACTCGGTCGTGCCCGCGACGACGTCGTGCTTGAGCACCTCGTCGCCGAAGCCGGGTCCGACCATGCCGACGGTGTAGCCATAGCGATGGCGCCGGCCAGTGCGCCGCTCGTCGTACCTGGGGAACTCCTGGGCGTGCTCGTCGTAGCGGTGCTCGCGGGCCTTGCCCGAGGCCAGGTCGAGGGTGAAGCGGACCAGCGACGCGAGGCCGTCGTTCGGCCCGGTGTAGTCGGTGGCGAACATCCGTGGATGGCGCACCGCGTCGATCACGACCTCGGGACTCCCCGGTGGGCCGTTCTCGTAGGCATTGAGCGTGTGGAATACGTAGCACGGGTCGATCTCGAACCAGCGCACGTCCGACCCGTCGCCCTCGCGCGGCACCAGACCGATCCGCGCCGTGTAGTCGGGGTCCCAGGAGTAGGGCAGCGGCGCTGCTGGATCAGTGACCGTCTCGCCGCGCGCGACCGTGTCGATGATCCACTCCGGCATCGGGTTGCCTCCGAGAACCTTGAGCTGCTGCTCGGGCGAGAGGCGGGCCAGTCGCGGCACCCCGTCGGTCACCATGCCCATGTCGAAGGTCACCGGGAGGTCGTAGACGACCACGTAGTTCTCGGTCAGGGCGCAGTCGTGGATCATCGGCATGCCTGCCGTCTTGATCTCGGCGTGCTTGACGACCGTCCCGTCGCGGCCGACCACGGTGTAGTCGACGAGGTTGCCGCGCACCCAGTTGTAGGAGATCGCGTGCAGGTCGCCGGTCACGGGGTCCGCGTGCGGGTGGGCGGTGTAGCCCTGGGAGCCGCCCAAGTCGAGGGTGCCAGCGAAGTCGCATCGGCCGACGGTGTCGAGGTCGAACGTGAGCTCATACGGCGTTGGGCCGGACTCGACGATGGCGAGGGTCTTGCCGGCGTGCTGGAGGACATTGGTGTTGGGGCCGTGGTCCTCGCCCTCGGGCTTGACCCAGCGGTTGCGATACCACTCGGCGCGGCCGTCGACGATCCGCACCCCGTGCACCATGCCCTGGCCGAGGAACCAGTGGTATTGCTGACCGGGGTCGGCCGAAGGGTTCGGGCCGTTGCGGAGGTAACGGCCGTCGAGGTGCTCGGGGAGCTTGCCGGTGACCCGCAGGTCGAACGCGGTGAGCTCCTCGTGCACCGGCGCGAAGTTCTCGGTCAGGTAGCGGTTGGTCATGGCGCTCCATCCATGCATCACGCTGTTATGCCTGACCATAATCTCGGCGTCCCTGGGCGCCTAAGAGTTCGAGAACACCGCGGGGCTGTCGCCGCCGTCGGGGCCGCGGCCCGCCCAGGTCCAGGCGTACGCCGGGTCCTCGACCGCCAGGCCGCCCTCGCCGAGGTCGAGCGGGGCGAACGTGTCGACCATGACCGCGGACTCCTCGAAGTACTCGATGCCGAGCGAGGCCTCGATGGCCGAGGGCTGTGGACCGTGCGCGAAGCCGCCCGGGTGCAGCGAGATCGAGCCCAGGCCGATCCCCGAGCCCTTGCGCGCCTCGTAGTCCCCGCCGACGTAGAACATCACCTCGTCGCTGTCGACGTTGGAGTGGTAGTAGGGCACCGGGATCGAGAGCTCGTGGTAGTCGACCTTCCGGGGCAGGAAGTTGCAGACCACGAAGTTGTGGCCCTCCCAGACCTGGTGCACCGGCGGCGGCTGGTGCACCTTGCCGGTGATCGGCATGTAGTCGTCGACGTTGAACGTGTAGGGGTACAGGCAGCCGTCCCAGCCGACCACGTCGAACGGATGGGTCGCGTAGGTCATCCGGGTCCCGACGATGCCCGCGCTCGTTCGGTGCTTGACCAGCACCTCGACGTCGCTCTGCTGGTCACTGGCCTCGACGAGGAACGGCTCGTTGGGTCCGTGCAGGTCGCGCTCGCAGTACGGCGCGTGCTCGAGCAGCTGCCCGTAGCGCGACAGGTAGCGCTTGGGCGGGGCGACGTGGCTGTTCGCCTCGATCGCGTACAGCTGGCTCGGCTCCGACGGCACCCAGCGGTGCGTGGTGGCGCGGGGAACAATCACGTAGTCGCCGGTCCGGTAGGACAGCACGCCGAGGACGGTCTCGACCGTGCCCGAGCCCGCTTCGACGTAGACGCACTCGTCGCCGATGGCGTTGCGGTAGTACGGCGACGGGTCGACGCCGGTGACGACGTACCCGATCCGGACGTCGTTGTTGCCGAGCACCATCCGGCGGCCGGTCACCGGGTCCTTGTCAGTCGCGAGCTCGTGCAGCTTGAGGTGCCGCGGCATCAGCGGGTGGTTGGGGGTGCGCGACTGGTCAGGCAGCTCCCACACCTCGCTCGCGACGATCGCCGACGGGACACCACGGTGGTAGAGCAGGGAGGAGTCCGAGGAGAACCCCTCCTCCCCCATCAGCTCCTCGTAGTAGAGGTGGCCCTCGGGGTCACGGTGCTGGGTGTGTCGCTTGGGCGGGACCTCTCCCACCGACCGGTAGTGCGCCATGTCTGGTTACGTTAGTCGGGTGCCGCTCGATGATGCGTGGACAGGTTTGGTCGACGACGCCGCGATCTTCCCGCCCGGCGACGTGCCGTTCGACGAGGCGGTGGACGCTTACGACGCCCGCTCGGAGGAAGACATCGGCGAGCTGGTCGGGAGCTTCGTGCTCCGGGACACCGACCTGCCGAGGCTGCGCAACCCGGTCGCACCGGTGTCGATCGTCTGCACTGGTGGCGCCGGTCAGGTGCAGGGTCCCTCCAACTGGGTCCGCCGCAAGAACGTGGCCATCGCCGGGATGGAGATCGCGGTCCGCGACCTCGACGACCTCGCCGGCAATGTGCGCCGCATCGTCGCGGCCATCGACGACCTCGAGACCGAGTGGCCGGTCTTCGTCGAGCTCCCCCAGACCGCTACCGACCACGGCTGGTTGGCCGCGGCTGACGAAGCAGCGGAGGCCGGGCTGCGTCTCAAGTTCCGCACGGGCGGCCTGGATGCCTCGGCGTTCCCGACCTCCGAGGTCCTGGCCGGCTGGATCGACGCTGCCCTGGACCGCGAGACCGCGTTCAAGTGCACGGCCGGTCTCCACCGCGCGGTCCGGCACACGGGGGAGGACGGCTTCGAGCACCACGGTTTCCTCAACGTCCTCGTGGCGACGCAGCGCGCGTTCGACGGCGGCACGCGCGACGAGGTCGTCGAGACACTCGAGGAGCGCGACCCGTCAGCGTTGGACGGCGACATCGCGACCGGCCGTCGGTGGTTCTGGAGCTTCGGCTCCTGCTCGGTCTCCGAGCCCTGGGACGACCTGCGCGAGCTCGGACTGGTGCCGTGACCGGGTTCGGGCTCGACCACCTCCCGTACGGCGTCTTCTCGGTCGCCGGAGGCCCGCGCCGCGTGGGCGTGCGGTTCGAGGAGACGGTGCTGGACCTTTACGCCGCCACCAGCCGGCCCGAGTTCGGCACGCCGTCTCTCAACGCGTTCCTCGCGCTCGGCACCGAGGTGTGGCGCCAGACCCGGGACGAGGTGCGCGCCCTGGCCGAGGACGGTTCGCACGTCGTACCGCTCCACGACGTCACCCTGCACCTGCCGGTCGAGGTGGCCGACTACGTCGACTTCTACGCCTCGCTCGACCACGCGACCAACGTCGGCAGGATGTTCCGGCCCGACTCCGAACCACTCACCCCCAACTGGCGGCACCTGCCGATCGGCTACCACGGACGGGCCGGCACCGTCGTCGTCTCGGGTACGCCGATCGCCCGGCCCAGCGGCCAGCGGAAGGCCCCGGACGAGCCGGCGCCGACGTTCGGTCCGAGCCGGAGGCTCGACATCGAGGCCGAGCTGGGCTTCGTCGTCGGCGCGCCGTCGGAGCTCGGCAGCCCGGTGCCGTTCACCGGTCTGGCCGACCACGTCTTCGGCGTGACCGGGCTCAACGACTGGTCGGCCCGCGACATCCAGGCCTGGGAGTACGTGCCGCTGGGGCCGTTCCTCGGCAAGTCCTTTGCGACCTCGATCTCGCCGTGGGTCACCCCGCTCGCTGCCCTCGACGCCGCCTGGGTCGACCTCCCCGAGCAGGAGCCGCGGCCGCTGGACCACCTGGGCCCGGGCGCCACGCGCGGGCTCGACATCGACGTGGAGGTGGTCCTCAACGGCGAGGTGGTCAGCCGCCCGCCGTACCGGACCATGTACTGGTCACCCGCGCAGATGCTCGCGCACATGACGTCCAACGGCGCTTCGCTCCGGACCGGCGACCTGTTCGCCTCCGGCACCATCAGCGGACCCGAGCCAGGCCAGCGCGGGTCGTTCCTCGAGCTGTCGTGGGGCGGCGCCGAGCCGTTCGCCGACGGCCACACCTTCCTCGAGGACGGCGACGAGGTGGTGCTCCGCTACTCCGCCCCGGGGACTGACGGCGGCCGGATCACGCTCGGCGAGGTCGCGGGCCGGGTCGAGCCGGCCCGGGGCTGAGTCCCGGGCCGACCCGCACCGCGTCAGTCGTTCAGCGCCTCCTCCCCGGACGCGAACAAGAAGATCGCGTAGGCCACGGCATCGGCGTTGATGTCGAGGGCCACCGGGCTGAGGTTGGCGATGGTGTCGCACACCGCGTGGTAGCAGGGGTCGTACTGCTGACCCGCTGTACCGCCCCACTTGGCGACCTGGGCCGCGGTCTTCAGCCCCTCGGCTCCGGTGAACAGCCCACCCGACGGGATCCCGTTGGCGATGAAGGCCGCGTAGTCGGAGCGTCCGTTGAACGGGGAGGCCTCCGTCGGCACGCTCCGCACCTGCTCGTAGTAGCGCGTGAAGAGCGCTTCGATCTCGTCGGATCCGTCGGGACCTGCGGTCCCGAAGTCGGACCCGTCGCCGTCGTAGCGGAACAGGCCGTAGTTCGGTGAGCCGACCATGTCGAAGTTGAGGTACATCTCGATGGCGGCCAGCTGCGCCGGGGCGTTGGCGACCAGGTCGTTGACGTAGAACGTCGAGCCGACCAGGCCACCCTCCTCGGCGCCCCACCAGGCGAAGCGCACCTTGTTGGCCGGCCTGAACTTCGCCATCTGCTCGGCGGTCTCGAGCAGTGCCGAGGAGCCTGACCCGTTGTCGTTGATCCCCGGACCCTCGGGCACGGAGTCGAGGTGCGCGCCGGCCATCACGACGTTCGTCGGGTCCCCGTGGCGGGACTCAGCCAGGACGTTGTAGGTCACCGACTTCACCCGGCTCACGTTCGCGAAGAGCCGCATGACCAGGCCCGGGGTCCCGGCCAGCTGGGCGCCGAGCGGGTACGTCGCGCCCAGCGCGGGGATGCCGCCGGTGTAGCCGTTGCCGAGCGTGACCGCGGGGATGCCTTGCCGGGCCGGTGCCGGGGTGTCCCCCTGGTTGAAGAACAACACTGCGACGGCGCCCGCGGCAGCGGCGTTCTCGCCCTTGATCTCGAACGTGCAGGTGCCGCGCTGGATGAGGGCGATGTTGCCCGCCGGGAAGCCGGCGAAGTCGCTGCTCTCGCAGCCGCTGGTCGAGGTGTTGCCGAGACCGAGCTGGAGGTCGACGGCCGTGACCGGCGCGGTGACGTCACCGGGCTCTGAGTGCGAAAGGGCTGCGAAGTCGACGTCCTCGACGTAGGAGACCGGGTTCGGCGAGACCTGCTGGAGCTCCGAGGGACCCTCCTCCTCCCACAGGTAGAAGTCGAAGGGCCGGACGGTGACGACGTAGCCCGCTCGCCTCATCCGGTTCTCGACGTAGTCGACCGACGCGTCGTACCCGGGGGTGCCCGAGGCGCGGGTCCCGGCGTTGTCGTCGGCGATCTCCTGGAATGCCCGCTGGTGCTCCATCACCCCCTCGAGCGTCACGCACTCGAGCAGCTTCTGGACCGAGTTGTTGTTGCGGTTGCACTTGCTGTTGTTGGGCTCTGCGCTCGCCGGGGCGGTCACAGCGAGACCGGCGGCGGCGAGGACAAGAACGGCGATGGCCGATCCGATGGACGATCTGGCGCTCCGAGACATGCTCACGAGAAATCCCTCCGAGATGGGCAGTGGCGGCATGATGCCTTCCGGCAACCTATGCCGGACCGGGCATGAGGGGAACCCCGCCCCCTTGACCAGCGAGAACGTGTTCCAGTTTCCGGTCCTAGACTGCCTCGCATGGGACTGCTGACACCCCTCGCCGTCCGCATCGGCGCGATCTCGTGGATGCCGAAGCTGCTCCCGCAGGTGGTGTGGGTGGACAAGAGGCTGGACCGCATCTCCGGTGGCCGGCTGACCGTCCTGGACCTCGCGGGCCTGCCGAACCTCTACCTGACCGTGAAGGGCCGCAAGTCGGGCGTCGAGCGGACCACTCCTCTGCTCTGCGTCCCCGACCAAGGCACCTGGCTGATCGCCGGCTCCTACTTCGGCGGCCCCAAGACGCCGCTATGGGTCGGCAACCTGCGCGCGGCCGGCGGCGAGGCGGTCGTCAAGGTCGGCAGGGAGCGGTTCCCGGCGACCGTCACCGAGCTCGAGGCGGCAGACCGGGCGGTGGCCTGGCAGACGATGCTCGAGACCTGGCCCAACTACGCCAAGTACGAGGAGCGCACCGACCGGCTGATCCCGGTGTTCCGCGTGGCGCGGAAGACGCCGGGCGCTCCGGACTGATCGAGGGGACTAGCCTGCGGCCCGTGCAGTACGGCCAGTACCCCGCGCCCCGGTTCACCGTCGCCCACCTGAGCGACGTCCACCTGCTCGCCCACGGCGTCCGGCAGTACGGCGCCGTCCAGCCCGAGGACGGGCTGCAGCTGGCGCTCGAACGACTCGGCCGACTGGACCCGGCGCCCCAGGCCCTGGTGTTCACCGGCGACCTCGCAGACCGGGCCGAGCCCGAGGCGTACGCGCGGCTGCGCGAGCTCGTGGAGCCCGCCGCGACCGAGATGGGCGCCCAGGTCGTGTGGGTGATCGGCAACCACGACGAGCGGGCGCCGTACGCCAGGGGACTCTTCGACACCGACGACGACGGACCGCAGGACCGCGTCCACGACGTGGGCGGGCTGCGGATCGTGGCGCTGGACACCAGCGTGCCGGAGTACCACCACGGCGCGCTGCTTCCCGAGCAGCTCGAGTGGCTGCGCGACCTGCTCGCCACCCCGGCCGAGCACGGCACGATCCTGGCGATGCACCACCCGCCGATCCCGGTGCCGACCCTGGAGCCGGCCGCGATCATCGAGCTCCTCGACCAGGACCGGCTCGCGGCCGTCGTCGAGGGCAGCGACGTGCGCCAGATATTGGGCGGCCACTTCCACTACACCTCGCACTCGACGTTCGCCGGCATCCCGGTCTCGGTCGCCTCGGCGAGCTGCTACACCACCGACCCGGCCCCGGTGGACCGGCTGATCTCCGGCGTCGACGGCCATCAGGCCTTCAACACCGTCCACGTGTACGACGACCAGATCGTGCACACCGTGATCCCGATCCCGGAGGCCCCCGAGGTGAGCGGCCAGCCCGCCGCCATGCAGGAGGTCCTCGAGGCGCTGTCCTTCGAGGAGCGCCGCGAGATCATCAGCCGCAAGGACTCCGACTTCAACAGCCACCACGAGTCCCACGAGCCGCGGGACCCGCTGACCGACCTCTAGGGCTTCAGACGGCCATTCGGCGGGACTCCGGGAGCTGCCCGGTCACGTCGTCGACCGCTGCGAGGAACGCCGGCGCCCATCGCTCGTGGTCAAGCACGACCGAGGCGTGCCCACCCGGGGTCTCGTAGACGTGGGCGTCCGGGATCGCCTCGGCCAGCCGACGCTGGCGGCGAGTCGGGATCGCCTTGTCCCGGCCCGTGACGACGACCGCGGTCGGCACGTCGACCGACCCGATCCAGGGCGCGGAGTTGAAGCGACCGAGCTCAGTCAGGACCTCGGGCATCGACCACGCCGACGTGCTGCGGAACTCCGAGCGACCCCAGCCGGTCGGGTCGGTGAGGTCCACCGACGGCATCTCCGGAAGCGCCTGCGCCACCCGTTCCACCTTGGTGAGGGCAACCCGCGAGAGCGGGTGCATCGCCAAGGTCATCACGGGGAAGAACACCCGCTCGCCCAGGTGACCGCGCAGGTTGCGGGCGGTGGAGGCCAGGACCAGCGCGCTGACCCGCTCGGGATGCCGGTGCCAGAAGCTCTGTGCGACCGCGCCGCCGAGGGAGTAGCCGGCGACGACGGCCTGGTCCACGTCGAGCACGTCGAGGAGCGCGGCCACATCGTCCGCGCAGTCGTCGAGGCGGAACCGCGCCGAGCGGATGCCCCGGCCGTGCCAGCGCAGGTCGAGGGCGATGACCCGATGCGTCCTCGACAGCTCGGCCAGGACGCCGAACCAGGTGAGGTAGGCCGTGCACCCCAGCGCGTGCAGCAGCACTATCGTCGGCGCCTGCGGCGTCGGCCCGGCGACGTCGACGACGAACGTCTCGCCGCGGCCCGGCAGCGCGACCATCCGCCCCTCTGGCACCGCATCGACCTGCGGCAGCTTGACGACCCTGCGGACCAGGACCCCGGCCGCCTTGCGCGTGCCCGCCGTGCCGAGACGGCAGGTCGTCGCAACGGCCGACCGCGTCACCCGGCGGGTCCCGCGCCAGGCCAGCCTCGGAAGCCTCATGGACTCACTCCCCCGTTGATCGGTGCTGCGTCAACCACTGACAAGTCTTGCAAAGCCGGCCCGAACTGCGCGATGAGGGGCGCCAGGTCGGGCACCAGGTCCGGGCAGCTGATCACCGTGACGTTGACCCGGTCCTGGTAGGACCACACGGTCACGTTGAGGCCGATGCCCTCGAGGATCGGGCCCACGCTGAACAGGTCCACCAGCCGGGAGTCACCCAGCATCAGCTCCTCTCGGGGGCCGGCGACGTTCGAGACCACGACGTTGAACGGCGCCGGGTGCCACGAGGCCGCCCGCGCCCGCGAGTAGAGCCTCATCCCGGCGGCGAACGGCGCCGGTGGGGTGAACTGCACCCAGTCGATGAGCATGTCGGGGCCGAGCGTGCGCTGCACCAGCTTGGAGGCGTCAGTGATGCGGTGGATCTCGGCCAGCCGCTCGTGCGGGTCGTCGATGTCGGTCGCCAGCGTCGTGAACAGGGTGGAGACCCGGTTGCCCGACAGCCGCGGCGGGGTGCCCGGTGGCTCGGTGCCGACCGGCACGCCCGCGGTGAGGGATCCCGCGGGCCGCTCGCCGCGCTCGTCCATCCAGCGACGCAGTGCGCCACCCACGACGCCGAGCACGACGTCGTTGACCGTGACCCCGTGGGCCGCCCGGACCGCCTTGATCTCGTCGAGGGAGAGCGTGCAGGTCGCGAAGTTGCGCCGGGACCCGAGTGCGGCGTTGAACGACGTGCGCGGCACGTCGAGCAGCGGGCGGGGCGGTGACACGTCGGAGCCGCGGCGGATCTTGACCAGGGCGGTGACGTTGGTGGCGGTCCGGCGCAGCAGTGCTGGCAGGGAGAAGAGCTGCCGGACGAAGTCGGTCACCGCGTCGGCGATCAGCCGGCTCCGCGACGGAGTCGGCTCCAGGGCGTGCGGTGCCCCGCCCGGGCCCCGGGCACCGGTGACGTTGCCGAGCAGGTTGTTGGCGGCGTTGCCGTCGGCCAGCGCGTGGTGCAGCTTCGCGACCACGGCCACCCGGCCACCCTCGAGACCCTCGACCAGGTGCAGCTCCCAGAGCGGGATGTTCCGGTCCAGGGGGACGCTGATGATCCGGCCGACCAGGTCCTCGAGCTCCTTCATCCCTCCCGGCTTGGGCAGTGCCTGGTGCACGAGGTGGCGACGCATGTCGATGGGACGGTCGGCCACCCACACCGGGTGGTTGAGCCGGAACGGCACCGGCAGCACCCGGCGGCCGAACGGCGGCAGCCGGTCCAGCCGGGCCAGCACTTCCTGGCCGAACCGGTCGATGTCGAAGCCCCGGGCGCGCTCGAGGATGGCCACCTTGACGGTGTGCATGTGCATGGTCGGCGTCTCCATGTAGAGATAGCCGGCGTCGACGCCTTCCATGCGCTCCACGCGTCAGCCCAGGACAGGGAACCGGCGGTGCGCGGCCAGCTCGTCGAGGGCGTCCTGCATGCGCCGGCGTACCTCTTTGTCGACCTCGGTCACGTCGGGGTCCTCGCCGAACTCGGCGACCAGGTCGATCGGGTCGAGCACCTGCGTCGTGATCTTGGTGGGCAGCGGCAGGTTGGGCGGGAACGCGAAGGTGAGGCCGAACGGGAAGCCGAAGCCGACGGGCATGTAGTCGGTGCGCATCAGCTTCTCCAGCCGCAACAGCTTGGCCAGGACCTCGCCGCGCCACAGGAACAGCTGCTGCTCCTGGCCGCCGATGCTGACGACGGGGACGATCGGTACGCCGGCCGACAGTGCGGTCCGGATGTAACCGGTGCGCCCGTCGAAGTCGATGACGTTCTGCTTGCGGGTGGGGCGGAAGCTGTCGTAGTCGCCACCGGGGAAGACGATGGTGACCGCGCCGCGCTCGAGCACTGCGGCGGCGTTCTCGCGGGTGGCCTCGACGAACCCGGCGCGACGCATGGTGGTCTCGATCGTGCCGGTGAACAGCATGTCGTGCGCCAGCGTGTAGAGCGGCCGGTCGGGGCCGAACTGGTCGTGGAACGCGACCGCGATGATCGGCACGTCCATCGGCATCAGGCCGCCGGAGTGGTTGGAGACGATCAGCACGCCACCCTCGGCCGGGATGCGCTCGATGTCGCGGACCTCGGATCGGAACCAGCGCTTCATCACCAGCCGCAGGAACGGCAGCACCATCGCGACCAGGCTCGGGTCGCGCAGGTCGAGGTCGGTATCGCGAAGGGTCTGCTCGAGATCCTTGGCCACTACGACTCCTCCGCCGGATCGGCCAGAGCGCGCGTCACTGCGGCGAGCGCGAGCGGGTTCGACGCCAGGCCGAGGTGACTGCTCGGGACCGCCACGTTGGTGGCGGCGGGGCCGCCCTCGGTCTCCTCGACCCGGCAGCCGCGCCAGCCGACGATCCCGTCGGTCTTCGACCAGATCGCGGTGGTGGGCACCGGCAGTGGACCGCGCAGCTCGTCGAGCACCTGCTCGGCACGCTCGGACAGCCCATGGGTGCGCCGGGACCGCTCGAACAGCGGGGTGGTCCGGGTCTTCTCGCCCTCGGGGCGCCACGGTGACCCGAGGGTGACCACACTTCGCACTCCGTCGGGTCGCTGGTGGGCGAGCCAGCGCGCCAGCAGACCGCCGAAGCTCCAGCCGACCACGTCCACCTGCTTCTCCAGGGCGGCGTTGATCTCGTCGAACCGAGCCAGCAGTCCGTCGAGGACCTTGTCGGTCAAGCCGTGGTTGTTGCCGAGACCCCACGCGAACGTCGTCCAGCCGCGCCGGTCGAGGTGCGCACGCAGCCTCCCGGTGGCCAGGTCGGTGGCGCCGAAGCCGGGCAGCACCAGCACCGGCCGTCCGTGGCCGAGGTTGCCGGCGGGCAGCCGGTCGACCAGCCACGAGGCGACGTACTCCGAGGGGAACCGGACCGCCTCCCCCGCGGTCAGCAGCCAGGACGGTGGCGCCAGGTCGGGGCGAGCGTCGGCATCGTGACCGATGCCCTGCGCGCGAAAGTCGTACACGGGTCCTCCCGGTCTGGTCCGGCCCTTCAAGTATGAGGACCCGGCCGCAGAACTGCAACGTGTTCTAGTTCTCGTTCGTTGCGTGCTGCGCCACACTGGCGGCATGACCGAGACCACACGTGACCTGGCGGCGATCGAGGCAGAGCGGGCCCGGATCCGTGCGACGCACCTGCGCGAGGCGGGCCAGCGGCCGGCCTCGACCGCCCGCGGACTGCACCACGCCGCGCTGATCAGCAGCGACGTCGAGCGGACCGTGCGCTTCTACCAGGACGTGCTGGGCTTCCCGCTCAGCGAGCTGATCGAGAACCGTGACTACGCGGGCTCCTCGCACTTCTTCTTCGACATCGGCAACGGCAACCTGCTGGCCTTCTTCGACTTCCCCGGCCTCGACGTCGGTCCCTACGCCGAGGTGCTCGGCGGCCTGCACCACATGGCCATCTCGGTCGAGCCGAGCCGCTGGGAGGAGCTGCGCCAGCGGCTCACCGACGCGGGCGTGCAGTTCGAGGTGCACAGCGAGGTGTCGATGTACTTCCTGGACCCCGACGGCGCCCGGATCGAGCTGATCGCCGACCCGCTCGGGGAGATGTACGGCGAGCAGGTGCTCTGACCCAGGGCCAGACGGAAAAGGGCGAGTGACCTGTTCGGGTAGTGCGAGTGACGCTCTTGGGCGGTTCCCCGGCCGGCGCCTTGAGGTGACTGCCCGACAGGGCTAGGTTGTCGAAATTAGAGCAAGTGCTTGACCGCGTGACGCAGGCAGCAACCGCCGACGCCGCCCACGCGGTAGCCCGAGCTCCATCCGTGTCGGTATCAAGCGATCCCCCAAGTCAGGTACCGAGCGAGAGGCGGATGGCCCCCGTCCCCGAGAACGTGCGGGCCATCCCCTTTGGCGTGTCCTACCTTCAGGTGTCGATGACGGACACCGCCGGGAGGTCACGTGCGCGAGCTGCAGTTCGTCCGCAACGGCAATCTGGAGTGGCGGGAGAAGCCCGCCCCGACGCTCGAAGGACCCCGGGACGCGATCGTGCGTCCGTTCGTGGCCGGGCGTTGCGACGGCGACACGCTGCCCATCCATCGGCCCGTCTCCCGGGCCCTGCAGGTCGGCCTGCGAACTGGCCTGATCGACCCGGTCGTGGCCTCGATCTGCGGGCCGGTTCCCTTCAAGGGACCGTTCGCCATCGGCCACGAATGCATCGCCCAGGTGATCGCCGTGGGGCCGGAGGTCACGAACGTGGACCTCGGCCAGATCGTGGTGGTGCCCTGGGCGGTCTCCTGCGGCTCCTGCACCGAGTGCGTCCGGGGCATCACCGCGAAGTGCTCGACGACCCGCACCAGCACCCTCGCCGCGTTTGGCTTCGGCCCGGCCAGCGGACCCTGGGGCGGGATGGTCGCCGACCTGATCCGCGTTCCGTATGCCGACCACATGCTCGTCCCGGTCCCCGACGGCGTGGATCCGCTGCGGGTCGCCTCCGCCAGTGACAACCTGTCCGATGCCTGGCGAGCCGTGGCGCCACCGCTGCGTGAGCGCCCGGGCGGGTCCGTGGTCGTCATCGGCGGCGGCGCGCAGAGCATCGGTCTCTACGCCGCCGGCCTCGCTGTCGCGCTCGGCGCCGAGGTCGTGGACTACCTCGACGACAGCGACGAGCGGCTGGAGATCGCCGAGTCGTTCGGGGCGCGGGGACACCGGATCGACACGAACCGGCGCCGCTCCCAGCTCGCCGCCGTACCGCGCCGCTACGACGTGGCCGTCGAGGCCTCCTCACACGGCTCGGGCGTCCGGGACGCGCTCCGCTCCCTCAACCCGGGCGGGATCTGCACCCCAGTCGGCTACTACCTCGCGCCCAACACCAAGGTGCCGCTGATGCACATGTACGCGAATGACGCGACCCTGCGCATCGGAGTCTCCAGCGTCCGACCGGCCCTGCCCGACCTGCTCGACTTCGTGGCCCGCACTGGGTTCCCGGCCGAGCGGGTCACCACGCACCTGGCCGAGTGGGACGACGCGCCCACGGCGTACGCGGCACGGACTACCAAGCTGGTCGTGCACCGTCCACCACTCGACCTGGTGGCAGGTGCAGGATTCGAACCTGCGTAGGCATACGCCGACGGATTTACAGTCCGCTCCCATTGGCCGCTCGGGCAACCTGCCTGGGGTGTCCCCGGACCCGGCTTGGCCGGTCGACAACGAGGCGAAACAATAGCGCAGCGCGGACCGCGCGCCCGAATCGCAGGAAGCACCGCTAGTGACACCAGGGAGCACACACCATGGCCGACTCGTCGTTCGACATCGTGAGCAAGATGGACCGCCAGGAGGTCGACAACGCGCTCGGGCAGACCGCGCGCGAGATCGCCACGAGGTTCGACTTCAAGGGCACCGGAGCCAGCATCGAGTGGCAAGGCGACCAGGCGATCGAGATCAGCGCGTCGGCCGATGACCGTGCGAACGCCGTACTCGACGTGTTCAAGCAGAAGCTGGTCAAGCGCAACGTCAGCCTCAAGGTGCTCGACGCCTCCGAGCCGCGCCAGTCCGGGCCGCAGAGCAAGATCTCCATCGCCCTCAAGGAGGGCATCAGCTCCGAGGACGCCAAGAAGATCTCCAAGCTGATCCGCGACGAGGGCCCCAAGGGCGTCAAGGCCCAGATCCAGGGCGACGAGCTGCGGGTGTCGTCGAAGAAGCGCGACGACCTCCAGGCCGTGCAGGCGCTGGTCAGGGAACAGGACTACGACTTCGCGGTGCAGTTCACCAACTACCGGTGAGCAACCCCTCCGCCTCGATCACCATCGACGCTCCGCTCCTGGTGGTGTGGGAGGTCATGCTCGACGTCGAGCGCTACGGAGAGTGGAACCCGTTCCTCGAGCGCATCGAGTGTCGTACGCCGCCGCAGGTCGGCGACCCGATCGTGCTGCACGTCCGGTGGGCCAACGGCAAGACGACCCGCTCGCCGGAGCGGATCAGCGCCATCGAGCCACCGACCACCCATGGCGTCGTGACCACCGCCTGCCTCTCCTACGTCTACGAGGGGCTGCCCGCCAAGCTCGGCCTGGTCCGCGGCACCCGGCACCAGCGGCTGCGCCAGGAGGGCCGCGGCCCGACGTCGTACGACACCGTCGAGGAGTTCAGTGGACCGCTGGTCCGCCTGGCCGGACCTGACCGGGTGGCCGCGGGGTTCGCCCGGCACGCGGCCGCGCTCAAGCGCCGAGCCGAGGAGCTGGCCGGCCCGCATCCCTGACCAGGGTCCTATGTCCTAGGGACTCAGCAGCCGCAGCCCGGCGCGCACCGGCCAGCGGCGGACGGCGCGGGCCAGGGTGGTCTCGCCGCCGGTGATCCGGCAGAACTGCTGCCAGCCGACCGAGGTCGAGCGGATCAGCTCGTGGAAGGCCCACGGGCGGGCCTCGAAGGCGCGCAGGCAGCGCTCGCCGGCGGCCATCTCGGGCAGCAGCTCTCGCGACAGGGCGGCTCGATAGCGTTCCAGCGCTCCGACCGCGCCGGCCGCAGCGACCGCGCCGGCCAGGGCGCCGGACCGGGTGGCGAAGGAGATCCCCTCGCGGGTCCACGGTTCGAGCAGCCCGGCCGCGTCCCCGGTCAGCAGCACCCGGCCCCGGCCGAGCGGGGAGTCCAGCGAGCGGCATCTGGTCAGGTGGCCGGAGTCGTGGACCACGCGGTGCCGCTCCAGCCCCAGCCACGACACGAGCGAACGCAGGTAGTCCCGGGTCGCCTCGCCGGCGCCGCGGGCCGCGATCACCCCGACGGTCAGGGTGTCCCCCTTCGGGAAGACCCAGCCGTACGACCCGGGGACCGGACCCCAGTCCAGGTGCACCCGGTCCGCCCACTCGGCGGCCCGCGGTCCGGCGTCGAGCTCGAGCTCCAGGCCGAGGTCGACGCGTGACAGGCGCACGCCGACCTCGCGGGCCAGCCGGCTCGACGTGCCGTCGGCGGCGATGATCACCCCGGCCCGCAGCGCTCCGGCATCGGTCTCCACCACGTCGTCCTGCACCGAGACCACCCGGCACGGCACCCGCACCTCGGCGCCTGCCTGGGCCGCGCACGACAGCAGCCAGGCGTCCAGCTCGGCCCGCGTGACCATCTCCAGGCAGGGTGCGTCGGCGGTGCGGGTACGCCGCCGCCCCCCGGCCAGGGAGAGGCTGACCCGGGTGATCGAGGCGCGCGACGGAGGCGCCCCGGGCAGCGCCGCGAGTGACGGCCCGATCAGCCCGCCGCCGCAGGTCTTGTAGCGCGGGAACTCGGCCCGGTCCAGCACCACGACGCGCGCCCCGGCGACCGCGGCCGCCCGGGCCGCGGACGAACCGGCCGGGCCGGCGCCGACCACCGCGACGTCGTACTCCTCCACGGAGCCGACGCTAGAGGACGTCCTCCTTGGCGATCAGACTGCCGCCAGCGTCGGCACGCTCGAGCCCGCGATGACCGTGATCGCGCCCTCAGCGGTCGTGAGCCAGACCTTGGCCCCCTCCTGGATGCCGAGGGACCTGGCGTGCGTGCGCGTCATGGTCACCGTGACGTGGTCCGCGCCCTCGGTCTCGACGGTGAGCCTGACCTCGAAGCCCACGCGGAGGAGCCGGTTGATGGTGCCGGCCGTCGCGTTCGGTACCGGCGACAGCGACACCTCGATGTCGTGCGGACGCACCGTGCGCCCCGCCAGATCGGTCGTCTCGCCCAGGAACCTCATCACGAAGTCGTTCGCGGGGGCGTCGTAGAGCTGGTCCGGGGTGCCGATCTGCTCGACCCGCCCCTCGTTGATGACCACGATCTCGTCGGCGACCTCGAGGGCCTCCTCCTGGTCGTGGGTCACGAAGACGGTGGTGACGTGCACCTCGTCATGCAGCCGGCGCAGCCAGTCGCGCAGCTCCTTGCGGACCTTCGCGTCGAGGGCGCCGAAAGGCTCGTCGAGGAGCAGCACCGTCGGCTCCACCGCCAGCGCGCGAGCCAGGGCCATGCGCTGGCGCTGGCCCCCGGAGAGCTGTGAAGGCATCCGGCCGGAGAACTGCGAGAGGTGCACGAGCTTGAGCAGCTCGTCCACGCGCTCGACGATCTCGTTCTTCTTGCGCTTGCGAATCTCCAGTCCGAACGCGACGTTCTTGGCGACGGTCATGTGCTTGAAGACGGCGTAGTGCTGGAAGACGAAGCCGACGTTGCGCTTCTGGGGCGGCAGCTTCGTGGCGTCGGTGCCCTCGATGCTGATCGTGCCCGAGTCAGCGGTGTCCAGCCCCGCGATGATCCGCAGGAGAGTGGACTTGCCGCCGCCGGAGGGACCCAGCAGGGCGGTCAGCTGGCCGGTCGGGATCGAGACGTTGACGTCTTCGAGGGCGACGAAGTCGCCGAACTTCTTGGTGACACCGGTGATGTCGATGCTCATTGTCTGCTCACTTCTTCTCCGGGCTGCGCCCGGTCAGTTCTCTGCTTGGGGTCGGAGCAGCGCCACCACGATGAGGCAGGCGATGCTCACTAGGACGAGGAGGAACGCGATGGCATAGGCCTGGTCCTGGGCGAAGTTCTGGTACTTCTCCTCCACCATCAGGGTCGCGGTCTGGGTCTTGCCGCTGATGTTGCTCGACACGACCTTGACCGCACCGAACTCACCGACCGACCGGGCCAGGCTCAGCACCACGCCGTAGACGACGGCCCACTTGATGCTCGGCAGCGTGATCCGCCAGAAGGTCTGCGGCGCGTTGGCGCCGAGGCTGCGGGCGGCCTGCTCCTGGTCGTCGCCGATCTCGTGCAGCACCGGCACCACCTCGCGGATGACCAGGGGCAGCGCCACGAAGCACGTCGCCATGATCAGTCCGGGGGTGTTGAAGATGACGATGAATCCGTTGTCCTCGAGTCCCGGCCCGAACCAGCCGTCCCGGCCGTTGTAGACGAGGATCAGCGCGAGACCGACCACGACCGGCGACACCGACAGCGGTACGTCGACCAGCGCGGACAGCGCCCTCTTGCCCGGGAACTCGTAGCGGACGAGCAGGATCGAGATCGTGACGCCGAACAGGAGGTTGATCACCACGGCTGCGAGCGCGACCTTCCCGGTCAGCTGGAGCGCCGAGATCACGTCCTCCTGCTGGAGGGTGTCGAAGAGGTTGCCCAAACCGTCCTGGAACGTCCTGTACGCGAGCAACCCGGTGGGCCAGGCGACCAGGAAGAACACGTAGCCGACGGCCAGCAGCCGCAGGGCCCACGTGGCGGGCTTCGAGACCTCAACCACGGCGGGCCACCCACCTCTGGACGATGTCGAGGGCGACGATCACGAGCAGGGCCACCGCCAGCATCACTGAGGCCAGGGCCGCTGCCGACGCGTAGCTGCCGTTCTCGATGAAGGTCAGCACCCGGACCGAGACCACCTCGGTCTCGAACGGCTGGCTACCGCTGAGCAGGACCAGCGATCCGAACTCGGAGATGGCGCGCGCGAAGCTCAGCGCAGCACCCGCGAAGATCGCGGGCACCAGGCTGGGCAGGATGATCCGCCGGAAGATCGTCACCCGGCTCGCGCCCAGCGAGGCTGCGGCCTCCTCGACATCTGCGTCGAGCTCCTCGAGGACCGGCTGGACGGTCCGGACGATGAAGGGCAGGGTCACGAACGCGAACGCCAGCAGCACGGCGTTCGGCGTGAACGCCCAGTTGATCCCGATCGGGCTGTTGGGTCCGTAGAGGGCCAACAGCACCAAGCCGGCCACGATCGTCGGTAGCGCGAACGGCACGTCGATGATGACGTTGAGGATCGCCTTGCCCGGGAAGCGGTCGCGGACCAGGACCCAGGCGATGACGGTGCCCATGACGATGTTGATCAGCGTGACGATGGCGGCCTGGGTGACGGTCAGCTGGAGCGCCGCCCAGGTCTGGTCGTTGCGGAGCACCTGGAAGTAGCTGTCCCAGCCACCCGCCGCGGCGCGCGCGACGATGGCGGACAGGGGAAGCAGCACGAGCAGGCTGAACCAGAGCATCGTGATGCCCAGGCCCAGTCCGGCGCCGCTGGTGAGTGTGTTGCGCGGGGTCGAGCGCCTCGCACGCCCGGGCCGGCGTCCCTGGGGGGAAGCCGGCCCAGCCGTGTCGATCGTCGCCCCGGAGAGCGCGGTCGACATGTCGCTTACTCCTCGCCTTCCTTGCCGAGGTCCTGCTGGAGGGCAGTGATGATGCCCAGGGGGTTGCCCTCTTCACCATCGCCGAAGTACAGGTCGGCTGCCTCGCCCCACCCGCCGAAGTTGTCGTCGACGGTGTAGAGCGTCTCCGGAGCCGGGAACGGGTCGGACGGGTCGTTGGCGCCCTCGACCTCACCCACGTCGACGCCGTCGACGACCGGACGGAAGCCCGACTGCGCGTAGTCGGCCTGGGCCTCCGGGCTGGTCAGGAACTCCAGGAACGTCTTGGCAGAGGCGCCGGCGTCCGTGGTGACCGCAGCCGGGTTCTCGATCAGCAGGGTGTCCGGCGGGAGGACGTAGTCGATGTCCGC
Organism: uncultured Actinomycetota bacterium; assembly: GCA_963817125.1. Lineage (GTDB taxonomy): Bacteria > Actinomycetota > Actinomycetes > Propionibacteriales > Nocardioidaceae > Nocardioides. Next base: position 45,779 of record CAWFNB010000005.1, read on the forward strand.
GCCGTTCTGCTTGGCCAGGATCGCCTCGTTCTCGTAGGAGAGAAGCACGTCGCCGCTGCCGTCGGTGAAGGCCGTGGTCGCCTCCCGGGCGGAGCCCGGCAGGGCGATGGTGTTCTGCAGGAGCCCGGTCAGGAACTCCGTGCCGGCCGTCTGGTTGTCGGTGCCTCCGGTCGCGTGCGCCCAGGCGGCGAGGATGTTCCACCGCGCCGAGCCGGACGAGCCGGGGTTGGGCGTGATGATCTCGACCCCGGGCTCGACCAGGTCGTCCCAGGTCTCGATGCCCTCGGGGTTGCCCTCGCGGACCACGAAGACCACGACGGAAGTCGTGGCGATCCCCTTGGTCGGGTTGTTCTTCCAGTCCTCGGCGACCAGGCCCTCACCGACCAGGCGGGTCACGTCGGTCTCGAGGGAGTAGTGGACGACATCGGCCTCCGCGCCGGACACGACGGCCCGGCTCTGGTCGCCCGATGCGCCGTAGGACGGCTCGAAGTCGATCCCGTCACCGGCATCGGTGGCCTTGAAGTCCTCGAAGATGCCCTCGTTGGCGGACTCCAGGATCGAGAACCCGCTGAGCCGGATGACGTCCCCATCACCTCCGCTGGCATCACTGGTGCCTCCGCAGGCACTCAAGGCCAGCACCCCGACGAGCGTGAGCGTCGCCGCAACCTTGATCTTCGTCATCATTCCTCTTCTCGTTCCCGCCACTCCCGAACGAAGCGTTGGTCAGTTATTTCGAGCAGAGTAGTCGACTTAGGAGATCTAGTGCGAATCGATCCAGCGTGTTGCGCGTCACGCTTCCGAGGACAGAGACGGTTCGGGTCCCGGCGCGGCCCGCACTATCGTGGGGCGGGCGCGGAATACCGCCGAACGCCCCCGCCGGCCCGCCGCTGGCGGCAGCACCGAGGAAGTGGCAACCCACGTGTCCAAGCAGGTCAAGCAGGTCGACCGAGTCATCATCCGGTTCGCCGGCGACTCCGGTGACGGTATGCAGCTGACCGGAGACCGGTTCACCCAGGAGTCCGCGGCCTTCGGCAACGACCTCGTGACCCTCCCGAACTTCCCGGCCGAGATCCGCGCGCCTCAGGGCACCCTGCCCGGCGTCTCGTCGTTCCAGGTGCACTTCGCCGACCACGACATCCTCACGGCGGGTGACGCGCCCGACGTACTCGTCGCGATGAACCCGGCCGCGCTCAAGGCGAACCTCGAGGACCTGCCCAAGGGCGCCACGATCATCGTGGACAGCCACGACTTCACCGACCGGAACCTGACCAAGGCCGGCTACTCGTCCAACCCGCTGGACGAGCTCGGCGACGCGGCCCCCGGCGGCCTGCTGTCAGCGTTCTCGGTGCACCCGGTCGACCTCACCGGGATGACGGTCGCAGCGGTCAAGCAGTTCGGGCTCTCCCGGAAGGACGCTGCCCGCGCGAAGAACATGTTCGCGCTGGGGCTGCTGTCGTGGATGTACGGCCGCCCCACCGAGACGACCATCTCGTTCCTCGAGAAGCGGTTCGCCAAGGTCGAGGACATTCGCGACGCCAACATCGCGGCATTCAAGGCCGGCTGGAACTTCGGCGAGACCACCGAGGCCTTCGTCGTTCAGTACGAGGTGAAGCCGGCGCCGATGCCGGCCGGCACCTACCGCAACATCAGCGGCAACCTGGCCCTGGCGTACGGGTTGGTGGCCGGCGGAGTGCAGTCCGGGCTCCAGATCGTGCTCGGCAGCTACCCGATCACCCCCGCGTCCGACATCCTCCACGAGCTGAGCAAGCACAAGGCGTTCGGCGTCACGACCTTCCAGGCCGAGGACGAGATCGCCGGCATCGGAGCCGCCATCGGCGCATCGTTCGCGGGCTCGCTCGGCGTCACCTCGACCTCGGGCCCGGGCATCGCGCTCAAGTCCGAGGCGATCGGCCTGGCCGTGATGACCGAGCTCCCGCTGGTTGTGATCGACGTCCAGCGCGGCGGGCCGTCCACCGGCCTGCCGACCAAGACCGAGCAGGCCGACCTGCTGCAGGCGATGTTCGGCCGCAACAGCGAGGCGCCGGTGCCGATCGTGGCCCCGCAGTCGCCCGGCGACTGCTTCGACGCCGCGCTCGAGGCGATCCGGATCGCCGTCACCTACCGCACTCCGGTGATGCTGCTCTCGGACGGCTACCTGGCCAACGGGTCAGAGCCGTGGCGGATCCCCGACGCCGCAGACCTGCCGACCATCGACCCGGACTTCGCGACCGAGCCCAACCACGAGCTCACGTCGGGCGAGAAGGAGTTCTGGCCCTACAAGCGCGACGACCAGACCCTGGCCCGGCCGTGGGCGATCCCGGGCACCGCCGGACTCGAGCACCGGATCGGTGGCCTCGAGAAGGCCGACGGCCACGGCAACATCTCCTACGAGCCGGCCAACCACGACCTGATGGTCCGCACCAGGCAGGCCAAGGTGGACCGGATCGCCGACACGCTCCCGCCGCTCGAGGTGGACGACCCCTCGGCCGAGGATGGGCAGGGCGCCAAGGTCCTGGTGATCGGCTGGGGGTCGACGTACGGTCCCATCGGCGCCGGCGTTCGGCGGGTGCGCAAGGCCGGCTTCAACGTCGCGCAGGTGCACCTGCGGCACCTCAACCCGTTCCCGAAAGACCTCGGCGACATCCTCCGGCGCTACGACAAGGTGCTGGTGCCGGAGATGAACCTCGGCCAGCTCTCGCTGCTCCTGCGCGGCAAGTACCTCGTCGACGCGATCGGCTACAACCACGTGCGCGGGCTCCCGCTCAAGGCGGCCGAGCTCGCGCAGGCGATCGGCCACCTCGTCGCCGAGGCTGAGGGCATCGACGTCGACCTCGGCGTGCACGGCATGACGACCCCCCAGGAGGTCTCGCGATGAGCACCCCATCGACCGGCACCGAGCTCCCGTTCCCCGGCCTGCGGTCCGGGATCGAGGGCGTCCCCACCTTCGACGCCCCCGACGGACAGAGCCAGAACGCCAAGGAGTACACCTCCGACCAGGAGGTGCGCTGGTGCCCCGGCTGCGGCGACTACGCCGTGCTCAAGGCGGTGCAGTCGTTCCTGCCCCAGCTGGGCCTGCGCCGGGAGAACATCGTCTTCGTCTCCGGCATCGGCTGCTCGTCACGGTTCCCCTACTACCTCGACACCTACGGCATGCACTCGATCCACGGCCGGGCGCCGTCGATCGCGACCGGCATCGCGACCGCGCGCGAGGACCTGTCGGTGTGGGTGGTGACCGGTGATGGTGACGCGCTCTCCATCGGTGGCAACCACCTGATCCACGCGCTGCGCCGCAACGTGAACATGACGATCCTGCTCTTCAACAACCGGATCTACGGGCTGACGAAGGGGCAGTACTCCCCCACCTCGGAGCCCGGCAAGGTGACCAAGTCCACGCCGATGGGCTCGGTCGACCATCCGTTCAACCCGGTGTCCCTGGCGCTGGGCGCAGAGGGCACCTTCGTGGCACGCACCATCGACTCCGACCGCAAGCACCTGACCGCCGTGCTCTCGGCGGCGGCGGCGCACCGCGGGACGTCGTTCGTGGAGATCTACCAGAACTGCCCGATCTTCAACGACGGCGCGTTCGACGCGATCAAGGGTGCTGACACCAAGGCGGACGCGATCATCCCGCTCGAGCACGGCGAGCCGATCCGGTTCGGGGTGGAAGGCGCCAAGGGACTGATCCGCGACAGCGAGACCGGCGGGGTCAAGGTCGCGCTGGTCGCCGACGTCGGCGAGGACTCCCTGCTCGTCCACGACGCGCACAACCCTGACCCGACGCTGGCTTTCGCGATCTCCCGGCTCACCGACTCCGGCTACATCAACCAGTCGCCGATCGGGATCTTCCGGCAGGTCGAGCGGGCGACGTACGACGACCAGGCCCGCGCCCAGGTGGCGACCGCCCGCGAGACCGCGACCGGGACGCCGACGGAGCGACTGGCCGCCCTGATCGGCGGCGGCGACACGTGGACGGTCGTCTGACAAGACCTGGACACCTACGACGGCCCCGCACCGCCGATCCGGTGTGGGGCCGTCGTAGGTCTGCGGGCTGTCAGGTCGTGTAGATGCAACCGATCGCAACCACGGTCTGACGGTAGACGTCGGTCGAGGGCGCGCCGACCTTGAAGCAGGTGCGTTCGTTCCTGAACTGGAAGATGCGGGTGCGGAATCGGCCGTTGTTGTCGGTCTTGATCTTGCGGTAGAGGTTGTAGCCCCCGTGGCCGATCTTCCGGAACAGGAAGACCTTCGGGTAGGTGGTGAGACGGCCAACGACGACGAAGTGGTTGCTGTTGCCGACCTCCGTGCCCGCCGCCTGGAGGTCGTGCCTGGGCTTCATGGCCTTGTGGGAATCCGACGGTCGGATCGCCTGTGCGGGCGACACGAAGGCCTGCGACAACGTGGCCGCAAGGATGATCGCCAACAACAAGGAGACGGCTCTACTGAGGCGCATGTTGGTTCCTCTCACTGACGTGCTCGGGTCTTGTCGGGGTGACCCTAACGCCACGACACCCATGACCGGCAGCACCCGAAGTGACCAAATGCAGGCGGCCCCCGCACGCGTGTGTGCAGGGACCGGCGTGCGGCTGGGTCAGACGGAGAAGATGCAGCCGATGCCCTTCTGGGTCTTCTTGTACGTCGCGTTCTCGGGCACGACGACTTTGAAGCAGGTCCGCTTGTTGCCCGCCTGGTAGATGCGGGTGCGATAGCTGCCCTTGCTGTCGGTCTTGGTCTTCTTGTACGCCCTGTAGTCGCCGGTGCCGACCTTGCGCATGATCTTGACCTTCGCGTTGGTGAAGGTGGAGACCTTTCCGAAGGCGATGAACTTGTCGGTGCGGCCGATCTCCTTCCCCTTGGCGACCAGGTCGTGCTTCGGCCTGGCGGCCAGCGCGTCCGACGACGAGGCGAACCCCGGGCCCAGGGTGGCGGCCAGGATCAGGGCCACCAGTGCTCCGATGATTCGGGACAGGCGCATGGACTCCTCCAGTGAGGTTCTCGGATATGTCCCATCGAACCTATCCACCGGCCGGTATGGCACAAACCGGCCCCCAGGGACTACCTAGGCTGGGTCGGTGTCGGACCAGCGTCGAGGCCTGCTGTTCGGGGTCGCGGCGTACGGACTGTGGGGTGGGTTCCCGCTCTACTGGCCGCTGCTCGAGCCGGCGGGTGCCCTCGAGATCCTCGCGCACCGGGTGCTCTGGTCGGTGCTCACGATGGGCCTGCTGGTGGTGCTGCTGCGGCGGGTCGGCGCGTTCCGCGCGCTGCTGGCGCACCGGCGTACCTTCCTGCTGCTCGCAGTCGCCGCGCTGACGATCTCCTTCAACTGGGCGACCTACATCTACGGCGTCAACAACGGCCGGGTGGTCGAGACCTCGCTCGGGTACTTCATCAACCCGCTGGTGACGGTGCTGATGGGCGTGCTGATCCTGGGCGAGCGGCTGCGGCCGCTTCAGTGGTGGGCGATGGGGGTGGCCACACTCGCGGTGGTGGTCCTCACCGTCGACTACGGCAGGCTGCCGTGGGTCGCGCTGGTGCTCGCGTTCTCGTTCGGCACCTACGGGCTGGCCAAGAAGTCCGCCAACGTCGGCGCGGTCGAGAGCCTCACCCTCGAAACAACACTCATCGCGCCGTTCGCGGCGGCGTACGTCGGGTGGCTGGTCGCCACCGGCCACTCCAACTTCGCCTCGCACGGTGCCGGCCATGCGCTGCTGCTCAGCTCGGCAGGCATCGTCACCGCCGTACCGCTGATCTGCTTCGGGGCCGCGGCGACCCGGGTGTCGATGGTGTCGCTGGGGCTGTTGCAGTACCTCGCGCCGATCATCCAGTTCGCCCTCGGCGTCCTCTACTTCCACGAGGACATGCCCGCCGGCCGCTGGGCCGGCTTCGTGCTGGTCTGGGTCGCCCTGGTCATGTTCACCTACGAGGCCAACGCGCACCGGCGCCGCCAACTCCGCCTGACCGCCCTCGCCACCTCCGCCGCCTGACCCCCGCGACACGTTGAGTCGGGACTTCTGACGGTTGAGTCGCCAGATTCAACCGTCAAGGAGCCCGACTCAACCGTCAGAAGTCCCGACTCAACGGCGGCTAGGAGGAGCGGGTGGCGACCACGTCGGCGAAGGCCTCGAGGGCGGCGCGGACCGGGCCGTCGGGGAGGGCGACGAGGAGGGCCTTGGCTTCCGTAGCCCGTTCGAGGACGTAGGCACGGGCCTGGTCCATCGCCGGGTGCCGGCGGAGCAGGTCGAGGGCCTCGGTGTGCAGCGCGTCGTCGGTGAGGTCGCCGGCGAGCAGCTCGAGCAGTCGCGCGTCGCCCGGGTCGGCCGACTCACGACAGAGTGCCTGAGCCATCAGCACCGGCAGCGTGGGGACCCCCTCGCGGAGGTCCGTGCCGGGGGTCTTGCCCGACTCGACCGAGTCGGAGGCGATGTCGATGATGTCGTCGGAGAGCTGGAACGCCGAGCCCACGATCTCGCCGTACGCCGCGAGCGCCTCCTCGATCTCGGGCGGAGCACCGCCGAAGCGGGCGCCGTACCGGGCCGAGGTGGCGATCAGCGAGCCGGTCTTGCCCGCGACGACCTCCAGATAGTGGGCGAGCGGGTCCTCGCCGGGGCCGGGCTCGACCGTCTCGAGGATCTGGCCCTCCACCAGGCGGCTGAACGTCTCGGCCTGGATCCGGACCGCGTCGGCGCCGAGCAGCGCGGTGAGCTCGGAGGACTTCGCGAAGAGGAAGTCGCCGGTCAGGATCGCGACCAGGTTGTCCCAACGGGCGTTGGCGGACGGGGAGCCGCGACGCAGGGCGGCCTCGTCCATGACGTCGTCGTGGTAGAGCGACCCGACGTGCGTGATCTCCACGACGCAGGCCGCCGTGACCACGTCCTCGACGCCCGGATGGTCACCGGCCTCGGCGGTCAGCAGCACCAGCAGCGGCCGGAAGCGCTTGCCGCCGGCGTCGAGGAGGTGGCTCGCCGCCTCGGTGACGAACGGGAACCGGCTCTGCACGTGACCGTAGAGCGCCTTCTCGACCTCATCCATGCGGGTGCGCAGGCGCACCTCGAGGTCGGGATCTGTGACGGGCAGGGCCAGGCCCTGACTGGAACTCACCTGATGAATGATCCCGCATTCCCGGCCAGGTCGAGCACCGGGCCCGGGACGATGCCCAGCAGCAAGGTGACCACGACGCAGGCCACGATCGTCCCGGAGGTCAGCAGCGACGGCTTCGTCACCGACGCGACGCTCTCCCCGTCGTCCGACGACTCCCGATCGGTGAAGAACATCAGCAGGATCACGCGGACGTAGAAGAACACCGAGATGACGCTCGCCGCGATCGCGGCGATGACCACCGGCCAGGCACCCGCGGAGAGCGCGACGGCGAAGACCGCCCACTTGCCGACGAAGCCCCCGGTCAGCGGGATCCCGGCCATCGAGAGCAGCAGGAAGCCGAACGCGCCCGCCACGAGCGGAGCTCGCCTGCCGAGCCCCGCCCACTTCGAGAACGCCGTCGCCTCACCGCCGGAGTCGCGCACCAGCGTGACGATCGCGAACGTGCCGACCGTCGCGGGGCCGTACGTTGCCAGGTAGAACAGCACCGCTTGCAGCGAGGTGATCTCGTCGACCCCGAGCTGAGAGGCGGACTGCACGCCCAGCATGCCGGTGAGCAGGAAGCCGGTGTGCGCCACCGAGGAGTAGGCCAGCATCCGCTTCATCTCGGTCTGGACGACCGCGAGGATCGCGCCGACGAGCATGGTGAGGATCGCGATGATCCAGAGCATCGGCTGCCAGTCCCAGCGTTCCGCGCCGAAGGCGACGTAGAAGAGCCGGAGCATCGCGCCGAACGCCGCGATCTTGGTGCACGCCGCCATGAACGCCGTCACCGCGGTGGGCGCGCCCTGGTAGACGTCCGGCGTCCAGGCGTGGAACGGCGCCGCCCCGACCTTGAACAGCAGGCCGACCGCGAGCATGCCCATGCCGATCAGCAGCAGCGACGAGTTCGACGTGTCGTTGTGGATCGCCTCGTTGATGTCGGCGAACTGCATCGACCCGGCGTAGCCGTAGATGAGTGCGACACCGTAGAGGAAGAAGCCGGAGGAGAAGGCGCCCAGCAGGAAGTACTTGAGCGCAGCCTCCTGGCTGAGCAGCCGGCGGCGGCGTGCGAGTCCGCACAGCAGGTAGAGCGGCAGCGAGAGCACCTCGAGCGCCACGAACATGGTGAGCAGGTCGTTGGCGGCCGGGAACAGCATCATCCCGCCGACCGCGAACATCAGCAGCGGGTAGACCTCGGTGTGGTCGAGACCCCGGGTCGACGCCTCGCGCTCGGCCTCGGTGCCCGGCAGCGCGGCGGCCTGGCCGGCGAACGCCGACACTCCGACCTCGAGCCGCTTCTCGGCGAACAGGAGCGCCCCGCCGATGGCGAACACCAGGACCAGCCCCCAGATGAACACCGTCGGGCCGTCGATCACGAGCGTGCCCTCGGCGGCGATCTCGCCGCGCGCGACGACGCTGTTGGAGGCGTCGCGGAGCTTGGCGAGGTCGAGGCCGACGTAGACCGAGCCGGCCAGCGCGACCACGAGGCCGGCGACAGCCAGCCCGCTCTGGGTCAGGTAGCGGCGCTCGCGAGGCACGAAGGCCTCGACGATCACGCCGAGCGTGGCCACGCCGAAGACGACCAGCATCGGCCACAGCTGCGCGTACTCGATGGTGGGCTTGTCGAACATCACTCACCACCCTCGTCGTGGGAGGCCTCGAGGGGGACCGTCGCGCCGTCGTCGGGTACGCCGGTGCGCTCGAGCAGCTGCTCCGAGAACGGGTTGCTGACGTCGAGCAGCGGCATCGGGTAGAAGCCGAACAGCACCAGCGCCAGCATCAGCGGCGCCACGACCCCGATCTCGCGGCGGCCCAGGTCGGCGACGCCCTCACCGCCCGCGTCGACCGAGGTCTGGAGGTCGGGCGGGTTGGGGCCGGTGAACATCCGCTGGTAGGCCCAGAGCATGTAGACCGCGGCCAGCACGATGCCGGTGACCGCGATCGCGCCGACGTACCAGCGGTAGTCGAAGGCCGCGATCAGCACCAGGATCTCCGAGACGAACTGACTCAGCCCGGGCAGCCCGGCGGTGGCCAGCCCGGCGACCAGGAACAGCCCCGCTGCCACGGGGGTGACCTTCTCCAGGCCGCCCATCCGGCTGATCAGGGTGGTGCCGCGGCGCCGGATCACGAAGCCGGCGATGAGGAACAGCGCGGCGGTCGCGATGCCGTGGTTGACCATGTAGAGGATCGAGCCGGTCGCACCCTGGCTGGTGAACACGAAGATGCCCAGGGTGATGAAGCCGAAGTGGCTCAGCGAGGTGAGGCCGATCAGCCGCAGGATGTCGTCCTGCCCGATGGCCACGAAGGCGCCGTACACGATCGAGGTCAGCGCCAGCACGATCACCAGCGGTGTCGCCCATTCGGAGGCCTCGGGGAACAGGCCCAGGCAGAACCGCAGCATCCCGAAGGTGCCGATCTTGTCGAGGATGCAGACCAGCAGCACGCTCGTCGGCGGGGTGGCCTGCTCGGTGGTGTCGGCCAGCCAGGTGTGCACCGGGAACAGCGGCGCCTTCGCCGCGAACGCGATGAAGAAGCCGGCGAAGAGCCAGCGGCCGGCGTTGGTGGAGATGTCGAGCTGCTGCAGGTCGTCGTAGAGGTACGACGGGGAGCCGGCCTGCGCGGAGACGACGTAGAGCCCGATCACCGATCCGAGCAGCACCAGGCCGCCACCGAGCTGGAACATCAGGAACTTCAGCGCGGCCGCCGAGCGGCGCTCCCGGCCGTATCCGCCGATCAGGAAGTACGCCGGGATCAGGGTGGCTTCGAACACGACGTAGAACAGGAAGACGTCGGTGCTGAGGAAGACGACGAGCGAGAGCGCCTCGAGGGCCAGGGCCCAGGCGAACCAGGGCCGGCACTCGTCGTCGGGGCTGTCATGCCACGCCGCGAGCAGCACGATCGGCACCAGTGACACGGTGAGCAGCACCAGCAGCAGGCCGAGCCCGTCGAGGCCCACCGCGTAGTGGACCCCGAACGCGCTGATCCACTCGTGGGTCTCGGAGAGCTGGAAGCCGCTGTCGCCGATGTCGAACTGGGTGGCTGCGATGACGCCGATGACGAGGGTGACCAGGGAGGTGACCAGTGCGGACTGCTTGGCCAGTGCGCCGCGCGGGCCGAACGCGGTGGCCAGGGCGCCCACCAGCGGGACCACCCAGAGGACGGTGAGCAGGGGGAAGTCGGTCATGCCAGGTTCACCGCCAGCAGCGCGAGGACGACGAGGAGCACGCCGCCGAGCAGGGAGAGCGCGTAGGAGCGGACGAAGCCGTTCTGTCCGCGTCTGAGCAAAGCCCCGACGCCGCTCACCGTGACTGCGCTTCCGGCGAACAGCCCGTCCACCACGGTCCGGTCGAAGGTGAGCAGTCCGCCGGTGAGCCGCTTGCCGGGCTTCACCACGAGCTCGTCGTTGATGGCATCGCCGTAGAGGTCGGCTCTGGCGGCGCGGGTGGCGAACGAGACGTCCTGGGGCGCAACCCTCGGCACGTCTCGGCGACCGACGAAGATGATCGCGATCGTCACGCCGATGGCGACGACGAGTACGACGAGCCCGGTGACCGCGAGCGCCGGGATCGGCGGGTGGTGCTCGCCCTCCTCACCGGCCACCGGTGCCAGGAAGTCCTGGATCCAACTGCCGGCCAGCATCACGCCGCCGAGCACCGACAGGGCTGCCAGCACGATCAGCGGGACGGTCATCACCGCCGGCGACTCGTGCGGGTGCACGTCCTTCTCCCAGCGTTCCTTGCCGAAGTAGGTGAGCAGCATCAGCCGAGTCATGTAGAAGCCGGTGATGCCGGCACCGAGCAGGGCGCAGAGGCCGACCAGCCAGCTCTCGGTGAGAGCGACCTCGATGATCTTGTCCTTCGACCAGAACCCGGAGAAGCCCGGGAACCCGATGATCGCGAGATAGCCCATCGCGAAGGTGAGGAAGGTGACCGGCATCGCCTTGCGCAGGGCGCCGTAGTGCCGCATGTCGACGTCGTCGTTCATGCCGTGCATGACCGAGCCGGCGCCGAGGAACATGTTGGCCTTGAAGAAGCCGTGGGTCAGCAGGTGGAAGATCGCGAACGCGTAGCCCGCGGTGCCCAGCCCGGCGCCGAGCATCATGTAGCCGATCTGGCTCATGGTGGAGCCGGCCAGGACCTTCTTGATGTCGTCCTTCGCGCAACCGATGATCGCGCCCCACAGCAGGGTGACCACGGCGACGATGATCACGACGGTCTGGGCGTCGGGCGCGCGTTCGAAGACGAAGTTCGACCGGACGATGAGGTAGACGCCCGCGGTCACCATGGTGGCCGCGTGGATCAGGGCGGACACCGGCGTGGGGCCTTCCATCGCGTCGAGCAGCCACGACTGGAGGGGCACCTGGGCGGACTTTCCGCACGCGCCGAGCAGCAGCAGCACGCCCAGCGCGGTCATGGTCTTCTCGGAGGCGCCGTCGGCGTTGGCGCTGATCACGGTGAAGCTGGTCGAGCCCCAGGTCACGAAGGCCAGCATGATCGCGGTCGAGAGGCCCATGTCCCCGACCCGGTTGATCACGAACGCCTTGGTGGCGGCCTTGGCGGCGGAGTGCTTGTGCTGCCAGAAGCCGATGAGCAGGTACGACGCGAGGCCGACGCCCTCCCAGCCCAGGAACAGCCCGAGGTAGTTCTCCGACATGACCAGCATGAGCATCGCGGCCACGAACAGGTTGAGGTAGCCGAAGAACCGGACCCGTCGCGGGTCGTGCTCCATGTAGCCGATCGAGTAGACGTGGATCAGCGACCCGACGCCGGTGATGAGCAGCATGAACAGGGCGGTCAGCGGGTCGTAGAGCAGGTCGAAGCCCGCATCGAGCGAGCCAACCTGGATCCAGTCGTAGACGTGCTGGACGACCTGGCGGTCACCGTCCTCACGGCCGAGCAGCGAGACGAACATCGCCGACGCTGATCGCGAACGAGCCGATCGGCAGCATGGTGCCGAGGTAGTGGCCGAACGCCGCGAACGGCTTCGGGGCGATCGCGCCCCCGATCAGCAGGATCGCCGCGCCGGCTGCGGGCAGCGCGATGACGAGCCAGGCCAGGGAGAAGATCCCGTCCGCCGTGGTCGGGTCGACCACGGGGATGTGTCCTCCCTCGTGCATCAGAAACATGAGTGTCCTGGTCCTGTCGTCAGTACTTGAGCAGGCTGGCGTCGTCGACCGAGGCCGATCGGCGGGTGCGGAAGATCGTCATGATGATCGCGAGGCCGACCACGACCTCGGCTGCGGCCACCACCATCACGAAGAACGCCCCGACCTGGCCGTCGAGGTCGCCGTGCTGCTTGGCGAACGCGACCAGCGCGAGGTTGCAGGCGTTGAGCATCAGCTCGACGCACATGAACACCACGATGGCGTTGCGTCGGGTGAGGACCCCCACCGAGCCGATGGTGAACAGGATCGCGGAGAGCACGATGAAGGGCGTGACGCTGTCCATCAGTCACCGCCTTCCGTGCGGTCCTCGGGCTTGTCGCCGAAGGCCTCGGGGGCGTAGTCGATCGAGCGCTGCACGGCCTCGACGTCGTGCGGCGCCGAGCGCACCGTGCCACGGGCGGCCAGGACCCGGGAGACCGACGCCGAGGCCGCCGTACCGTCGGGAAGGAGCGCCGGCGTGTCCACCGCGTTGTGCCGGGCGAAGACACCCGGTGGGGGCAGCGGGCCGAGGTGCAGGCCGGACTGCGCGTAGTCACGGACCCGCTGTGCGGCCAGGTCGGCCTGCCTCGGCTTCGGTGTGAGCCGCTCGCGGTGGGCCAGGATCATCGCGCCCACGGCAGCGGTGATCAGCAGCGCCGAGGTGACCTCGAAGGCGAAGACGTAGCGGGAGAACAGGATGTTGGCGAGCGCCTCGATGTTGCCGGCCTCGTTTGCCTCGCCGAGGCCCACCACGGTGCCAAGGGCCATCTGGCTGACCCCGATCACCAGCGTCAGGCCGAGGGCCAGACCACCGAGAACGGCGAAGAGCCGCTGGCCGCGGATCGTCTCCACGAGGGAGTCGGAGGCGTCGACACCGACGAGCATGAGCACGAACAGGAACAGCATCAGGATGGCGCCGGTGTAGACGATGATCTGCACCGCGAACAGGAACGGCGCCTCGAGGACGAGGTAGAGGACCGACAGGCTGAGCATCACCACCGCGAGGAGCAGCGCGGCGTGCACGGCCTTTCGCACGAACAGGATGCCGAGCGCGGCCAGCACCATGATCGGCGCCAGGATCCAGAAGGCGATCACGACGCCCCCTCCGCCTCGGACGGTGACTTCGACGCGTAGGTGCCGCGGTAGTAGTCGCCCTCGTCGTCACCCAGCCGCATCGGGTGCGGCGGCTGCTCCATGCCCGGGAGCAGCGGGGCGAGCAGATCGCTCTTGGTGTAGATGAGGTCGGCGCGGTTGTCGTCGGCGAGCTCGTACTCGTTGGTCATCGTGAGCGCCCGCGTCGGGCACGCCTCGATGCACAGGCCACAGAGGATGCAGCGCAGGTAGTTGATCTGGTAGACGCGGCCGTATCGCTCTCCCGGGCTGAACCGACCATCCCCATCTTGGCCATCGGTGTTCGACGCGCCCTCGACGTAGATCGCGTCGGCCGGGCAGGCCCAGGCACACAGCTCGCAGCCGATGCACTTCTCGAGGCCGTCGGGCCAGCGGTTGAGCTGGTGCCGGCCGTGGAACCGGGGCGCCGTCGGCACTTTCTCGAAGGGGTACTGCTCGGTGACCACCTTGCGGAACATGGTCCGGAAGGTGACGCCGAACCCGGCGACCGGGTCCCAGAACTGTTCCTTCAGCGTCGGCATGGGTCAGCCCCCATCCTGTGTCTCGGTCGGGGTGCCTGCGGGCACGGTGGTGGTGTTGCTCTCGAAGCTCAGCGGCTGGGCCGCGCCACGAACGGCGCCGCCGTCGGGCATCGGCGGGGTCGGGAACCCGCCGGCGGCGCCCGCACTCTCACCGGAACCCGAAAGCGCTGCGGCCTCCTCGGGCTCCTCGTCCTCGGTGAAGAAGAAGAGTCCCAGCATCAGCACCGCCAGCACGCCGATGCCGATCAGCAGGTACTGCCGGTCGATGCCGCCGTCCAGGGAGATCGCGCGGATCGTCGCGACCGCGATGATCCAGGCCAGGGAGATCGGGATGAGGTACTTCCACCCCAGGGCCATGAACTGGTCGTAGCGCAGCCGCGGCAGCGTCCCGCGCAGCCAGATGAAGACGAAGATGAAGACGAAGACCTTGCCGAAGAACCACAGCACCGGCCAGTAGCCCTCGTTGAACCCGGCGTAGAGATGGTCGATCCAGAACGGCGCGTGCCAGCCGCCGAGGAACAGCGTGGTCGCGAGCGCCGAGACCGTGGCCATGTTGATGTACTCGGCCAGGAAGAACAGCGCGAACTTCAGCGAGCTGTACTCGGTGTGGAAGCCGCCCACCAGCTCGCCCTCGGCCTCGGGGAGGTCGAACGGCGCCCGGTTGGTCTCGCCGATCATCGAGATCACGTAGATGACGAACGACGGCAGCAGGATCAGCCCGTACCAGAGGTCGGTCTGGGCGGCGACGATCTCCGAGGTCGACAGGGAGCCGGCGTAGAGGAACACCGCGACCAGGGCGAGCCCCATCGCCACCTCGTAGGAGATCATCTGCGCGCTCGAGCGCAGCCCGCCGAGGAGCGAGTACGTCGACCCGGAGGACCAGCCGCCGAGCACGATGCCGTAGATGCCGACCGAGGCGATCGCCATCACGAACAGCACCGCCACCGGCATGTCGGTGAGCTGGAGCGGGGTGGTCCGGTCGGTGAACGGCACGTCGACCTCGGGGCCGAACGGGATCACCGCGAAGGTCACGAACGCCGGCACCGTCGCGAGCACGGGAGCGAGGAGGAAGACCGCCTTGTCGGCGGCCTTGGGGATCAGGTCCTCCTTGAGGGCCAGCTTCACGCCGTCGGCGAGCGACTGGAGCAACCCGAACGGACCGTGCACGTTGGGGCCGATGCGGTGCTGCATGCGGGCCACGACCCGGCGCTCCAACCAGATGTTGAAGAGCGTCAGCAGGACGAGGATCACGAAGATCAGCAGGGTCTTGATCAGGATCAGCCACCACGGGTCCTGGCCGAACTGCTCGAGCACCAGTGGGCGGATCGCTGTGCTCATCACTCGGCTGCTCCCTTCACGGTGACCCGGCTCCCCGGAGCGGCGAGGTCGGCGAGGACGCCGTTGCCCGCGGAGTTGGCCGGCACCCAGACCACGCCGTCGGGCAGGTCGGCGACCTCGGCAGGAAGCGTCATCGACCCGCGGTCGCCGGTCAGGGTGACCGTGGGACCGCACGCGTCGAACACGTGCTGGCTGACCTTGGCCACCGCCGGACGGGCGGTGGCCCTCAGGTTGTCATCGCCGTCCTGCATCGAGCCCTGGTCGAGCAGCTGCTTCCAGGTCGAGAGCACGACGCCGTCGCCGTCGCCGGTCGAGCCGGTCGAGAGCACCGCCTCGTGGGAGGCGCGGTCGCCGTCCCATGGGCCGAGGGCCTCCATCTGCGCGCGGACCTCGGCGACGGTGCGGAACCCGAGCGGCCGGCCCTGCCCCAACGAGCTCAGCTCTTCCGCGATCCCGGCCAGCACCCGGCTGTCGGGCAGCGCGTTGGGGTTGGTGAACACCGCGTCGAACCACCGCGGCCGGCCTTCCCAGGTGACGAAGGTGCCGGCCTTGTCGGCCACGGCTGCGACCGGGAAGATCACGTCGGCAGCGCGGGTCACGTCGGTCTCGCGCAGCTCGAGCGCGACGACGAACGACGCCGCCTCGAGCGCGGCGCGGAATGCCGCAGGGTCCGCCGTGTCGTCGGGGTCGACCCCGCCGACGACCAGGCCGCCGACCTCGCCGGCGTTGACCGCGGCGATGATCTGGTCCGCGTCGCGGCCGGGCGTCTCGGTGAGCGTCTCGAGGCCCCACGCGGTGGCCACGTCGACGCGGGCCTGGGCATCGGCGACCGGACGACCTCCGGGCAGCAGGCTCGGCAGGCAGCCGGTCTCGATGGCACCGCGGTCACCGGCGCGGCGCGGCACCCAGGCCAGCCGGGCCCCGGTGCGTGAAGCAAGCCCCACGGCCGACGAGAGCGCACCCTCGGAGGTGGCCAGCCGCTCGCCGACCAGGATCACCGAGGTCGAGTCGAGAGGGTGGTCGCCGGTCATGCCGAGCGCGTCCAGGGCCGCGGCCTCCTCGCCGGGCACCGTCTGCACCAGGGTGCCGGCCATCTTGCGCAGGCCGCGGGTGGCGAACGGCGCGAGCGCGACGACCCGCGTGGCCGGCGTACGGCCAGACGCCTTGCGCAGCCGCAGGAAGACGGTGCCGGCCTCGTCCTCGGGCTCGAAGCCGACGAGCACGACGGTGTTGGCACGCTCGAGGTCGGCGTAGGTCACCGAGCCGTTCCCGGGACCGCGCAGCACCACCTCGGAGGCGAGGAACGACGCCTCCTCGGCCGAGAGCGGGCGGGCCCGGAAGTCGACGTCGTGGGTGCCGAGTGCGACGCGGGCGAACTTGCTGTAGGCGTAGCCGTCCTCGGCAGTGATCCGGCCACCCGGCAGGACGCCGACCGAGCCGGCGGCGGCCAGGCCACGCGCGGCGACCGCGAACGCCTCGGTCCAGGACGCCGGGCGCAAATCCCCGTGCTCGTCGCGAACCTGCGGGTGGGTGAGCCGGTCACCGGCGGTCGCGTAGTGGAAGGCGAACCGGTCCTTGTCGGTGATCCACTCCTCGTTGACCTCGGGGTCGTTGCCGGAGAGTCGGCGCATCACCCTGCCGCGTCGGTGGTCGACACGGATCGCCGAGCCGCACGCGTCGTGCTCGGCCACCGCCGGCGTGGAGACCAGGTCGAAGGGACGGGAACGGAAGCGGTACTCGGCCGAGGTGAGGGCACCTACGGGGCAGATCTGGATCGTGTTGCCGGAGAAGTAGCTCTCGAACGGCTCCTTCTCGTAGATGCCGACCTGTTGGAGCGCGCCGCGCTCGATCAGGGCGATGAACGGGTCACCGGCGATCTGCTCGGAGAACCGGGTGCACCGGGCGCACAGCACGCAGCGCTCGCGGTCGAGCAGCACCTGCGCGGAGATGTTGATCGGCTTCGGGAAGGTCCGCTTGAGCCCGCCGGACTCGAAGAACCGGGACTCGCCGCGACCGTTGGACATCGCCTGGTTCTGCAGCGGGCACTCGCCACCCTTGTCGCAGACCGGGCAGTCGAGCGGGTGGTTGATCAGCAGGAACTCCATGATCCCCTGCTGCGCCTTGTCGGCGACCTCGCTGGTGACCTGGGTGTTGACGACCATGCCCTCAGCGACCGGCAGGGTGCACGAGGCCTGCGGCTTGGGGAAGGGACGGCCGTTGCCGGCGTCGGGGACCTCGACCAGGCACTGGCGGCAGGCGCCGACCGGTGCGAGCAGCGGGTGGTCGCAGAACCGCGGGACCTGGACGCCGACCTGCTCGGCGGCTCGGATCACCAGCGTGTTCTCGGGCACGCTCACCTGGATGCCGTCGATGGTCACCGACACCGACTTGACGGTGTCCGCCCCTGACGGGCTGAGTGCGGCATCGGCCTTCTCGGGTGCGGTGGTCATGTCGTGACCATCTCTGCGGCGAACAGGGTGGACGCCTCCGGGTCGAAGGGACAGCCGCCCTCGGCGAGGTGCTGGAGGTACTCGTCGCGGAAGTACTTGATCGAGCTCTGGATCGGGCTCACGGCTCCGTCTGCGAGCGCGCAGAACGACCGGCCGAAGATGTTGTCGCACTGGTCGAGCAGCAGGTCGAGGTCGGCCTCGGTGCCCTCACCACGCTCGAGGGCGGCCAGGGTCTGCACCAGCCACCACGTGCCCTCGCGACACGGGGTGCACTTGCCACACGACTCGTGCTTGTAGAACTCGGTCCAGCGCAGCACCGCCCGGACCACACACGTGGTCTCGTCGAACAGCTGCAACGCGCGGGTGCCGAGCATCGAGCCGGCAGCGACGACCTCCTCGAACCCAAGTGGTACGTCGAGGTGCTCGGCGGTCAGCAGCGGCGTGCTGGAGCCTCCCGGCGTCCAGAACTTGAGGATGTGGCCCTCGCGCATGCCGCCCGCCAGGTCGATCAGCTCGCGCAGCGTGATCCCCAGCGGCGCTTCGTACTGGCCGGGCCGGGTGACGTGGCCGGAGAGACTGAAGAGGCCGTAGCCCTTCGACTTCTCGGTGCCCATCGAGGCGAACCACGAGGCGCCGTGCTCGACGATGCTGGGCACCGAGGCGATCGACTCGACGTTGTTGATCACCGTCGGGCTGGCGTAGAGGCCGGCGACCGCGGGGAACGGCGGACGCAGCCGGGGCTGGCCCCGGCGTCCCTCCAGCCCTTCGAGCAGCGCGGTCTCCTCGCCACAGATGTAGGCGCCGGCGCCGGTGTGCACGACGATGTCAAGGTCGTAGCCGGAGCCGTGGATGTCGGTGCCCAGATGGCCGGCGGCGTACGCCTCGTCCACGGCGGCCTGCACCCGGCGGATCACGTGCAGCACCTCGCCGCGGATGTAGATGAACGCGGTGTGTGCCCGGATCGCGAACGAGCTGATGATCACGCCCTCAACAAGCACGTGGGGGTTGGCCATCATGATCGGGATGTCCTTGCAGGTGCCCGGCTCGGACTCGTCGGCGTTGACGACGAGGTACTTGGGCTTCGGGTTGTCTTGGGGGATGAACGACCACTTCATTCCCGTCGGGAAGCCGGCGCCCCCGCGGCCACGGAGCCCGGAGTCCTTGACCGCCTCGACGATCGCGTCCGGCGCCATGCCGAGCGCCTTCTTGAGCGCGCCGTATCCGCCTCGGTCCTCGTAGGTGGCGAGCTTCCAGCACTGCTCGGCGTCCCAGATGTCGGTGAGGACGGGGGTGAGGGTGCCCATGTCACTTGCCACTCTTCTTGCCCTCCTCCTGCTCGGTCTCGGTCTCGGCGCGCGAGGTGTCGGCCTGCGCCACGGCACCTTGCTTGGACTCCGCGGTGCTGCGGTCGATGCTCTTGGCCGCCTTGGCGCTGGGCGCGGTCCACTTGCTCTCGCGGGCGAGCGCGAGCCCGGCCAGGGACGCGTGGCCGGCGCCCGGTCCCTCGTCGACGCGTCCGTCGGGGAAGCCGGCGAGCACCCGCTCGGCCTCCCGCCAGGTGCAGATCCGGGGACCGCGGGTCGAGGTGACCTCCTTGCCCTCGCGCAGGTCGTCGACGAGCTCCATGGCCGAGGACGGGGTCATGTTGTCCATGAACTCCCAGTTGACCATCATCACCGGCGCGTAGTCGCAGGCGGCGTTGCACTCGATGTGCTCGAGGGTGACCTTGCCGTCAGCTGTGGTCTCGTCGTTGCCCATGTCGAGGTGGTCCTTGAGGCGCTCGAAGATCGCGTCGCCTCCCATCACTGCGCAGAGGGTGTTGGTGCAGACACCGACCAGGTAGTCGCCCACCGGCTTGCGCTTGTACATCGTGTAGAACGTCGCGACGCCGCTCACGTCGGCGGCGGAGATGTCGAGGATGGCGGCGCAGGCCTCGATTCCTGCCGGCGTGATCCGCCCCTCCACCGACTGCACCAGGTGGAGCATCGGGAGCAGCCCGCTGCGGGGCTCGGGGTAGCGCGCGGCGATCTCGCGGAGCTCGGCCAGCGTCTCGGCGGGCAGGCCCGCCGGCTCGTTCAGGGCAGAAGAGGTCACCGGTCGACTCCTCCCATCACCGGGTCGATCGAGGCGATCGCGACGATGACGTCGGCGACCATGCCGCCCTCGCTCATGATGCTGGTGGCCTGGAGGTTGGTGAACGACGGGTCGCGGAAGTGCGCGCGGAACGGGCGGGTGCCGCCGTCGGAGACGACGTGCGCACCGAGCTCGCCGCGCGGCGACTCGACCGGCACGTAGGCCTGCCCGGCCGGGACCCGGAAGCCCTCGGTCACCAGCTTGAAGTGGTGGATCAGTGCCTCCATGGACTCGCCCATGATGTGGCGGATGTGGTCGAGGCTGTTGCCCATGCCGTCGCTGCCGATCGAGAGCTGGCTCGGCCAGGCGATCTTCTTGTCGGCGACCATCACCGGGGCGCCTTCGAGGCCGGCCAGCCGGTTGGCGGCCTGCTCGACGATCTTGAGGGACTCCCACATCTCGTTGAGCCGCACCCGGAACCGGCCGTAGGAGTCACAGGTGTCCCAGGTCTGCACCTCGAAGTCGTAGTCCTCGTAGCCGGAGTAGGGCTGGGTCTTGCGCAGGTCCCATGGGTAGCCGGCGGCGCGCAGCGGCGGGCCGGTGATGCCGAGCGCCAGGCAGCCGTCGAGCTCGAGATGGCCGACGTCCTCGAGGCGAGCCTTGAAGATCGGGTTGGCGTTGCACAGGGCGGCGTACTCAGGGAGTCGCTTCTTCATCAGCGCGATGAAGGCGCGGATCTCGTCGAGGGCACCGGGCGGGAGGTCCTGGGAAACGCCGCCGGGGCGGATGAACGCGTGGTTCATGCGCAGCCCGGTGATCAGCTCGAAGAGGTCCAGCACGAGCTCGCGCTCGCGGAACCCGATCGTCATCACGGTCAGCGCCCCGATCTCCATGCCGCCGGTGGCGATGCAGACCAGGTGGGAGGAGATCCGGTTCAGCTCCATGAGCAGGACCCGCATCACGTGGGCCTTCTCCGGGATGTCGTCCTCGATGTCCAGCAGCCGCTCGACGCCGAGCACGTAGGTCGCCTCGTTGTAGAACGGCGAGAGGTAGTCCATCCGGGTGCAGAAGGTCGTGCCCTGCACCCAGGAGCGGTACTCCATGTTCTTCTCGATGCCGGTGTGGAGGTAGCCGATGCCGCAGCGGGCCTCGGTCACCGTCTCGCCCTCGAGCTCGAGGATCAGCCGCAGCACGCCGTGAGTGGACGGGTGCTGCGGGCCCATGTTGACGACGACCCGCTCCTCCGATGCCTCGGCGATGCCGGCGGCGATCGAGTCCCAGTCCTGGCCGGTGACGGTGAAGACCCGCCCGTCGCTGGTGTCGCTGGCGCCGGCGTAGAAGTCGTGGTCGGTGGTCATGCTTTTCGGGGTCCCCTCGGAGTTGTGAGCCGGAGGAGCGCAGCGGGGGAGGCGAGCAACTTCGTGGGGTGTTTCATCAGTTGTAGCTCCTGCGCTGGTCGGGCGGCGGGATCGAGCCGCCCTTGTACTCGACCGGGACGCCACCGAGTGGGTAGTCCTTGCGCTGAGGGTGGCCCGGCCAGTCGTCGGGCATCAGGATCCGGGTCAGCGCGGGGTGGCCGTCGAAGACGATCCCGAACATGTCGAAGGTCTCGCGCTCGTGCCAGTCGTTGGTCGGGTAGGTCGCCACGACCGAGGGGATGTGCGGGTCGCCGTCGGGGCAGCTCACCTCGACCCGGATCCGGCGGTTGTGGGTCATCGACAGCAGGTGGTAGACGGCATGCAGCTCGCGGCCGGTGTCCTCGGGGTAGTGCACTCCCGAGACGCCGGAGCAGAGCTCGAAACGCAGCAGCGGGTCATCGCGCAGCAGCGTCATCACGGGCTGCAGGTCCTCGCGACGCACGTGGAAGGTGATCTCGCCGCGGTGGATGACGACACCCTCGACGGCGTGCTCGACGTCTCCGTCGGCCAGCGCGGTGTCGAGCGCGGCAGCGACGTCCTCGTGCCAGCCGTCGAAGGGCCGCTGGGCCGGGGACGGGAAGACGATCGGTTGGACCAGTCCGCCGTACCCGCTGGTGTCGCCGGTGCCAGTGACGCCGAACATGCCGTGGCGGACGCCGACCGGGCGGACCTCGGGGTCGAGCGTGGCCGGAGCGTTCTCCGGGGACGCGTCGACGGCGGGCTGCTCGGGACCCTTCGGGGCGTTCTTCTTGTCCTCGCTCACTGGAGGAGACCCTTCATGTCCGAGGTGGGCAGCGCCTTGAGCGCGTCGTTCTCCCGCTGCTCGATCTGGGCCAGGCGGTTGCTGCCGAGCTTGGCGTGCTGGACCTGGTCGTGGAGCTTGAGGATCGCGTCGATGAGCATCTCGGGTCGCGGCGGGCAGCCCGGCAGATACATGTCGACCGGCACGACGTGGTCGACACCCTGGACGATCGCGTAGTTGTTGAACATGCCGCCGCTGCTGGCGCAGACACCCATCGCGAGCACCCACTTGGGCTCGGGCATCTGGTCGTAGATCTGGCGCAGCACCGGCGCCATCTTCTGGCTGACCCGCCCGGCCACGATCATCAGGTCGGCCTGGCGCGGGCTGGCGCGGAAGACCTCCATGCCGAAGCGGGCCAGGTCGTACTTGGGGCCACCGCTGGTCATCATCTCGATGGCGCAGCAGGCCAGGCCGAAGGTGGCCGGCCAGAACGACGCCTTGCGCATGTAGCCCGCGACGCCCTCGACCGTCGTCAGGAGTACGCCGCTCGGCAGCTTCTCCTCTATGCCCACGTCAGTCCTCGCGTCCCAGTCTCAGTCCGGCTAGTCCCAGTCCAGGCCGCCGCGACGCCAGACGTAGGCGTAGGCGACGAAGACGGTGACGATGAAGATGACCATCTCGACGAGGCCGAAGAACTTCATCGAGTCGAAGTACACCGCCCACGGGTAGAGGAAGATGATCTCGATGTCGAAGATGATGAAGAGCATCGCGGTGATGTAGTACTTCACCGGGAACCGGCCGCCGCCGACGGGCTGCGGAGTGGGCTCGATGCCGCACTCGTAGGAGTCGAGCTTGGCGCGGTTGTAGCGCCGGGGGCCGACCTGGCTGCTCATCACCACGGAGCCGGCCGCGAACAGGAACGCCAGCCCGGCGAGCGCGAGAACCGGTATGTAGAGCTCCATCCGATGCGCCCTCTCTCGCTCGTGCCGCCGCTGTGCGCCACCCGCCGGAACTCCGGTTCGTGAACTTGTGAACGGAATCACTAAGTGACGCGGCCCTCATACTGCCACTCGCACCGGGCCCCGTCACGCGGGGGGTTTCCAGCCCCTGACCTGCGCATTTCCGATACGAACCCGTGGCCTAATTGAGACAGGCCGGGTCGCCGAGTCGGGGTTACTGATGCGCAGTAACCCCGACTCGGCCGCCATTCGACGCTGACTCGGGGTTACTGATGCGCAGTAACCCCGACTCGGCGTTATCGCGCGGTCGCTCGGTGGAGGGCGACGATGCCGCCGGAGAGGTTGCGCCACTCGGGGCGTTGCCAGCCGGCCTCGGCGATCAGGTCGGCCAGGCCCCGCTGGTCTGGCCAGGCGCGGATCGACTCGGCCAGGTAGACGTAGGCGTCCGGGGACGAGGAGACCGCACGGGCGATCGGGGGGAGGGCCTTCATCAGGTACTCGACGTACACGGTGCGGAACGGCGACCAGGTCGGGTGGCTGAACTCGCAGACGACGAGACGCCCTCCGGGCCGGGTGACCCGGAGCAGCTCGCGCAGACCGGCGGCCGGGTCGACGATGTTGCGCAGGCCGAAGGAGATCGTGACGGCGTCGAAGGTCGCGTCGGCGAACGGCAGCCGGGTGCCGTCGCCGGCGGTGAACGGCAGCGCCGGCCTGGCCTCCTTGCCGACCCGGAGCATGCCGAGGGAGAAGTCGCACGGGACCACGACGGCGCCGAGGTCGGCGAACGGCTGGCTCGAGGTTCCGGTGCCGGCGGCGAGGTCGAGCACCCTCTCGCCCGGCTGCGGGTCGACGGCCCGGATGACGTCGTGGCGCCAGCGGCGGTCCTGGCCGAGCGAGAGGACGTCGTTGGTCAGGTCGTAGCGGCGGGCGACCGCGTCGAACATCCGCTGGACGTCAGCGGGCTGTTTGTCGAGGTCGGCGCGGGCCACTGGGGAACTCTAGGCGCGGCGTGTCGGCAACCCGAAGCCGCCGTCGAGCGTCAACCTTGGTGACCAGACTCCACTTCCCCCGTCGGGAGCCGACATTGACTGCCATGCGCCGGGCCGCCCTCGGCCTGCTCACGGTGCTGCTGCTCGCGGTGTCCGCCGCGGCGATCGGGTACGCCGTGCGCCAGCCCACCGGCCGCGACATCGGTAGCCAGGTCGAGGCAACCCCGTCGCCGGTCGCGCGCGACGCCCCTGCCGCGGACCCTGCTCCCGATCCGGTGACCGAGCCGGCCCCGGTGGCGCACGCCAAGGCGACCCGCCGGCAGAAGCACCCGATGCACGTCATGGAGCCCGGCCGCACGCTGCTCTCCCGTGGCGACACCGGCATGGCCGTGCGCGACCTGCAGGCCCGGCTCGCGGCTCTCGCCTGGTACTTCGGCCGCGCCAATGGGCAGTACGACGCCACGACGGTCGAGGCGGTCCGCGGCTTCCAGGCCAAGCGCCGGATCCCGGTCACCGGCAAGGTCGACCAGCGCACGCTGGACCGGCTGCACGGCATGACGTCGGAGCCGTCGCGCGACGCGATGGGGCTGCACAACATCCCCGGCGCGCTCGACGCGCGGTGCCGGACCGGCCGGGTGCTGTGCATCGACAAGACCAGCCGCACCCTGCGCTGGGTGGTCGACGGCCGGGTGCTCAAGACGGTCGACGTCCGGTTCGGGGCGTCGTCAACCCCGACGAGGGACGGCGCGTTCTCCGTCTACTTCAAGAGCCGCGACCACTACTCGCAGCTCTACGACTCGCCGATGCCGTTCGCGATGTTCTTCTCCGGCGGGCAGGCGGTGCACTACTCGTCGGACTTCGCTGCCACCGGCTACTACGGCGCCTCGCACGGCTGCGTGAACGTGCGCGACTACGACGCGGTGGCCTGGCTCTACGACCAGGTTGGCGTCGGCGACAGGGTCGTCGTCTACTGGTCCTAGGGACTAGATGGCGTCCTCGACCTCGTGGACCAGGTCGACGGTGTCGTCGAGGCGCAGCCCGTTGGTGGCCAGCTGGATGGTGTGCCCCTCGGTCGGTAGCTGGCAGCTGACCCCGAGCGGTACGTCGGAGTCGTCGGTGTCCTCCTCGCCCTCCGGAATCGGTTGGTAGTTCGCGACGCACACGACGTCACCGCGACGGACCAGCTCGGTGGTGGCCCGCTTGAGCCCCAGCATCTCGGGGTCGGCGAGGCCGTTGGGCGGTCCGAACCCGCCGCCGTCAGAGGTGAAGACGGTGACCACCACGAAGGTGGTGAGCCCGGCGTCGGTGTAGGCGCGGAAGGCCACCGGATCGTCGTAGACGTCGGCGTACACGTCACGGACGTACTCGGTTGCGTCCACGCGGCTCTGGGCGCCCTCCTCGGCTGCCAGGTCGGCCGCGACCCAGCCGCCGGGCAGCGCGTCGGGCAGCTCGACCTCGTCGGCCTCGCTGAGCTGCGGCAGCAGCACCGCGAAGAAGACCAGCAGCGCGAGGCCGCCGACGCCGATCAGCACGCCCGCGCCGAGGCCGAGCCGACGGGTGGTGGTCACGAGCGTGAGGTTACCCACGTCGCGCCTCCCGGGCTGCGGCGTACGACGCGCGCGTGGGTACTCTCACCGCGTGACGATCGGCGCGACCCCCGAGTACTCGAGGGCGCTGTCGACCCCGCCGCTGGTGGTGCGCACGGTCCCGCTCGAGCTGCCGGCCGACGCCTCGCTGCTCGACATGCTCCCGGAGGACCACCCGGTCACCTGGCTGCGCCGCGGTGACGGCCTGGTCGGCTGCGGAATCGCGGCCGAGCTCCGGCCCACGGGCGCGAGCCGGTTCGCGGACGCCGACGCATGGTGGCGTGAGGTCAACGCCCGGGCCATCGTCCGCTGCGACGTCGACGAGCCCGGCAGCGGGCTGGTCGCGTTCGGCACGTTCGCGTTCGGCGACGGGACGGGCGAGTCCGCGTTCGTCGTCCCCGAGGTGATCCTCGGCCGTCGCGGCGACAAGGCCTGGCTCACGACCGTCTCCTCGGTCGGCGGCCTCGACCAGCTCGACCGGCGGCTCGAGCTGGCCACCACTCCCCCTGCTCCGGTCGGCGTCAGCTTCACCGACGGCGCCCTCAACGGCGAGCAGTGGATGGGCGTGGTCGCGGAGGCGGTCCGCCGCATCAACCGCGGCGACCTCGAGAAGGTCGTCCTCGCTCGCGATCTGGTCGCCACCGCGGCCGAGCCGATCGACGTCCGCTGGCCGCTGCGCAGGTTGGCCAAGGACTACCCGACCTGCTGGACCTTCCACGTCGACGGCATCTTCGGGGCCACCCCCGAGCTGCTGGTGCGCCGCGAGCGCGGCCTGGTCACCTCCCGGGTGCTTGCCGGCACCATCCGGCGGACCGGTGACGACGCCCGCGACCTGAGCCTCGCGGCCCGGCTGGCCCGGTCGTCGAAGGACCTGGAGGAGCACGAGTACGCCGTCCGCTCCGTCGCCGAAGCCCTCGAGCCGCACTGCTCGTCGATGAACGTGCCCGAGGCGCCGTTCGTGCTGCACCTGCCCAACGTCATGCACCTGGCCACGGACGTGGCCGGCGTCGTCCACGACGCGGCCACCGTCACCTCCCTGGAGCTGGCCGCTGCGCTGCACCCCTCGGCTGCGGTCGGCGGCACCCCCACCTCGGTGGCCACCGACCTGATCGCGCAGATCGAGGGGATGGATCGCGGCCGCTACGCCGGTCCGGTCGGCTGGATGGACGCGAACGGCGACGGCGAGTGGGGCATCGCGCTCCGCTCGGCCACCATCGAGGGCAACACGGTCCGGCTGTACGCCGGCTGCGGCATCGTCGCGGACTCCGACCCGGAGGCCGAGCTGGCCGAGACCCAGGGCAAGTTCGTCCCGATCCGCGACTCGCTGCTGAGCTGACTCCTAGAGTCACCGCATGCCCTCAGGCGCCCACGACCACGCCGCCGACCCGCGCAACGACGAGGTCCTGATCTGGGTCAACGGCGAGCTGAAGCCGCGCGCCGAGGCGGTGGTCTCGGTCTTCGACTCCGGGTTCGTGCTGGGCGACGGGGTGTGGGAGGGGCTGCGGGTGCACCGCGGCCACCCGGCGTTCGTGGAGCAGCATCTCGACCGGCTCTTCGAGGGCGCCACCACGCTGATGATCGACGTGGGGATGAGCCGCGAGGAGCTGACGCGCGCGGTCTACGACACCCTCGAGGCCAATGCGATGACCGACGGGGTGCACGTGCGGCTGATGGTCACCCGCGGGGTGAAGTCGACGCCGTACCAGGACCCGCGGGTCACCGTCGGCCCGGCGACGGTGGTGATCATCGCCGAGCACAAGGACCCGACCCCGGCAACCGTCGAGGCGGGGCTGACGCTGTTCACCACCCATGTGCGCCGGGCCACCCCGGACACCCTCGACCCCAAGCTCAACGCGCACAGCAAGCTCAACGACATCCTGGCCTGCATCCAGGCCTACACCGCCGGCGCCGACGAGGCGCTGATGCTCGACCCGCACGGCTTCGTGGCCACGTGCAACAGCACCCACTTCTTCGTGGTGAAGGGGACGGCCGACGACCCAGAGGTGTGGACCTCCGACGGCCGGTTCTGCCTGGCGGGCATCACGCGCGCAAACGTGCTCGCCATGTGCCGGGCGCACGGCATCGCGGCGTACGAGAGGACCTTCAGCCTCACCGACGTCTACAGCGCGCAGGAGGCGTTCGTGACCGGCACCTTCGCCGGTGTCGCGCCGGTGCGAGAGCTCGACGGACGCCGGATCGGGACCGGCGATCGCGGCCCGGTCGTCTCCCGGCTCCAGGAGCTGTACGCCGACTGGGTGGGTCGGGACGTCGCCGGGCGGACCGCGCCGTGATCGAGGTGCGGGTCGCCATGTGGTCCGGCCCGCGCAACATCTCCACCGCGATGATGCGGGCCTGGGAGAACCGGACGGACACCGTCGTCGTCGACGAGCCGCTCTACGCGGCCTACCTCGCGCGGACCGGGATCGACCACCCCGGTCGCGAGGACGTGCTGGCCGCGCAGCCGACCTCGCTGGACGAGGCGGTCGCCACGCTTTCCGAGCCGCTGCCGACAGGCGTGAACGTCCACTACGCCAAGCACATGGCGCACCACCTCGACACCACCGCGGACGCCTCGTGGACCGACGCGTTCCGCAACGTGCAGCTGATCCGCGACCCGGCCGAGGTGGTCGCGTCCTACGTCCGGTCCCGCGAAGCCTGCGAACCCGAGGACATCGGGCTGCTGCAGCAGCAGTGGCTGATGGAGCGCTGGGACGCGGCCGGGCTCGACGTACCGGTCATCGACGCCGCCGACTTCCTCCGTGACCCCGAGGCGCACCTGCGCTGGCTGTGCGACTGGCTCGGGATCGAGTTCACCGACCGGATGCTCACCTGGCCGCCGGGGCCGAGGGACTCCGACGGCGTGTGGGCGCCGCACTGGTACGACGCCGTGGTCGCCTCGACCGGCTTCGAGCCCTACCGGCCGCGAGTGGTCGACCTCTCTCCACACGACGCGGCGGTCGCGGAGGCCTGTCGGCCGGCATTCGACGCGCTGCACGAGCGCCGGGTCCGGAGCTCCGACGGTTGAGCCGATGTTCGGTGGTTGAGCCGATGTCCGGTGGTTGAGCCGCGAGCGCAGCGAACGTGAGCTCGCTGCGCTCGAACATGGTTGCGCCCGACGCTTGCGCCCCAGCCTCTGCTTGCCTGGTTTCGACACGCTCGGTCGCAGAGCGACACTCGCGGCTCAACCACCGGACTCACCCGCAGAGCGACCTCCTCAACCACCGTTCCAGCCGAGAGTCCGATCACAATAGGTTGCCTCGAGTCGCTATTGAACGATATTCAGTAGTGTATGAGTCACGACGCACTGATCGTCGGCACCGGGTTCGGCGGCATGGGAGCAGCGATCCAGCTCAAGCGACTGGGCATCGACGACTTCGTGATGCTCGAGCGCGAGGACGACCTGGGCGGCACCTGGCACGTCAACCGCTACCCCGGCCTCGCGGTGGACATCGCCAGCGTCACCTACTCCTACTCCTTCGAGCCGAACCCGTGGTGGTCGCACTGGTACGCCCGCGGGCCGGAGCTCAAGAAGTACGCCGACCACGTGGCCGACAAGTACGACCTGCGCCGGCACATGCGGTTCGGCACCGTGGTCGACGGCGCCCGGTGGGACGAGGACGCCCAGGAGTGGGAGGTCCAGGTCGCCGGCGGCGCGCCCGTGCGGGCGACGTACCTCGTCACCGCGACCGGTTTCCTGTCCCAGCCGCGGCTGCCCGACATCGAGGGCGCGGGCGACTTCGCCGGGACGGTGGTGCACTCGGCAAAGTGGGACGACTCCGTCGACGTGACCGGCCAGCGGGTCGCCGTGATCGGCACCGGCGCGACAGCGGTACAGCTGATCCCCCAACTGGCCACCAAGGCGGGGCACCTGACCGTGTTCCAGCGAACGCCGATCTGGGTGACGCCCAAATTCGACCGCCGGATGCCCCGGTGGGTGCAGCGCACCTTCGCGGCGCTGCCGTGGACCCAGCGCTGGGCACGAGCGGTCAACACCAGCGTCCTGGAGATGATCATGGTCGCCGGCGTGCTGCACTACCGCCGGGCCAAAATGCTCAACCGTGGCGCCGAGAGGATCGCGAAGCGGCACCTGCGCCGTCAGATCTCCGACCCCGAGCTGCGTCGCAAGCTGACGCCGGACTACTCGTTCGGCTGCAAGCGGCCGACGTTCTCCAACGACTACTACCGGACCTTCACCGAGCCGAACGTCGACCTCGAGACCACCTCCATCGAGCGGATCACCGCCGGTGGCATCACCCTCACCGACGGGCGCGAGATCCCCGTCGACGTACTGGTCCTGGCCACCGGCTTCGACATGTGGGACGCCAACTTCCCGGCGATCCGCATCGTCGGGCGCGAAGGCAAGGACCTCGGCCAGTGGTGGCGCTCGACCCGGTTCCAGGCCTACCAGGGCATCGCGGTGCCGGGCTTCCCGAACCTGCTCAGCCTGGCGTCGCCGTACTCCTACTCAGGCCTGTCGTTCTTCACCACGATCGAGGGCCAGATGAAGCACATCGGCCGGTTGCTCACCGAGGTACGGCGGCGGGGTGCCCGCACGTTCGAGGTCACCGACCCGGCCAACGACGAGTTCCTCGGCTGGGTCACCGAGCGGCTCGGCGACTCGGTGTTCGCGCTCGGCTCGTGCGCCACCGCGCGCAGCTACTACTTCAACCAGCACGGCGAGGCCGCGCTGCTGCGGCCGAGCTCGACCATCAACACCCACCGGGATGCGGAGCGCTTCCCGCTCGACGACTACAGCTACGCGTAGCTAGCTGGTGAGCACCAGGTAGACGACCACACCGATCAGCCCGACCACCAGCGCCGCGGCCAGCCATAACAGCGCCTTGTTGCCGCTGCTGGTGATCTCACCCGGGGTGGTCGTGTAGCGCATCGCCTGCGCCGGACCGGGTTGCGCGGACGCCGACGTCGTCCCGAACAGACCGCCGAAGTGACCGCCGAGACCGAGCTGCTCGAGGGAGCTGCGCACATGGGCGGCGCCCTCGGCTCCGAGGAGCGCGGAGAGGTCGACCGGCTGCCCTCCGGACACGACCTGCCCGTTGAGCGAGACGACCGGCGGGATGTTGACGACCTGACCAGCCGCCGTGGCTGCACCGGCCGCACCCGCCGCACCGGCCGCGCCGGCCGCGCCGGCACCGCCGAACAGGCCGCCGAGCATGGCGCTGAGGTCGATGGCCTGCCCCGCCGGCACCTGCTGACCGTTGATCATGACGACGGGCGCGTTGCCGGCGTAGGGCACCGGGACCTGCGGGTGATTGGGGTCCGCGGCGCGGGCCTGGCTCAGCTCGGCCTGGACCTTGGTGAGGTGGGCCGCGGCGTCCGCGAGCTGCTTCTCGAGGTCGGCGACCTTCCCGGAGGCGCTGGCGGGATCCGGGGTCGGTGGAGTCTCGGTCATGTCAGTACCTTCCCACTGGTCAGCGCACCCAGGTGTCGAGGACCGACTGCACCGCGACCGCGAGAACTCCGGCCTGGAGCGCCAGGCTCCCGAGCAGCCAGGCCCAGCGGCCCGGCGCGAGGCGACCGACGAACTGGCCGTCAAGGCCTGGCCGGACCGAGTGCGGGAACTGGCTCACCACCATCGCTCGAGAGGGCTTCCGGCTGTCGGCGAGCACCACCCCGTCGACGTACGGGAGACCCCGGGTCCGGATCGACCCGGCCTGCCCGTCGACCATGTAGGAGATGCGCGTGGTGATCGACGAGCCGGTGTGGAGCTGCGTGGTGACGTCCCACCCCCGGGCGTGGCGCAGCGGCACGTTGGTGTGTGACGTGTTCGAGACGTGCGGCTCGGCCGTCGTGACCGTCGCCACCTTGCCCCAGCGCAGCACCCCGACCCGGCGCACGTAGCGGCGGACCCGGGTGCCGACGACCAGGACCGCGGCGACCAGGAACGCCACGGTGCGAAGGTGCGGCTGCATGATCCACGCCGCCATCGGCGCCAGGACGAACAGGACCAGCACGAAGGCCTCCCACAGGTTGAGGCCCAGCGCGGCCACCCGGTAGGCGAGCGGCACCGCTCGCGGAGGCTCCGCCAGGATCACCAGGCCGCCGGGGACCCCACCGGGGGGCGACTCGGCAGTGTCATCACCGACGAACCGCCGGAGCCACCGCGGCGCCGGCGGCGCCGCCGGCGTTGCGACCTCTGGCTCGGTACCGCCGTACGGGACGTGGGGCACCTGCGGGTCCGTCATCAGAGATCCTGGCCGTCGGCCCGCCGCAGCCACTCCTGGCCGCGCGGCCCGACGAGAGTCTCCATCTGGCTGGCCAGGAACCCGTGACCCGTCTCGGAGTACACGCGGTCGTGGATCGCCAGGTTCGTAGGCGCCCCCACCGCGCGGACGAACTCGATGGCCATCTCGCTGCGCAGCCACGGCGCGGAGGACGGGCAGAGGAGTACGTCGACGGGCAGCTCGGGCAGGGCAAGCGCGTCGCCCGGGTGGTAGACGGTCTGGTCGCCCACGGTCAGCAGGTAGCCGGAGTTGTAGGGCTGCGGCAGCTCGGGGTGGATCACGTTGTGCAGCTCCCCCACCGCCCGGACCGGCAGCCCGACGTCGAACACCGCTCCCGGCGCGACGGTCGTGGTGCGCTCCGCGATGTCCGGCGCGTCGGCCGCGAGCTGGTCGGCGACCTGGCCCACCGTGAACACCGGCGCGTCGGTGGCCCGCAGGTTGTCGGGGTGCAGGTGGTCGGGGTGCACGTGGGTGACGAGCACCGCGGTGGCGCCGTCCACGGCGTCGGGCTCGGTGAAGCCGCCGGGATCGAGGACGACGACGTGGCCGTCGTGCTCGATCCGCACGCAGGCGTGGCCGAACTTGGTGATCCGCATGGGCCTAGCATGCCGCGCATGGCCCTGCCGGACGGTGTCTCGATCCGGCATGCGGAGCCAGCGGATGCCGAGTCGCTCGCCCGCCTCCACCTGGACGTCTGGGACGACGCCTACACCGGGCTGATGCCGCAGGGGATCCTCGACGACCGCCGAGAGCGGGTGGCTGAGCGAATCGAGCGCTGGAGCGACATCCTCACCGGGCCACGGCCGATCTGGGTGGCCGAGGACGGTGCGGGTCTGGTCGGATTCGCCAGCGTCGGTCCGGCGCGAGACAACGACGTCGACGACCTGCTGGAGCTCTACTCGCTCTACGTGCGCGCGTCGTACTACGGCACCGGCGTCGGCTACGCGCTGTTCGAGCAGGCGGTGGGCGACCGGGCGGCGTACCTGTGGGTGCTGGCGAACAACGAGCGAGCGATCCGGTTCTACGAGCGCCAGGGGTTCCGGTTCGACGGCACCGAGGACGAGCACGACGAGGGCCGGCACGTGCGGATGATCCGGGCCGGCACGTAGCCGATGGTTGGGGAAGGCGCTCTGCGCCTCCTCAACCACCGGTGCATAGGTTTGGCCAGTGCCCGTTCGCAGATTCGACCTCGGCGACCCGGGCTTCGACGTGACCTCTCCGGAGGTGCACGCCGCCCGCGAGGACGACTGGTACGTCGAGACGACCTGGGGCTGGGCGGTGCTGCGGTACGCCGAGGTGAGCGCACTGCTGCGCGACCGGCGGTTCCGGCAGGGCAACGCCCGCTGGCCGGCCCAGAACGGCATCCACTCCGGGCTCTTCTCCGACTGGTGGCAGGAGACGCTGCTCAGCCTCGAGGGCGACGACCATGCCCGGATCCGCCGGCTGATGGTGCCGGCGTTCAAGAACAAGGTGATCGCCGAGATGCGGCCGACCTTCCAGGCCATCGCGCACGAGCTGATCGACGGGTTCGCCGAGCGCGGGCAGGTGGAGTTCATCTCCGAGTTCGCCGAGCCGTACGCCGCGCGGATCATCTGCCTGCTGCTCGGGCTGCCGCAGGAGCACTGGCACCAGGTGGGGCGGTGGGCCGACGACCTGGGCGCGTCGTTCTCCATCGACGTCGGCAACCAGGTGCCGCGGATCGAGGCCGCGCTCACCGGTCTGGCGGGGTACGTCGAGGAGGTCGTCGCCGACCGTAGGTCGCACCCGCGCGAGGACCTGGTCACCACCCTGGTGCAGGCCGAAGGGCTGACCGATCCCGAGCTGTCGGTGGCCCTGGTGTTCCTGGCCTTCGCCGGGATGGAGACGACCCGCAACCAGCTCGGGTTGGCGCTCCAGACTCTGCTCGCGCACCCCGACCAGTGGCGGCTGCTCGGCGAGCGGCCCGAGCTCGGCGCCAACGCGGTCGAGGAGGTGATGCGGGTCAACCCGACGGTCACCTGGGTGACGCGCGAAGCCCTGGAGGACGTGGAGTTCCAGGGGCTGCACATCCCCCAGGGCGGCATCGTGCAGATGCTCTCGCACGCGGCCGGCACCGACCCGCGCGCCGTGCCGGACCCGTCGTTCGACATCACCGAGCAGCGGCCGCCGCACCACGGCTTCGGCGCCGGGATCCACCACTGCCTGGGCCACTTCGTGGCTCGCACCGACATGGCGGTCGCGCTGCCGCTGCTCGCGCAACGGATGCCGGACGCGGAATGCGACGGGCCCGGTGAGTGGTTGCCGGTGTCGGGGAACACCGGTGCGGTGTCGTTCCCGATCCGCTTCACGCCCACCACGTCGACCAAGGAGACCTGATGATCGCGATCACCGGCTCGACCGGAGCTGTCGGAGGGCGGGTGGCACGCGCCCTCGCGGACGACTTCCGCAACGACCTCCGCCTCGTCGTCCGGGATGCGTCCCGCGCGCCCGGCTACGACACCGATGTCAGGGTCTGCGAGTACGCCGACCCTGGCGCCGCCGTCGAGGCGCTGAGGGGTGTCGACACGCTCTTCATGGTCTCCGCATCGGAGGCGGTGGACCGGCGCGACCAGCACCGCACCTTCATCCGGGCCGCCGCCGACGCCGGCGTCGGGCACATCGTCTACACGTCGTTCGCCGGTGCCGCGCCCGACGCGACGTTCACCCTGGGCCGTGACCACTGGGACGCCGAGCAGGCGATCGGTGAGACCGGGATGACCTACACGTTCCTGCGCGACAACTTCTACGCCGACCTGCTGCCGTACTTCGCCGACCAGGCCGGAGTGATGCGCGGCCCCGCCGGCGACGGGCGGGTGGCCGCCGTGGCGCGCGCCGACGTCGCCGACGTCGCGGCGGCCGTCCTGCGCTCCCCCCACGACCACGCGGACGCGACGTACCTCCTCACGGGGCCGGAGGCGCTGACCCTGAGCGAGGTGGCCGAGCGGGCCGGCCGCGTGCTCGGGCGGGAGCTGCGCTTCGAGGACGAGACCGTCGAGGAGGCCTACGCATCCCGCAAGGCCGCCTATGGCGCCGAGGACTGGCAGCTCGACGCGTGGGTCTCGACCTACACCGCGATCCTGGACGGCTCGGTGGCCGAGGTGAGCGGCGACGTGGAACGGGTCAGCGGACACCCGGCGCGGACGTTGGAAGAGGCGCTCACGTCTGGTTAGTTCCAGCCCCGGCTTGCGCGGTTTCGAGACGGTCGCTGCGTGACCTCCTCAACCACCGGGACGCTCACGCGGTCTTGTGGTGCACGAAGCACCAGCGCCAGTCCTCGCCGGGCTCGGCGGACTCCATCACCGGGTGCGTGGTGTCCTGGAAGTGCTTGCTGGCGTGCTGCATCACCGAGGAGTCGCAGCAGGCGACGTTGCCGCACTCGAGGCACTGGCGCAGCGACACCCATCGGTGGCCCTCGTCGAGGCAGCGCTGGCAGACCGGCCCGTCGACGGTCTCGACCGCGGGGTAGCGCGCCAGGTCGTCGCAGCTGCCGCCGGTGCGCCGGAGCGACGAGGTCTCCTGGACCTCGCGGCGCTCCTCGGTGGCGATGTCGAGCATCGACTCCTCGACGTCGAGCATCGCCAGCACGTCCGCGACGACCTCGGAGGCGACACTGCCGGCGTCGCGGATCTTGAGCACCCGCTCGCGCTCGGCCTCGAGCATCGAGAGGCGGATCCGGGCGTACAGCTCGCTCGGCGCCTCCTGGTCGGCGACGGTGCCGAGCCGTTCCCAGGCAGCGAAGTTGCGCTGGTCGAGCCGCTGCCGGATCAGCTCGACGACGCCGTGCGGGTCGTCGTACTCGAGGTCGTCGAGCCGGTGCAGCGCAGCCTTCGACGCCTGCTGGAGCAGCGTGGCGCGGGCCAGCGCGTCCTCGGCCGGGTCCGGCCCCGGCACCCGCAGCCGGCGGGCCAGCCACGGCAGTGACATGCCCTGGATGAACAAGGTGCCGGCGACCACCGTGAACGCCATCAGCAGCAGCACCTCGCG
Organism: uncultured Actinomycetota bacterium; assembly: GCA_963817125.1. Lineage (GTDB taxonomy): Bacteria > Actinomycetota > Actinomycetes > Propionibacteriales > Nocardioidaceae > Nocardioides. Next base: position 81,447 of record CAWFNB010000005.1, read on the forward strand.
GTGCGGGGTGTCGTCGGGGATGAGGAACGCCGCGGCGAGGGTGACCACGCCCCGCATCCCCGCCCAACCGAGCATGAACGTGTACGTCCATGGCGGCCGGCGCCCGGTGGTGGGGTCAGGGCCTGGCCGCACGATCAGGTAGCGGGCCGGGAAGACCCAGGCCAGGCGGAGCACGATGCAGGCCGCGAGAGTGGCCGCGCAGACGCCGATGATCCGGCCCCACGACAGGTCGCCGTCGCCCGCGCCCTCGACGATCGCCCGGGCCTGGAGCCCGATCAGCAGGAAGACCGCGTTCTCGAGGACGAAGGCGATCGTCCGCCAGTTGAGCCGTTCCGCGATCCGCGACTGGGCGGTCTGCAGGATCGGTGCCTTGTGGCCGAGCAGCAGGCCGGCCACGACCACGGCGATCACGCCCGAGGCGTGCACCTCCTCCGCGGCGACGTACGCCGCGAACGGGACCACCAGCGACATCCCGCTGTCGAGCACCGGGTCGCTCAGGTGCAGCCGCACCTTGGCGACCACCAGGAACATCAGGAACCCGACGACCACGCCCCCGCCGGCGGCGAGCAGGAAGTCCAGACCGACCTGGCCGAACTCGAAACCACCGCCCTCGACCACCGCGAGCGCCGTGCCGAGCGCGACCAGCGCGGTCGCGTCGTTGAGCAGGGACTCGCCCTCGAGGATCGTGACGATCCGCCGCGGCAGGCCGATCCGGCGACCGATCGCGGTCGCCGCGACCGCGTCCGGAGGGGCGACCACGGCGCCGATGGCCAGCGCCACCGCCCAGCTGATGCCGGGCACCAGCGCGTGCGCGACCGCGCCGACACCGAACGTCGTGAACACCACCAGCCCGACCGAGAGCAGCAGGATCGGGCGGCGGTTGGCCTTGAAGTCGACCAGCGAGGTGCCCTGCGCTGCGGCGTAGAGCAGCGGCGGCAGCAGCCCGAAGAGCACGACCTCCTCGGAGAGCTCGACCTCCGGCACGCCGGGCACGTACGACGCCACGATCCCGGCTGCGATGAGCAGGAACGGCGCCGGAATGTCCAGCCGCTGAGCAAGCCAGGTACAGGCCAGCACCCCCACCGCCAGGCCGCAGAGCAGCAGGGTGATCTCCACGGCGGACATTCTCCCGACCGAGGCCATGCCGTACCTAGCCCGTCCGCTGTAGGCGCAATCAGCGCCGGACTCTGGTCGTGCTCGCGCTGGCCAAGCATGGCGCCGAGGAGCTCGCGTGGGGCGACCCCATGGTCTGGGTGGCGACGCCGCACGCCGGTGGTTGAGGAGGTTGCGCAGCAACCGTCTCGAAACCTCCGCAAGGAAGGCTGGTAGTCGAGCAGCGCTGATCGCCCTCTTCAACCAACGGCGGCCGTCAAGGCCTCAGTGATCGGATCGCGAGGTCCAGCTCCCGGCGCCGGGACCGGTCGACGACCGCCTCGACGACCTCGATGCCGCCGTTCGGGCTCGCGAGGGCGTGGTCGAGCTCGGCCAGCGAGTCGACCCGCCAGTGCGGGGTGCGGGTGGCCGCGCAGAGCGCGGCGAGGTCGACGTGGTGCGGGGTGCCGAACAGCCGCTCGTAGGCATGCGCGAACTCCTCGGCACCCTGCTCCAGGGTCGCGAAGATCGAACCACCGTCGTCGTTGGTCACGACGATGGTCAGGTCGGGCCGGAGCTCGTCGGGACCGATGACCAGCCCGTTGGCGTCGTGCAGGAAGGTCACGTCGCCCATCAGCGCGAGGTTGCGGTTCCCCGCTTTGCGCGCCAGGGAGGCCCCGACTGCAGTCGACACGGTGCCGTCGATGCCGGACAGGCCGCGGTTGGCGATCACCTTGTGATGGCTGCCGACCTCGTAGGACGTGGCCATCAGGTCGAGATCGCGGATCGGGTTGGAGGCGCCGACGACGAGGTGGCCACCGACCGGCAGCGCGCGGCTCACCGCACCGGCGACGTGGTACGCCGTGAAGCCGGCGTCGGCCAACAGCGCGTCGAGCTGACGCGAGACCGACGCGTCCGCCTCCTGCCAGCGGGCGAGCCAGGCGGGGTCGTGGGTGCCGTCCACGGCAAGGGGTGCGGTGGCCGGGGTGACGGCGTACGGCCTGGTCCATGAAGGGTCCGCATCCAGCACCTCGACGTCCGCCCGCGAGAGCAGCTGCTGCACCGGCCGGGACAGCGTGGGGTGGCCGAAGACCACCACTCGCTCGACCTGGCCGGCCAGCTCACTGCCCAGCAGCAACCGGTAGGTCCGCAGCGCCGGCCCGGTGCGTGCCCCGCTCGAGGGTTCGGCCAGCAACGGCCAGCCGGCGTCGACCGCGAGCGACCGTGCGCGCGGTCCGGCGTCGTCGCCGGCCACGATGACGGTTCGGGGTCCGAGGTCGAGCAGTTCGGCGGGGGGTCGTGTGCCTGGGGACGCCCCATCGCTCGTCGTGGGGCACACGACCCCCTCAGCGCCAGGGTCCCACCGGGCCCCCGGCACCAGCGGGTCATCGAGCTGGACGTTGAGGTGGACGACTCCCGGGCCGAGGTGCGGAACCACGGTGTCGACGTCGAGGGTGGCCACCTGCGGCCCGAAGATGCCCACCTGGTCGGTGGTCTGGTTGGCGTCGGTGCTGCGCAGCCGGGCCGGCCGGTCGGCGGTGACGACGACCATCGGCACCCGGGCGTGGTGTGCCTCCAGCACCGCCGGGTGCAGGTTCGCGACCGCGGTGCCGGACGTGCACAGGACCGCGGCCCGCGAGCCACCCTTGCTCAGCCCGAGGGCGAGAAACCCGGCGGTCCGTTCGTCGATGCGGGTGTGCAGCCGGAGCAACCCGGCCTCGGCGGCGTCGAACACCGCGAAGGAGAGCGGGGCGTTCCGCGACCCGGGCGCCAGCACGACCTCGCGGACGCCGTCGGCAACCAGGGCGGTGACGACGGAGCGTGCCAGCTCGGTGGAGCTCACAGCGCCCGCACCTCCGCCAGCCTGGCCTCCCAGAACGCGACCCGGTCCGGGGTGGCGGCCAGCAGGTCCGCTGCGTGCGGGTCCACCTCGGCCGGCCGCACCGGCAGGATGCCGTCGACCGGCAGCAGCGGGTGGGCCACCACGTCCGCGGTGAGCAGCTGCACGGTCGCCAGGCCGCAGGCGTACGGCAGCTCGGGCAGCGCCCCGGCCAGGGCCAGCCCGGCCGCGATCCCGACCGAGGTCTCCAGCGCCGAGGAGACCACGACCGGGAGACCGATCTCCTCCGCGATCTTCAGGCAGGCCCGGACGCCGCCGAGTGGCTGCACCTTGAGCACCGCGATGTCGGCGGCCTCGAGGTCACGGACCAGATAGGGGTCCGAGACCCGGCGGATCGACTCGTCGGCCGCGATCGGTACGTCGACCGCGCACCGGACGGCGGCCAGCTCCTCGACCGACGCGCAGGGCTGCTCGACGTACTCCAGCCCGCCCGCCGCCTTGTCCAGTACGCCGATGGCGGCGGCCGCGTCGTCGACCGACCAGGCGCCGTTGGCATCGATCCGCACCCGGCCAGAACCCCCGAGCGCGTCGCGGACCGCTTCCAGCCGGGCCTGGTCGTCGGCCAGGGTCTGTCCGAGCTCGGCCACCTTCACCTTGGCGGTCGTGCAGCCACTCGAGGCGACGATCGCGTGCGCCTGTTCGGGACCGACGGCCGGCACGGTCACGTTGACGGGCACCGAGGTGCGCACGGGCTCCGGCCAGTCCCCGCCCGCAGCCTCCTCGGCGCACCGCAGCCACGGCTCCGCGACGGCCGGCTCGTAGTCCAGGAACGGGCTCCACTCCCCCCACCCGGCCTCTCCCCGGAGCAGCATCCCCTCGCGCACGGTGATCCCCCGGAACCGGGTGCGCAGCGTGATCGCGAACACCCGGGTCTCGGACATGGGAGACAACCTAGGGGTCCGGCTCTCCGGGCTCGACCAGCCCGGTCTCGTAGGCGCGCACCACCACCTGCACCCGGTCGCGCAGCCCGGTCTTGGTCAGGACGTGGGCGACGTGCGACTTCACCGTCGCGTCGCTGAGCACGCCCCAGCTGTCGCCCGCGTCCCGGGGCAACCGGCGGGCGAACCGCTCGACGAGGTGGCCAGGAGCGCGTCGAAGACGTACTCGTCGAGGTCGAAGGTGGTGAGCACCAGGACCTTCGGGTATGCCGACGGGCCGGCGAGGATCCGTCGGGTCGCCTCGATCCCGTCCATCACCGGCATCCGCACGTCCATCAGCGCCACGTCCGGCGTCAGCGACCATCGGGGGGCTCCTGGAGGCTGAGCACGGCGCGGACCACGAACCCGCCGTCGGCGACCGGCCCCGCCGAGAACGTGCCGCCCAGTGCCGTGACCCGCTCCCGCATGCCGCGCAGCCCGTTGCCGCGACCCGCCGCTCCGTCGCCGGCGCCGGCCCCGTCGTCGGTGACCTCGACCGCCACCCGGTCGGCCTGCCGGGCGATCAGCACGTGCGCCCGGGACGCGCCGGCGTGCTTGAGGATGTTGGCCAGCGACTCCTGCACGATCCGGTAGACGGCCAGGTCCGGCGCCGCCGGCAGTCCCCTCGACCGAGCCGCGCACCTCCAGCTCCACCGGCAGCCCGGTCGCGCTGACCCGGTGCACCAGCTCCCCCACGGCCGCGGCCCCCCGCGCCGGCCCCCGTCCCGCGTCGTCCTCCCTCAGGACGCCGACCACCCGGCGCACCTCGACCAGGGCCTCGCGACCGGTGCGCTGGATGGACCGGAGGGACTCGGCCGCCAGCTCCGGCCGTTGGTCCATCGCCTCCTCGGCCGCCTCGGCCTGCACCACGACCACACCCAGGCTGTGCGCGAGCACGTCGTGCAGCTCGCGGGCCACCCGTGCGCGCTCGGCGACGGCCGCCGCCTCGGCCGAGTGCTCGGCCCGATGGCGCAGCTCGGCGACCAGCTGGCGTCGGGTGCGGACGTAGGCGCGAGCAACCAGGCGTCCACGATGACCATGTCCCAGCCGAGGCCGTTGAGCACCTCGGCGACCGTGGTGTTCTCCGGGTTGTTGACCTCGCGGATCGCCGCGGCCACCGGAATCGCGCAGAGGCCCGCCACCGCCACGCGACGGCTGCCGTGCACCGCCACCGAGTACGACAGCAGCACCGCGGGGACCAGCGAGCCGTTGCTCTCCGACGTACCGACCGTCAGTGCCTGCGCGACGAGCGCCCCGATGCCCACGGCGAACGCCGGACCGGGACGGGTCCGCCGGACGAGCACCGCCAGCGCGGCGACCAGGTAGGTCACCGAGACCACCCAGCGCGGGCCCACGACGCTGGTGCTGTACAGCCCGGGGGCGAACGCGTCCACCTGGCCGAGCACGACCGCCGCGGCGGTCAGCGCGACGTCGCGGCGGTCGATGCCCGCCAGCGGGGACATGGCGGCACGCTAGTGCCGTACGCGGCGCACAGGAGTCGTCCGGTGGTGGGTGGCTCATCCTCGAGGATGAGCGGGTTCGCCCGCATAGCCGACGCCTGGCCGGGGCGCGCGACCCTACGGTCGTGGCACCCTGATCGAAGGAGTCGCCACTTCTCGCTCGGCACGATCATGAACGCCGGCACCACTGACCTCGGCGACGAGCCGGCCACGATGTCGGGCACCGTGCACGTCATCGGTTTCGGACTGGTGCTGGCCGGCGCGCTGGTCGCCTACCCGGCCTCGGGACTGGCGCTTCGCGGCAACACGGCGGCCCGGAGCGTGTTCGTGCCGCAGCGCCTCGCGCTCCTCGACACGCTCAGCGTCATCGACAACATCGCGCTGGCGGACCAGGCCCGGCGCGACGACGTGCCGACGCTCGCGGCGGCGCTCGGCGTCGACCACCTGCTCGGCCGGTTCCCCGGCGAGACCTCGATGGGCGAGCGGCAGCGCATCGGCGTGGCCCGCGCCCTCCACGCGCGCGCCGCGGTGACGATCCTCGACGAGCCGACCGCGCACCAGGACTCTGACCACACCAGCCTGGTCCTCGACGCGGCGGCCAGCCCGCGCCCTGGCTGTGCGGTTGTCATCGCCACCCACGACCCGGTGGTGTCTACCGGGGTGGTTCAGCTGGCGGCAGCCGCCAGCTGAACCCGATCCACCTTCCCGTTGGGCAGCAGCGGCAGCGCGTCGACCGCGACCAGCTGCCGGGGTGCCCAGGAACGGGGGTGCTGGTCGGCGACCCAGGCGCGGGCCTCGTCGAGGGTGAGGGTGCCCACCACGAAGGCGACCAGCCGCGACCCCCACTCCTCGTCAGGTACGCCGAGCACCTCGGCCTCGCGGACCGCGGGGTGCGCGCGGAGCCGGGCCGCCACGGCCGGGGCCGGCACGTTGACCCCGCCGCTGACCACGACGTCGTCGAGCCGGCCCAGCACCTGCAGCCGGCCGTCCTCGTCGATCCGGGCCGCGTCCTCGGTCCGGAACCATCCGTCCACCAGCACCCGCGCGGTCAGCGCCGGATCTCCGTCGTACCGATCGAAGATCATCGGCCCGGAGATCCGCAGCCGCCCGTCCTTCTCGACGGCCAGCCCGACGCCGTCGAGGGCGGCGCCGTCATAGACGCAGCCGCCCGCGGTCTCCGCGGAGCCGTACGTCGCGACCACCGGCACCCCGGCCTCGGCCGCCCGCGCCCGGAGCCCGGGGTCGATCGGCCCGCCGCCGAGCAGCACGGTCCGGAGGCGGCACAGCGCGGCGACGTCGGCCGCGTCGTCGAGCAGCCGATGCAGCTGGGTCGGCACCAGGGACGCGTAGGCGGGTGCGCCCGCCTCGACCGCCGCCGCGAGCGACGGGTGCTCCCCCAGCAGCACCGGCGGCTCACCGGCCACCACCGACCGGAGCACGACCTGTGCGCCGGCGACGTACGAGACAGGCAATGCGAGCAGCCAGCGCCCCTCGCCACCGAGCCGCCGGACGGTCGCATGACCGGACGCCAGGACCGCTCGCCGGGACAGCACCACCCGCTTCGGTGTGCCGGTGGACCCCGAGGTCTCGACGACGAGTGGCTCGTCGTCGGTGGCGTTGATCCACGCGGTGAGCGCGGCCACGACCTCGGCGGTCGACCCGCGCAGCTCCATGCCGTGCACGCTATCCAGCGCCCTGCCGGTGGTTGGGTTCCAGCCTCTGCTTCCGTGGTTTCGAGACGGTCGCAGAACGACCTCCTCAACCACCGAGAGCGCGGTCGCAGAACGACCTCCTCAACCACCGAGAGCGCAGCCTGCTTGAATCGCTCCTCGTGGCAACCCCCGGTCAGTGGCTCGCAGGCGCACGGCCGCGAACGCTGCCCGCGGCGATCTCGCCGGTCCTCGCCGGCACGGGTGTCGCGGCGTACGCCGACGGCGCGGTCGTGTGGAAGGCGCTGCTCGCGCTCGTCGTGAGCCTGGCGCTGCAGGTCGGAGTCAACTACGCCAACGACTACTCCGACGGCATCCGCGGCACCGACGCCGACCGGGTTGGTCCGATGCGGCTGGTGGGGTCGGGCGCCGCCTCGCCCGCCACGGTCAAGCGTGCGGCGTTCCTCGCCTTCGGTGTCGCCGCCGTGGCCGGTCTGGTGCTCGCCGCTTCGACCGCGTGGTGGCTGGTCGCCGTCGGCGCGGTGTCGGTGCTGGCGGCGTGGTTCTACACCGGCGGCGCTCGGCCCTACGGCTACCTCGGCCTCGGTGAGGTCATGGTCTTCGTCTTCTTCGGCCTGGTCGCGGTGGTCGGGACGACGTACGTCCAGACCTCGACGTTCGAGCTGTCCGCCGGGTACGCCGCCATCGGCGTCGGCGCCCTGGCCTGCGCGATCCTCGTGGTCAACAACCTGCGCGACATCCCGACCGACACGCTGGCCGGCAAGCGCACGCTCGCGGTCGTCCTCGGTCCCGCACGCACCCGGGCGCTGTACCTCCTGCTGGTGCTGGCGGCGATCGCAGCCGTTGTCGCGGTAGCGGTCTCCACCACCTGGTGGGCGCTACTGGGCCTCGGCTTCCTCGGGCCCGTGCTCCCGGGCGTCCGCACCGTGATGTCAGGCGCGGTCGGGCCCGCCCTGGTGCCGGTGCTCCAGTCAACCGGCCTCGCCGAGCTCGCCTGGGCGCTGCTGGTCGCCGTCCCCCTCGCTCTTGCTGGCTAGTGTCCTGAGTCGGAAGTCCGTGCGCGCTTCGCGCACACATAGCACGCACCTCGCTGCGTTGGCGTCGCTAGAAAGACGCCCAGTCTGCCCGCGCTCCGCCGCCTTGCGATGCACGCCCTCTGAGCACGCCAAGTGCACATGGACTTCCGACTCAGGACACTCGACGTAGGCTCAACATATGCTGCCGTTTCTCATCATCCTGGCGATCGTGATCGCCGGAGTCGTGGTCTGGCGCCGCAGGGTGCCACTGCTGGCCAGGCTGCTCGGCCAGCCCGAGTCGCGCATCAACCGCCAGCTCAACCGCAAGCGGTAAGTCCCAGCGAGACCTATTCCGCATCTTCCTTGGCGCGGAGATCCTCGAACGCCTTGCTGGCGCGCCCGGCCCGCTGCTCGACCCGCTGGGCGAAGTCCTCTCGCTGCCGGTTCAGCATGAAGTAGGAGCCGATTCCGCTGACCACGAAAGCGATCAGGACGGCGGCAAAGACGTTCGCCTCGCCCGCGATGAGGAGCCAAAGTCCAAGCACGACGCCGAACGTCGCGGCGAACATCAGCAGCCGCAGCGCGGTGTAGACGACGAACTCCTTCACGACTCCACAGTACGCAATCACCACAGGGGACCTAGTCTGGTGTCGTGCTCAAGGTCCTGCTCGTAGTGGCGCTGTTTGCGCTGGCGACGTATTACCTGATCCGGGTGATCGAGCGCCGCGGCGTCTCGGGACCCACGCGCCGCCGTCCCGCGCCGCGTCCGCCGACCCGACCGGTCGCTCCGGACGACGACGACGAGTTCCTGCGCGATCTAGACCAGCGCCGTCGGCATCCCGAGGATCCAGACGTTCCCTGAGCCGACCGGCCGGCTTGCCCCCGCTGGCCGGAGACTTGTTACCGCGCCGTGTCACGCCCGAGGGTCAGGCGTGCCCTGACATCCCCTACTTTCGTGAGCGGAGTCAGCCGTATGGGGGTGGCTGAATCCGTGGCCGCAGGCCGGCGTCTTCGGGGGTTGGCGCCGGAGCCACAGCCACACAGAAGCCCGCGGGACGCATCGCAAGATGCGTCCAGCGGGCTCTTCTGTGTCCGGTGTGGTGGGCTAGCCCTTGCCGGGGATCCGCACCCAGTCGCGGGCGCTCTCGGGCTCGATAAGCGCGCTGCCGGCGTACTGGCACCGCACCCGGTAGCGCCCCGGAGGCAGGCCGACGAACCGTGCGATCGCCTGGCCCTTTTGCACCGCGACAGTCCGCTGCCGGTCGCCGACCTTGATGACCACCTCGCCGTCAGGCGCGGCAATGCCGGGCGCGATGACCTCGAGGTGCACGATCGCCTTCCCGCCCCGGCGGCGCTGGGTGCGCACCGAGAGCGACGGCACCGATCTGCACGGGCCGGGCAGGTCGATCCCCTGGGTGATCGGCGTGGCATTGGGGCGGCTTCCGGTGACGATCACGCCGACCACCTGCGCCACGTCCGCCTCGGTCACGACGTACGAGGCGCCGGTCGCCCCCTCGATGGGCGCGCCGTACCGGGTCCACTGGTAGGTCACCGTGGCGTCCTTCGGCTTGAACTTCCCATCCACGGCGTTGAGGGTGCCGCCGAGGTAGGGGTCGCCCTTGAGACGGAACGGCTTCTTCAGCTTGAGGGCCGAGTCAGCGATGACGCCTGCAGCTGCTGCTCGGACCGCACCGAGCTGGGCGTAGACGTTGCCGCCGGGGCAGGCGGTGTCGTTGGTGTCGCGGTGCCCGTCGATGACAGGCAGCGTGACGACCCGGCCGGACGGGAACTTGTCGCTGCCCTGCGAGGTCACCTCGGTCCAGCCCTGCGGGTCGCGGTCGTACATCGCGAGCTTCCATGCGGCGAGCTGGGACAGCGACGTCATGGTGGCGCTGGAAGGTTGCGCGGTCTCGTAGTTGCCGATCACCGAGAAACCTGTCGAGGAGTTGTTGAATCCCAGCGTGTGCGCGCCGCGCACCGGAAGGTCGATCCCGCCGTACCGCCCCTCCCAGATGGTGCCGTAGGCGTCGACCAGGAAGTTGTAGGCGATGTCGGACCAGCCGAGGCTGTGGGTGTGGTAGCGGTACATGCTGCGGATCATGGCCGGGACGTCGGCCTGCGCGTAGCCGTTTGACGTCGCGGTGTGGTGCACGTGCGCCTGCAGGACCGTGCTGTTGTAGCGCGGCTGTCCGTCGCGCCAGCTCTCGTCGGCACCCCATTGCGCGCGGGTGTAGATGCCCGGGACACCGACGTCGGTCCGGAGCGCCGTGCGCGAGAAGGACCTCGACGTGCCACCGGCCAGCCGCTCGTCGCCGGCCAGCCGGTCGGCATGGATCAGGGTCACCTGCAGGTCGCGCGGCACCGTGCCCGCCACCAGCACCTGGAGCCCGTCGGACGGCTCGGCGATCACCGGCGCGGTGCCCAGCCGGCCGATGCCCTCGCCGGACCTGGGGTCGGGCCGGTCGTGCAGCACCGGCGCGGCCCGCCACAGTGTCCAGCCGCCCTTGGTGCGGAATCGGACGTGGATCCGCGGCGGGCGGACGCCGTCGCGCCAGGTGAAGCCGACCATCGTGACCAGCGAGGTGTCCAGCTCGGGGGTGACCCACTCGTCCGGCCCGGTGGCGACCAGGCCCAGGTCGCGCAGGTTGCGGTCGAGCAGTCCGACTCCCGACGGGCCATCGGCGCGGAGCTGTAGCCGGCCGCCGCGGCGGCCATCTCCCGAGTTGAGGGCGCGCATGACTCCCGCGCCGGTCCCGGTGATGACGCCCGCCCCCAGGACGGTCGCGGTCGCAGCACGTAACAGTGGTCGGCGTCGGGAACGGTACGCACCCGAGGCGTCGTCAGAGGTCACTTCAGTCTCACCCGCCACACATGAGAACACACCGCGCCGAGGATCGGGGGTGCACGCGCCGCTCACTGCCTTCTTCAAAGCGACCACACGCAGGCCCGCGCCCGCGTATTTTGCTGAACATGGCTGCCCCACCCCAGCCCTCCGAAGCCCAGCCCAACGACCTGTTCGGTCGGTGGCTCGCGCACCACGAGCAGGTCGAACAACCTTCGAGCGAGTCCGGGCCCGAAGAGGCGACCGAGGACCCGGCGACGACGTCGCGCGTGTCCCGCAGGCTGCCGGCGGCCGCCGTGGCGTCCTCAGCGGTGGAGCACGACCCGGTCATCGGCGGGAGGATCGCCCCGCCGTCGAGCTTCGGCGCGCGCCGGACCGCGACCCACGGACTCGGCGACAGCGCGGCCACCGAGCTCGACCGCAAGCCACCGCCGGGCTGGGAGCCGATCGTCATGGCTTCGGTGCGCAAGAAGGCGGAGAAGGCTGAGAAGTCCGACAAGTCCAAGACCGCGCCGTCGCCCGTCGATCGCCCGGGCCGGTTTGCCCGGCTGAAGGCCCGCCTGGTCGACCCGCCTGAGCACGTCGAGGAGGCCGGGACCGAGCCGACCGCCCTGACGCCGACCACCATCCTGACCCCCCATTCGCCGCCCACCCAGTCCCGACCGGCCCAGTCCCGACCAGCTGCCGCGGCTGCTCCGGCTCCGGCTCCGGCTGCGGCTTCGGAGCCCGCTGCGCCGGCCTACCCAGGTTTCCGGTCCATCGAGGAGACGATCCGCGCGGCCGCCATGGCGTCTCTTGTCGAGCCGACCCACGCGGCCAGGCCCGTGGTCGAACCCGCGGCGATCGAGCCCGAGCCGACTGTGGGCCGAGCCCGAGCCCGTCGTCGAGCCCGAGCCGGTCGTCGAGCCCGAGCCGTTCGGGTGGTTCTCGAGCACGCCGGAGCCCGAGCGGGAGCCCGAGCCGGAGCCGGAGCCCGAGCCCGAGCCGGAGCCCGAGCCGGAGCCGCAGCCGGAGCCGGAGCCCATCGAGGCAGACCCCGAGCCAGAACCAGTTCCCGAGCCGCCTCCGGCCGACCGGGTGGAGGTCTCCCGGCGAGCTGAACCGTCACGCCGGAAGTCGTTCCTGCGGTCGATCCTCCCGAGCAGAGGCCCCAAGGACTCCCACAAGCCCAAGCACACCGCGCGGCCCTCGCGGACCGGCGATGCCGCCCGGGACCTGGTGGCGGCCAAGGCCGCGGCTCGGGCCGCCAGCCCGGTGCGCGAGTCGCGGCCGGCCCCGCCGGCCCCGGCGGTCGCGGTGGCCCCGGCGGTCGCGCCGGCCCCGGCGGTCGCGGTGGCCGTCGAGCCGGAGCCCGTCGTGACCCCCGAGGTCGAGCAGCCGCCCGCCCCCGTGTCCAAGCACGACGAGGTCGCCGCGGAGATGCCAGGCGTCTACGAGTTCGCCGCCAAGCGGTCGTTGCGGCGGGTGCTGTCGCTCTCGCTGCTGGGTGGGATCGCGGCGTCGGTGTTCTTCGTGCGATCCGCTGTCGAGTTCAAGGACACCGCCAGCATCGGCCTGGCCGCGATCGTCGTGCTCGCCACCGCGATGGTCTGGGCGATCCGGGCCGGCGCCACCCAGACCACCCTGACGGTGCGGCAGGGCCAGCTCGAGGTGGTCCAGCAGGGCGCTCGGCACGTCTTCGACATGGCCAGCCAGTACACGAGGGTCGAGGTGCACGGAGAGCCCGGCGAGCGCGGCTGGGAGGTGCGGTTCCCACAGCGGGGGATGGAGCCGTTCGCGATCAACGCGAGCATGGTGGACCCCGACGACTTCATGCGGGTGCTGCGGTTCTTCCGACCCGGCCTCCGCCACTGATCAGCTGCTGGGACTCGTCGCGATCCAGTACCGGCGCTTGCCGTTGCGGACGTCCTCCTGGACGCCGCCGTTTCGCTCGATGGTGCGCGCCGACGCGTGGTTGGGCTCGTCGCAGGTCACCAGCACCTGGTCGAGGCCGAGCTCGGCCGCGCGTCGTACGGCGAGCCCGAGCGCGCGAGTCGCGTGCCCCTCGGTGCGGCGGGACGGCCGCACCGCGTAGCCGATGTGGCCGCCCTCCTCGAGCAGCCAGGCGGTGAGCCGGTGTCGGAACGCCAGGAAACCGACCACCTCCTCGGCGTCGCCGGCACCGTCGGTGATCCAGTAGTAGTCGCAGTGCACCAGGTTGTCCGGGAGCTCGGTCGCCGGGTCGGCAAAGGGCAGCAGGGTGGCCACGAACTCCGCGCAACCGGCTTCAGTGAGGTCGGGTAGCACGCCCTCAGGTCGGTGCCAGATCCCGGAGCCGTGCGGGAACTCGGAACCGAACTCGCTCATCGCGGCCGCCCAGCTCGAGTGCAGCCGGGGGTCGGGGCGGGCGAGGGCGGTCATGGTGCATTTCAGCAACCGCGGGCGGCTGTGGCCAGCGGATATCGAGCTCCCAAACTGGAACGTGTTCTAGAGTGCGGCCGTGGACGGGTACCTGATGGACGACCTCACCCCGGAGGAGGTCGAGACCGAGCGGGCCCTCTACGGTCCGTTCGCCCAGGCGATCCGCGAGCTCGTCGACGCCGGGATCCGGACCACCGTCCCGGAGGACGAGATCCGGCGCGCGCAGCGCGACATGGAGCAGATCGCCGCACGGCTGCGGAGCAGCCAGCTCGAGGGTCCCTATGGCGTCCGGTTCCGCACCGACGGCCGCGGCCGGGCGTGGGGCAACGCGGTGGTCGGGCTCCGCAACGCCGTCGCCCCGCCGCTGACGGTGCGGCCCGAGGGCCGCGGCGTGCGCTCGGCCTTCCACCTCGGCGCGGCCTACGAGGGGCCACCGGGCAGCGTGCACGGCGGGGTGCTGGCGCTGGTTCTCGACCAGATGCTCGGTGAGGCGGCCGGCGCCGAGGGCAAGCCCGGCATGACGGCGACCCTCACCGTCACCTACCGGCGGCGTACGCCGCTCGGCGACCTGACCAGCGAGGCCTGGATCGAACGGGTCGAGGGCCACAAGACGTGGGCCCGCGGCGAGCTGGTGGGTCCGGAGGGCGTGACCGTCGAGGCCGAGGGGCTCTTCATCCTGCCCAGGTGGGCGCGCGAGGCGATCGCCAAGCACGACCCTGACCACCCGACCCCGTCGTACTTCGAGTAGCCCGCGCCTGGGATCAGGCGGTGGCGTCGACCCTGACGCCGCGCTCGCCGGCGTCGGTGAGCCGGGCCTCCTCGGCGGCGACGGCCTCGAGCTCGGCTCGACGAGCCTCGTCGCGCCGCTGCGCCTCGGCGGTCTGTTCGGGCGACGGTGGAGAGACCAGGTCCTGGGCGCCGTGGTCCAGGCGGGTGAGCGCGGTCCGGCCGAAGACCTGCTGCTCGGTCGCGGTCCGTTCGGAACGGCCGCGGCCCAGGAACGAGACCGCCCAGTGCAGCACCGCCGTCACCCGGTTCTTGAAGCCGGTGACGTAGAAGAGGTGCACGACCAGCCACATCAGCCACGCGATGAACCCGGTGATCCGGAGGTTGCCGATCATCGCCACGGCGCGGAACCGGCTGATGGTGGCCATCGAGCCCTTGTCGAAGTACTTGAACGGCTTCTGCGGGGGCTTGCCCGCCAGGCGCCGGTCAATCGCCTCGGCGGCGTACTTCGCGCCCTGGATCGCGACCTGGGCGACGCCGGGCAGGTGGTCCAGATCGATCATGTCGCCGACCACGAAGACCTCGGGGTGACCGGGCAGGGTCAGGTCGGAGTTCACACCGATGCGGCCGGCCCGGTCGAGGGGAGCACCGGTCTGCTCGGACAGGGTCGTGGTCAGCGAGCTGGCCTGGACACCGGCCGCCCAGATCTTGGTCACCGACTCGATGCGCTCGACCCGGCCGTCCTTGAACTTCACCTCGAAGCCGCGCTCGTCGAGATCTGTGACCATCGCGCCGAGCAGCACCTCGACGCCCAGCTTCTCCAGCTCACGCTTGGTCTTCTGGCCCAGCTTGGCACCGAACGGCGGGAGCACCTGCCCGGCCGCGTCGACGAGGACGACGCGGGCGCTGCGGGAGTTGATGGCCCGGAAGTCGCGCTTGAGCGTGCGCCGGGACAGCTCGGCGATCTGGCCGGCCATCTCGACCCCGGTCGGGCCGGCGCCGATGACCGCGAACGTGAGCAGGTGGTCGACGTTCTCACCACGACGCGCACCGAGCTCGGCGAGCTCGAAGGCGCCGAAGATCCGGCCGCGCAGCTCGAGCGCGTCGTCGATGCTCTTCATGCCCGGCGCGTGTTCGGAGAAGCGGTCGTTGCCGAAATAGGACTGGCTGGAACCCGCGGCCACGATCAACGAGTCGTACTGCGTGACGGTCTCGCGGCCGAGCACGTGAGAGGTGACCGTCTGCGCCCCGAGGTCGATGTCGGTGACCTCGCCGAGCAGCACGGCAGCGTTCTTCTGCCGAGCCAGCACCTCGCGGGTGGGGGGCGCGATCTCGCCCTCGGACAGAATGCCGGTGGCCACCTGGTAGAGCAGCGGCTGGAAGAGATGGTGGGTGGTCTTGGCCAGCAGGGTCACGTCGACGTCGGAACGCTTGAGCGCCTTGGCTCCGAACAGGCCGCCGAAGCCGGACCCGATCACGACGACCTGGTGGCGGTGCCCAGCCGTGTCGGTCATCGCATCATCACTCCTCACGGCCATTGTCTCCGGACATCCCGTCGGCCTACTACAGGGGTAACCAGGGCCGGTGCGCTACCCATCCGTGATCCGGTGTGGTGCGCGACACGACGGATATCGCGGGGATAGAGTGGTGCGGCAACCGGAAACGTGGGCAGACCGGTTCCTGCTCGGAGGTTTGGTAAGCCCCGCACCGGGTAGACGCCACTCACTGGCCGACACCCACACACCAGCTGGAGACCTCCGTGCCGCTCAATCGGCCTCCCCTTGCTCTGGGACAGGGCGCCCGCGGCGTGCAGGACGCTCGCCGATGGGTGGCGGAGCTGTGTGTGGAGATCGGCCGTCCCGAGCTCGCGGAGTGCGCCCAGCTGGGTGTCTCCGAGCTGGTCACCAATGCGCTGCTGCACGGCGAACCGCCGATCACGGTGCGAGTCCGCGGCACCGCCGAGCACCCGCGCGTCGAGGTCCGGGACTCCTCGGTCGAGGCGCCGATCCTCCCGAATGACCCTCTCGACAAGCCCCAGACCGACGAGCTGCTGCTCACCTTCGGCCGAGGGCTCAGCATCGTGGCCCGCTGCGCCGACGCATGGGGTGCCGAGGTCGAGGACGACGGCAAGGTGGTGTGGTTCGCACCGGCCGCCGAGTTCGCCGACGGCGAGGGTGTCCCCGGCGCCGTCACCGGCATCGACCACCGCCTGCTCCGGATCAACGCCCCCAGGGACCGAGCCCGCGTGAACATCCTCGACGTTCCGCTGGCGCTCTACGTGGGGTTCCAGCACCACTTCCGCGAGCTGCGTCGTGAGGTCCGGCTGCTGGCCCTCGCACACCAGTCGGACTACCCACTGGCCAAGAGCCTCTCCGACCTGTTCAGCTCGCTCGACCGGCAGCTGCGGGACGGCATCGGCGTCGAGCAGATCGAGGCCGC
Organism: uncultured Actinomycetota bacterium; assembly: GCA_963817125.1. Classification (GTDB taxonomy): domain Bacteria; phylum Actinomycetota; class Actinomycetes; order Propionibacteriales; family Nocardioidaceae; genus Nocardioides. Next base: position 97,909 of record CAWFNB010000005.1, read on the forward strand.
GCTCGCCCGCGGGCAGGAGACGACCGACCTGGTCGTGCACATGCCGCGAGCCATCGCGTCGACGCTGTCCCGCTTCGTCGAGCTGCTGGACATGGCCGACGAGTTCTGCCGCCAGGAGCGACTGCTCTCGCTGGCACGGAGCGCAGAGCAGCGGAAGTTCCAGGCGTGGTTCCTCGGCGAGTTCGTGCGACAGGCACATGGCGAGCCGCCTCAGTCGTGGCTCGAGGCCCGGTCCAACGGGCACGCCAACCTGGCCACCTAGGTGTTGTCCCTAGCCTTCCCCGGGTGACCTTCCTGGCGGTGGCCCTGGGTGGCGCGGTCGGGGCCCTGCTGCGCTGGTGGCTGGGCGAGGCCGTCGTCGATGCCGCCGGCTTCCCGTGGACCACGTTCGCGATCAACGTCTCCGGCTCACTGGCGCTGGCGCTGCTGCCCGCGCTGAGCGCAGTGCGTCGACGACCGGCGCTCGCGGCCGGGCTGGGGCCGGGCCTGCTCGGTGGCTACACCACGTTGTCGGCGTACGCCGAGGAGTCGCGAGCGCTGCTCGCGTCGGGTGAGATGCTCACCGCGATGGCGTACGTCGTAGGCACACTGGCCGCCTGCCTGGTCGCGGTCACGCTGGCGAGCCGGCTCTCGTCACCGGAGGCCCGCGACGAGTTCGCGGCCGAGCAGGGGGACGAATGACCCCGCTCTGGGTGGCACTGGGCGCTGCGCTGGGGGCTCCGCTCCGGTTCGCCGTCGGCAGCTGGCTGGACTCGGATCGGTTCCCGACCGGCACCTGGCTGGTCAACGTGGCCGGCTCGTTCCTGCTCGGGCTGCTCAGTGGGGCTGCGGTCACCGGCGACTGGCAGGCGCTGCTCGGCACCGGCTTCTGCGGGGGGTTCACCACCTACTCGGCGTTCGCCGTGCAGACCCATCGTCGCGGCCCGGCCGGCGGGCCGGCGTACGCGCTGGTGACCGTCACGGCCGCGCTGGCCGCGTGCGCGGTCGGCTTCCTGATCGGTCAGGCGTAGCCGAGCTCGTGCAGCCGGCGGTCGTCGATGCCGAAGTGGTGGGCGATCTCGTGGACCACGGTGATCCGGACCTCCTCGACCAGCTCCTCCTCGGTGGCGCACATGTCGAGGAGCGGTCCCCGGAACACGAAGATGCGGTCGGGGAGCTGCCCGCTGAGGGTGCTGTCGCGCTCGGTGATCGCGAAGCCGTCGTAGAGGCCGAGCAGGTCGTCGGGCTCGCCCTCGGGCGGCTCGTCCTCGACCAGGACGACGAGATTGTGCACCAGGGACGCGAGCTCGTCGGGAATGCCGTCGAGGGCCAGATCGACCAGTGCGTCGAACCGCTCCCGCTCCATCTCGATGGGCACGAGGCCATTCTCGCTCCCCGGCCATGACGGCGGGCACTACGGTGCGCACATGACCCCCGCCTCGCTGGTCCTCGACCTGGTCGAGCGCGTATGGAACGGCGGCGACCTCGACGCGCTGCCGGCGTACTTCGCGCCCACGATCGACCACGATGGCGCCACCGTGAGCACCGACGAGCTGTTGGCGTGGCACCGCGACGACGCGCAGACGTGGGCCGGCACGTCGTACGTCATCCTCGACTGCGTCGCCGACGACGCCTTCGTGGCGTTGCGCTGGCGCGCCAGCTCGACCCACGTCGGACCGTGGGGACCGGTTCCGACGACCGGGCGCCGGGTCGAGTGGACCGGCGCGCACTTCTTCCACGTCCAGGACGACCGGATCGTTGCCATGCACACGGTCGCGGACCGGTTCGGCAAGGCGATGCAGCTCGGAGTGAGCATGACGCCGCCGGAGCTACCTCTCGAAGAGAGCTGAACGGCGACCCCGACGGGACTCGAACCCGCGGCCTCCGCCGTGACAGGGCGGCGCGCTAACCAACTGCGCTACGGGGCCAGGTTGCTCCCGACCCGCAGGCCGTGAAGCGGTGCGACTCTAACGCACCGGGAGGGACCGTTCCCAATCGTGGAAAGGACGGCTCCAAGCGCACCCCCAACGGGATTCGAACCCGTGCTACCGCCGTGAAAGGGCGGGGTCCTGGGCCGCTAGACGATGGGGGCCGGACTGCGCCGACAAGGGTAGTAGACGGATGCGGGGACGCTGCGCCGGCTCCTGTATGGTGATCGCCGCTCGGGCAGGTAGCTCAGTTGGTACGAGCGTCCGCCTGAAAAGTGGAAGGTCGGCGGTTCGACCCCGCCCCTGCCCACGAGCATGAGGGCCGCGTCTTGGCTGGTGGATCGGTGAAGCCACCAGTAGCCGGGACGCGGCCCTCACCCGTTGCAGTGGCATCCCGGATGGCGACGGACCTGCTCAGCGCACAGCCAGCTGGGCCACCTGCAAGAACACCACCCGGCCGTTCACCGAGTCGCTGTCCAGCGTGTCCGGGTCGGAGACGGCGTACTCACCGGAAACGTCGACCGTGTAGTCCCCCGGCTGCACTCCGGTGACCAGCACGTGGGCGATCCCGGTGGTGTAGTCGACGCTGGTGGTCGTCGTGCCCACCACTGTCCCGGCCGAGTTCTTCACCGTGGCGACGAAGCTGGCGAAGTTCCCGGCAGTCCCCGGCGTCGGATAGACCAGCGCGACCTTGAGCGCCGCGACCCCGGCAGGCACGGACACGGTGTGCGTCACCGAGTAGGAGCCACCGAGGGCGATCGCGGGCGCGTCCTCCTGCCACAGGTCCGAGCGCGTGACGTGGTAGGCGTCCTGACGTAGCAGCCGACGGTCAGCCTTGCGCTGGGCCGCCTTCAGCAACTTGTTCCAGCGCTTCTTCTGAGTGACCAGCTTGACGGCCTTGTTGAGGTTCACGTGTCCGTAGCCGACCTGCCACGACCCCAGGATCTTCTCGCCCGAGCGCACCGGGGTGGCAGTTGCGGTCAGTGCCTGCTGCACCTTCGCCGGTGTGATGCCCTTCCGCGCCTGAACCAGGACCGCCGCGGCGCCGGCGACATGGGGCGACGACATCGAGGTGCCGCTGGCGGCGGCGTTGCCGTGCGCGGGGCAGGGGCGGATCACCGTGCCGGTGGCCGAGCACGAGGATGAGATCGTGACGCCCGGAGCCATCACGTCGGGCTGGGTGTTCCCGACCCGGTCACCGAGGAACACGGTGTGGCCGTCGGCGTCGATCGGTACGGCGGAGCCGTTGTCGAACTCCAGGCCGTTGGAGGAGAAGGAGCCACGCTCCCGCTTGAGCGTGCCTGCGGCCACCGAGATGACCCAGGGTGCCTGGTTGAACGGACTCACGCTGGCCTCGGCGTTCTCGTCACCGGAGTTGCCGGCGGAGAAGACCACGACGGCTCCCCTCTCGGTGACCGCCTTGGTGGCGACGTTCACAGGGTCGGCCGGGTCGTACTGGCGGAAGCTGTTGCCCCACGAGTTGTTGAAGACGTCGATGCCGAGCATGTCCGGCTGCGACAGCGCGTAGTCGTAGGCCGTCACCACCGCGGTGGTCGTGATCACGGCGCCGATCGCGAAGCAGGCGAGCTTCGCGTCGGGCGCTACGCCGAGGAACTGCTTGCCCGAGGTGCCGTCGGCGGCGATGATCCCCGCGACGTGGGTCCCATGACCACTGCCGAGGTCGGTGTTGTTGTAGGGCCCCTTGTCGATGGGAACCGGGAACGTCGGCTGGGTCCCGCTGTTGACGTACTCGGGGCTCAGCAGCGTGACGTTGTGCACGATGTGGTCCGCGAGATCGGGGTGGGTGCCGTCGCATCCCGAGTCAACGACGCCGACAGTCACGCCCTTGCCGGTCAGTCCCTTCTGGCGCAACTGGGCGGCTGCCGCTGGGGTGGACGACATGGTGTTGCTGGACTCCGTGTCGTCGTACTGCAGCCGCTCGTCTGGGTAGACGTCACGACCGACGGTGGCCGCCCTGACCAGTGCATCGGTAGGTCCGGCGACGAGAGCCATCGGCAGCCTCTTCATGGCCCGGACCTGGAGGCCGAGACCCCGCAGCGCCCTGATCTGCTCCGCACTGGGCCTTCTGTCGAAGGTGACGATGGCCCGGCCAGCAGGCGTGCCGACGGTGAGCAGGTGCTGCAGTCCGGGCTGACCCTGGTGAGAAGTGGAGACGGCGCGAGCGGAGGCGACCGCCGCGGGGGCGCCAGCGGCAATGGCGGTCGAGGCCATCACCGCGACGCAGGTGAGCGCAAGCAGGCGACCGGTGCGTCGCGACATGGGAATCCCCTCGGGGTCGGCACGGTGGTGTCGCTCTCCCAACGCCGACCGGGGCCCATGGTTACGTCGGACGCAGCCGCCCCAATACACGAGCACGAGGGCCGTGCTTCGCTGGCCAGCTGGGACCCGGCCCTTGGCCCATTTGGGCCAGAGACCACGAGAGACCAAGAGAGTAAGGTCCCGGCCACCATGGCAGACGGGGTCCGACGGCGGACGTTCGTGGCGGGCGCGACCGCGGTCGCGCTCCTCTCCGCGTGTGGCGAGGACTCCGAAGGCTCTGCCGGCACCAACACAGCTGGCGGGGGCACGCCGGACAGCGAACCGAACGCCTTCCGGCTCAGCTCCCGGCATGTGAAGCACCCGTGCCAGGCCTGTCTTTCGCACAACCGCAACCGGTACTACGCCACCGCCGAAGACGCGGACGCGGACCGGCCCCACGATGGCTGCAGCTGCGAGGTACGCGGCCAGTTGATCGCAGCTGACGACGCGGCCAACTACTTCTCCGGCGGGCGTAGCATGTTCGACAAGCGATCGGCCTGAGGAGGCTCCGAGGAGCATCGAGGATGGGGGACCCGCAAGGGTTGACTAGGCCAAGCCAAGCCAAGGGCTCGAATCTTTTTCTTCTTGATCCCTCCCCCTCCCTGGATGCTTCTCGGGCCGGAGCTGGATCGGTCAGCCGGTCAGCTCTTGGTACTGCTGGTGGATCACCAGCACGGACAACACACCGAACAGCGCGATGGACCAGATCATCGCGGCCAGCCTGACTCCCCGGATCCGGAGCGTCCCGGCCAGGCTCCTGCGGTTGATGAGGATGAGCAGACCGGAGTAGAAGAACATCATCACTCCGCCGACCACGGCAGAGATGACGATGAGGACGAGCGGCTGGTCGAACCCCACCAGCAACACGACGATCCCGATGCCGACGAGCGCCCAGACGATGCCGAAGTACAGCTTCGACTCATTGACATCGCGCAAGTGGCTGGTCTTCAGGACGTCGGCCGCCAGGCGGCTCGTGTAGTCGACGATGCCCAGCGCGGCAGCGAACAGGCTGAAGGCTCCGATCACCCAGAAGAACGTTCCGAACCAGGGAGCGACCGAGTCCTGCAGCACCTGGCCCTCGATCTCCAGGAAGCCGATGTCGTCTGGCAACCCTTCCTTGCCGAAGACGGTGGAGTAGGCGAGCAGCGAGGTGAAGAAGATCGAGACGAACGTGATGAGTACGAAGGTCATGAGCTGCTCGAGGTTGGCGAAGCGCCACCACGACCGCCACCGGCTGAGGTTCTCCTCGGTGTGCTCGAAGACGAACCCAGTGCTGGGTGCGGCTTCCGGCTTGCCGGTCACCGGGCTCACGATCCGGGGGACGTAGCTGCCCATGCCGAAACGCTTGTCGCGGATCCAGTTGCTCTGCACCAGGTTCTGGCCACCTCCCCCACCGGCGAACGCAAGGGCGCCGAGCAGCACGGCGAACCCGAGCTCCTCGACCGGGATGTCGACGTCGGTGACGACCTGGGTGCTGTCGCGCCAGTCCCGCGCGCTCACGGCCACGACCGCCGCAACCGCAAACAGCAGGAGCACCGCTGCCACCTTCGCCATCTCCACGCGCTCCAACGCCGTGTAGACGACCGGCGCCAGTGTGAGCATCGCGCCGATTACGAGCAGCATGCCGATCGCGATGTAGTTGGCGTTCCCTCCCCACAGGTACGTGACGAGCGTCGCCGAGCTGGTCGCCCACCCCGGCCAGAGGTTCGCGAAGAAGGCCAACCCCGCGAAGAACAGGCCCCAGTATCTGCCGTACCGGTTGAACCCGGTCAGTGCCGTCTCCCCAGTGGCCAGGGTGTACCGCTCGATCTCCATGTTGATGAAGTACTGCGTCCCCAATCCCAGCAACGCGGCCCAGACGAACACCAAGCCGACCTGGGATGCGATGTAGGGGTAGAGGATGAACTCGCCGCTCGCGAGCCCAACCCCTGCCGCGATGATCCCGGGCCCGATGAGCTTGGCCCACCGCTGCGGCGGCTCCGGCATGTCCCGGATCTCGGGAGCCGGGAGCCGGTGGGTGGGGAACCGGTCCACCACCTGGCTCTGCTGGTACGGGCGCTTGGTGTCACTGGTCACGGCGGGCCTCCCTGGTCACCCTTACGTAACCCACAGCGCGCGGCCCGTATGCGCCGCGAGCCACACAGACACGCGGAGTTCGCAACGTGGCAGCGCCCCCGCCGGCTCGGCGGGGGCGCTGCCGTCCGTGACGGGCGCAGAGATCACTCGCCGGTCACCGGGTCGATGACCGTCGACACCTTGCTGACCACGTTGGCCGGGAACCCGCCGCACTCGGCGTGCTCGAGGACGGCGGCCTCGTCGTCGGCGACGTAGACGCAGTAGATCTTGTCCGTGGTGACGTAGCTGTGCAGCCACTGGGCCCGTGGGGCCATCTGGGCCAGGACGGCGTTCGACTTGCCGGAGATGGCGTGCAGCTCGTCCGACGACAGCGCTCCGGCGCCCGGCAGTTCTCGCTCGATCACGTACTTGGGCATTTGGTGTCTCCTTCATCAAGGGGTGGAGCACCAAAGTAGGCAGCCGGCAACACCCCGGGCATCGGTCCTTGTGCCCATCTCCTCGAGATGTCAGCCGTGGGTATTTGTGCCCATCAGCCCACTGTCGTAGGCAAACGCGGTCACACCCGAGCGCGACGTGGCTCCCACCTTGCCGAAGATGTTCGACACATGCCGGGCCACCGTCTTCTGGCTCACCACGAGCTTCTCGGCGATCGCGCGATTGGTGCTGCCCGCGGCGATCAGCCGGACCACCTCGACTTCGCGCGCCGTCAGCCCCATCGGCAGGCCTTGGCGTGCGGCGACGACGCCGAGCCGGGCGAAGCACGCCTCCGCAGCAGCCCGCTCGCGCGATGCGGCCTCGGGGTCTCCCAGCGCCTGGTAGGCATCGGCGAGCAGCAGACGCGTGCGCGCAGCGTCGTACGGCGCGTCGAGCTCCTGCCACGTGTTGAACGCCGTGCGCAGCGCGCCCATCGCCTCGGGCGCTCGGCCCTGGGCGAGCAGGACTGCGCCGCGGCAACGATTGCCCTCGGCACGCAACCCGACGCTGTCGAAGACCTCTGCCGTCTCCGCGACCTCAGTCGCCGAGGCTTCCGCAAGCTGCAGATCCCCGGCGGCGAGAGCGATGGAGGTCTGGGCGGCGTACAGGGGCGCGCGTTCGAGGCGGCTGCCTGCTCCAGCGGCGACAGCCGCGGCAATGGAGGTCAGCGCCGCGTCGTGGCGGGCCTGGGCGAGGCGAAGGAGCGCAAGACCCGGTTGCGGGTCACGGCCGAACTCGTGGGCGCGCGCGTACGCCGCCTCGGCACCGGCCAGGTCTGCCCTCAGCCGTCGGATCTCACCGACCTCGTAGTGGGCGTCGGCGACGGCGAAGACGTCGACGCCGAGCATGTCGACACACGCGCCGAGCGCCTCCTCCTCGGCCTGCTTCCACTCACCGCGGGTCTGGAGGACCTGCGCCCGGTGCACCCTGCAGATCCCCGGGTAGAGCGAGGACAACGGCAACGGCTCGCACCACCTGCGGGTCGCCTCGGTCCACTCGAAGGCCCGGCGGGTGTCCATCAGCTCGTTGCACGCGTCCATCAGGCCGCAGTAGATGGCGCCGGCCCAGAACGGGGCGAGCTCGTCGGAGAGGGCGGCCAGCATCGCCTCGTCGAGCAGGTCAAGGCCCTCGCGCACGCGGGCCTGCTTGATCCGCGCGCGACCCTCGAAGTAGCCGCCGAGCGCGACGAGCGTCTCGTCGGAGAAGCGGCGGCCGAGATCCTGCATCCGACGGGCCGAGACCACCGCGGCGTCCAGGTCCCCGGCACCCATGAGCCCGGCGACTTCCAGGTACAACGCGTAACCGTGCTCGACGCCCTCGGGCAGAGACTCGAGCAGTCGGTGACAGCGGGTCAGCCACCCCGCACTCCGCGCCGCCTCGCCCACGAGCCGGGTGAAGATCGCCAGCAGGAACGCACAGCGCGCCGCGCCACGCGGGTCGCCCGCGCGCAGGTGCGCACGGTGGGCCTGGGCGTAGAGCTCGATCGCCTCGTCCATCCGGCCCAGCCAGCAGGCAGCGGTGGCGAGGCTCTCCAGGTCGTCGGGCGTGCGGCTGGTCAGCCCGCCGTACGCGTCATACGCGGCCTGCCAGTCCCGCCGGCTTGCTGCCTGGGCTGCGTGCTCTCGTGGCGTCACCCGACTCCTTGTGCCGCTGCGATTATCACACCAGCCTCGTCGCCCGGGGTTGGACGAACTGCGAAGATCAGTCCAGAACGCCGCGCAGCACGGCTCGGTTGCCGGCCTTGTCGGTGGCGACCGCGATGAAGTGACCGTCCTGGCCTATCCGCAGCCGGCAGGTCTTGACCCCCGACAGCTCGTCGGTGGCCTTGCACTTGCCGTCGACGATCTTGATCTGGGGCTTTCCGCGGTCGATGTCAATGTCATCGACGACCACCGTGTCAGCACCGCCGTCGACGGCGTGGATGGTCCGGCTGACCGACTGCCCCTTGGCGCTCTTCTTCAGCCTGACCTCGGCGGGACAGTCCTCGGCGAGCTCGGAGCCGTGCGGACGGCAGGAGAACGAGATGTCGACAGGAGTGCGGTACCAGCCCGACTTCGACTTCGGGAACTTGCTGAGCACCCGCGCGGTGATCTCCGGGTCAAAGCGGATCATGGATTGCGACGAACCTGTGTAGCGGTCGTCGCCGGGGTATGACGCGCCGACCTGCCGGGCGGCCCCGGGCGGCACGACGAAGTTGATGGTCGCGCGACCGTTGGCCGCCACGGGTGCGGTGCCGACGGTGGCGCCGCCGACGGTGAAGGTCACTGTGCCGGAGGGCTTGATGCTGCCGGCCTGGACTCCGCCGGGCAGGGCGCCCGACAGGTCGGCGACGATGCTGGTCGGCCCTGGGAGCACGGCGAGCGACGAGCCGGCCTGGCTGACGGAGATCGGGGCGAAGAAGCCGGACGAGGGGTCGAACGCCGAGGACGGCGGCTGGTAGTCGGCCCGGACCGTGTAGAAGTCGCTGCCCACGGTCACGTTCATCGGCATGCCGTCCTGCTGCGGCACCGGCACACTCACCGCCTGGCCGGCCGCGTTCAGCGGCACCGGGCCACCGAACTGCGTGAACTCGCCGGCAGGGTTCTCGACGAGGAACTGCACTGTCCCCACCGTCACCGGCTCCTCCTCGGACTGCACTGTGGCCGTCGCGAACACCTCCTGTCCGTAGACCGGAGTGCTGTCGGAGACCACGACCTGGGTGAAGGTCATGGCGGCGTGCGCAGGCGAAGCCAGCAGAACCACAGGGGCACCGATGACGAGTGGCAGCCCAAGCGCGAGAGCCACCCGGCGCATCAGCTTGTTCATGGATCCCCTCTCAGTGCTGCCGGCAGACCTCCGCGGACTGTGGGCGCGGCCACAATCGCGGGTCGATGGTCTGTTCGGGCGATGTTACGTCGATGGACGCCCCGATCGGGTCACCCGTTCCCGGATGACGTCGACCCGCGGGATCCCGCCCAGCCTGCGCTGGTGGTGGACGTGGCCGGCGTACTTCTCGAGAGTCCGCCACAGCATCTGGTGCGCCGACCACGGCAGCGGCTCGGCTCCGGAGTACCAGGTCTCGCCGAAGGCGATCCAGACCGGCACCCATTCGGTGGCGTCATCCCACTCCCCGCGACGGGAGGTCAGCATCCGCCGGCGGATCTGGAACGCGGTGCGCGGGCCGTCGGTGCAGATCGGCGCGGTCGACACCGGCCAGAGCCGCAGGTCGAGTGTCATGAGGTGCACCTCGAGGTCGCGAAGCACGCGCGGGTCGACCAGGACGGTCGCGGCGTTCTCGTGCGGGGCGCGGTGCACCACAGAACGGTCGCGCCGGGCGGCCTACCTCGTCAAGCAGGGGACACCAGCACGACGACGAGGCAGGATCAGTCCATGCGCCTCGTCACCGTGGCCGCCGGAACCGCTGCGCTCGTCGCTGCCACCCTCGGCGTACCGACCATGGGTGGCTCCGCGCCGGCCGGCGCGGCACCTGTGCCCGACGAGGTGGCCACGCCCGCAAAGGCCGCGAAGGGCCCGAAGCTGACGGTCGACCTGAAGAAGGGCAAGCACCGGATCTCGCCGCTGATCTACGGCATGAACTTCGCCGAGCCCGGCTTCGCCAAGGACGTCGACCTGCCGGTGAACCGCTGGGGCGGCAACGCCACCGAGACCTACAACTGGCAGATCCGCGGCTCCAACCACGGGCTGGACTGGTTCTTCGAGAACTTCGCGGACTGCTGGAGTGAGGCCTTCGAATACTGCCAGCGCGGCCAGGACCACAGCGCCGTCGACGCCCAGGTGCGGCAGGACCGGACCACCGGTACGGCCACGCTCCTGACCCTGCCCCTCATGGGCTGGGTAGCCAACGCGGTGTCGTACGCCGGCAACCACCCCTGCAGCTACCCGGCCGGCGTCCACGACCCGCAGGACGACCACGATCCCTACCACCCGGTCTGCGGCAACGGTCGCCGCAACGGCCAGTGGGTCGGCAACGCCGACCCGACCCGGGCGGGGGTCGCGGTCGGGGCGGCGTTCTCGGCGCAGTGGATCGCGGCGCTCACGCAGAGGTACGGCGACGCGCAGCACGGCGGCGTCGCCATCTATTCGCTCGGCAACGAGCCGGCCCTGTGGGACGAGACCCACCACGACTTCCACCCCCAGCCGACGACGTACGACGAGCTCTGGAGCAGGTCGCGCGACCTGGCGGCGGCCGTCAAGGGCGCGGACCCGGGTGCGGCGACGCTCGGCCCGGCGGAGTGGGGCTGGCCGAACTACTTCTGCTCGGCCGCCGACAACGTCGAGCAGGGCTGCTTCGCGACGTCGCCGGATCGCGCTGCGCACGACGGCACCGAGCTGTCCGCGTGGTATCTCCAGCAGTTTGCCCGCCACGAACAGCAGACCGGTCGACGGTTGCTCGACTACTTCGACCTGCACTACTACCCGCAGGCTACCTACGCCGGCCACACCTACTCTCCCGTCACCGACGTGACCCGGCCGCTGTGGGACACCGGCTACACCGACCCGTCGTGGATCGACGCGAAGATCGGTCTGATCCCGCGGATGCGGGACTGGGTGCGGACCAGCTATCCCGGCACCAGGCTCGGGATCAGCGAGTACAACCTGGGCATGGGCGTGACCTCCGACGCGCGGGTCCAGAACGTCATCGAGGCGGATGCGCTCGGCATCTTCGGGCGCGAGGGACTCGACCTCGCGACGTTCTGGCCCGATGACGGCTCGCCGGTGCCCGCCCAGGCGTTCCGGATCTTCCGCAACTACGACGGTCGCGACCACGGCTTCGGCGACCGGGGCGTCTCGGCCCGCAGCAGCGACCAGCGTCGGGTCTCGGTGTACGCCGCCCGGGTGGGCAAGCACGGTGCGCTCACCATCGTCGTGGTCAACAAGGCCAGCACCGCGCTGCGGTCCGCCGTCAAGCTCAAGCACGCGGGCCACCCGAAGCGCGCCAAGGCGTTCCAGTACGCCGGGTCGGGCATCCGCAAGCTCGGCACGGTCCGGGTCCGCCACCACGCCGTCCGGCTCACGCTTCCGGCCATGTCGGTCACCCTGATCCGGGTACCGCTACGCCCATGACCCGTGCGGTGCAGGTCCGGGTGACCGGCCGGGTGCAGGGTGTCTCGTTCCGCGCGTACGCCGCCCACGAGGCCGTACGGCTCGAGCTCGCCGGCTGGGCGCGCAACGAGCCGGACGGTGCCGTGACCGCGCACCTCGAGGGACCCGACGACGCCGTCGAGGAGATGCTGGCGTGGTGCCGGCGAGGGTCGCCCGCCGCGCACGTCGCGGACGTCGAGGTGACGCCCGTGGCACCAACCGGCGCCACGTCCTTCGAGGTTGACTACTGACCTGGCGTCCTGACCTAGGGTGGTGCCGACTTCGGGCCTTGAGCCACCAACCATCGGGGGAGCCATGCACCTACGCCGTTCGACCACCTGGGCCGCGCTGGCCTTGCCTCTGGCACTCACCATCAGCGGCGCAGTGACGGCGTCGACGACCTCGGCCTCCGCCGGGACCGACCGGGCCGCGGCGGCGACTACCGGCCGGTTCATCACGACGTCGAAGCAGGGCGTCGTGCTGGTCGACGAGAACGGCAAGAACCGCGACACGCTGGTCAATGCCCGCAAGGCCGTCGTCGCCGACATCCACCCGACGACCGGGACCTACCTCTGGGGGTCGGGCTCGGGTGTCGTGACGAAGTGGCACATCACCAACCTGTTCGGCGCGGACCTGGGCACCTTCAACGTCCCGGCCGACGGCTCGACGCCCGCGATCGACCTGGGCGGCTACAACGCCTACTGGGTCCGGCCGTTCCGCGGTGGCGCGGAGGCCGCGATCATGCGGCTCGAGATCAACGACCCCCGAGCAGTGCCCGTGGTTCTCCGGTCGCTCGGCCCGGGACAGGCCGAGCAGCTCACGGTCTCACCCGACTACCAGAAGATCGCGGTGGTCGTCGGCGGCCAGGTCCGCCTGGTGTCGGCCAACGGCAACGTCGAGGAGACCGTTCCGCTGCCTCCGGGCACGTCGGCGAGCTCAGGTCGTGTCGTCTGGTCACCCGACTCCGCCCGGATCGCGTTCGTCGCCGGCGCCAGCTCGGTCTATGTCGCGTCCGCCGTCGGCGACCACACGCCCACCCAGCTGGCCGCGAAGACCCCGAGCCTCTTCGACTGGGCACCCGACGGCAGCCTCCTGCTGGGTGGCAGCCCCGGCAGCGCGAACCTGGTCGGCATCAACCCCGCTACGGGGGCGACGGAGCGCACCTACGCGGTCGACCGGACCTCTGGCATCTTCTGGAGCGGCCTGAAGAAGGGCAAGGTCGCGACCGACCGCATCAAGCCATCGGTGAGCATCTCCCAGCCAGCGTGCGGCGACCGCAAGGCCGCGGCGTGCACCCGCTACCGGCACTCCGCCAAGGCCTGGCGGGTGGTTGGCGGCAAGGCGGCCGACCAGGGCAAGTCCCTGCTCCGCTACGTCATCATCGCGGCGTTCCAGCGCCGGGGCAGCTCGTGGTGGGCCCTGGTCGCGGACGGTGACAAGCACCCGAGCTGGCGCAAGTTCCCGACCCGCAACGAGGCGCGCTACGCCGCGAAGGAGCGCCACGCCAAGATCACCGGCGACCGCTGGGAGGCCAAGATCCCGCTCCTGACCGCCGGCCGGCTGGTCGTGGTCGCGAAGGCCGCCGACGGGGCCGGGAACAACGGTCAGGCGACGGTGGCGCAGACGCTCAGCTGATCCCGTGGCCCGTTCGGGCCATGCCCAGCCGCGCGGCGGTTCCGTCCGGTGGGGTTGGCGTCGCTACGAGTCTGGGTACCCACTTGCGTGACAGACGGTTCGCGCGGACGGGCGGGCCGCTCCTCGGGAGGATGCAGCATGAAGCTCATCATCGGTGCGCTGATCGTGGTCTGGCTCGTCATCGGCGCCCTTGCCGCAGGCCAACGTGGCTATTTTGGTGACGATCGCAAGGTCAACTGCAAGACCGGAGCCGACACCGCGCTGACGATCGTGGCCGGCCCGCTCAACTACGTGGGGGTCAACCCCAAGGTGAAGTGCAAGGCCCCGAAGCCCTCGCGCTGAGCCGCAGCGCATCCACCGGCCGGACACCCACTCGGGCCATATCCACCCCAGTGTGGTCTGGACGACCACGCTCACGGTGATGACAACCGACCCTGTCGTCAGTCACTCTGTCCGCGCTGGGTTTCATGTGTCGGTTCGTGGGGGAGCGACGAAATCCGCACACTTCATCATGGGGGAAGCGATGAAGGTAGTCCTCGGCGTCCTCTGCGCCGTCTGGATGGTCGTCGGAACGACGGCGGCCAGCCAGCGCGAGTACTTCGGGCCCGGTCTGGCCACGTGCAACGGCGTGGCGACCGTGGCCGCCACGGTCGCGGCCGGGCCACTCAACTACAACGGGGTCAACCCAGCCGTCACCTGCCCGGAGCCGTCGGCATGATCCCCGGGGCCAGCACCCGCCGCAGGCACCTGGTGCCCCGACGGCACGCGGGGTACGAGGGGCACGACCTGCGCCCGGCACCCGAGCGACACGAGGCACCCGCGCCGGTCGACGTCGTACGCCGGCCCGAGCCGGTGTCACCGCCCGAGCATCGTGACCGCGGGAACTTCCTGACGCCGCGGCTCTACCCGTGCCCGCCGTTCGACCCCTGGGAGTCGGCCTCCGACAAGCTGTCCATGTAGGACTTGATCGACGGCACCGAGCTCAGCTGGTCCCGGAAGAAGTTGTTGACCACGTTGACCAGCTGAGCCTTCGCGGCGTCGATCTCATCCTGGACCGCGGCCGGGTCCCCCGCGTCGTCCGCTGCCTCGAGCGCGGTCCGCAGCCGGAGCAGGGCGTTGACCGTCTCGGTCTCCTGGACGCCGTCCAGCGCCTGCACGACAGCCATCACCAGGTCATCAGCCTGCGCCCGCACGTTCTCCTCAGGAATGGTCGACCCGGCCTGCGCTGCATTCTCCAGCGTCCAGATCAGGGACCAGACCTGGTACAGCAGGGTTGCCGGCTCGTCGAAGAGCTCGCGCACGAAGGCGGCCTCGGGGTATCTGCCGCTGTAGCGGAAGACGTTGTACATCCGCTTGGCGGCCTTGCCGTAGTTGGGGTGGCTCAGGTACTTCTCCACCTCGTGCTCCAGCTGGTCGACATAGTTGTCGAGCGCGTCACCGGAGACGTGCGAGACGACCTTGGTGAACGTCGGAAGCTCGCCGGCGTCGAGGTAGACCTCCTGGAAGTACGCGTCCAGGTACCCGTCCAGAGGCACGATCTCCCCGCTCGGGGACTCCCAGGTCGGGTCGATCACGTTGCTCGCATTGGCCAGACCGCCGCTGTCGGAGTCGACGGTGACCCAGTCGAGCTTGCACCAGCCCGGCTCCTCGGCGAGGTCCTCCCACACCAGCCGGGTCGGTTCCCCGTCCTTGTCGACCCACATCTCACCGGCGAAGACCTCGGCCGGCTTCCAGCTGATCGGACCGCCCTTCTTCTGGTGCTCGCCGTCCTTGACGCAGTCGAACGGGTACACGCTCCACTTGGCCTCGACGAACTGGTACGTCGGCCCGGTGGCCCGGTCGATGGGGTTCTGTCTCATGAGGCCGGCGAGGATCGTGCACGCCTCGGCCCGGGTGTCGGCCTTGATGTTGAGCCGTTGGAAGAAGTCCCCGTCTCCGGGGTGGGCCTGGATCTTGGACTGTGCTGAGGAACCCGACAGCGCGAGGGCGCTCTCGACCACGCCCTCGGGACCGCGGACCTCGACCACTTCTCCCTGGCGTCGGAACCGGGCCAGCACACTCGGGCTGAAGTCCAGCATCGCGATCTTGTGCCCGAACACTCCGTGCTCGGTGTCCACGCTGATGTCCGCGCCCACCTGAGCCGTCGCCTCGGCGGCGATGGCGGCCAGCCAGCGTTGCGTGTCGGCCTCGTCGAGCTCGATGCCGATCCGCTTCGCCGACTCCACGAGCCGCTCGAGGTCGAGCTGGGGTGTCGGTTCGGTCATTGCGCGTCCTTTCGCCGGTGCACGGGCTCATCGCGAAGCGCCCGAAACAGGGCCGCCTGGTCCTGCGCATCGGAAAGAGCGTGATGGGCCAACGGCCGCCCTGACAAGTACTTCGGTGCGAGCATCCTCATGCTCGTCTCGGCCCAGGTGCTGCCGAGCCGGCCCATGGCGAACGACTTGATGTCGAGCGCGGTGTAGCCGAAAGGGTTGCGGCCCAGGTAACGCTCGAAGTAGTCGGCCACGAACATCCAGTCGAAGACCGCGTTGAAGCCGACGAACACCGGCCGGTGTCCCTCCGGGACGACCTCGCTGACCCAGTCCGCGAAGTCCTGCAGCGCCTCGGCCGGCGGCACCCCCATCGTCTCGAGGATGTCGACCGACAGCTTGCTGACCGCGAGGGCCTCCGCGGTGGACCGCTTGTCCTCGGGCTTGAGCTCGACGTAGAACGTGGCCTCCTCCGGATCATCGACGCGGCAGGCCCCGATCGAGAGCAGGGCGTAGTCGGCCGGAGTGGCTCCCCCGGTCTCGACGTCGACCGAGATGAAGCACTCCTCGGGGTCGCTGTCCTCACCCTTGCCTGCGTTCACGCGGTCGAGCGTCCCACAGCGAGTTGAGTACCCGTGCTCAAACCCGCTGAGCGCCCCGGTGCTGCCGCGGGCGACCCCGCATCCGGCCCAATGACCACATGATCACGCGCCTGGAGACCTGCCCGAGCTGCGGCCATGTCCTTGCTCCCCTGTACGGCCCGCCCGCACCGCCTCCGCCGCCTCCGCCGCCTCCGCCATCGCCATCGCCATCGCCACCACTACCCCCCGCACCGGCGTACCTGCCGCCCTACCCCGCTGCAAGTACGCCGCCCCCGGCACGCCACACCCGCCTCAGCGCCGCCTCGGTGCCCAAGATCCTGCTCGGCCTCGGCGCCACCTGCCTGCTCGTCGCGGCCGTGAGCTTCCTGGCCGTCGCGTGGTCGTGGCTCGGGATCGGCGCCCGCACCGCCGTCCTGATCGGGCTGACCGCCACCGCCGCGCTCGCCGGCCAGTGGCTGGCCCGTCGCGGGCTCGCTGTCGCCGCCCAGGCACTGACGGCCGTGGCGCTCGGTCTCGTCGGCCTCGACCTGGCGGGAGCCTGGGAAGCCGGCTGGCTCGGTCAGGTGGCCGACCGCGTCCAGGTCTTCGCGGTCGCGGGCGTCCTCGGGTACGCGGGCCTCACCGGGCTGGGTCGCCGCCTGCATGCCGTCGTCCTCCCCTGGACCGCGATGGCGGGTGCACTGGTTTCGTTCCTGGTCCTGCTCGGGACGGCCGTGCCGGACGGGGCGGCCCACCCGAGCTTCCGCGGGCTGTGGGTGGACGGGCACGGCTACGGGCTGCTCGCCATCTCCGCCCTGATCCTGCTCCCGTGGGCGTGGTGCCGCGGCAAGGTCACCAGCGCCGCGTCGGACCTGCGGCAGGCGGTCTGCGCGGCGTCGGCCGCGACCTTGACGTACGCCGCCGCGCTGCCCGTGCTCGACGAGGGCGCAACCGCGGTCACGCTGACCGCGGCGGCGGCGACGGTGTTCTGGTCAGTGGTGGCCGCGGCGGCGCCGCCCCGGTGGTACGCGGTGCCGCGGGTGTCACTCGCCGGGTCGGTGCTCGTCCTCGTCCCGATCCCCGTGATCCTCGCGGCCCAGGCCCTCGCCAACCTGCTGACCGTGGCGACACCGTTCGAGGCCAACGCGTCAGTCCGGCTGGACCCGATGCCGGCGTACGCACATCCGGCGCTGCTGCCGATGGCGGTGGCCGTGCTGGTGGTGACCGTGGCCCTGACCGTGCCTCGGTCGATGCGGTTCGGCTGGCTGGCCGGGGCGGCCCTGGTCGGCGCAGCAGTGCTGACCGCGGCGCAGTACCCGCTCCCGCTGTGGGTCTTCGTCGCGTTGCCCGCGCTCGCCGCTGCTGGGCTGCTCGTGGACGCCCTCGTGCACGCCGGGCCCACCCGGGTGGGCGAGGTGGCCGGCGCCGGGCTGTTCGGCCTGGTGGCGGCGGTCCTGGCCCTGCCGAGCGCGGTGCTGACGCTGGTGATCCTGGCCGAGGTGGCTGCCGGGGCGGCCGCGATCCTGGTCCGCCGGTTCCGCGCGGTCGAGCCCGTGGCGGCCAGCGTGCTACCGGTCGCCCTGGCCGCGGCGCTGTGGACCGGCGGCCACGTCCTCGACGGACCGTTCGAACACCGCTCGTACGCCGTGCTCGCCACGCTCGGGTTGCTCGCTCTGGCGGTGCCGCGGATCGAGCTCGAGGCCAGCGCCGCCGTGGCGGTGGTCGGCGCGGCCATGATGGGCATTCCGATGGCGACCGATCCCTCGGTCGCAGTCGCCGTCCACCTGACCATGGCCGGCGCGCTCGTCACCGCGACCGCGCTGCTGCACCGCGACCGACGTGGCCTGACGTGGCCGGGTGGACTGCTGTTGGCGGCAGCCACCTGGGTCCGGCTGTTCGACCTGGGAGTGCACGCGCCCGAGGCATACACGCTCCCCACCGCGGTGGTGCTCATCCTCGTCGGGCTGCACCGACTCCACCGCGACCCGGAGGCGGAGACCGTCCCGGCCCTGCTGCCCGGGCTCGGGCTGGCCACGGTGCCGACGCTGCTGTGGGCGCTGGTGGACCCGGTGTCCACCCGCGCGGTCGCCCTCGGGCTGGCCTGCCTGGTCCTTTTGCTGGCCGGGGCCGTGCTGCGGTGGACGGCGCCGGTTCTCGTCGGCTGGGCGGTCGGCGGGCTGCTGGTGGTCCGGGAGGTCGGGCCGTATGCCGCCGAGACGCCCCAGTGGGTGCTCATCGGTGCGGCCGGGGCGGTGCTGATCGGCGTCGGCATCACCTGGGAGGCGCGGCTGCGGGACCTGCGCCAGGCGGCCGCCTACCTCGGTCGGCTGCGCTGACATGATCCCGGGGTGCTGCCGCGGTTCGAGGTCGTCGCCCGACGACGCCCGGTCGCCCTCGTGGTGCCCGGGCCGGTGCTCGCGCCGTACGCCGCGGTCGACGGCGGACGGCACGCCCGAGCTGAGCCTGGCCGGTGGCGACGTCTCCCTGGTGGCGACGTTCGACGACCACGTCACCCTGCATGTCACCACCGACACACGCACCACGTCTCACCGCAGCCGGCGCAGCGGCCGGCCCGAGACTTCGGTCGAGGCGGTCGGCGCTGACCCTGACCGGCCCGCAGGTCACGGCGTTCACTCGCGAGTCGGGCGCGTGGGTGGCGCGAGCGCGGTACGACCTCACCGACCGGCACGATGTCCACGACGCGACGTGGCTGGCCGTGCTCGAGGGCAGCCACGAGCTCGGCCGGTACGGCCAGCTCGGGCTGCGCGACCTGCGCCTCGTGACGCACGCCGACGGCACGCCGTACGTCGACGGCAGTCGACTGCTCCTCACCGCGACCAGTGCCGGGCCAGGAGGTTTCCCCACCGGTCACGCCTCGGTCTGGTCGCTCGACACCGCGACGTACGAGCTCGAGCACCGTGCCGACCTGTTCCTGCGCCGGGGCGGCGGGGTGTACGGCGATCACGCGGTGCACCTGATCCGCGACGACGACCGGTGGCTGTTGGCGGCCAGCACGTGGGGCGACTTCGAACCCAAGTTGAGGCCGGTGGGCGTGACCATCGCCGACTCGACCGCCGACCTGACCCACGGGGTGCACGTGCTCGAAAGCCGCCCGCTCGCGCTGCCCACCGACGGGTTGCGGTCGGTCGGGGTGTGGGACCCGCACCTGGTGCGGACCGACAAGGGGTGGCTGGTCGGCTACGCCAGTGCGACGCGCTACTTCCGCTTCCACCCGGTGCTCGCCGTCGGCCAGGACCTCGACTCCCTGGTGCTGCGTGCCGCGGACACCAGCCACCACGAGACCGAGGGCACCACGATCGTCCGGCTCGACGACGAATGGCGGGTGCTGGCCAGCGACAAGCGCCGCCGCGTCTACCCGGTGCTCGACCTCGACCTGCGCGAGGTGGGCACCCTGGACGCGGCATACCCCACCAACCTCCCGTGGCCGACCCTGGCCGCCCTCGACGGACAGAGCCTGTTGATCGGCTTCAACGGCCGGACGTACGGCGGGCGGCTGGTCGGGTACGGCAGCCACGGCGACGTGGTGATCCAGCGAACGGTCAGTCCGTGACACTCAGCAGCGGCCGGACCGCGTTGCGGGCCGAGTGGATCCGCGACTTGACCGTCCCGAGCGGGACGTCGAGCAGTCTCGCGATCTCGTTGTAGTCGAGCTCCTGGACGTCGCGCAGCACCAGCGGCTCGACCAGCTCCGGGTGGTCGGTGCCCACCACGTCGAGCGCGTCGAGGAGGTCGAGCCGGCTGCCTGCGATCACGCTGGTGGTGCGCGGGTCCGCGTGCACCGGCAGCTCCGCGGTGAGTCGCTCGGCGGCGCGCCGCTTGAGCGAGCGGTACGTCGATCGCGCGCTGTTGGAGGCGACCGCGTGCAGCCAGGTGGTGAACCGGCTGCGGCCGCCGAAGGTGTGGATCTTGGTCGCGACCAGGAGCAGGGCATCCTGGCTGGCCTCCTCGGCGTCCTCGTGGAACAGGAGCATCCGGCCGCAGATCCGGCGTACCCGCGGCTGGATCTCGGCGAGCAGCTCCTCGAGGGCGGCGCGGTCGCCGTCGGCGGCGCGCGCGGCCAGCGCGTCCAGCTCGTCGGCCTCGGCTGGCTCCATCCCGCCACCTTAGGACGGGCGTACCCAACCTCTTGACGACTCCTCCCGTCATGAGAGGTGAGAGCACGACGCGGTGCGCATCCGGCGCTTCGCGAGCAGGAGATCCCGGAGGAAGCATGAAGCTCACCAACCTCGTCCGTGGCCGGGTAGGCACCGTGGTCGCCGTCGGCGTGATCGCCGCGCTCGCCGGCGCCGGCGCGTCGGTCGCCGCAGGCAACATCACGACCGTCCAGATCAAGGACGGCACGATCCAGACGCGTGACCTGACCAAGAACAACTTCGCCAAGTTCACAGCGACCGAGAACGTCGTCTCGTCGACCACCCCGGTCAGCACCGTCCCGGCGTACGCCGGCGCGCGGGTGGTGGCGGTCAACGGCCCCAACACCGCGCTGGTCACACTCGTCCTCGACAAGGGCACGTGGCAGCTCAGCGGCGTCGCGCAGTTCTGGCACATCGGACCCGCGCCCGTGGCCGCCCCCGACTACGGCGTCGTGACCGTCCCGGGGCTGCAGGACGGGTTCGGCACCAACTGGACCGCCGACGTCCCCGACGGCGGCGCCAACGGCGCGCAGACGTCGTTCCACGGGACCATCAAGATCACCGCGAACGACACTCCGATCGTGATCACCGGCTCGTTCACCGGCGGCAACACCGGCCAGGCCGGCGTCTCGGTCCAGGCCACGCAGTACGTGTACGTGAAGCAGTTCAAGAACGGGCAGCCGACCTGATCCAGCACTGACCCGGCCGCCTTCCCCCGGCCGGTCACGCGCGGGCCGCGCCGCCTCGTCGGCGCGGCCGCGCGGGGCATCTCCCCGCACCCACCGTGAAACGATGCCGCCGTGTCCCTGCCCACCCGTCTCGGTCGGCTGGAGCGCGTCGACCGCCTCGGGTCGGGCGGCTTCGCGACCGTGTGGCTCTACCACGACGCCGAGCTGCGCTCCGACGTCGCGGTCAAGGCGCTGGCCGAGAACTGGGCGCAGCGGCTCGACGTGCGGGAGCGGTTCCTGGAGGAGGCGCGGATCCTGCGCCGCGCCGACTCCGACCACATCGTGCGGGTCTACGACATCGGTGAGGTCGACGGGACGCCGTACTTCGTGATGACGTACGCCGACCTCGGCTCGCTGGCCCGCCAGCTGGAGCCGGGCCTGCCCCTGTCCGTCCCCCGGGTCGTCGACCTGGTCAGCCAGGCGGGGGCCGGCCTGGCCGTCCTGCACGAGCACGGCGTGGTGCACCGCGACATCAAGCCGCAGAACCTGCTGCTGCGCAGCGGCGGCAGCGTCGGCGACAAGCTGCTGGTGGCCGACCTCGGCGTGGCCAAGGCGATGCTGCACGCCAGCGGGCTCACCCAGGTGGTCGGGACGCCGGCGTACATGGCGCCCGAGCAGGCCACCGGCGGCGGGATCGACGTGCGTGCTGACGTGCACGCCCTGGCCGCGGTGGCCTACCAGATGCTCACCGGCAAGCTGGCCCGCGAAGGCAGCATCAGTGAGCTCGCACACGCCGAGCTGCCGGTCGCGCCGTCCCGGCTCGCCGAGCTCCCCTCGGCGGTCGACGAGGTGCTGCTCCGCTCGCTGGACCCGGAGCCGGGCGCGCGCTACTCCGACATCGAGTCGTTCGTCGACGCGTTCCGAGCCGCGCTGCCGGTCACCTCGCTACGGCCTCGCGCGCGACCGACCGGCTACCAGACCCCCGACACCGTGGCCACTCCCCTGCCGGGCGCGGCTCCGACGGGGCACCGGCGGATCCCGGTGCTGCTCACGCTCGTCTGCCTGCTGGTCTTCGTGGCGGCGTTCGGCGCGGCGTACGCCGTGACCGCCCTCGTCCGCTGAGTCACAGCAGATCGCGGAGGCGGGCGACGAGGGAGTCCTTGACGGCTTGCTCGACCGCGGCGTTGATCTGTTGGTAGAGGTCCTGCTCGTTGTCGAGGTTCTCCAGGATGCTGCGCAGGTCGAGGTCGTTGATCGTGCGGACGAGCACGTCGTCGGTCTTCAGGGCTGCGTTGATCACCGAGTCGGGGAGGGCGCGGATCGCGGCCTCGAGGAAGCGGTTGAGGTCCGCGTTGTCGAGTGCCTCGTCGACCAGGTCCGAGGCCGGGGGCAGTGACCCGTCGTCCTTCATCCGGGCGACCGCGTCCAGCAGGCCCTCGCGCAGGGCGTCGACCTGCGCGTCCGTGCGGGGGCCGGGCTGCGCGAGCTCCAACGTCAGCGCCTCGCGGCTGATGTGCAGGCGGCAGGCGGCGCCGTCGATGCCGAGCAGCACGAGTCGCTCGGTGAGGCCGTCCATGCCGTCGGCCCGCGAGGTGACCGTGCGCTCGACGCACGGGTCTGCCGACCGGAGTGGCTCGAACGTCCCTCCTC
Source organism: uncultured Actinomycetota bacterium (assembly GCA_963817125.1). Classification (GTDB taxonomy): domain Bacteria; phylum Actinomycetota; class Actinomycetes; order Propionibacteriales; family Nocardioidaceae; genus Nocardioides. Next base: position 120,704 of record CAWFNB010000005.1, read on the forward strand.
CGTTCGCGATCTGTACGCCGAGCACACCGCTCACCAGGGCCAGCGCGGCCACCGGCATGCCGACGATGCGAGCGAGAGCGGTCATGAGGTCGCCTTCCGCTTCGGCACGATCACGGTCAGGAGGGCGAGGAGCGCGAGGCCGGCGCCGATGAGGAACGAGTCGCGGAAGGCCCTCGTGGCGGCGCGCTCCAGCTGTGCGTCGAGCTCGCGCTCGAGCCGGGCCGCAGCGGGACGCTCCTCGGGGTCGAGGTCAGCCGTCTCGAAGGCGCGGTGCAGGTCGGGGATCTGACCCTGCTGGCCCGTCAGCTCGCGGCCGAGCGCCTGGGCGATCGCGATCTTGTCGTCCGGCTTCAGCGGAGCGTCGAGCACCAGGGACGCGATGGCCTCCTGGGCGGGCACCTGGGCGTCCTGCAGGTCCGCGGTGAACACGGGCGTCAGGATCGCCAGCCCCACAACGACGCCGACGTGGCGTGCGCCGATGGTCCACCCAGCGTGCCGAACCCTCGGCAGGCGCATCTGCATCGCCTGGGAGGTGAGTCGGTCGACGGTCAGTCCGAGCCCCAGGCCCACCAGTGCCTGGGGCGCGATCGTCCAGGCGAGGTCGGCCGACGGCGGGATCGCGAGGCCGACCAGTCCGCCGCCGATCAGGAAGCAGCCCACGGCGACCTCGACCTCGGGCGGAGGTCGGAGGAGGCGGGCGAGCGGCCGGGCTGCGAGAGCCGCGACCGGCACGACAGACACGGTCAGCGCCGCGGTCCCCGGGGACCGGCTCCAGCCCTCGACCAGGAGCAGCACCAGCAGGAACAACGCTGCCGTGAGTGCCGCCGACAGCAGGGCGAGCGTCAGGTTGGGGCGCACCGCCGGACGATGCCGGTCGGGCGTGCGCTCTGGTGCAGCGGGCACGGCGAGGGCGGCCGGCACCGCCAGTACTGCGAACGGCACCTGCACCACGAAGATGGCCTGCCACGAGAACGCCTGGGTGAGCAGCCCACCCGCGAACGGTCCGGTGGCCGTGCCGATCACGCCCGCCGTGACCCAGGCCGAGACGCCGCGACGCTCGCCGTACTCCGCGACCAGAAGCTCCAGGCACCCGACCAGCGCCAACGCGCCTCCGAGCGCCTGAACGCACCGAGCCGCGATCAGCACATCGATCGACTGCGCCACCGCACACCACGCCGAGGAGCCGGCGAACACCGCGATACCGACGGCAGTGAAGAAGCGCGGCTGCACTCGAGCGAAGCTCATGGCCGCCGGCACGGCGCCGAGCCCCAGCACGAGGTTGAACGCAATCAACACCCAGGCGACCTGACCGACAGAGGTATCCAGGTGCCGCAGGATGTCGGGCAACGCCAGCGTCACCACCGCGGAGTCCGCGAGCACCAGTGCCACGGTCACGGCAAGCAGCGGAGCCGCGACACGACGCACCCGGGCATCCTCGCAGCGATCGAGCCGGTTTCCTCGCCAACTCGGCTTCGGAGCCCGGGGCGCTCTACCCTAGGAGTGACCCGCGCCACCCCTGCGGGTCGACCATCACAAGCAGCCACACCACCCCCGTGGCCACAGATGAAAGAACGGGTCCACCCATGTCCCCTGAGCCGTCCATGGATGTCTTCGAAGCCGGTCACGAGCACGAGCAGGTCGTCTTCGCCAACGACCCGGCCACCGGTCTCCGAGCGATCATCGCGATCCACTCGACCGCCCTCGGCCCCGCACTCGGCGGCACCCGCTTCTTCCCCTACGCCTCGACCGCAGCCGCGCTCGACGACGTCCTCGACCTCTCGCGCGGCATGTCCTACAAGGCCGCGCTGGCCGGGCTCGACCTCGGCGGCGGCAAGGCAGTCATCATCGGCGACCCGGCCCAGCTGCGTTCGGAGGGGCTGCTGCGTGCCTACGGCCGCTTCGTGCAGTCGCTCGGCGGGCGCTACTACACCGCCTGCGACGTCGGGACCTACTCCGCCGACATGGACGACATCGCCCGCGAGTGCTCCTACGTCACCGGGCGGAGCGTCGCCCACGGCGGCGCAGGCGACAGCTCGGTGCTGACGGCGTACGGCGTGTACCAGGGCACGCGCGCAGCCGCCCAGTTCACCTGGGGCTCCCCCTCGCTCGAGGGCCGGACCGTCGGCGTGGCCGGCGTCGGCAAGGTCGGCCACCACCTGGTCGGCCACCTGGTGGAGGACGGCGCCTCGGTGGTGGTCACCGACGTGAGCACCGCGGCCCTCGAACGGGTTCGCGCCCAGCACCCCGACGTACGCGTGGTGACCACGGCCGAGGAGCTGGTCGCCCTCCCGCTGGACGTCTACGCGCCCTGCGCGATGGGGCGCGCGCTCACCGACGACGTGGTGGACGTGCTGTCCGCCCGGATCATCTGCGGAGCGGCCAACAACCAGCTCGCCCACCCGGGCATCGAGAAGGCCCTCGAGGAGCGCGGCATCCTCTACGCGCCCGACTACTGCGTGAACTCCGGCGGGCTGATCCAGGTTGCCGACGAGCTCGACCCGGCGGGCTTCTCCTTCGACCGGGCCAAGCAGCGGGCCACCGGGATCTACGACACGACGTACTCGGTCTTCGAGCTCGCCGCGCAGGAGGGCCTGCCGCCGGCGATCGCCGCGGACCGGCTGGCCGAGCGCCGCATGCGCGACGTCGGGCGGTTGCGGGGGATCTGGCTGGGCTGAGCGCCGGTTGAACCTCATCCGTCACAAGATTCACCGGGTACCCGCAGAATCTCGCGCTTCCCCGCTGAAGTTTTAGCGGGACAGCTCCAGATTCACCGGGTACCCGGTGAATCTCGCGGCGCCCCGGACGGCACGCAAGAAACCAGCCGGTCACCCGGCGGTCGTGCTCAGGGCGAAGAGATCAGTCGCGAGACGGGCCGGCGTAGTCCGACCACTTCTCGAGCACCTCGGGGTCGAGCTGCTCCTCGGGGGAGTCGCCGTTCTCCTTGTGGAGCTCGCTGGCCAGCGCCCCGAAGTCCGTCTCATGAGTGCGGTACTTCAGGTCGCGTGCGACCTTCGTCTGCTTGGCTTTTGCTCGGCCGCGCCCCATAGGGTCAGCCCCCTCGCACACTCGGCCGGGGCGCAGTGGCTCCCGGGCTGTCTCAAAGTTTTCTCGTGGGCCCAACGCTACCTGCTGGCTGGCTGTTCCCGCACACCGAGTCCATGAATCGCCGTACGCCGTCCGCGAAGTCGGCCGAGGATCACCAGCCCGGGTGCTGACCGACCAGCTCCACGCGGCCTCCCGGCCCGTCCGCAGCGGTCACCTCACCGGCCACCCAGGCGGGGATGCCGTGCTCCTGGAGCAGCACGAGCGCCGCGTCGACCGTGCCCGGGTCGAGCAGCGCGACCATCCCGACTCCGCAGTTGAGCGTGGCCTCCAGGTCGGGCTGCGGTACGGCGCCCACCTGACGGACCAGGTCGAAGACCGGGGACGGAGTCCACGTGCCGCGCTCGAGGGTGGCCAGAAGCTCCTCGGGCAGCACCCGGGCCAGGTTCGAGGCCAACCCGCCGCCGGTGACGTGTGCCATCGCGTGCACGTCCGGGAGGTCGGCCAGCGCGAGGCAGGCCCGGGCATAGATCCGGGTCGGCTCGAGCAGCTCCTCGCCGAGGGTACGGCCGAGCTCCGGTACGTCGCGGTCGAGCGCCCACCCGGCACCGCCGTCGGCCGCCGAGCGCAGGAACACGTGCCGGACCAGTGAGTAGCCGTTGGAGTGCAGCCCGCTCGACGCCATCGCGAGCACCGCGTCGCCGGGCCGGACCCGGGCCGGGCCGAGCAGGTCGTCGGCCTCGACCACGCCGGTGGTCGCTCCGGCCACGTCGTACTCGTCGGGGCCCAGCAGCCCGGGGTGCTCGGCGGTCTCGCCGCCGACCAGCGCACAGCCGGCCTCGACGCAGGCCTCCGCGATCCCCTTGACGATGGCCGCGATCCGCTCGGGCACCACCCGCCCGCAGGCGATGTAGTCGGTCATGAACAGCGGCTCGGCCCCGCACACGACCAGGTCGTCGACGACCATGCCGACCAGGTCGAACCCGATCGTGTCGTGGATGTCCATCGCCTGGGCGATGGCGACCTTGGTGCCGACCCCGTCGGTCGAGGTGGCGAGCAGCGGCCGACGGTACGACGTCAGTGCGGAGGCGTCGAAGAGGCCGGCGAAGCCCCCGATGCCACCGATCATCTCGGGGCGGCGGGCCTTGTCGATCCAGACCTTCATCAGCTCGACGGCCTTGTCGGCGGACTCGATCGAGACCCCGGCCTCGGCATAAGAGTCGGTCACCGATGCTCCTATGGATTGTTCAGTACTGGTAGCGCCTTGCCCAGCGTTGGCGACGCCAGCGTCGCCTCGAGGAGGTGCTTGCCGAGGAGGCTCTCGTCCGGCAGCGGGATCGGGTACTCGCCGGTGAAGCAGGCCTGGCACAGGGCGCTGCTCTCCTGTTCGGTCGACTCGATCATCCCCTCGAGCGAGATGTAGCCGAGGCTGTCGGCTCCGATGCTGGCCCGGATCTCCTCCTCGTCGAGGCCGTTGGCGATCAGCTCGGCGCGCGTGGCGAAGTCGATGCCGTAGAAGCACGGCCACTTCACCGGTGGTGAGGAGATCCGGACATGCACCTCGAGCGCGCCGGCCTCGCGGAGCATCCGCACCTGGGCGCGCTGGGTGTTGCCCCGGACGATCGAGTCGTCGACGACGACGAGCTTCTTGCCGCGGACCATGTGCTCGAGGGCGTTGAGCTTGAGCCGGATGCCGAGCTGACGCAGGGTCTGGCTGGGCTGGATGAACGTGCGGCCGACGTAGGCGTTCTTGACGAACCCCTGACCGAAGGGGATGCCGCTCTCCTCGGCGTAGCCGGCCGCTGCGGGCGTGCCGGACTCGGGGACCGGCATCACCAGGTCGGCCTCCACCGGGAACTGCCGGGCCAGCCGACGGCCCATCTCGACGCGGGCGGCGTGCACGCTGCGGCCGCTGATGGTGGCGTCCGGGCGGGCCAGGTAGACGTACTCGAAGACGCAGCCCTTGCGGGCCGGCTCGGCGAACTTGTGCGACCGCAGGCCGTGCTCGTCGATGGCCAGCAGCTCCCCCGGCTCGACCTCGCGCACCACGCTGGCACCGATGGTGGCCAGGGCCGCGTCCTCGGAGGCGACCACCCAACCCCGGTCGAGCCGGCCGAGGACCAGCGGCCGGATGCCCTGCGGGTCGCGGGCGGCGTACAGGGTGTCCTCGTTCATCCAGACGAACGAGAAGGCGCCTCGCAGGAGCGGCAGCACCTCGAGGGCGCGTTGTTCGAGCGAGGTGTCCGGGTGGTGCGCCAGCAGGGCGGTGACCAGGCTGGTGTCGTTGGTGGAGGCCTCGATGTCCCGGGTGTGCAGGGGCAGCTCGCCCTCCGGGTCGGGCAGGTCCTCGACCAGTTGGCGCAGCTCATGGGCGTTGATCAGGTTGCCGTTGTGGCCCAGTGCGATCGAGCCGTCCGCGGTGGGGCGAAACGTCGGCTGCGCGTTCTGCCAGGTGCTGGCGCCGGTCGTGGAGTAGCGCGCGTGGCCGATCGCCAGGTGTCCCTTGAGGGAGTCGAGTGTGGTCTCGTCGAAGACCTGGGAGACCAGGCCCATGTCCTTGTAGACGAGGATCTGGCGCCCGTTGCTGACTGCGATCCCCGCGGACTCCTGACCGCGGTGCTGCAGGGCGTAGAGACCGAAGTAGGTGAGCTTGGCGACGTCCTCGCCAGGAGCCCAGACGCCGAACACCCCGCACGCGTCCCGGGGGCCCTTGTCCTGCGGGTCGAGGTCGTGGCTGAGCCGACCGTCGCCCCCACACCGGCTCGGTGGTGACTGGCCGCCGGTGCTGAGGTAGGGCACGCGCTCATCGTACGGGCGCACCGCGCCCAGATTCGCATCGTGGAATGCCGGGCCGCCCGAAATTCGATGACGTCCGGGGCCGTGACGCAATTGCCGGACACCGCGTTGACCAGCACATAGCCTGACAAGACTCCCTCACTCCGACCGAGGATCAGAACCCCATGTCCACCGACCCCGTTGCCGACGCGCCCGTCGACGAGTACGTCGAGGTCGCCCTGGACGAGTACGTCGAGGTCCCCCTGGACGAGGCGACGAGCTGGGCCGACGACATCACGCACGGCGCCTTGCAGGTCATCGCCGAGGGGCTCGTCGAGCTGGCCGGCTTCGAGGTGGCCGCGCTGAGCGTCGTACGGGACTCCCAGCACATGCAGGTGATGGCGGTCGCCGGCAGCGACGAGGCACGGGACACGCTGCTGGGCACGTTCACGCCGATCGCCCGGCTGCTGGAAGAGCTCGAGCACGCCGAGGACTGGGGCCTGTTCAAGTTCGTGGCCCAGGAGAGCCTCGACCCGGAGGTCGAGAGCTGGGGCTGGGTGCCGGACATGACGCCGCTCGAGGGTCCGGGCGCCTGGCAGCCGATGGACCTGCTGGTCGCCCCGCTCTACGACGACAGCGGGGAGCTGCGCGGCACCCTGTCCATCGACTGCCCGACCGACGGGCTGCGCCCAGACGACGCGCACAAGCGGATCCTCGACCGCTACGCCGCGCAGGCCGGTCGGGCCTTGGTCATCGCCGTCGAGCGCGAGGCCTTCGCCGAGCAGGTGCGGGTGCTGTCGGCTACCCGCGAGGTGGTCCGCAACGCTGCCGCCGAGCGCAACATCGGCGCGATGCTGGAGATCATCCAGCCCAGCCTGACCGAGGGGTTCCACTCGCTGGGCAGCTGGATCCACACCTTCGACGAGGACGGCCACGGGCTCGGGGCGATCTACGGCGGCGACGGCGCGACGATCAGAATGCCCGAACACCTGGTGGCCATCGCCGAGCGCGCCGCCGCGGACGCCTGGCGGGCGCAGCGGGTCGGCATGGTGTCGAGGCACGTCTCACCAGCTGACCGGGTCGCCCAGGTCTCCGAGCCGGAGTTCGAGGAGATCCTCAACTTCCTCGAGGAGATCGGGGTCGGCTCACTGCTGTTCGTGCCGATGGGCGCCGGCCGGGAGTGCCTGGGCAGCCTGGTCCTGACCCGGGCCCTGGGCGAGCCGGAGTGGACCGATGCCGACGTGGACGCCGCCCTGGAGGTCGGTCGCGACCTGGGCCGCGCGTTGCTGAACGCCCGGGCCCTGGACCGAGAGCGGGAGCTGGTCCGCGAGCTGAAGGCGCTCGACGACTACAAGACCAAGCTCATCGCGACGTTGTCGCACGAGCTGAAGAGCCCGCTGGCGGCGATGCTGGCCAACATCGAGTTCCTCCAGGACGCGGTCGACCTCGAACCGGGGGCCGTCGAGGTGCTCGGCGCGGTCGACCGGGGGGCGGTCCGGCTGGTCCGCGTGGTCGAGGATCTCCTGTTGCTGGCCAAGGTCGGCGACCCGCACCTGCCGCTGCTGACCCGGCCCGTGCGCCTGCAGGAAGTGGTGGACGACGTCGTCAACCTCACCTCCATCGCCGACCAGCGCCGGGTCAAGGTGTGCGTGGTCGGCGACCCCGACGTGGTCGTCGCGATCGGCGACCCGGCCGAGCTCGACATCCTGGTCACCAACCTGGTGACCAACGCGATGAAGTACTCCGACAGCGACTCCACGGTGACCCTCACCCTGTCCCGCGACGGCGACGAGGTCTGTTTCGAGTGTGCCGACGTCGGGATCGGCATCGCGCCGGCCGATCGCGGCCAGCTCTTCCGCGAGTTCTTCCGCTCCGAGTCGGCCGAGGTGAAGGCACAGGCCGGGACCGGTCTCGGGCTGACCATCGTCGACCGGATCGTCACCCGGCATGCCGGCCGGATCGAGGTCGACTCCCAGCTGGGCCGCGGAAGCACCTTCCGGATCTACCTGCCCGCCGCCTGAGTCCCGGGCGTTGAGGAGGTGCCGCCGATCGGTGGTGCCGTAGGCCAGGCCCTTGCCCAGCTCGCCGGACGCGTCGTGCACAGTCAGCCGGAGGTCGTGCGACCGCGACGCCATCAGGTGGATGGCGGTCAGCGTGCCACTGGCCCCGCCTCCGACGACCGCCACATCGACGCGAGACCGCGGGGACCCGACCCTCGCCGAGAGCTGTGGAACGTCGTCGGCGTGGGCCTCGGGCTGGAGCATCCGCTAACTGTAGTAGGTCACTTCTCTTTGTGCACAACCCCACGCAGGTTGCGAAGCAGCAGTGCCTCGGCGAGTACGACGCGTTCGAACTCGGCCAGGTGCAGCCCCTCGTTGGCGCCGTGCGCGCGGGTGTCCGGGTCCTCGACGCCGGTGACCAGGACGCTGGCCTCGGGGAAGGCCTCGAGGAACTCCGCGATGAACGGGATCGAGCCGCCCACGCCCATGTCGATCGGGGCAACCCCGTCCCACGCCTCCTCGAAGGCCGCCCGCGCGGCGTCGTACGCCGGACCGGTGGCGTCGATCTGGGTCGGCTCGCCGGTGTCGACGACGGTGAAGGTCAGCTGGGCACCCCAGGGGATGTGCTGCTCGCAGTGGCGACGCAGGCACTCGACGGCGTTGGCCGTCGTGTCCCCGGGTGCGATGCGCAGGCTGAGCTTGGCCCGCGCGGTCGGCACCAGGGTGTTGCTGGCACCGTCGACCTTCGGTGCGTCGAGGCCGGTGACACTGAGGGCAGGGCGGGTCCACAGCCGCTCGACGACTGACCCGTCGCCGAGCCACTCGATGCCGTCGTGGGCACCCGACTCGGCGCGCAGCCGGGCCTCGGGATAGTCGACGTCGGCGGCCGGGCCGCTGTGCAGCCCCTGGATCGCGACGTTGCCGGCGTCGTCGTGCAGGCTCGTGATCACCCGGCTCAAGGTCATCAGCGCGTCGGGCACCAGGCCGCCCCACATGCCCGAGTGCACGCCATGGCCGAGGGTGCGGACCTCGATGTCGGCCCGGACCAGGCCACGCAGGCTGGTGGTCAGCGCGGGCTCGCCGATGTCCCAGTTGCCGGAGTCGGCGATCACGATCACGTCGGCGCGCAGCTTGTTGTGGTGCTCCTTCAGCAGCGCCGGCAACGTGTCGGAGCCAACCTCCTCCTCGCCCTCGATGAACATCACCACGTTGACCGGCAGCTGGTCGCCGTACGCCCGGATCGCGCCGAGGTGGGCCGCGATCCCGGCCTTGTCGTCGGCGGCGCCGCGCGCGTAAAGGCGGCCGTCCCGCTCGGTGGGCTCGAACGGCGGGGAGTCCCAGTCGGCCGGGTCGTTCTCCGGCTGGACGTCGTGGTGCGCGTAGAGCAGCACCGTGGGCGCTCCGTCGGGCCCGGGCTTGTTCGCGATCACCGCGGGGGCGCCGCCGTCGCTGCTGACGATGTCGACCTCGGCGAACCCCTCGGCCCGGAACAGGTCGGCGACGGCGTCGGCCGAGCGCCACACCTCACCGGTGCGCGCCGGGTCCGCGCTGACCGACTGGATGCGGACCAGGTCCTCGAGGTCGGAACGCAGGGCGGGCATCAGGTCGCGCACCGTTGCGCGGAGGTCGTCAGTCATGCCCGCCAACCTAACCGGCAGCAAAGAGCACTCCATGGCCCGAGGCACAACTGGTCGGGAAGGTCAGTCGTCGACGCAGGTGACCGTCACGCGCACCGTCGCGGTCACCGTCTCGTGTGGGCCGCCCCTCAGGGTGTAGGTGAAGTCGTCAGTGGCCACGCCGTCATTGCAGTAGTCCGCGTGCGGGGTGTAGTAGACGGACTCGCTGGTGTGCCAGACCACCACGCCGCCGTTCGCCGGCTGGGTGACATTCGCAATCTTGGGGCCGTCGGGGTCCGAGTCGTTCGCGATGAGGTGGATCTCGTCCATGGGCGAGTCCTCCAGCACCGTCGCGGTGTCGTCCACTGCGACGCCGGGGTCATCGACGCAGGTGACCGTCATCTTCACCGTCGCGGTCGACCCACCGTTCAACGTGTAGGTGAAGTCGTCGGTGAAGCCGACGGGGGTGCAGTCGTTCGCGCCCGGCGCATACGTCAGGTCGGCGCCACTGTTGGTGATCACCACAGTCCCGTGCGTCGGCTGGCTCACCGAGTTGATCGTCTTGGGACCACCATCGACGTCAGTGTCATTGGCCAGGACGTCGATCGCCGTCGCGTTGGCGTCCTCGAGGAGGGTCGCTTCGTCGTCGACCGCGACTGGGGGCTCGTTCACCCCGGTCACCGTCACCGTCACTCGTGCCGTGTCTACGCCGCCGCGTCCGTCGGAGACCGTGTAGCTGAAGCTGTCCGAGCCGTTGGCGCCCGCGCCGAGTGCCTCGAACAGGCCGTACGGGTCATAGCTCACGCCCGACCCACCCCCGGTAATGAACACCTGGCCTTGGGTGCCGGCAGTGTCGACCGACGTCACCAGCAGCGCATCGCCGTCGGCGTCGGTGTCGTTGACCAGGACGGCGACCAGCTTCGCCGAGTCCTCGTCCGTCGACACGGCGTCGGCCACCGCCGAGGGCAGCTGGTTGGGGGTCCCCGACTCACAGCTGGCCCGCACCACGTCCGCTGCATCGGCCAACGCACGGTCGGTGCCCGAGCCGCACGCCAACTGATCCGAACCCAGCTCAGTGTCACGACCTTTCAGCAGGTCGTCACCACGACCGCCGCGCAGCACGTCTTCGCCCGGCCCCCCGCGCAGCACGTCGTCACCGCGGCCGCCCTTGATCCGGTCGTCCCCTCCGAAGCCGCACAGCACGTCGTCGCCGGGCGTGCCGACGAGCACGTCCGGCCCCGGCGTCCCAGCGATCGTGCACTCCGCGGCCGCAGCGTGCGCCGCATGACTCGGGACAGCGAGCGCAGCGGGCGTCGCGGCCACCACCAGGACAAGAGCGGCGACCGCTCGCAATGACATGGCGTCAGGCTTTCACGGCACAGTCCATTGACCCATGGCCAATGCGGGTGGTTCGACCCGCAGGTCAGGCCAGCGGGAGGTACGCCGCCAGGTCGGCCCGTTCGCCGCTTGCGCGGACCCGGCCGCTGCCCTCCGCGTCACCCCAGGTGAGCTCGCCGGTGGCCAGCGCGATCCACGTGGCCGCGTCGGTCTCGACCACGGCCGGCGGGGTCCCGCGGGTGTGCCGTACCCCGGGGACCGCCTGGACCGCGGCGTACGGCGGGACCCGGACCTCGACCGAGTGGCCGGGCGCCCTCGCCTCGAGGACGGCGAGGAAGTGCTTGGTCAGCAGTCGCAGGTCGGCGGTGTCCGGGTTGCTCCCCCGGACCCGGTCGAGGGCCGCGGCGACGTCAGCCGGCTCCGCGGGTCGCGCCATGGCCCGAGTATCGCGCACCAACCGGTGCGGTTCACTGACGCCGCCAGCGTTCCAGGAGTCGCGGTTGTTGCGCGGCCCGCTCCAACGCCCGGCGGGCCCGGTTGCGCTGCCGGCGGAACTTGTCCCGCTCGGCCCGCACCTCCTCGAGCTCTCGGCGGAGGTCGTCGAGATCGCGGTGCGCGTCGTCGAGATCGCGGTGCGCGTCATCGAGATCGCGCGCCCGCTCCGCGGCCAGCCACTCCCCGGCCACCGCACGCTTCTCCAGCCCGAACCGCTCCGCGGCCACGACGGCAGCACTGGGCGCGGCGGACGACTGGCCGGCCGGCGCGTGGGCGACGGCGGCGGCGGTGTAGAGCTCGACCAGCCGGACCGCGTGGTGCTGCGCGGAGTGGTGCTGGACCGCGAGCTGTCGAGCCTGCACTCCGAGGTACTGGTGGTATCCCGCTGCCAGCCCGTCGAGGTCGACCGGGCTGAAGTCAGCCTCGATGCCCGTGAAGCCGTCCGCCTCGAGCCGCGGGTACGACGCCTCGGTCACCCAGCCGCCGACGTACGACTCGGCCACGACGTACACCGCCCGCCCGGCGGACATCGCCTCGAGCGCGGTCCGGCCCTCGGCGAAGACGATGTCGGCGGCCCGCATCCGGTCGCGGGGATCCGCCGACGGCGCTCCCGGCGCGCCGACCCAGTCGAAGTCGATGCCGGCCGCCACGCACGCAGCGGCCAGCTTGTCGGGGCGCAGCATCATGCGACGCGAGACCGCCACAGCGGACCGCGGCTCCGGTCGGATGTGGACGCGCTCGGAGTCCGCGAACGAGATCGTGACTGGCTGGGTCATCCGGACGATCGGGCTGCCTGCCGTCGCCGCGTGTGCCGCGAGCCGGCGATGGGTGAGCTCGTTGAAGCAGACATACGCGGCTGCGCCGAGCTCGCTCATCGGGTCCTCGACCGGGATGAACCACGAGTGGCAGGCGAAGACCAGCGGAGTCTCAGCGAGCCGGGTGCGCACCAACGCAACCGTGTCGGCGTGCTGGCCGTGGACGACGTCGAGGTCCCCGGGCAGCTGGTCGACCTGGTCGACCACGGTGAAGCCGTCCTCGCGGAACCGGTCCGCCATGAACCCGCACCGCGTCGAGAAGAACACCACCTCGTGGCCGAGCCGCCGCAGCTCGAAGGCAACCGTCTCGAGGTAGCTCTCGCTGCCGGCGCGCTCGCCCAGGGACGTGTTGGTCATCAGGATCTTCATGAGGCGGCCACACGCTGCTTCCAGTCCGCCAACGTGTTCTCCCTGGCGAAGCCGACGAGGACGTCGCCCGGCCGGCAGAGCGCCAGCGCCGCGTCGACCGCTTCTTCCCGCCCGGCTGCGCGAACGGTCGGCGCCGAGCAGGCGTCCGCCCATCCCGCATCGAACGCCTGGCCGTCCGGGTAGCCCTTGAGGTAGGTGGGCGGCGCGAGGACGACATGGTCCGCACCGCCGAGAGCACGCGCGTAGCGGCGTCCCCAGGTGGCGAGGTAGCCCACGAAGGGCTCGAACACCGCGGTGATCCGGGCCTCCGGGAAGTGTCGCCGCAAGGCCGCCAGCCCGGTCCGCACATTCACGGGGTGCTTGTAGCCGTAGTCGGTGAAGACGCGGACACCGCGGCGAACGCCGACCGGCTCCATCCGGTCCGACAACGTGGTCACGGTCCCCAGACCCGCCGCCGCGGAACCAGGGTCGGCGCCGAGGGTCAGGGCGGTGCCGAAGGCGAGGGCGGCGTTGTGCGCGGTGCGCGGCCCGAGAAGCCGGACGATCGCCTGCTCGCGAACGCCGTCCGGTGCACGCAGCTCCAGCCGCGTCTCGCCGTCGTGGACGGAGATCGTCCGGGCCGCCAGCTCGCGTCCGAACCGCCAGACCTCGGCCCCGGCGTACGCCGCGAGCGCGTCCGCACGCGGCGACGGCCCCAGCACCACCCGCACGCGAGCCCGGCTCACGAACTCACCCACGGCGGCCACCGACTCCGCCAGGCTGTGGCCCAGGTAGACGTGGTCGTGGTCGAGGTTCGTGACGACGGCGACGTCGGTGTCGAGGCCGGCGAGAGTCAGGTCCGAGTCGTCGACCTCCGCGACGATAGGGCCGTCCCCCAGCCGGGTGGCTCCCGAGAAGCTCGGGACCAGGACGCCGAGGACGGCGAGCGGATCGAGTCCGGCTTCAGCCGCGGCGGCGGTTGCGAGCGCGGCGACGGTGCCCTTGCCGTGGCTGCCAGTGACCCCGACACATGGCCGCTCGCGGAGCAACGTGGCGAGCAGATCGGTCCGGCGCCAATGTCTGCCGGCCGCAGCGGCCAGTTCCGGCTCGTCGGGCCGGACCACAGAGGTGGCGACCAGCGTGGTGCGCCGGTCACTGACGTGGTCGGGCGAGTGTGCGGTGGCCACCGACAGCCCCGCCTCGGCCAGGTAGTCGACGTACGCCGGCCTTCCGGCCACGTCGCACCCCGAGACCTCTGCCCCCAGGTGCTGCGCCGTCACCGCGAGGGGCGCCATCCCCCGACCGGCGATGCCGAGGAGGTGGTAGCGCTCGCCTGCGAGCGGCCGAGCGTCGGGCACGGGCCACAGGATGTCAGAACGCTCGAGAGAGACAGGATGCTCGAGCCGCCCGGTTGATCGCCTGGACCACCTGTTGGCGAACCCGCTCGTGCGCCTGTTCGCCCTCCTCGCGCTCGAGAGTGACGTCCTGGACGAGGACCAGCGCCCCTGCCGACTCGCCGCACTCGTCCTGGAGCGGCGCGGCGGTTCGTCCCAGTCATCCCCCGTGGGTATTGCTTCAGGCGTAGCGCGACTACTCGGCTCGGGACAGGGCTCCCGACCGCTGGAACCGCGCGGCCACCCGCGACACGGCCTCCGCCAGCTCGGGCGGCGACTCGACGGTGAAGTCCGCAGCCACGTTCGCAAGCACGAACATCGGCCAGTCGAGGGAGTCCACCTTCATCTCCAGGACGGCGCGGCCATCCTCCGCCACGACCGTGGCCCACTGGCCGACGAAGGCCTCGAGCTCGGCGGGGTCGGCGTCGAGGACGACGCGTACGGCGTACCGCTGCGGCATCCGGCGTATGCCGACCTGGACGAAGGAGAGAGCGTCCTCGGCGGGCAGCTCGCGGGGCCGGAACCGCTGGCCGCTGGTGCGTGGCTCGCTGATCCGGTCGACGCGGAACGATCGCCAGTCCTGGCGGGTGCGGTCGTAGGCGACCAGGTACCAGCGACGGCCCATGGACACCATGCGGTGCGGCTCGACCCAGCGCTCGGTCGGTTCGCTGTCCCTTGCCGTGTAGGTGAAATGCATGGGCTCGTCGTCGCGGCAGGCCTGGGCCAGCATGGTGAGCAGCGTGGGATCGACCGCCGGGCCGCCGGACCAGGGCAGTCGTTCGGTCTGCGATCGGAGCGCGTCCATCTGCCGGCGGAGCCTGGGCGGCATCAGCCCGATCACCTTGGTGAGGGCCTGCACCGAGGTCTCCTCCATGCCGGCCACCGCTCCCGCAGCCGAGGACTGGAGGCTGACCGCGATCGCCACCGCCTCTTCGTCCTCGAGCAGCAGCGGCGGCAGCTGCCCGCCGGCCCGCAGCTGGTAGCCCCCGGCGACGCCGCGGACCGCGTCGACGACGTACCCGAGCTCGCGGAGCCGGTCCACGTCGCGGCGCAGGGTGCGCCCGCTGACCTCCAGCCGGTCGGCGAGCTCGCCCCCGGGCCAGTAGCGATGGGTCTGCAGCAGGGAGAGCAGCCGCAGCATGCGGGCGCTGGTGTTCATGGCTCACAGACTAGTTCTGATTGAGGACAGAAACTGACCTGAATGGCTTCTAGCGTGGTCTGCATGAACTCATCCAGCGCACCGAACCAGATGGTGATCCGCACCCAGGGGCTGACCCGGCACTTCACCCGCCACAAGTTGACCGTCGAGGCCGTCCGCGGTCTCGACCTCGACGTCCGCGACGGCGAGCTCGTGGCCTTCCTCGGTCCCAACGGCGCCGGCAAGTCGACGACGCTGCGGATGCTGACCACCCTCATCGAGCCGACCTCCGGCAGTGCTCAGGTCGCCGGGTACGACGTGGTCCGCGAGCGCCGCCAGGTGCGGCGCAGCATCGGCTACGTGGGGCAGGGCAACGCGGCCGGCCACCAGCAGCGCGGACGTGACGAGCTGGTGAGCCAGGGTCGCGCGTTCGGGCTCTCCCGCGCCGCGGCGTACCACCGGGCCGAGGAGCTGCTGGACGCCTTCGACCTCGACGAGCAGGCGATGCGGCCGGTCTCGACCCTGTCCGGAGGTCAGCGGCGCCGGCTCGATGTCGCCATCGGCCTGGTGCACACGCCGCGGCTGCTCTTCCTCGACGAGCCGTCGACCGGGCTGGACCCGCAGAACCGGGCCAACCTGCAGGAGCAGATCCGCCGGCTGCACGACGAGCAGGGCACCACGATCGTGCTGACCACGCACTACCTCGAGGAGGCCGACGCGATCGCCGACCGGGTGGTGGTCATCGACCACGGCCGGGTGATCGCCGACGACACCGCGAGCCGGCTCAAGTCCAGGCTCGGGGACCTGGTGACGCTGGGCTTCGAGACCGAGGCGGACGCGACCACTGCGGCGTGGCACGCCGAGGTGATCCTGGGAGCGGGCGCCGAGATCGAGCGGCGGGGTCCCGTGGTGCGAGTGCGGGCCCCGCATGGCGCGGAGACCGCGCCCGGACTGGTGACCGACCTGGCCTGGCAGGGAGTGCCGGCCGCCCGGATCGAGGTCGTGAGCGCGACCCTCGACGACGTCTTCCTCGAGCTGACCGGCCGCAGCCTGCGCGAGAGCAACGAGACCGCCGACAACAACGAGACCGAGATCGAAGGAGAAGCAGCATGACCGTGACCGTCGAGGCCCCCGTGACCATCCGCCCGTCAGAGGCAGTGTTGCCGAAGGCGCCCGGCGTGCTCGCCGACACCTGGAACGTCATGGTGCGCGAGCTGCGTCCGGTCTTCCGGGAGCCGGCGTCCGTGCTGTTCGCCATGGTGCAGCCGCTGGTCTTCCTCGGGCTGTTCGCGCCGCTGCTGCCGAAGGTCGAGGACGGGTCCGCGCTGCAGTGGTTCGTGCCCGGCATCATCGCGATGACTGCACTGATGGGCGCTTCGTTCACCGGGGCCAACCTGACCCAGGAGATCAT
The DNA here is from genome assembly GCA_963817125.1 of uncultured Actinomycetota bacterium. GTDB lineage: Bacteria > Actinomycetota > Actinomycetes > Propionibacteriales > Nocardioidaceae > Nocardioides. The sequence continues at coordinate 137,076 of CAWFNB010000005.1, forward strand.
GACCGGCTCGCACGAGCGGCTGCTCGTGTCGCCTCTCTCGCGCTCCTCACTCCTGATCGGCCGGGCGCTCAAGGAGATCGTCCCGATGCTGATGCAGGCCGCGATCATCGTGGCCGTCGTGACGCCGTTCAGCTTCGACCTGCACCTCGCGCACGTGCTGATCGGCGTCGTGATCCTGGCCGGTTTCAGCATCGGCATCGGCGCGCTGAGCTTCGCGCTTGCGCTGGTCTCCAAGGACCAGGAATGGCTGTTCTGGACCGTGCAGCAGACGCTGGTCTTCCCGGTGCTGCTGCTGGCCGGCGTACTGCTGCCCCTCGACGGGGCGCCGGGCTGGCTGCGCTTCGCCTCCGACCTCAACCCGCTGAAGTACGTCGTCGAGGCCGAGCGCACGCTGTTCGCCGGCAGCTTCCCGGTCGACACGGTGGCCTACGGCGCCCTGGCTTCGGCCGCGGTGGCAGCTCTCGGTCTCTGGGTCGGCCTCCGGGCCATGCGTTCCTCCTGTTAGAAACCCCTCCACCACGCTGACCCGTCACTTCTGGCCCTTGAATCACCGCTGACCCGTCACTTCTGGCCGGTCTCGGCCGACCAGAAATGACGGGTCGGCGTCCTTTGGCGGGCCAAAAGTGACGGGTCAGCGTGCAGTGAGGTGCTGCGGCGCGGCGCGGGTGGGGCTCTAGGCTGCGGCCGTGGAGTCGGACCTGCACGAGCCGCTCGAGGCGCCGGCGGTCCGCGAGACGGTCGAGGAGCTGTACGGCCGGATCGAGGCGCGGTTCCCCAAGCGCGGGCTGCTCGGCGTGTGCGGTGACCTGATCCTGCTCGTCGAAGAGGTGCAGACCTCCGCCGGCCAGGGGCAGCGCCGGATCCGCATGGTCCGGATCGTCTCGCGTGTGGTGATGGCGTTCGTCCTCGTGGTGACCGCCTTGGCGATTCTTCTCGCCCTGCACGAGGCCTTCTTCGACGACGAGGTGAAGAGCTCCATCGACGTGCTGGGGCTGGCAGAGACGGCGATCAGCGACCTGGTGTACGCGGCGATCGCGATCTTCTTCCTCTGGTCCTTCCCGGAGCGGCTTCAACGCAGCCGGCTGCTCAACCTGCTGCACCAGCTGCGGTCCACCGCGCACGTCATCGACATGCACCAGCTCACCAAGGACCCCGAGCAGCTGAAACCGAGCTTCGTCCCGACCAGCGTGAGCAAGCCGCTGGGGATGACCCGCGACCAGGTCGAGCGGTACCTCGACTACTGCTCGGAGATGCTCAGCCTGGTCGGCAAGACGGCCGCCCTGTGCGCCGAGGAGTCGCGCGACTCGGTCATCCTCGAGACCGTGTCCACGATCGAGACCCTCACCGTCGGCCTGTCCCGCAAGATCTGGCAGAAGATCTCGAACCTGCCGCCGAGCTAAAGGCCAGCGCTCAGCCGATCCCGTGCAGGATCTCCAGCGTCTGTCGCCAGGCGTAGGCGTTCTCGTCGATGACGACGAAGTGGTCGCCGCCGACCTCGACCAGCTCGGCCCGCCCTCCGGCGGCGGTCGCGGCGGCGACGTAGTCCCGCGACTGGCTGACCGGGACCATGTCGTCGTCGCTGGCGTGCACGCACCAGACCGGGACATCGAGGGGCACCTGCTGGCGCGGGTCGACCGCGGCGTCGCCCGGCCCGGCCGGGTGACCCAGGAACGCCCGCACCGCTCCGCTGCCGAGCCCGTCACGGTCGGCGGCGACCAGGTCGAGGACGCCGGCCTGCGCGATGACGTGGGTGACCGCGTCCACCGCGCCGCCGGCCCAGGCGGCCAGGTGGCCGCCGGCCGAGTGGCCCAGGGTGACGACCCGGGTCAGGTCGAGTCCCTGGCCGACCAGCGTGCCGATGGCCGCGCGTACGTCGTCGAGCGTCGCCGGGACGCCGCCGCCTCCCCCAGCTCCAGCGGGGCCCACCCGCCGGTACTCGATGTTCAACGCAGCCCAGCCGTGACGCACGAGGTCGGCGGCGAGGGGTCGACCGAGCGAGAGGTCGTACGCCGCCTTCCAGAACCCGCCGTGGATCACCACGACGACCCCACGCGGCGTGCCGTCGGGCAGGGTGAGCTCGGCGAACTGGCTCGGGTCGTCGCCGTACCGGATCGTCACCGTTCCCGCCGAAGCTGCCACCGGCCCACCCTCCTCGTCGACGCATCCCGCGAACCCGGACAGCGTCAAGGTCGCCGCACCCAGCGCCGGGATCCGGAGCAGGGTACGGCGCCTCACCCGCCCATCAGACCATCAGCCCGTGAGGATGATCGTCCAGGTCTTGGCGCCGGGCGAGGCGATGTTGTTCGGCTGCGACGCACCGGAGCAGGTGATGCCGACCCGGCCGGCGTGCAGACCGGCGTTGAGCGGCAGCGTCGCCGTCAGCTGGACCGACCGGTCGTTCGCACCGCCGGGCACGGTGGCCGCCGTCGCCGGGATCGCGACGTTGTCGATGTACAGACCGATCGTGGGCTGGTCGGGGTTGCCGTTGTCGCAGCTCCCGCCGATGGTCGGGATGAACACCGTGACGCTGACCCGGCCCTTGGTCGGCAGGTTGAAGTCGTACGGCGCGATGCTGATCAGGTCGGGCACGGCCGGCGGCGTCCCGCTGACCAGCGTGGTGCTCTGCACCCAGGTCGGCTTCTTGATGTCCTTCGGCTTGATCGTGCCGTTCTTGATCTTGGTCGAGGTCACCGCGTTCTTGTGCAGCTTGGCGGCGGTGATCGACCCGTTGGGGATCTTCACGGCGGCGTAGGCCGTGCCGGTGCCGAGGGAGACAGCAACGGCGATGGCGACGTAGGCGACGAGGTTGGTGCGCAGGTGCTTGAGGATCATGGTCCACCTTCACTCATGGCGGCCGGTGCGAGAAGTGCGCGGCCCTTTACGGAGTGGACGCCACGCAGCTGCGATCGGTTGGGCGGTCAGTCGAACCGGCCCTGCCGGCCCCGCTTCGTCTCACCCCGACGCTTCTTCTCGGTGAGCCGGCGCTCCTTCGAGCCGCGGGTCGGGCGCGTGGCACGTCGTTTCCGAGGAGGCGCGGCGGCCGCCTCGCGGAGCACCTCGGCCAGCCGCTCCCGGGCCGCTCGCCGGTTGTCCAGCTGGGTCCGGTGCTCGCCGGCCGTCACGGTCAGGACGCCGTCGACCAGCCGGGCGGTGACCCGTTCGAGGACGCGGTCGCGCAGGTGGTCGGGCAGCGAGGCCGATCCCGCGACGTCGAAGGAGAGCTGCACCCGGGTGTCCGCGGTGTTGACCCCTTGGCCACCCGGACCGGACGACCGCGAGAACCGCTCGACCAGCTCCGCCGCCGGGACCGTCCAGGCGTCGGAGATCACCAGATCGTCAGCCAAGCGCGTCGGGCAGCGTGCGGGTCCACGTGTCCCGCAGCAGCGGTAGACCGACATCGAACAGACCGGCCACTCCGAGTACGCCGCCGCCGGTCCGGCCGAGCTCGGTGACCGGTACGCCGTGCCGCTCGGCCAAAGCGGACAGGCGGTCCACGTCACCGGGCGCCACGGTGACCAGCACGCGCCCCGCCGACTCGGAGAAGAGCGCGACGAACGGGTCACCGTCGAGCGACACCTCGACGCCCACCTCGTGGCGCAGCACCGACTCGACCAGTGCCTGGGCCAGGCCGCCGTCGGAGAGGTCGTGCGCGCTGGTCGCCAGGCCGACCGCCTCGCGGAGCAGCTCGGCCAGCGCCTGCTCGCGCGCCAGGTCCACGGCCGGCGGCAGCCCCCCGAGGTGGTGGTGCACGACGTGGGCCCACTCCGACCCGGACAGCTCCTCGCGCGTCTCGCCGAGCAGGAGGACCACGTCGCCCGGCGCGACGAACCCGGTCGGCGTCCGTCGGGCGACGTCGTCGATCACCCCGAGCACCGCGACCACCGGCGTCGGGAGGATGGCCGCCTCGCCGGTCTGGTTGTAGAGGCTGACGTTGCCGCCGGTGACCGGGATGCCGAGCTCGACGCACGCGTCCTTGAGCCCGCGGCAGGCCTCGGCGAACTGCCACATCACCCCGGGGTCCTCGGGCGAGCCGAAGTTGAGGCAGTCGGAGATCGCCAGCGGCCTGGCGCCGCCGGTCGCCACGTTGCGGTACGCCTCGGCCAGCGCGAGCTGCGCGCCGGCGTACGGGTCGAGGGCGGCGAACCGGCCGTTGCAGTCGGTCGCCACGGCGACCCCGAGCCCGGTCTCCTCGTCGACCCGGACCATCCCGCTGTCGGAGGGCTGGGCGAGCACGGTGTTGCCGCGCACGTAGCGGTCGTACTGGTCGGTGATCCACGACTTGTCGCAGAGGTTCGGGCTGCCGGCCAGCCGGAGCAGCGTCTGGCGCAGCTCGGGGCCCGTGGCCGGGCGAGGCAGCACCTCGGCCCGGTCCGCCTGCAAGGCGTCCTGCGTGGCCGGCCGCGCGAAGGGACGCTCGTAGGTCGGGCCCGTCGTGCGCGACGCTGCGCGGGGGTACGTCGACGACGCGCTCGCCGTGCCAGTCGACCTGGAGGCGGCCGGTGTCGGTGACCTCGCCGATGACGGTGGCGTCCACCTCCCACTTCGCGCAGATGTCGAGGAAAGCGGCCACGTCATCGGGAGCGACGACGGCCATCATCCGCTCCTGGGACTCGCTCATCAGGATCTCCTCGGGAGCCAGCGTCGAGTCGCGCAGCGGCACCCGGTCGAGGTCGACGTGCATGCCGCCGTCCCCGGCGCTGGCCAGCTCGGACGTCGCGCACGAGAGCCCGGCGCCACCGAGGTCCTGGATGCCGCTGACCAGCCCGGCCGCGAACAGCTCGAGGGTGCACTCGATGAGCAGCTTCTCCATGAACGGGTCGCCGACCTGGACGCTGGGTCGCTTGGCCGGACCGGTGTCCTCGAACGTCTCGCTCGCGAGGATGCTCACCCCACCGATCCCGTCGCCGCCGGTCTTGGCGCCGTAGAGGATCACCTGGTTGCCGACGCCGCTGGCCTTGGCCAGGTGCAGGTCCTCGTGGCGCAGCACGCCGACGCACAGCGCGTTGACCAGCGGGTTGCCCAGGTAGCTGGGGTCGAAGACGGCCTCGCCGCCGATGTTGGGCAGCCCGAGGCAGTTGCCGTAGCCGCCGACCCCGGCCACGATCCCGGGCAGCAGCCGGTGGGTGTCGTCGGCGTCGAGCGGGCCGAACCGCAGCGGGTCCATCACCGCCACCGGCCGGGCGCCCATCGCGAGGATGTCGCGGACGATGCCGCCCACCCCGGTCGCCGCGCCCTGGTAGGGCTCGACGTAGGACGGGTGGTTGTGGGACTCGATCTTGAAGGTGACGGCGTACCCCTGGCCGATGTCTATGACGCCGGCGTTCTCGCCGATGCCGGCGAGCATCTTGCCGATCGGAGTCTCCTGCGGGATCTCGGAGAACTGCTTGAGGTGCACCTTCGAGCTCTTGTAGGAGCAGTGTTCGCTCCACATCACGCTGTACATCGCGAGCTCGGAGCTGGTCGGCCGCCGGCCGAGGATCTCGCGGATCCGCGCGTACTCGTCCGCCTTGAGCCCGAGATCTGCCCACGGCTGGTCGCGGCGCGGGTCCTCGGCGGCCACGTCGACCGTGTCGAGGAGGGGGATGGTCGGGGCGGCGGCCTCGGGCACGACAGCAATCTACCGGCGGTACGTCGAGACGTCGGCGCGGGTCAGGACAGCGGCTCGCCGCGGACCTGGTCGGGCGGGCGAGCCACCGCGACCTGTCCCAAGGCGTCCTGCACGAAGTCGGCGGACTCCGGCAGTGTGACGCTGATGCTGAAGGGCTCCTCGGCGTACAAGCCGACGACCTTCTGGGTGGCTCCCGAGGTGCCCGCCCACTGGTGGAGCACGATGTTGCCGTCCTGGTCCGGGACGTCGGAGCGGTCGAGCTCCTGGCCCTCGAAGAAGGCGTACCCGTCGTCGACGGAGCGCCACTGGACGTAGCCGATCACGACTCGGCTGCCGTCCTGCAAATGGTCGGCGCAGAGGATCCGGAGCACCACTTCGGGACCGGGCGTGGTCGGGACACCGCACTTCTGCTCCGCGAGCGAGGGGAAGACCCACTCGAGGCCGGCCCGTCCCGCCGGCTGCGGGCACTCGGAGACCTGCTGCGCGCCGGTGCCGTCCCAGCAGCGCACTCTCGCTGCCGGCGGGGCAGACGCGCTGGGTGAGCCGCTCGGCGCCGGGGCGGGCGTGGCCTTCGAGGTGTCATTGTCCGCGTTCAGCCGGAGCACCACGAAGAGCTCGGTCGCGATCACTGCACCGAGGACGATCGCGGCCAGCGCCCACAACAGGGTGTGCCTCTTCGGCGTCCCCGGGACGCCGTACTCGCGCGGCGGCGGTGCCGGAGGCGACGGGTGCGGGGCAGGCCAGCTCTCGGCGCGATCAAGCTCACCCCGTGGATCCACGCGTGCTGTGTACCCCGATGCGGGCTCGGCGCACCAGACCGCCTGAGCGGGGAACACGGAGTCGGCGACGAATTACAACATTGTAGTTCTCGTGAACCCAGTGACGGGTGTGACTGGAGTGATTACGGTGCTTGCGGAACCACGGCCACTGTCTTCCCCCAGGAGCCCGCACCATGTCTCGTCCGACCCTCCGCCCACGCGCCCATTCAGGACCAGTGACGAGGTTCGTCGCGCTCGCAGCAGTAGTGGCCACCGCCGCACTGGGGCTCCAGGCCGCCCCCGCCGGGGCCGAGGGCGACACCGTGGCCACCCCGGCCGCGAAGCAGCTGGCCACCAACCCGGTCACGCCGGGCACCTACACCGGGCTGGGCTTCGACCAGTGCCTTGCTCCCGAGCAGTGGAAGATGGACGCCTGGCTGAAGCACTCGCCGTTCCGCGCCGTCGGCATCTACATCTCCGGGGCCTCCCGTGGCTGCCGCGACCAGCCCAACCTCACCCCCACCTGGGTCAGCACCCAGCTGGCCAAGGGCTGGCGGCTGCTGCCGATCACGCTGGGCCCGCAGGCCGCCTGCCACCCGTCGTTCCCGCGCTACGGCAACGACCCGGTGATCAGCACGAAGCTCAACCAGACCGGCTCCTATCAGAAGGCTTTCAAGCAGGGAACCGCCGAGGCGTCGACCGCGGTGGCCGCGGCCCAGGCGCTCGGCATCGTGCCGGGCAGCACGCTGTGGTACGACCTCGAGGGGTACGACGTCACCAACGCCACCTGCCGTGAGTCCTCGCTGTGGTTCCTCAGCGCATGGACCCAGCAGCTGCACGCACTCGGCTACGTATCCGGCGTCTACTCCAGCGCCGGCTCCGGCATGAAGTCGCTCGACGATGCCCGGGTGCTGCGGCCGGGAGTGTTCACGCTGCCCGACCAGATCTGGATCGCCCGGTGGGACGGCCAGGCCAACACCTCGACGACGTACATCCGCGAGGACGGGTGGCGACCGGGCGCCCGGATGAAGCAGTTCCAGGGTGGACACAACGAGACGTGGGGTGGGGTGACGATCAACATCGACCGCAACTACCTGGACCTCACCTCGCGCTCTACCGGTCCCGCGGCGGTGGACCACTGCCACGGAACCCCGGTCGACCTGCCCAACTACCCCAGGCTCAAGGCGCCGTCCCGGGGCCACACCCCGAACCCGACCGAGGTGTCGGCGCTCAAGTGCCTGCTGAAGGAGCACGGCGTCTTCAAGGGCAAGGTCAAGGGTGCCTGGAGCGGCCGCCTGACGAAGGCCGTGCACCGCTGGCAGAAGCAGCTTGGGCTGCGCCGGTCCGCCATGTTCTCGCGGAGCGCCTGGATGACACTGCTCAGCGCCGGACCGACCACGGTCCTGAACCTCGGCTCGTCCGGCGAGGACGTACGCCGTGCCCAGCGCGCCCTGAACGCAGCGTCGCCCAAGCACGCCCTCGCGATCAATGGCATATACGACTCGGTCACCCAGGCGGCAGTGGTCGCCTGGCAGACCAAGAACGGCATCGCCGAGAACGGCGTGGTCGGCCCGGCCTCGTGGGCCGCGCTGCAGGCGGGGAACCGCTAGGGCGTGGCGAAGGTGTGCTCGGCCAGCGAGGTGAAGAAGCCGAGCCCGTCGGTGCCGGCGCCGGTGAGCTCCTCGACCGCGTGCTCGGGGTGGGGCATCAGGCCGACCACGTTGCCGCGCTCGTTGGTGATGCCGGCGATGTCGCGCATCGACCCGTTCGGGTTGCCGTCCAGGTAACGCGCCACGACTTGGCCCTCGCCCTCGATCCGGTCGAGCGTCTCGGCGTCGGCGACGAACCCGCCCTCGCCGTTCTTGAGCACGATCGTCACCTCCGCGCCCTCGGCGTACGCCGTGGTCCAGGGGGTGCGGTTGTTCTCGATCCGCAGGCGCTGGTCGCGGCACACAAACTTGCGGTGGTCGTTGCGGATCAGCGCGCCCGGCAGCAGGTGCGACTCACAGAGGATCTGGAAGCCGTTGCAGATGCCGAGCACCGGCATCCCGCGACCGGCGGCGTCGATCACCTCGCTCATCACCGGCGAGAAGCGCGAGATCGCCCCGCAGCGCAGGTAGTCGCCGTACGAGAAGCCGCCCGGCAGCACCACCGCGTCGACGCCCCGGAGGTCGTGGTCGCCGTGCCAGAGCGGGACCGCGTCGTGCCCGCCGACCTGGATCGCGCGCTGGGCGTCGACGTCGTCGAGCGAGCCGGGGAAGGTGACGACCCCGACCCTCACCGGTCGGCTGCCCGGGCCTCGACGCGGACCTCGTAGTTCTCGATCACCGGGTTGGAGAGCAGCGTGCCGGCCATCTCGCGCACCTGGTCCAGCACCTCGTCGGTGACCTCTCCGGACAGCTCGAGCTCGAACCGCTTGCCCTGGCGCACGTCGAGCACGCCGGAGAAGCCGAGCCGGGGCAGGGCGCCGAGCACCGCCTTGCCCTGCGGGTCGAGGATCTCTGGCTTCGGCATGACGTCGACGACGACTCGGGGCACGCGCTCATCCTAGGTGGCCCTGTTGCACACTGGCTCCATGAGCATGGGCAACCCCTCCGGCCGCGCCGCTGCAGCATCAGCGCCGCTGGGCCTGGACTTCCCGCAGTCACTGGCCGTGTACGACGACTACGCGGCCGCGCAGAAGGCCGTCGACTTCCTCTCCGACAACAAGTTCCCCGTCGAGCAGTGCATGATCGTCGGCACCGACCTCAAGCGGATCGAGCGGATCACCGGCCGGCTCACCACCGGCCGGGTGGCGCTCGGAGGGCTGCTGTCAGGCATCTGGCTGGGCGTCTTCGTCGGCCTGGTGCTCTCGCTGTTCGTCGACGACTCCGGCTTCGTGGCCACCCTCCTCACGACCGTCCTCTTCGGCGCCGTGTTCGGCATCATCTGGGCACTGGTGGGCTACGCCCTGACCCGCGGCCAGCGCGACTTCTCCTCGGTCACCCAGGTCGTTGCGACGAAGTACGAGGTCCTGGTCGAGCACAAGTCGGCCGCCCAGGCCCGCGAGCTGCTCGCCAAGCTCCCGGGCGGCCTGCCCGACCCGTTTGCGTGAGGCGGCCGCCGGGGGCTATCGCTGGCGGGCGTTCCCGACGATCGAGATGGCCAGGGCCACCCCGAGGCCGGCGATGACCGGGCCGATGATCGCCCAGGTGTCGTCGCCGGTCATGCTGCTGCCGCCGATCCAGCCCAGCCCCTGGCCGGTGAAGAGTGCGCCGACCAGCACCATGACGCCGGCGATCGAGAGGCCGAGCGCGCGGCCCAAGGTCATGACAGCTCGCGCTTGAGGATCTTGCCGGTCGCGGTCATCGGCAGGTTCGGGACGAACTCGATGATCCGCGGGTACTTGTAGCCGGCCATCTGCTCCTTGCCCCAGGCGACCAGCTCGTCCTCGGTGATCTCAGCGCCGTCCTCGAGGATGACGACCGCCTTGATCTCCTCGCCGTGGCTCTCGTGGGGTACGCCGATGACGGCGGCCAGCGAGACGTCGGCATGAGTCATCAGGACTTCCTCGATCTCCCGCGGGTACACGTTGTAGCCGCCGCGGATGATCATGTCCTTGGACCGGTCGACGATGTAGTACCAGCCGTCCTTGTCGCGGCGGCCCAGATCGCCCGAGCGGAACCACCCGTCCTTGATGGCCTCTGCGGTCGCGTCGGGGCGGCCGTAGTAGCCCTTCATGATGTTGTGGCCCTTGATCGCGATCTCGCCGATGGCGTCGGGGTCACTGCGCTCCGGGTCGACCTCGTCCCAGCTCTCCGGGTCGATCAGCTTCATCTCGACGCCGGGGATCGGGATCCCGATGGAGCCGACACGTGGCCCCTCGCCCAACGGCGAGAAGCTGGCGACCGGCGAGGTCTCCGAGAGCCCGTAGCCCTCGAGGATCGTCACGCCGAACTTCTCCTTGAAGTTCTTGTGCACCTCGATCGGCAGGGCCGAGCCGCCGGCCGCCGCGACCCGCAGCGTCGCGGCCAGCTTCTCGACGTCGACCGAGTCGCCGGCCTCCTTCAGAGCCCCGAGCAGCCCCCAGTACATCGTGGGGACGCCGGCGAAGAACGTGATGCCCTCGTCCTGCATCAGCTGCAGGGCCGGCCCGGCCTCGAACCGGGGCAGCATCACCACGGTGCCGCCGGTCGCGGCGCCGGCGTTCTGGATGACCGTCTGGCCGAAGGAGTGGAACAGCGGCAGCACGCACAGGAACCGCTCTGGGTTCTCGGGGTCGATCTCGAAGAGCGACTCGCCCAGCAGGGCGTTGTCGCGCATGTTGCGGTGCCGCAGCTCGGCACCCTTGGGCTGTCCGGTGGTGCCCGAGGTGTAGAGGATCACCGCGGTGTCGTCCTCATCGGTCTCGACGCTGTCGAACGTCGGTGCCTGCCCGCCCAACGCCTGGCCGAATGTCGCGACGCCCTCGAACGGCGACTCGGCGGCGAGGTCGGCGGTGATCACGACGAAGTGCTCGCAGGAGTCGGTCTGCTCGAAGCCGGCATGGCCCTCCTTGCCGATCGGCAGCTCCTCGGTGCCCTGGAAGCAGAAGTACGCCTTCGCGTCGGAGTCGTCCAGGTGGTAGGCCACCTCGCGACCCTTGAGCAGCACGTTGAGCGGCACCACGGCCCCTCCCGCCTTGAGGATCCCCCAGTAGACGAGGGAGAAGTACGGCAGGTTGGGACAGCTCAGCGCCACTTTGTCGCCGGGCTGGATCCCCTTGCTGACAAGGAAGTTGGCCACCATGTTGGCGACCGCGTCGACCTCCGCGTAGGTCATCCGCCGACCGGTGGCCGGGAAGACGATCGCCTCCCGCTCCGGGTAGGCAGCGACGCTGTTCTCGAGCAGGGTGGCGAGGTTGTACTTCGTGGACACGGTGGCCTCCGTCACTCGGTGTTGGCGCCAACCTACCCAGTCATCGGGCCGAGAGGACCCGGGCAGCGCGCCTCAGGTCGGCGCGGACCGCGGGCGCGGACAGGACGCTGATCACGAACCCCAGCGGGCCCAGCACGTGGATGCGGAACCGGTAGCCGACGGTGCAGCCACCGCCGGGCGCGTCGTCGAACCTCAGCGCGAGCTCGGCCCGGACCAGGCGCCAGGTGCCGGACTCCGACCAGCGGCGGGGCCGATCGAGCTCGGTGGTGCGCATCCGCGGCTTCAGCCCGAGCCTGGTCTCGTCGACCCAGGTCTGGCCGACACGGGGGTCGCCGTCCACGGCCGAGATCCGCGCAAGGGACGACTGCCACTGGGGTCGGTGCCGCGGGTCGATGAAGTAGTCGAAGGCGACCTCCCTGGGGACGGTGAAGTCGACCCGGCCACCGACGTCGCGCACGCTCAGAACGCTGAGCCGGTCAGGAGCTCGTAGGCCTCGACGTACCGCGCCCGGGTGCGCGCGACGACGTCCGGAGGCAGCGGCGGCGGCGGCTCGCCGGAGGTGCGGTCCCAGCCCGAGGCCGGGGAGGTCAGCCAGCCGCGGACGATGTCCTTGTCGAACGACGGCTGCGGGCGACCCGGGTGCCATTCCGCGGCCGGCCAGAACCGCGACGAGTCCGGCGTCAGCACCTCGTCGGCGAGCACCATCGCGCCGTCGCCGCGGTGGCCGAGCTCGAGCTTGGTGTCGGCCAGGATGATGCCGCGCTCGCGGGCCAGCTCCTCGGCTCGCTGGTAGACCTGGAGGGTCAGCTCGCGCAGGGTCGCGGCGACGTCGGCACCGACCGTCCCTTCGACCTGCTCGTAGGTCATCGCCTCGTCGTGCTCGCCCAGCGCGCCCTTGGTGGTGGGCGTGAACAGCGGCTCGGGCAGCCGGCTGCCGTCCTCGAGCCCGTCGGGCAGGGCGATGCCGCAGACGGTTCCCGGAGACGTCGTAGTCGCGCAGCCCGGAGCCGGTGAGGTAGCCGCGCGCCACGCACTCGACCGGCACCATGTGCAGCCGCTCGCAGATGACCCCCCGGCCGCGCACCTGCTCGGGTACGTCGGTCGAGACGACGTGGTTGTCGACGACATCGGCGAGCTGCTCGAACCACCACAGCGACATCCGGGTGAGCACCTCGCCCTTGTCGGGGATCGTCGAGTCGAGGACGAAGTCGTAGGCCGAGATCCGGTCGCTGGCCACCATCAGCAGCCGACCCTCGTGCGGCCCCTCGGTCAGCTCGTAGAGGTCACGCACCTTGCCTGAGTGGACGTGGGTGGCGCCGACGACCTGCGGCGCGGACGGGAGCGTGACGTCGGGCACGGATCCACACTAGATGAGCAAGTCCAAGGGGTCGTGCAAGCGAGCGGCGCTCAGCGCCGCGCTGGCAAGGCGCCGGCGCGAAGGCAGGTTGGGCATCTTTCGAGCGTCGGCAACGCCGCCAGCGTGGATGCTGTGCGTCGCGTAGCGTGCGAGCCCTTGGACTTACTCATCTAGGCAACCCCCCGGCGCACAGCAGTCGCACCCTCGTTTGGCAGGGTTGCGGACATGGCCGAGTCAGCCGAGCAGGTCCACGCCCGCATCCGCGAGACCGTCGGTGACGGCGGTCGTCTCACGGCGCCGCCGAGCAACGACCGGGACAACTTCCCGTGGGAGGTGGTCGACGGGGCGATCGTCCCGCGGGTGCTGCCGCCGCCGTCCGACGACCCGCTGCGGGCGGGCGAGAGCGCGGACAAGCCCTGCCCGTCCTGCTTCGGGGTCCCACCGGAGAACGTCGTCTGGGAGGACGACGACTGGGTGCTCAAGCACGTCGGCCGGCCGAGCGGGCTCCCGATCGTGCTCATCCTCGAGCCGCGAAGGCACCTGGACTTCGGCCAGCTCGACGACGAGCTCGCATCCCAGCACGGCCGCATCGCCACCCGGTTGACCCGCATCATCGAAGGGCTGGACCAGATCGCCCGCTGCCACGTGCTTCGGTACGGCGATGGCAGCGTCCATGCGCACACCTGGTTCGTCGGCCGGACCGCCCGGCTCGCCGGCGTGGTCGGCTCACCGACGATCGAGTGGGACGACGTGCTCCCGGCCGGTCCCGAGGACGTCTGGCGGGCCGACCTGCACACGATCGCGACCAAGCTGGCGAACTGGGGCGGGCACGCCCGCGCCTGATTCGCGGGGGTCAGGTCAGCGCCGCGACCTCCGGCAGCTGCACCGTGACCCGGGCCGCGGACACGGTGCCCGCACCCTGCGCCCACAGGTCCGCCACGCCGGTGGCGAGCAGCCCGCGAGAGGTGAGCTGCGCCAGCGGCGGGCAGTAAGCAGCCTCGAGGTCGGCCGGCAGCCGCCCCACCTGACTGCCTCCGACGAAGACGGCAACGCCGTTGGGCTCCTGGGGGTTCCACGGGTTGGGGACCAGACGGCAGATCTCGTTGTCCAGGGTGGCACCCTCCGCGGTCACGGCGGTCGCGGTGCGTGCGAAGACCTGCGCCACGCCGGCGAGGTCGGTCGGCGCGAGTACGAGGGTGGCGTTCACCGACAGTGGGTGCCTCGCGGGCTCGTCGCGGCAGGAGGCGGCCACGGAGACGAAGGTGGGGGTCTGGCCCATGGCGGTGTTCTGGTTCACCCAGTTGCCGACCGCCGTGAACCCCTTCGCCAGCCCGTCCGCGAGATCCGCGCCGGCCTGGCCGACCTGAGCGGCGGTCGTCGGCCCGCGCGGGGATCGGTGCGCGGTCCAGGCCGTCCCGTCCCAGTAGCGGAACTGCGTCGCATCCTCGCGGGTCCGCGAACCAGCCGGCCGCTGGTGTCTGCGTCATGCCCTCATGATGCGGCCATGGTCGGTTCGCGTCGAGTGACCCATGTGGTCGTCGGGGCGGCTCTGCGACGACCACACGGGGTCACTCGACGGGACAGGGCGGTCAGCGGACCAGCGTCACCAGGTCGTGTGCGCCGTCGGCGGACGACGGACGCGGTAGGTCAGCCAGAACGTCCCGTCGACCAGGATTGCGGACGCGGCACCCGACCAGTTGCCCGGGCCGGCGTCGGGCGCGGGCACCACGACCTCGGCTCCGTCGTACGTCGGCAGGGGCAGTACGTCGACGCTCATGCCGTCACCATAGTCGACCTAGCCGCTCGAGTTTGAAACCCCGCAGTGACAGGCGCCGAGCGCTCCGGCGGCGGCATCCAGAGCCCGCTGCGCCTTGGTCTCGTCGGGCTTGCGGATCTGGTCAGCCATGAGCACGAAGAGCATCGCGTGGCCGTCCTGGTCGACCACGATCCCGGCCAGGCTGCTCACGTTGGTCAAGCTGCCGGTCTTGGCCCGCACCAGCCCGCGCGACTCGGGGAACGGCCCGTCGAACCGATTGGTCAGGGAGCCGGTGAAGCCCGCGACCGGCAGCCCCGTGACCACAGCGTTCAGCTCCGGGTGCGCCGGGTCGAACACCGCGCGCAGCACGCCGACCAGCGCCATCGGCGGTGATCCGGTTCTCGCGGGACAGGCCGCTGCCGTCGTACACCTCGATGCCCCGGGTCGGTACGCCGAGTCCCTGCAGCGTCTGGATGATCGCGGCCGCGCCGTCGGCGAAGCTGCCGGTGCCGGTCACCGCCTTGCCGACCTGGTGGGACAGCACCTCGGCGGCCTCGTTGTCGCTGACCTCCAGGACCCGCGCGACGATCTCGCGCAGCGGCGCCGACTCCACCGAGGCCAGGTCGCGGCCGCCGGTCGCGACGCCGTGGGTCGGCGGGCCGACGACCTCGATGCCCTGGGCGACCAGCGCGGCGGCAAAGGTCTGGGCGGCGTACAGCGAAGGGTCGTCGACCCGTGCGGAGCCGACGGCCGGGCGGCCCTCGTCGACCCAGAGCGCGGTGATCCGCGACACCACGTTCTCGGTCAGGTAGCTGTCGGGCCAGGCGGGGTTGAACGACGGCTCGGAGAACAGCGAGTCGTCGTACCCCAGCGCCACCCGGGTCCGGCCCTGCTGCCGCAGCACCGCGGCGGTCTGCGCGGCCAGCGTCTCGACATCGGCCCGCTCGGGGTAGACCGACCCGGGCGGCGGCTTCGAGGCCAGGAACGGGTCGCCGCCGCCGACCAGCACGATCCGGCCCTTGCCGCCCGCCACCACCCGCGTGGCGAAGCGGGTCTCCGGGCCGAGCGCGGCGAGCGCTGCTGTCGCGGTCAGCAGCTTGGTGGTCGAGGCGGGCACCGCGGCCACTCCGTCACCGACGCGGACCACCGGCCGGCGGGCGGTGAGGTCGGCGACCGCGGCAACGACGTGCCTGCCCAGGGCCGGGTCCGCGAGGTACGGCGCCAACGCCTGCTCCACCAGCGTGGCGTCGATCGGGCCCGGGGGCGTGAGCGGGGGTTCGACGGGCGGAGGAGCGGTCAGCGCCGGCAGCTCGAGCCCGGGCGGGGGCGGGATGGCGTCGGGCCCGGTGGCGGGAGCGGGATCGTCGGAGAAGAGGTGGTCGTACCACGGCTCGACCAGGTCGAGCCGCCAGGCGGCGAGGCCGCCGCCGACCAGGGCGACCACGAGCAGGGAGACCAAGGCACGCCCGACCCACCCGCGCTCGTCGCGGGCGTGGTCTCGGTCACCCGGGCGTACCCGATGCCCCTCCGCGGTCCCCACAGCGGCCATTGTGCGCGAGACTGTGTCGCGCACCGACCAGCGCCGTCGCAGATCAGGAGCAGCCGTGGAGTTCGACGTCCTCGTGGAGATCCCCAAGGGTCAGCGGAACAAGTACGAGGTCGACCATGTGTCGGGGCGGATCCGGCTGGACCGGACGCTGTTCACCTCGACGCAGTACCCGGCCGACTACGGCTTCATCGAGAACACCCTCGGCCTCGACGGTGACCCGCTGGACGCCCTCGTGCTGCTGCAGGAGCCGACGTTCCCGGGCTGCCTGATCAAGTGCCGTGCGATCGGGATGTTCCGCATGACCGACGAGGCCGGCGGCGACGACAAGGTGCTGTGCGTGCCGTCGACCGACCCGCGGCTCGAGCACATCCGCGACATCAACCACGTGCCGAAGTTCGACCGGCTGGAGATCCAGCACTTCTTCGAGGTCTACAAGGACCTCGAGCCCGGCAAGTCCGTCGAGGGCGCCGAGTGGGTCGGGCGGACCGAGGCCGAGGCAGAGGTCCGCGCGTCGTTCGAGCGGCTGAAGGGCGACCCGGCCGAGGACTGAGCTCACCAGTCACAAGATTCACCGGGTACCCGGTGAATCTGGCGCTCCCCCGCTGAAGTTTCAGCGGGTCAGCGTGAGTTTCACCGGGTACCCGGTGAAACTCACGCCCGGCGTACGCCGCGGAAGTACCCCATCGCACCGGACACGTCGAGGGTCACGTCGGCCACGCCCTGGCGGGCCAGCCAGCGCTGCACCTGGTCGGAGGTGCAGCCGGGACCGAGCAGCCCGGCCAGCCGGCCGGCGCGACGCATCGGCTCGAACCGCTGCCCCGTGTCGTTGAGCAGCGCGCTGCCGGTGATGACGCCGCCGAGCTTGAGGACCCGGGCCAGCTCGATCACGGCGCGCGCCGGGTCGGGGAAGCAGTGCAGCCCGGTGAAGGAGACGACCAGGTCGAACGAGCGGTCCTCGAACGGCAGCTCCCCGACATCGGCCAGCTGAGTGGTGACCTGGTCGGCCACGCCGCGCCTGCCGGCGGCCCGCAAGGTCCGGTCGAGCATGCGCTGGGAGATGTCGGCAGCGACGTACTCGACCCCCTGCCCCGGCCTCAGCCCGCGGAGGGCCACCCCGCCGCCGCACGGTACGTCGAGCACTCGGGCGCCAGGTCGTTGCCGGCCGATCTCCTCGGCAGCGGCGTAGAGCAGCTTCAGGTCGCTCTGGATCCCGGCTGCCCAGAGCGCGCCGCCCAGGCGGGGGTGCTCGACGGTCCAGTCGTAGAACGAGCCCCACAGCGGGTCGTCGGACCAGCCGCCCAGGCCGGGCAGCTTGGCCATCAGCCGATCAGGGCCGTGCTGCGCAGCATCTCCTCGGGGACGCCGAACGCGTCGACGAGGTCGCGGGCCAGCGGTCGCACCTTGCGGCACAGCGAGCTGATCTCGCGGCTGATCGCCTTCGAGCGGCTGCTGGTGAGCCGCCCGTGCTCCATGAACCAGGCGCGGTCGGCCTCGATGACCGACAGCGCGTGCAGGTCGCAGAGCAGGTTGAGGGCGATCTTGAGGTCGCCGTCCTCGAGCGACCGGATCTTGTCGATGAAGGCCTCGAGGACCAGCCGCTCGACGTGCGCACGAGCCGCGTGGATGACGTGGTCCTGGACGAGGGAGAAGACCTCGCCAGGGTTGATCTTCTGGTCGATGCCGCGCTTGAGCCGCCGGGCCACGCCGCCGAGCATGTGTTCCTCGCGGAACCGCAGCATCGCGAGCTGGTACGCCGGGTCGAGCAGCCCGGCCTCCTGGTCCCACTCGTCGCCGCCGGGGAGCAGGTCGCGGACCCGCTCGAACAGCTTGTGCACGTTGGTGCGCTCGAGCACGGTCTCCACGGCGAGCCCGGCCACGAACCGGACCATGCCGAGCTGGTCGAGGTCCGCGAAGTCGCTGGAGTAGTCGGTGAGCAGCCCCTTGGCGACCAGCTGCAGCAGGACGGTGTTGTCGCCCTCGAAGGTGGTGAACACGTCGGTGTCCGCCTTGAGCGCGGTGAACCGGTTCTCGGCGAGGTAGCCGGCGCCGCCGCAGGCCTCCCGGCACTCCTGGATGGTCCGGGTGGCGTGCCACGTGCCGAGCGCCTTGGTGCCGGCCGCGCGCGACTCGAGCTCCTTGCGCACCTTCTCGTCGCTGGTCAGCCCGGAGAACACCTCGTGGCACTGCCCGGCCACGACCTCCTGCGCGAAGTGCAGCGCGTAGGTGTGCGCCAGCAACGGGAACAGCCGGCGCTGGTGCTGGCCGTAGTCGAGGAGCAGCTCCTCCTCGTCCTCCGAGGTCGCCTCGAACTGGCGGCGCCTCAGCGCGTAGCGGACCGCGATCGCGAGGGCCACCTTGGCGGCGTTGATGCCGGCGCCGCCCACGCAGACCCGGCCCTGCACCAGGGTGCCGAGCATCGTGAAGAAGCGGCGGTTCGGGTTGTCGATGTCGCTCTCGTAGACGCCCTCGGGCGTGACGTCGGCGAAGCGGTTGAGCAGCGCCTCCCGTGGCACCCGCACGCCGTCGAACCAGATCTTGCCGTTGTCGACGCCGTTGAGGCCCATCTTCAGACCGTCGTCCTCGATCCGGACCCCGGGCGCGGGCTCGCCGTTCCTGCGGATCGGGACGACGAAGGCGTGCACGCCGTGCCGCTCCCCCGCCACCTCGAGCTGCGCGAAGACCACCGCGAGCTCGGCGTGGGTCGCGGCGTTGCCGATGTAGTCCTTGTTGGCGTCGTCCTCGGTGGTGGTGATGACGAACTCGTCCGCGTCCGCGTCGAACGTCGCGACCGTGCCGAGGGCCTGCACGTTGGAGCCGTGGCCGGTCTCGGTCATCGCGAAGCAGCCCATCAGCTTGCCGGTGACCAGGTCCGGGATGTATGCCGCGTGGTGCCGCTCGGTGCCGAGCTGCAGGATCGCCCCACCGAAGAGCCCGAACTGCACGCCCACCTTGACCAGCACGGACAGGTCGCCGAAGGCGAGGGTCTCGAACGCGGCCAGCGACGCGCCGATGTCACCGCCGCCGCCGTACTGCTCCGGGAACCCCATCCCGGTCTGTCCGGTCGCGGCCATCTCGAGCACGACCTGCTTGACCCGCTCGCGGAAGTCGGCGCGGTCCAGCGTCTCGGCCTCCTCCAGGATCGAGGAGTACTCCGCGAGGTTGGTGCGCACGAGGTTCCGGATCTCGGCGTACGTGCCGTCGAGCAGCTCGGTCAGTGCCGGTACGTCGACCGCGGGCTGGACGTAGCCCTCGGCCTCCGGCGGTCCCTCGGCGCCGTCGTCGGTCGTAGGAGCACTGGCATCGGTGGCCACGGCGTCACGTTACCGGCCGCTCGGCGGACGGCCGCCAGCTCGGTGGTTGAGCCGCGAGTGTCGCGCAGCGACCGAGCGTGTCGACCAGGGTCAGGGCCGGGCGAAGTAGTTCGGCGTGATCCAGTAGTAGATGGAGACCTCTTCGACGGTCTTGCCCGGACGCGGGGCGTGGATCATCATCCCGTTCCCGGTGTAGAGCGCGGCGTGGTAGATCGACGAGGCGCCGCGGTCACCCCAGAACAGCAGGTCACCGGGCTGCAGCTGGCTGAGGCTGATCGGCGTCGACGCCTGGTACTGCGCGACCGAGTAGTGCGGCAGCGACTTCCCGCCCGCCCGCCAGGCCATCATGGTCAGGCCCGAGCAGTCCCAGGCGTTGGGCCCGGAGGCGCCGTACTTGTAGGGCTCGCCGAGCTGGGCGCGGGCGAAGGCGATCGCGGCCCCGGCATCTCCGGCTCGGCGGTGGGGGCGGCGGGGGCGGCGGAGGCTGGCGTCGGTGTCGCGGTCGGCGACGAGGTCGGGGTGGAGCTCGGGGTCGACGTCGGCTGCGAGGTCGGGGGCGACGTCGGCTGCGAGGTCGGGGACGCGGTCGGCGTCGGCGGACGGCGTCGACTGCTGCTGCTCCTGCGGCCTGCGCCTGCTCTTCGGCCTGCGCCTCGGCCTGCTGCTGGGCCGCCGCCGCAGCGGCCGCGGCAGCGGCGGCCTCGAGCTGGTCCTGGCGCTCTTCGGCGAGCGAGACGCTGATGTCCTGCAGGTGGGCGAGCCGGCGGATCAGCCGGTCGCGCTCGCCCGCGAAGCGAGCCGGCCTCTCGGGCCGCCGCGGAGGCCGCGCCGCGCGCGGCGTCGCGGGCCTCGCGCGCCTTCTCGGTGGCAGCCCGGGCGTCGTCGAGCGCCTCCTCCGCCTCGGGCGTCGGCGACCTCGGCCAGGGCCGCGGCCGCGTGGTAGGAGTCGAAGCGGCTCTGCAGCGCTGCCTCGGCGTTCTGCAGTGCCGCGGTGCTCTCGAGGACCTCGGTGACGCCGTCGGCCTCGCTGATCGCGCCGAGCGCGGTGAGCTGCGGCGACATCTGGTACGCCGAGGTGACCGCGTCGGCGTAGGCCGACTCGCTGCCGCTCGAGGTCGGCGTCGGCGGTCGCGGCGAGCCGCTGGGCCAGCCTCGAGGCCCGGGCGGCCTGCTGCGCCTCGTAGCGCGCGCCGTTGAACGCCTCGGCGGCCTTGGCCGCGGCGACCTGGGTCGCCTCGAGTCGCTGCTGGGCGACGACCAGCTGGGCCCGCACCGAGCCGACGTCCGCGGCCGCGGCGTCGACCGCCGCCTGGGCGTCGTCGACCTGCTGCTGGGTGACGGTGCCGTCAGGGCCTCGGGCCGTCAGGGCCGTCCGGGTCGACGGCCCACGCGGCCGGCATGGTGAGGGCCGCGACGCATGACAGCGCCACGGCGACGGCGTACTGGCGCCCCTTCAGCCGCACTGCGTCGACCCCTATGTCTTGGGACCGGCCCCTTCCCCGAGCCGATCTGGTCGCGCACCGCTAGTCACACCGATCACATCAATCAATCGCGTCACTTGCGCCGCACGAATCCCAACCGTAGGCGGATTCGGGGGCTCGTCAACCCAAAACGGGCAAGTTTCTGGAGTTTGCCGGCGTGTCGGCTTGACGAACTACACGAATGTAACTTCGGGATCGGCGGTCAGTCCCGCAGGACCGGCACCGCAGAGGTGGTGGTCGTCGGGTGCGAGCGCATGCCCGCCACGTTCGAACTTCTGGCCGCTGGCGATGCCCCCCAGGTAGAAGGCGATCAGGGCGATCAGGACCCCTGCCACGTCGTCGGCGATGTAGTGCCAGCCGAAGTAGAGCGTGGCCACGACGGTGATGACGAAGTTCGCCCAGACCGCCCACCGCAGCCACCTGTTGCGGATCGTGTACTGCACCATCAGCGCGACCAGCAGGGTGATCGCGCAGTGCAGGCTCGCGAAGCCGGCCACCGACTGCACGGCTCCGCTCACCGACCCGGCCATCACCTCGTCGCGGGTGAAGTCCAGCGAGTCCATCAGCTGTTTGGACGGTGTCGGCGCGAGCTCCTGGTAGAGGGCGACGTACTCGAAGCCCGGGCCGAGGGTGGGCAGCGCGTAGTAGGAGATGGTGCCGAGCACCCAGGCCAGGCACTGCGACGTCACGAACCAGTAGCCGTAGGAGAGGTTGCGTGCCCACACCACCCAGGCGGTCACCACCAGCGGCACCATCGGCAGGAACCACAGGTAGACGTAGGAGAGCCCGTGCGCGGCGATGTCTGTGCCGAGCACGCTGTGCAGGATCGTCGCCGGGTCGTGCCCGAACAGCAGCGCGTGGTCCAGCAGGTGCAGCTCGCGGTCGTACTTGGTCTCGATGACGAAGGGCAGGAACGACTTGATGTTCCGGTAGGTCACGTAGACCACGTAGAAGCAGACGATCCCCAGGGCGACCAGGGTGATCCGCTCGCGGTTCCAGTGCGTGCGCAGCCGGTGGCGCACGATCGAGGGGATCTCCCTGGGCTGGCGCCAGGAGTACCACACGGTCAGGGGCAGCAGGTCGAGCAGGAGCGCCCCGAGCAGCAGGATCGGGAGCCGGATGTAGGACGGGCCCAGGAAGCTGCCCTCGGGGTCGACCAGGCTCTTGTCGAGGACCGAAGCCTCGATGATCGCCCAGGCCGCCATCCCAATGGCCAGGACCACCATCAGGACCCAGGCGCGGCGATACACGCAGGTCAGTCTAGGGACGCGGCCCCGGGCCGGCTCGTGGGTATTCGGCGGCCCTCAGCCCGCGACCACGGCGGTGCGCGTGGCGTCGACCGACAGCCGGACCGGGGTGCCGGGGGCCGGGTGCTCGTCGAGCGGGGCCACCGCGTCCACCTCGCCGACGCCCTCGACGTCGACCACCAGCCGGACCAGCTCCGGCGTGATCCGGGCCTCGGTCACGATCCCCGCGAGCCCGCCCTCCGCATCCACCCGGAACGCCGACCGGCGGACGGCGAGCCGGACTGCTGAGATAGTCACGGACGATCGACTGGTCTGCAAACGTTTGCCCACAAGTCCCTTGTCCGTGACTATCCCGCCGGCGAAGGCAACTCGCGCCGCGGCGTCGCCCTCGAGGACTTGGGCATAACCCAGGAACAGTGCGGTCGCGGGGTCGGCCGGGGACCGCCAGACCTCGTCGATGGCGCCCTGCTGGACGACCTCGCCGGCGCGCATCACCGCCAGCCGGTCCGCGACCGTGAACGCCTCCTCGTGGTCGTGGGTGACCATCAGCGCGGTGGTGCCCTCGTGGGTGAGGATCCGGCGCAGGTCGCCGGCCAGCCGCTGGCGAAGGCCGGTGTCCAGCGCGGAGAGCGGCTCGTCCAGGAGCAGCAGCCGCGGGCGCACGGCCAGACAGCGGGCCAGGGCGACGCGCTGCCGCTCGCCGCCGGACAGGGTGGCCGGCAGCCGGTCGGCGTACCCCTCCAGGCCGACCAGCTCGAGGAGCTCGTCGACCCGTTCGCCGACGCCCCCGGCCCGGCGCAGGCGAAGCGCGTAGCCGACGTTGCGGGCCACGGTGAGGTGCCCGAACAGCTGGCCGTCCTGGAACATCAGTGCGAAGCCGCGCTTGTGGGTCGGTACGCCGGCGAGGTCGGCGCCGTCCCACGAGACCGAGCCGGTGACCGGCGGCTCCAGCCCCGCGACCGCCCGCAGCAGCGTCGACTTGCCGCAGCCGGACGGGCCGAGCACGGCCAGCACCTTGCCGTCCGGCAGGTCGATGGTGGCGTCGCGGACAGCCGGCACGCCGTCGTACGACACGGTCAGGTCGCGCACGCTCAACATCAGACTGCCCCCATCGAGCGCACGCCGAGCCGGTCGACGGCGAGCACGACCAGCGCGGTCGCAGCCGCCAGGACCACGGACGCGGCGAGCGCCATGCCGAAGTTCTCGCTGCCCGGCCGGCCGATCAGCTGGTAGATCACGACCGGGAGAGTCGGGTGCTCGTCCCGGGCCAGGAACGACGTGGCGCCGAACTCGCCGAGCGAGACCGCGAACGCGAACCCGGCCGCCGCCAGGAGCGGGCGGCGTACGGCCGGGAGGTCGACGGTGACGAAGGCGCGCAGCGGGCCGGCGCCGAGAGAGGCCGCGGCCTGGCGCTGCCGGTCGTCGACGCCGCCGAGCACCGGCGCCAGGGTCCGCACCACGAGGGGCAGGGCCACCAGGGCCTGGGCGATCGGGACCAGCAGCGGCGAGTCGCGCAGGCTGAGCGGTGGACGGTCGAGGGTGATCAGGAAGCCGAAGCCGAGGGTGACCGCGGAGACGCCGAGCGGCAGCATGAAGAACCCGTCCAGGGTGCTGCGGAGCCGGCGTTCGCCGCGGCTGTGCGATCGGCGGCTGACCACGACCGCGATCAGCCCGCCGAGCAGCAGCGACATCCAGGTGGCGTCGACCGCGGTCCGCAGCGAGGTGACGAGGGCGTCGGTGACCGGGACCAGCAAGGCGTTGTCGTCGCCGACCGTGGTGAGCCGGCGGTAGTTGTCGAGGCTCCACGCGTCCCGGACCCGCAGGGAGCCGACCACCAGGGTGAGGACCGGGGCCGCGACCAGGACGAGCACCAGGCCGGTGACCCCGAGCTGCGGGAGGTCCTGCCGGCGCGGGCGGCGGGGCCGGGCGATCCGGCGTTCGACGGTCGGGTCGGGCACGGCACGGAGCCGGGCCGCGATGACGAGCAGCGCCGTGACAGCCAGCAGCTGGAGGATCGAGAGCGCTGCTGCCGCGCGCAGGTCGAGCAGCTGGGTGGTGAGCAGGTAGATCTCGGTCTCGACCGAGGAGTAGCGCAATCCGCCCAGGGTGAGCACGACACCGAACGACGTCGCGCAGAACAGGAAGACGATGCTGGCCGCACCCACCAGCGCGGGTCGCAGCGCCGGGAAGGTGACGGTCCAGAACACCTGCGCCGGCGTCGCGCCCAGCGCCGCGGCGGCCTCGCCCGGACGCGGGTCCAGCGACTCCCAGGCAGCGCCGACGGCCCGGATGACCACCGCCACGTTGAAGAACGCGAGCCCGGCGACGATCGCGACCGGCGTCCCGTCGAGGTCCAGGAACCCGAGCGGGCCGGAGTCGGCGATCAGCAGGCGGAAGGCCACCCCCACGACAACCGTCGGCAGGACGAACGGGACCAGGAGCAGCGCGCGGACCACGTTGCGCAAGGGGAACGACAGCCGGTGCAGCACGTACGCCGCGGGCAGCCCGAGCACCACGCTGACCAGCGTGGCGAGCCCGGCCGACCAGACCGTGAACCAGAGCACCCGGTGGGTGCGCGGCCGGCCCAGCACGTCGGCGACGCCGCCGGGGTCGAACGAGCCGTCGACCACGAACCCGCGGCCCACCATCCCGCTGACCGGCAGCACGAAGAAGACGGCCAGCACCAGGACCGGCCCGAGCGCCAGCCCGGCCAAGGTGAGGAGTCGCCGGGACTTCATGTCGTCATCTGCTGGTGACGTCGCTCCACTCGCGCAGCCACTCGTCGCGGCGCTCGGCGATCGCGGCCGGGTCGACGGTGAAGGGGTGCTCCGGCTGTGTGGCGAACTCCGCCCAGTCCGGCGGCAGCTGGGCGCCGGCGTCGACCGGGAAGACGTACATCGCCTCGGGCAGCGCCTCCTGGAACGACCGCGACAGCAGGAAGTCGACCAGCGCCTGGGCCCCGTCCGGGTTGTCGGCGCCGGCCAGCACACCGGCGTACTCGACCTGCCGGAAACAGGTGTCGAGCAGGGCGCTGGTCGTCGTCCCGCCCTTGCCGTCCACGGTGAAGGCCGGGGACGAGTCGTAGGAGAGCACGATCGGCCGGTCGCCGCTGCCGCCACCCTGGGTGAAGTCGACCTCGTAGGCGTCCGACCAGCCCTGGGTGAGCTTCGCGCCGTTGGCCATCAGGTCGGTCCAGTAGTCCTGCCAGCCGTCCTCGCCGTACGCCGCGATGGTGGCGAGCAGGAAGGCCAGCCCCGGTGAGCTGGTCGTGGCGCCGGGGGTGACGAACAGGTCCTGGTACTCCGGCTCCACCAGGTCGTCGAGGGTCCGCGGCCCGGGCACGCCGTGGTCCGCGAACCAGGTGTCGTCGACGTTGACGCAGACGTTGCCGAGGTCCACCGGGGTGAGCGCGTGCTCGTCGTCGCCCTGGAGGACGTAGTCCGAGGCGCCGTCGGGCAGGTCGGCGTCGTAGGGCTCCAGGACACCTTCGTCGATGGCCCGCGACCCGAAGGTGTTGTCGATCCCGAAGACCGCGTCGCCGGTTGGGTCATCCTTGGTGAGGACGAGCTTGTTGGTCAGCGCGCCCGCGTCTCCGGACGCCCGGATCGCCAGGTCGTAGCCGCTGCTCTTCTCGAACTCCTTCTGTAGCTCCTTCGACATCACGAACGACTCGTGGGTCACCAGCACCACGCGCGTGCTCGCGTCGTCCCCGTCGTCGTCCCCGCCGACCAGGGAGCAGGAGGTGGTCAGGAGTGCGGCCGCGACGAGCGCGATGGACTGCCTCATGGTGACTCCCTTCGCCGGTGCTAACCGGAGCAGGTTCGGAGGGTCTGCGGCTGTCCCGCACTCTCAGCGCCCCTGAAGGGTTGTCCTGGGCGCTCCCCTGTCTGTGTCCTCGACTCTAGCGCCAGGGCTGGACCGAGCCATCCGGTGGTTGAGCCGCGAGCGCCAGCGAGCAGAGCGACACTCGCGGCTCAACCACCGGTGCCGCTAGCGGGCCAAGGGGACCTCCTCGGCGACCCGGCCCAGCTTGTGCGGGTTGCGGACGAAGTAGAGGCCGGTGACCTTGTCGCCGTCGATCCGCATCGTCGCGATCGTGTCCAGTACGCCGTCCAGCAGCAGCCGCAGCCCGAGGTGGCCGTTGACCATCACCGGCTCGGCGCTGTTGTCCGTGTCGTCGGGGGTGACCGCCATCAGGAAGCGCAGCACCTTCTCGACCCCCTTGATCGGGTTCAGGGCCGCCTTCTTCACGCCGCCGCCGTCGGTGATGAGCACGACGTCGGGGGCCAGCACGTCCATCAGCGACTGCAGGTCGCCGGTCGCGACCGCGGACATGAACCGCTCGATGACAACATTCCGCTCCGGGCTGCCGACCACCTCGCGCGGCCGCCGGGCGTCGACGTGGTTGCGGGCCCGGTGCGCGATCTGGCGGACGGCGGCGGGCGTCTTCTCGACGGCCTCGGCGATCTCGTCGTAGGGCAGGTCGAAGACCTCGCGGAGCACGAACACCGCCCGCTCGGTCGGCGACAGCGTCTCGAGCACCAGCAGCATGGCGGTCGAGACGCTGTCGGCGAGCTCGACGTCCTCGGCCACGTCGGGCGAGGTCAGCAGTGGCTCGGGCAGCCACGGCCCGACGTACGACTCGCGCCGGCGGGAGAGCGTGCGGATCCGGTTGAGGGCGAGACGCGTGGTGATCCGGACCAGGTAGGCCCGGGGCTCGCGCACGATCGCGAGGTCGACGTCGGCCCACCGCAACCAGGTCTCCTGGAGCACGTCCTCGGCATCGGCGGCCGAGCCGAGCATCTCGTAGGCGACGGTGAACAGCAGGTTGCGGTGGGCGACGAAGACGTCGGTCGCGTCCGGCTGGGTCACGGGTGCGAGGGTACGGCGAGCGGCAGCTCGCAGACATCGGAGTAGCCCTGGCTCTGCAGGCCCGCGGCCGCGTTGAAGCGGGAGCGCATGTTCTCCAGGGCGATCATCTGGGTCAGCTCCACCACGGCGGGCGCTCCCAGCTCGTCCACCAGGTGGGCGACCATCTCGTCGGTCACGGTCGGTGGAGTGACCGTCATCGCCTCGGCGTACTCGAGCACGTCGCGCTCGAGCGGCGTGAACACATCGGACTCCCGCCACCGCGGCACCTCGCGGATCTTGGCCAGGTCGAGGCCGTCGTTGCGCGCCTTGAAGTAGCCGAAGTCGAGGCACCATGAGCAGCCGATCACCCCTGCGCTGACCAGCTGGGCGTAGGACTTGAGGGTCGGGTCGAGCTCGTCCCACTTGTCGACCTTGGCCTCGAAGGACATCACGGCCTTGAGCAGCGGCTTGTGGTGGAAGTACACGTAGCCGCCGTCCGGGAACTCGCCTCCGAGCTTCGTCTTCGCAAACCACTTCATCATCGCGCCGTAGAGGCCGGTGATCTCGGCCTTGGGGATCCTGAACGTGCTGGTGCTGGGCATCGCTCTGCCTTTCTCGAGTGCCGTATTCATGTCTGGATTCCTCTCTGCACACGAGACACCGGCGACTGGCCGCGTGTGACACGCTCCGTCCATGCCATCCCGCCGCCACGAGCTGCTCGCGCGCGTGGTGCCCCGGATGCGCAAGTCGCG
Organism: uncultured Actinomycetota bacterium; assembly: GCA_963817125.1. Taxonomy (GTDB): domain Bacteria; phylum Actinomycetota; class Actinomycetes; order Propionibacteriales; family Nocardioidaceae; genus Nocardioides. The sequence continues at coordinate 164,642 of CAWFNB010000005.1, forward strand.
TGAGCTCGACAGCCCGGAGCTCGAGAAGGCCCGCCTCGAGAAGTGGCACGCCTCCCTGGACCGCAGCTTCCCCAAGGGTGCGGTGCCGCTGTTCGACCGGCGGTACGCCGTGGTGCGCGAGGACCTGCCGGCCGGCTTCCCGGCGTACACGCTGACCCCGCGCGGCAGCACACCGACCCGCACCGTCGTCTACGTGCACGGGGGCGGTTTCGTCGGCCCGCTGGACCCGTTCCAGGTGCGGTACGCCGCGCGGCTGGCCTCGGCGCTCGGCGCGCGGGTGGTGCTCCCCGACTACCCGTTGACGCCCGAGCACACCTGGCGCGACTCGCATGGGCCGCTGGTCGACCTGGTCAGCCGCTGGCTGCACGACTCGCCGGACGGCGTGGTGCTCGCCGGTGACTCGGCCGGGGGCGGGCTGGCGCTCGCCGTGGCGCTGACGGTCCGCGACCGAGGGGGTCCGCAGCCGAGTCATCTCCTGCTGCACTCACCCTGGGTCGACCTGACCACCAGCACCCCCGAGACCTTCGAGGTCACCAAGAGCGACCCGTGGCTCTTCATCGGAAAGATGCAGGCCTACGCGTCGTGGTGGGCGGGCTCGACCGAGGATCTCCGGCGTCCCGAGGTCTCCCCCGGGCTGGCCGACCTGACCGGGCTGCCCCCGGCGCTGATGTTCTTCGGCACCCGCGACTCCCTGTCGCCCGGCGGCCGGCTGCTGGTCCGCCGCGCCGCCGAGGCAGGCTGGTCGCTGACCGACGTGGAGGAGCCGGACCTGATCCACGTCTACCCGCTGCTGCCGTTCCTGCCCGAGGCCGGGAGGGCCTGGCGGCGCACGCTGGAGTTCCTCCGATGAGGATCTCGGCGGTTCCCTTCGCCGCGCTGGACCCGCTGACGGCGTACAGCCTGTGGAAGCTGCGCCAGGACGTGTTCGTCGTCGAGCAGGACTGCGCCTATCCCGACCTCGACGGTCGCGACCTGGCCCCCGAGACCCGGCACGTGGTCCTCGAGGACGACGACGGCGCGGTGCTCGGCTGCGCGCGCGTGCTCGACGACGGCGACAGTTGGCGGATCGGCCGGATTGCGCTGCACCCGACCGTGCGCGGTCAGGGCTGGGCGGACCAACTCATGGAGGTGGCGCTCCAGGTCTGCCCGGACCGTGACGTGGTGCTCGACGCCCAGGCGCCGCTGGCCGGCTGGTACGCCACCCTCGGCTTCGAGGTCACCGGGCCGGAGTTCCTCGACGACGGGATCCCGCACGTGCCGATGCGGCGAAGGTGACCACCCCGTCGGCGCCCGCGGAGCGGGTGGCCTGGCCACGGGCGACGAGCAGCTCGAGGTGCGCCTTGGTCTCCATGGCGGCCATGCCGCGGTTGAAGACGTCGAGCTCGTCGTAGGCGTGCTCGTGCCGGGTCCACGCCAGGTGGCCCGCGACCGTGGCGGCGTCGACCGGCCCGGCGGCCAGCGCGGTCAGGCAGAGGTCGAGCCGCACCTCGTGGAAGGCCAGGAGCTCGTCGACCCGCGCGTGCGTGGACGGCGCGACCGGTCCGTGCGCCGGCAGGATCTGCAGGTCGGGGAGGCCCCGCACCTTGGTCAGCGACGCCATGAAGTCGCCGAGCGGGTCCGGCTCGGCCGGGAAGGTGAAGCCGATCGACGGTGTGATCGTCGGCAGGATGTGGTCGCCCGCGAAGAGCAGACCGTCAGCGCGATCGGCGAAGACGAAGTGGCCCGGCGTGTGGCCCGGCGTGGAGACGGCGTCGAGGGTTCGTGCGCCCACCGCGATCTCGTGGTCGCCGTCCAGCCAGCTGTCGGGGTACTCCCACCAGGCCGGGTCGGGCAGGTCCCCGTCGCCCGTCCCCTGGTTCCACAGCTCGGCGATGTCGGCCGCGCCGGCCGTGCGGAGCAGCCCGGCAAACGGGTGCTCAGCGAAGCTGTCGTCGTCGTTGAGGGCGTCGATCGCCGGTTCCTCGCCGCGACCGAGCGCCACGTCCACGCCCAGCTCGCGCCCCAGCACCCGCGCCATCGTGTAGTGGTCGCGGTGCACGTGGGTGACCAGGAACCGCCGGATGTCGCCGAAGCCGGCGCCGATGGAGCGCAGGCACCGGTCCAGCAGCTCGCGCGCCTCGGGGATCGCCCAGCCGCCGTCGATGAGCACCAGCCCGTCGTCGGTGGTGAGGACGTAGACGTTGATGGCCTTGAGCCCGTCCATCGGCAGCGGCAGCGGGATGCGGTGGATCCCCTCGGCGACCGGCCAGGCACCCTCGGCGGTCCAGTGCTCGCCCGAGTCGGGCGAGACGGCGTACGCCGTGGGGGTCGAGGAGGTCACACCGCGACTCTAGGCACCGCGTTCACTCGACGTCCGGGAGCCCCAGGTCGAGGGTGGGCTGCTGGATGCCGCCGTCGATCTCGATCAGCTTGCCGGTGACGTACTGCCCGGCCGGCGAGGCCAGGTAGAGCACCCCGGCGGCGATGTCCTCGGGCTCACCGACCCGGCCCAGCGGGGTCTTGGTCTCGAGCTGGTTCATCATCTCGGGCTGGCCGGCGACGTACTCCAGCGCGCTGGTCATGATCGAGCCGACGTAGATGCCGTTGACGCGGATCCGCGGGGCCAGGTCCTGCGCGGCCATCCTGGTCCAGTGCGCGAGGGCGGCCTTGGCGGTGCCGTAGGCGACGAACCCCCGGTCGGCGGTCCGGCCCATCATCGAGCTGATGGTCACGACTGACTGCTGGCCGTCCGGGCTCTTCAGCATGAACGGCACCGCGGCTCGGGTGAGCGCGTGCGCGGTGGCGACGTTGAAGCTGAACGCCTCGGTGAGGAACCGCGGGCTGGTGTCGAGGAAGGCGCGGGGGAACGTGCCGCCGACGTTGTTGACCACGGTGTCGAGGCGGCCGAGCTCGTCGTACGCCGTCTGCGCGAGGCCGGCGACGGCGTCGAGGTCGCTGAGGTCGGCCGCCACGACGACCGCCCTGCGGCCCGTCTCCTGGATCTGCGCGGCCACCTTCTCGAGCTGGTCCGCCGTACGCGCGGAGATGACGACGTCGGCGCCCGCCTCGGCGAGGGCCACAGCTGTCGCAGCGCCGAGCCCCCGGCCGGCGCCCGTGACGATCGCGACCTGCCCGTCGATGGAGAACCTGTCGAGGATGCTCACGTGCTCACCAGCCCGCGGCCGGTGACCAGCGGCAGGTCGATGGCCCGGACGATGCCGGGCTGCGCGGCCACGACGGCCGGCAGCGCGTTGATGATCCGCTGTGCGGTGGTGATCATCCCGGACACGTTGTGGTCGCCGTGCTCGCCGTGGTGGGTGAAGTCGACGTTCATCATCGGCTCGCCGGTGATCTTGATCCGGTAGCAGCCGTCCGCGCCGGCCGGCGGCTTCTCCCACTCCGGCACCTGCTCGGGGTCGGTGCGGGTGATGTGCTCGAGCACCACGCGGGGGACGCCGTGGACCTTGCCGATCACCGCGAACTTCACCGCGCCCATCGTCCCCTTCTTCACGTCGCCGCTGACGTTGTCGGTGTCCCACTCGGCCTCTCGGCGGTCGACGTCCTCGGTCAGTGGTTCGTCGAGCGTGATGTCGAGACCGGCGGCGATCTGGCGGACCACGCTGCCCCAGGCCATCGAGAGGATCCCGGGAGCGAAGATCATGCCGATCTCGTCCATCGGCTTGCCGAAGCCGAAGAGCTCGTTCATCACGACCGGCTGGTAGTACGTCGAGTAGTCGCAGATCTCCATGACCCGGACCTCGTCGATGCGCTGGCTCAGGCTGGTCATCACCAGCGGCAGTACGTCGTTCGCGAAGCCGGGGTCGATGCCGTTGATGTGCATGCTGGCGTTGCCTTTGCGGCACGCCTCGTTGATCTTCTCGATCATCTCCGGCGGCAGGATCTCCTCCGGCCACTGCAGCAGCACCGGACCGCTGCTGGTCACGTTGATGCCGGCCTCGACGAACGCGGTCAGGTCCTCGATGCACTCGAAGACGCGGTCGTCCGCCATCGCGGTGTGCACGATCGCGTCCGGCGCCAGCGCGATCAACGCGTCGCGGTCGGTGGTGGCCAAGATGTCGAGCTCGCGGCCGAGCTCGGCCAGCTCGCCAGCGTCCTTGCCGTCCTTGGCTGCGGTCGACGTCCAGACGCCGACCAGCTCGAGGTCCGGGTGGGCGTCAACGCCCGCGATCGCGTGCCGCCCGATGGTGCCCGTCGACCAGACGACGACACGCAGCGGCTTGTCCGGGATGATCTGACCCATGGATGGAGACTAGAACACGTTCTAGTTCTGCGGAAGGTCTGGGCGCGGAATCCCCGGGCGCCAGGGGTTTCAGGCCCCGGACGGGCGTTGCAACGGCCTTCCGGGGCCAGTTTCCCCGGGCGCCCGGGGATTCAGCGCGGGTCAAGCACGGGGCACCGAGTCCCCGAGTAGATCGTGGGCATGCACCGGTTGCAGTGGATGCAGACGCCGTAGTCCCGGTGGCCGGCCGCCATCTGTGCGACCAGGTCGGGTTCGCGCAGCAGCGCCCGGCCCATGGCCACGAAGTCGAAGCCGAGCGCCATCGCGTGCTCCATGGTGTCGCGTCGGTTGATGCCACCGAGCAGCATCAGCGGCATCCGCAGCCGCTCGCGGAACCTCAGCGCCTTGTCGAGGAAGTAGGCCTCGTGGAACTCGTACTCCTTGAGGAACCTCTTGCCGATCGGCGACCGCATCCCCCAGCGCAGCGGCAGCGGCATCACGGCCGCGAACTCCTTGGTCGGCGTCTCGCCGCGGAACAGGTACATCGGGTTCATCAGCGAGCTGCCGCCGCTGAGCTGGAGCGCGTCGAGGTGGCCGTCGGCCTCGAGCATGGCGGTGAAGTCAAGGCTCTCGTCGGTGGTGACGCCGCCCTTGAACCCGTCGCTGACGCTGACCTTCGCGGTGACCGCGACCGACGAGCCGACCTCCTCGCGGACCGCGCGGGCCACCTGCCGGGCCAGCCGGGCGCGGTTCTCGAGCGAGCCGCCGTACTTGTCCTTGCGCCGGTTCAGCCCCGGCGCGAGGAACGACGAGATCAGGTAGCTGTGCGCCATGTGCAGCTCGAGGACGTCGAAGCCGGCCGCCGCCAGGGTGCGCGCGCTGTCCACGTAGGCCTGGGTGATCCGGGTCAGCTCCGTCTCGGAGGCGGGCCGGATCATCTGCAGCGACAGCGGGCTCGGCATCCGGCTGGCGCTGAGCGCGTGCACCCCGTTGGAACGTCCGTTCGCCACCGGGCCGGCGTGGCCGACCTGACCGGCGATCTTGGCGCCGGTCTCATGGATCGCCTCGGCCAGGCGCGACAACCCGGGCCGGGTCTGGGCACCCACGACGATCTGCTCGCGATGGGTGCGGCCCTCCGGGGCGACGGCCAGGTAGGCGACCGTGGTCAGCCCGACGCCGCCGCGCGACACCGCCAGGTGGTAGTCGATCAGGTCATCGGTGACCTCACCGGCCGGCGTCCGCCCCTCGAAGGTCGCCGCCTTGACGGTCCGGTTGCGCAGCTGGACCGGGCCGAGCGTCGCCGGAGCGAACACGTCGGGGGACATCCCAGCACACTAGAACGCGTTCTAACGTTGCGATAGACCCTGCCGACGCAGCCAGAGCAGGCCGGCGACGGGCAGGGCGGCAGGCACGAATCCGTAGCCGATCCCGTAGTCCGACCACACCGAGGCATCGGGGAACCACTCCCGCTTCACCAGGCTGAGGGTGCCGACGGTCAGCACGCCGGCGAGCTCGATCCACAGCATGCGCGAGGCGAACCCGGTCCGGCCCACCGAGGCGCGGCGGATCGCGACCCAGCCGAGCGCGTAGGTCACCGCAGCCACGAGCGAGAGCGAGTAGGCGACCGGCGCCTCGTCGCCCTTCGTGGCCAGCTGTACGACGGCCCGGGCACCCGCGGCGAGGGTGAAGAGCGCGTAGAGCAGCAGCAGCACCTGGTGCGCGCCCGAGCGCCTCACCTCGTTCACAGGGTCATCATCATCCGCACGCCGATCACGGCGACCGCCAACGACGCCACCCCCACAACTCCGAGCGACCATCCGCCGCGGTCGTCCTGGACGGACCGCAGCGCGATGGGCATCACGCACACCGACGCGACCAGATAGCCGACGTGGGTGCTGTACGCCTCGGGTCGCTCACCCGACAGCAGAGTGCCGAGCCCGGCGACCGCCCGGATCGCCAGCAGGAACTCCAGCATCCAGGCCATCGAGTCCAGCCACGGCGGCCGCTCGCCCCAGCGGTAGGCGGCGAACGCGGCGAGGAGCGCGACGAGGACGGCGTACCCAACGACGATCACGCTGATCTGGTCGAGAACAGACGGCACGCGACCATCTTCGCGAACGGTCCCGCACTCCTTCCGTTCACCTCCGGTCCTTACGGTCGCGCGAGTGCTTGCCGAGCGGTTCTCTCGCGGCTGCAGCTGGGCGGCAAGTCGGCTGCCGTTCGGGCTGTCCGGAGTGGTCGCACCGAGTTTCCTGGGCTTCGCAGTCATCAACGGCTTCACGTACGCCGTCGACCTCGTCCTCCTGACCGTCGTCCATGACGTCCTCGGGCACCCGGTGCCGGTCGCGATCACCTGTGGCTACGGAACCGCCTTCACGCTCAGCTACCTGCTCAACCGCGCGCTCAACTTCCGGTCGCACGCGCCGGTGGGCCCCGAAAGCCTGCGGTACCTGCTCGTGGTCGCGGTCAACTTCGCCGTCATCCTGCTCGGGGTGGGGAGCGGGCTGGCCGCCCTCGGCGTGCAGCTCCAGGTGGCCCGGCTGTTGGCTGGTCTGGCCGAGGCGGCCTTCGTCTACACCGCGATGCGCTGGTTCGTGTTCGGGCCGTCCCGAGACCTAACGCCATGATGCAGAGCGTGGAGATCTCCGGCGCCGTCCTCGACGAGCTCGTGGTGAGGCTGCGGGCCGGCGGCTGCGTCTTCGCCGAGGACGAGGCGGACCTGCTGGTCGCGGCGGCGAGCTCGACCTCCGAGCTGGAGGAGCTGGTCTCTCGACGCGAAGCCGGCGAGCCGCTCGAGCAGCTGGTCGGGTGGGTCGAGTTCTGCGGGCTCCGGCTCGAGGTCGCGCCCGGCGTGTTCGTGCCGAGGCAGCGCACCGCCCTCCTGGTCCGCGAGGCCGTCGCGCTCCTCGGTCCCGGGTCGGTCCTGGTCGATCTCGGGTGCGGGACCGGCGCGATCGCGGCCGCCGTCCGTGCCGCTGTGCCCGGGGTCGAGGTGTACGCCGTGGACATCGACCCCGCCGCGGTGGCCTGTGCCCGACGCAACCTGCCGCCGCACCGGGTGCTCGAGGGTGACCTGTACGCCGCGCTGCCGCGCGAGCTTGCGGGCCGGGTGCACCTCGTGGCGGCCAACGCGCCGTACGTCCCGACCGAGGCGATCGCGCTCATGCCCCGCGAGGCGCGCGACCACGAGCACCTGGTCGCGCTCGACGGCGGGCTCGACGGGCTGGCCGTGCAACGCCGGGTGATCGCCGGCGCAGCGGCCTGGCTGGGCCCGGACGGGCACCTGCTCGTCGAGACCGGCCGCAGCCAGCTCGAGGGCAGCGCCGCAGCGCTGCGGGAGGCCGGCTTCGAGGTCACGGTGACCACCGAGGAGGAGTCCGGCGGGGTCGTGGTGAGGGGCGCCAGACCCCCCGGATAGCGCCCGGACGACGGGGTCGCGATGTACCCCAACGGAGGTATGGCAAACGAGGCCGGACGACCTAGACTTCGGCCACGAGCTTTCAAGCTCGGCTAGGCGACGGCTCCCTTCCCCATGTTCGCCGCAGCCCCGGTGGGGGGTGGCTGCGTTCGGGAGCCGTCGCCCTCGGGAAAGCTCCGCATCGAGCTCGTTGGTCAGCTCGTAGCCGGCCGGTCCGGCGCGCCCGAGGCGTCCGCCATCGCGTCGGCGAGCAGCGCCGCCAGAGGGGCCGGCACCTGGTCCGCGTCGAGCGCCTCGACCAGCAGCCGGCCGTAGCGGACCTTGCGGCCCGACCCGGCGCCGAGGAACCGGTGCAGCTGGTCCTCGGTACGGCGTCCCCGCTGGGCGGGCTGCTGCTGCAGGACCCGGAACGAGTCGAGCTCGCGCTGCGCTGCCACCACGGCGAGCACCCGGGCCACGCCGAGGGCGCGGATCAGCTCGTCCTCGAGGTCGCGCTCGCAGCAGTGGAAGCCGATCGCGGCCAACCCGTCACGACCCGGCTCCGGTGCCAGGCCGGCGCGCTCGAGTCCGCCCCGGACGAACCGCTCCTCGCCGGCGTCGTACAGCCCGGCCAGCCGCAGGCCGCGGCCGGGCGGCCCGAGCTCGGCGACGTACCGCGCCACGTTGGTGACCCCGCCCATGGCCAGGACCGCGATGCCGCCACGGTCGAGATCGACCCCTCGCCCGGAGGCGAGTGCCAGCACTGCCTCGCGGTCGCTCTCGCCTTCCACGAGGATCGCGGTCCTGGCGGTCGGGGCGATCACCGCCCCACCGTAGGCCAGCCGGGCAGGCCGGGGCTCCTCAACCACCGAGTAGGAACTCCGTGACCAGACCGTTGACGAACGCGGGCCGCTCGACCTGCAGGAAGTGACCGGCGCGCGGCACGATCTCCACCCGGGCGGTCGCGGGCAGCCGCCGGGCGGCGTGCTCCACGTACCCGACCTGCATGCAGCCGTCGTCCGCACCGTGCAGGTAGAGCAGCGGGACGGTCGGGACCGCGTCGAGGGTCCGCTGCCAGCTCCGGTACGCCGGGGGCACCGACCATGGTGCCCGGATCGCCCGGTAGTAGCCCACCGCGGCGGCGACGTGGGCCCTGGTCGGCCACGCGGCGCGGGCCACCGCGACGTCCTCGGCGGCGTCGTACCCCGGCGACCAGTCGCGCCACAGCCGCGGCAGCCACCGGTCGACGGTCCGCTCGGGGAGCAGCGGCAGCTGGTTGAACAGCGTGTACCAGCTCATTCGGAGCTGCCGTGGGAGCAGCCGCGGGCTGGCGCCGGACAGCGCCGACAGCGGCGGCACGGCCATCGTCACCACGCGGGCGTACGGCGAGTCCGGATGTCCGCCGAGCGCGTTCGCGGTGATCGCGCCCCAGTCGTGCCCCACGAGGACGGCCCGGTCGTCACCGCCGAGGCGCTCGTGCAGCGCGACGGCGTCGGCCATCAGCGCACCGACGTGATAGCTGCCGTCCGACGCCAGCCCGCTGGGCGCGTAGCCGCGCAGGTGCGGCGCCACCACCCGCATCCCGAGCTCGGCCAGGTGCGGACCGAGGTGTCGCCAGGTCCACGCGCTGTCGGGGAACCCGTGCAACGCCACGACCAGCGGCCCGTCGGCCGGTCCCCACGCCAGGCACGAGAGCCGGACGGCGGGAAGCGTCACGTCCACGACCTCTGGCGCTGCGGCGGTGGACGGCACGCAGTCAGGCTAGGGACGATCGACCGGTGACGGCAGAGCGACCCCCGCTGTGGGTCTGCCCCGAGTGCGGGCGCGCATTCGCCAACCCCCACCAGAGCCACGCCTGCGGCCCGCTCGACCTCGCGCACCATCTCGACGGGCGCAGCGACGAGGTGCGCGCGACGTACGCCGCGTTCCTCGCGCTGCTCGAGGAGAACGGGCCGGTGGTCGTGCTGCCGGAGAAGACCCGGATCGCGTTCCAGGTCCGGATGTCGTTCGCCCAGCTGACGCTGCGACAGCGCTGGGCCCTCGGCCACCTCGTCCTCGCGCGCCGGGTGGAGGACCCGGTGTTCAGCCGGGTGGAGACGTTCTCGCCGCGCAACCACGTGCACGCGTTCCGGCTCGACGGCCCGGACGAGGTCGAGAGGTTGCGGCCCTGGACGCCGGAGGCCTACGCGGTCGGCAGGCAGGACCATCTCCGGCGCACCGACGATCGGTCCTAGGGTGTGCGCCATGGCGGAGACCGGCGGGGTGCGCGGCCAGCTCAAACAGGCCCGGGTGCTGGCGCGGTCCGGGCTGCTGGGGCCGCTGCGGCCGGACAAGTACCTGCGCATGGCCGGCGCGATCCGGCGCCAGGGCCTCACCGCGATGACCGGCGCGAGCCTGGCGGCCGCCCGGCGCCCCGAGGGGATCGCGCTGGTCGACGAGCGCGGTGCGATGACGTGGGGAGAGCTCGAGCAGCGCACCGACGCGCTGGCGGCCGCGCTCGCGCCGAGCTTCCGGGACGACGCGGGTCGGATCGGGCTGCTGGCCCGCAACCACCGCGGGTTCGTCGAGTCGCTGGTCGCCGCCGGCAAGCTCGGAGCCGACCTGGTGCTGCTCAACACGGCGTTCTCCGGTCCGCAGCTGGCCGAGCTCCTCGGCCGCGAACGCGTCGACATCCTGATCTACGACCAGGAGTACGCCGCAGCGCTGGCCGACCTCCCGGACGGACCGGTGCACGTGATCGCCTGGGAGGACGAACCGGTCACGGGCGCCACCGTCGACCGGCTGATCGCCGACCACCTGGGCCAGCGGCCGCCGGCTCCGACCAGCAGCCCACACGTCGTGCTGCTCACCAGCGGCACGACCGGTGCCCCCAAGGGCGCTCGACGCGGCACCGGCGGCGGGGCCGGCGACCTGGTCGCCATCATCGAACGGGTGCCCTGGCACGCCGAGGACACCGTCGTGGTGGCGGCGCCGATGTTCCACGCGTGGGGGTTCGGCTGCCTGGTGCTCGCGGCGACCATGGCCAACACCGTGGTGATGCGCCGCCACTTCGACCCCGAGGAGACGCTCGCCATGGCAGCGCGGCACCGGGCCGACGGAGTGGCCGTCGTCCCGGTGATGCTCGAGCGGATCGTCGGGCTGCCCGACGAGGTGAAGCGGCGCTACCCGCTGCCGTCGCTGCGGTTCGTCACCGCGAGCGGGTCGGCGATGGAACCGACCGCGCTGACCGCGTTCATGGACACCTTCGGCGACGTGGTCTACAGCAACTACAACGCGACCGAGGCCGGGATGATCGCGACCGCGACCCCGGAGGACCTGCGCGCCGACCCGCGGTCGGCCGGGCGACCGGTGCGCGGCTGCGAGCTGCGGATCCTCGATGACGACGGCGCGGAGCTGCCGACCGGCGAGGTCGGCCAGATCGCCGTGCTGAACACGACGCCGTTCGAGGGCTACACCCACGCCAGCAACGGGCCGAGTACGAAGGATCACCTGGACGGCTACATGCTCACCGGTGACCTCGGCCGGATGGACGGCGCGGGCCGGCTCCGGGTCGAGGGCCGGGTCGACGACATGATCATCAGCGGTGGGGAGAACGTGTACCCGGCCGAGGTCGAGGCCGTGCTGGGCGCACATCCGGACGTCGTCGAGGCCGCCGTCATCGGCGTACCCGACGACAAGTTCGGTCAGCGCTTGCTGGGGTACGTCGTGCTCGGCCCCGGCGCCGGCGCCGACTCGCAGCAGCTGCGCACGCACGTGCGTGACCAGCTCGCCAACTACAAGGTGCCGCGCGACATCGTGGTCCTCGACGAGCTGCCTCGCAACGCCTCGGGCAAGGTCATGAAGAAGGAGCTCCCGCAGGCCTGAGGCCTGAGGAGCTCAGCGACCGCCCAGCCGTTGCGCCAGGGACGGGCCGGACGGGTGCCGGCTCAGCAGCAGCGCCTGGTAGGCGTGGTAGACGTCGGGCCGGCCGGACCAGGTCCGGGAGACGGGCCGGTTCCCGGCGTCGAGCTCGTGGTGCCAGTTCCCCTCGAGCTCGTCTGTGCCGGCGACGAAGTTCGCCCGGATGAAGCCCCACCACTCGCTCTCGCGGGCGTGGTAGTCATCGTCGCCCGTGCGTGCCGCCAGCGCCGCAGCGGCGGCCACCGCCTCCGCGTGCACCCAGTGCATGCGGCGGCGTACCACCGGCCGGTCCTGCCAGTCGGTGGTGTAGATGATGCCCGGACGCCCGTCCACCGACCAGCCGATGTCGACGGCCACGCGGAACAGCAGCTGCGCGTCGGCGAGCAGCCATCCCGGCGGGTCTCGCAGGACTGCTTCGAGCTGCAGCAGCAGCCTCGACCACTCGAACAGGTGGCCCGGGGTGACGCCGTACGGGCGGAACGGGTCGTCCTGCTGGTCGGCGTGGTAGTCGGGCAGCGGGGTCCAGTCGGCGTCGAAGTGCTCGGGGAGACGCCCGCGGTGGCTGACCGCCACCTGGTGGACAAGGTGCTCAGCGATGGCCAGCGCGGCCTGGTGGCGGTGGGGGTCGGAGCGCACGTCGCCGAGTGCGAGGAGGGCCTCGACCGCGTGCATGCTGCTGTTGGCGCCCCGGTAGGCCTCGGCCACCGAGAAATCCCGCGGGAAGCTGTCGACCACCCGCCCGGCGCCGTCGAGGAAGTGCTGGTCTAGGACGGCGACCGCGTCGTCGAGCAACGTGTCGGCGCCGGGCACCCCGGCCGTGACCGCGCTGCATGCGGCCAGCACCACGAACGCGTGGTCGTAGGCGAGCTTGGCGACCGCGCACGGGTGCCCGGCGTCGTCCACGCTGCCCAGCCAGCCGCCGTACTCGCGGTCCCGCAGTGGTCCCGACGCCAGGCTGGTCACCCCGTGACCGGCCAGGTCGAGCGCGGACGGTTCGCCGCGCAGTGCGGCAAGGGCGAAGACGTGCGTCATCCGGGCGGTGATCCACGTGTGCACGCCCTGCGTGCGATCGATCGCACCGCTCGCATCCAGCCAACCGAAGCCGGCTCCGCCCACCCGGGCGCGGCGGGCGAAGGCCAGCAGTCGTCGACCCTCGTCGTCCCTGTCGATCAACAGTCGGTCAACCCTTGACCGACCCCGCCATCAGGCCACCGACGAACCAGCGTCCCAGGATGATGTAGACGAGGAGCGTCGGCAGCGAGGCGATCAGCGCGCCGGCCATGCTCGCCGAGTAGTCCTGCAGCTGCCCGCTGGCGAGGAAGTTCAGCGAGATGGTCACCGGCCCGTTGCGGGAGTTGGAGAAGAAGAGGGCGAACAGGTAGTCGTTCCACGCCGAGGTGAACTGCCAGATCAGCACGACCACGAACGCCGGCGCCGATAGCGGCAGCATGATCGCGCCGTAGGTCCGCAGCATGCCGGCACCGTCGACCCGCGCGGCCTCGATGAGCTCGTGCGGAACCCCCGCGTAGTAGTTGCGGAAGATGAGCGTCGTGATCGGGATGCCGTAGACGACGTGCAGGACGATCAGGCTCGGCACTCCGGACGGGACACCGAGATCCTGCATCAGCTGCACGAGCGGGATCATCACGGCCTGGTAGGGGATGAACATGCCGAAGAGCAGCATCGTGAACACGATGTCGGCCCCGCGGAACCGCCAGCGCGAGAGCACGAACCCGTTCATCGAGCCCAGGAAGGCCGAGATCAACGAGGCCGGGATGACCATCGAGAACGTGCGCAGCAGCGCCGGGGACAGCACCTCCCAGGCGCGCTCCCACCCGGCGGTCTCCCAGGAGCTGGGCAGCGCCCACGCCCGCGACGGGCTGGCGTCGCCCACCCCCTTGAACGACGTCACGAACAGCACGTAGGCAGGCATCAGGATGACGAGCGCGAAGACGATCATCAGCACGTAGCGCAGCGTCCTGGCCGTCGCGCTTCGACGGGCCCCCGCGTTGGACCGTTGGCCGTCGAGGCTCGTGGCCGCGACGGTGGGGATGTCGGCGGCGGTCGGCGCGCTCACCTCGTGCGCTCCTGCCGGTAGGTGTGGACGAGGTAGGGCACGATCAGCACCGCCACGACACTCAGCAGGAGGGTGCCGATGGCGGCGGACTTGGCGTAGTCACCACGGGTGAACTCGATCCACATCTGGGTCGCGGGCACCTGCGTCGTGTAGTTGGTCTGGCCGGCGATGGCCATGATCAGGTCGAAGACCTTCAGCGACATGTGCCCGACGATCACCACCGCGGACAACGCGACCGGGCTCAGCTGTGGGAAGACCACGTGGCGGTACAGCTGCCATTCCGAGGCGCCGTCGATGCGCCCGGCCTCGCGCAGCTCCGCCGGGATGCCGCGGAACCCGGCGAGGAACAAGGCCATGACGTAGCCCGCCAGCTGCCAGACCGCGGGCATGGCGATCGCGACGATGCCCCACTGCTGGTCGGTCCACCACTGGTTCTGCAGGAAGCCCAGACCGACGTCGTCAAAGATTCGGTTGAGCCCGCCGGCCCGCTCCCCCTCGGCGTTGTTGAGCAGCCAGCGCCACACGACCCCGGAGGCGATGAAGGACACCGACATCGGGAAGAGGTAGATGGCGCGGAACCATCCCTCGCCACGCATCGGCTTCTCCAGCAACCAGGCCCAGAGGAACCCGATCACCAGGGTGCCGATGACGAAGGCCGCCGTGTAGAACATCAGGTTGCGCAGCGAGTACCGGAAGGTCTCGTCCTGGAAGAGCGCCGCGTAGTTGTCGAAGCCCACGAAGCTGCCCGCCTCGACCCGGTTGTGCTGGTCGCTCAGCGACGTCTTGACGTTGGCGCCGATCAGCCCGTAGACGAAGACCCCGATCAGGATCACCGACGGGGAGATCAGCAGGACCGGCGGCCCCCACGATCGCCATCCTCGGTTCAACGCTGCTCCTCTGCCGGGTCTGAGTTCGAGTGGTCGGCGCGGGGGGCAACGGTCGCCCGGCTACCTGTCGAGAGCCGGGCGACCGCCCCAGCCTCAGCCGGCGTTCTTCTCGGCGGCGTCGGCGAGCTCGGACTGGAAGGCCTCGAGGTCGCCGGTTGAGCCGTACTTGGCCACCGCCGAGGTGATGTCGGTCAGCCAGCTGATCGGCGCCGCAGCCCCGTGCGCCACCGACGACACGATCTCGTCGCTGGCGTAGGACTCGATGGCCGTCTGCTGGTAGGGACCGAAGTCGTCGGTCTTGGCCTCGATGTTGGCGGGGATGGACCCCTTCGCCTTGTTGAACGCCTCCTGCCCCTCGGGACTGGCGACGGTCGTGAGCCACGCCTCGGTGTGCTCGGGGTTGGGTGCGCCCACCGGAAGGGTGAAGGAGTCGGCCAGGAAGTCGAAGACACCGTCGGTGCCCGGGACCGGGTAGGCGACGAAGTCGGTCCCGAGCTCCTTGTCCTGTTCCTCGAACGCGGCGACGGCCCAGTCACCCATGACGTTGAACGCCGCTTCGCCGTCGATCACGAGCTGGGTGGCGTCGGGCCAGTCGAGCGACTGACGGTCCTCGTTGGTCATGTCGAGCAGCGTCTTGTAGTCGTCGAGGGCGTCGGTCACCTCAGCGCCGGCCCAGTCGGTGCTGCCGTCCCACAGCCCGGTGTAGCCCTCGACGCCGAGGTCGGCGAGCAGCACCGTCTCGAGGAGGTGGACCTGGGTCCAGTCCGTCGCGATGGACAGCGGGATCTTGCCGGCGGCCTGGATCTTCTGCAGGTCCGCGATCCAGTCGTCCAGGCTCGCGTAGGTGGCGTTGGGGTCGACCCCTACTTCGGTGAGGACGGCCGGGTTCGCCCACACCACGTTGGCCCGGTGGATGTTGGACGGGACCGAGTAGATCTTGCCGTCCTGCTGCAGTCGCTCGAGCAACGTCTCGGGGAACTGCTCGTTCCATCCGTTGTCCTCATACATCGACGTCAGGTCCTCGATCTGGCCGTTCTCGATGTAGTCGGAGAGCTCGGCGCCGGCGTGGGCCTGGAAGGTCCCGGGCGGGTCGTTGGTCTGGAGGCGGGAGGCGAGCACGTTCTTGGCGTCGCTGCCGGCACCGCCGGCGACGGCGCCGTTGACGAACTCGACGTCCGGGTTCTGCGAGTTGAAGACCTCGACCAGAGCGTCGAGCCCGGCCTTCTCACTGCCCTCGGCCCACCACGTGAAGACCTCGACCTCGGCCTTCCCGGAGGAGTCGCCTCCGTCGTCGCCGCCGCAGGCGGTCAGGGCCATGAGGGCTCCGGCCGCCACCATCACGCCAAGGGCGCGTCCCACACGGGTCATCGTTCCTCCACTACCTAGTTGCGCTGCGGCCCAGCCCCGGATCCGGTCCGGGCGGCGCCCTCCGGCGAAGGTAGGCGGCAGAGTTCGTGCGAGTCAAGGAGTTACCCGGAGATAAATTGCGCACAGTTACTCCGATGTAAGGAGTAACTTGCTATGGTCCGCTCGTGAGCGGATCCCTCGGCCACCTGCGCGCCGCCAACCGCGACCGGGTGCTGCAGGTCGTCGCGAGCGAGGGCCCTCTCTCCCGAGCCGACCTGATGCGACGGACCGGCCTGTCCAGGTCAACCGTCTCCAGCCTGGTCCAGGACCTGTTGAGGGAGAGCCGGCTCGAGGAGCGGTCCGAGCGCGGCACGGCGTACAAGGGCAGGGGCGGGCGGCCGCCCACGATGCTCGAGCTCGTGCCCGGGCCCAGCATCGTGGTCGGGGTCGACCTCGGCCACCAGCACATCCGAGCGGCGCTGGCCC
Organism: uncultured Actinomycetota bacterium; assembly: GCA_963817125.1. GTDB lineage: Bacteria > Actinomycetota > Actinomycetes > Propionibacteriales > Nocardioidaceae > Nocardioides. Next base: position 180,955 of record CAWFNB010000005.1, read on the forward strand.
GGGCGGACGCGACCATCGCCCTCGAGCGCTCGTTCGCTCTCGACGTCGACGCGTCGCCCGACCAGACCATGGACCGGGTCGCGGGGTTGATCGAGGAGCTGCTTGCGGAAAACGGCACCGACCGCAAGGACGTCCGGGCGGTGGCGATGGGGGTGCCTGGCCCCGTCCACCGGACCGGCCGGATGACCTCCGGCATCCTGCCGCACTGGCGCGGCGTGCGGCCGGCCGAGGCACTCGCCGAGCGCACCGGTCTGCACGCCACCGTCGACAACGACGCCCACATGGGTGCGCTCGGCGAGCTCGCCCACGGTGCGGCACGCGGCCAGCGCAACGTCATCTACGTCAAGGCATCGACCGGGATCGGCGCCGGCATCGTCGTCGACGGCCGACTCGTGCGGGGGACGACCGGCGACGCCGGCGAGCTGGGGCACGTCCAGGTCGACGAGAACGGTCCGATGTGCCGGTGCGGCAGTCGAGGCTGCCTGGAGACCGAGGTGTCTGCGGCGAGGCTGATCAGCCTCCTGCAGACCACTCACGACCAGGAGCTCACCGTGCCCCGGATGCTGGCGCTCGCCGACAGCGGTGACCCGGGTGTCAACCGCGCGCTGGGCGATGCCGGGCGAAGGATCGGGCGGGTGCTGGCCAGCATGTGCACCATGCTCAACCCCGAGCAGATCGTGGCGGGGGGCACCATCGGCTCGGCGCGGGCGACCCTGACCGGCATCAGGGAGTCGCTGGACCGCCACGCCCAGCCGAACTCGGCCGCCGCGGTCACCGTCGTTCCCGGTGCCCTGGGCGAACGTGCCGAGGTCATGGGCGCGGTCTCGGTCGCTCTTGCCGCAGCGTCGAGCGACTCAGGGCGAGTCCTAACCCGCTGACATCGCCAGGTCGCCCGCGAGGAGCAGGGTGTCCTCGGGCGTGGTCGGGTGGAACTTCGCGGCCCGGATGTCGCGGTAGCAGCGCTCGACCACGGAGCCGCGGAAGAACGCCGCGCCGCCGGCCACCTCCATGGCCAGGTCGCAGACCTCGATCCCGGCCAGCGCGATCTCCCGCTTGGCGAGCATCACGGCGGCCAGGGTGTCCGCGGACGGCTCGGGGTCGGGACCGGCCAGGGCCAGGGCGCCGTCCAGGCTCCACGCGGCAACCTGGAGCCGGTGCCGCATCAGGCCGACCTGACGACGGATGGTCGGGTCGTCGGCGCGGTTGCGGACGGACTCGACTGCCGCGGCGTACGCCGCCTCGGCCACCCCGAGGTAGGCGCCGGAGATGATCGGCATCGCGACGCTGCCGATCACCTGCAGCGGCGGGTCGAGCACGCCGTACGGCCGGTTGGCCAGCACCCGCTCGTCGGGCACGAACACCTCCTCGAACACGATGTCGTTGCTGGCCGTGCCACGCATGCCGAGGGTGTCCCAGTTGTCCTTGACCGTGACCCCGTCGGATGCGAACGGCACCGCGAGGTTGAGCACCCGGCGGCCCTGCTCCGGGTCGTCGTACGTCGCCATCGTGGACATGGCCGTCCCGGCCGTCGACTGGCTGGCGAACCGCTTGGTGCCGGAGACCCGGTAGCCGCCCTCGACCCGGACAGCGGTGCCGCGCGGGTGGGTCCAGTCACCGCCACCGGTGGAGACCAGCACGATCCCCTCGTCGGCGACCCGGCGCAGCGTGGCCTCGGCCCCGGGCAGCCCGCGCCGGTAGCGCCAGGCGGTGAAGCAGACGACGTGCTGGTGCATGGAGGTGGCCAGGGCGGTGGAGCCGCAGTGGTGCGCGAGCTCGCGCTGGAGCTCGGCCAGCTCGCGGTTGGTGGCACCGAGGCCGCCGAGCTCGGTCGGCACGCCGGCGGCGAGCAGCCCGGCGTCGCGGAGGGCGTCGAGGGACTCGGACACGAAGGTGCCGTCGACGTCGTGGCGGGAGGCGTGCTGGGCCAGGACCGGCGCGACGGTGGCGGCGCGGTCCAGCAGGCTGTCGGTGCGGATGTCTTCGAGAATGGTCATGACCTGAGGGTCCGCGCGCACCGGACCGGCAACCAGTACTGGATCTGGACCCGGCCGGTACAAGTTCTGGACTCCCCCGCCGTCGACGTGCACCATGGGAGGCGTGCCCGAGTACGGACGCTTCTGCCCCGTGTCGCTCACGACCGAGGTGCTGGCGGACCGGTGGACGCCGATGATCGTGCGCGAGCTGGTGCTCGGCAACACCCGGTTCAACGACATCGCCCGCGGCCTGCCCGGCATCTCGCGCTCGCTGCTCACCCAGCGGCTGCGCCATCTCGAGCGGCGTGGCGTCGTGGAGCGCTGGCCGGCGGCGACGGGCCAGGGCTCGGAGTACCGGCTGACCGCGGCCGGCCGCGACCTCGAGAAGGTCATCGACGCCTTCGGCCGGTGGGCGATCGAGTGGCTCTTCGACGACCTCTATCCGCACGAGGTACACCCGCACACGCTGATGTGGTGGATGCACCGGCGCACGGACGCGGCCCAGTTCCCCGACCAGCGCACCGTGGTGGAGTTCGTCTTCACCGCGCCCGACCCGATGACCGTCTGGCTGGTCCTCGAGCGGGGCGAGGTGTCGGTCTGCCACCAGCACCCGGGCTTCGACAGCGACGTGGTGCTGCGAGCCACCACGGCGGGGTACAGCGACGTGTTCAACGGCGCCGCCACCTGGGCCCAGGCGGTGCGCTCCGGCGCGATCGAGGTCTCGGGTCCATCAAGGCTGGTGCGGGCGCTGCCGTCCTGGTTCCTGTGGAGCCCGTGGGCCGAGGCGACCCGGGAGCGGATGGCCCGGGCCTGACTCGGCGTTGACTAGCCTTCCGGCGTGGACCCCTCGCCGCTCGTGGTCGTCGTGGGTGGTGCCAACGTCGACGTGAAGGCGCGCACCGCGGCCGCGCTGGTGAAGGGCACCAGCAACCCGGGCACGGTCGTGCGTACGCCGGGCGGGGTCGGCCGCAACGTCGCGGAGAACCTGGCCCGGCTCGGGTCCCGGGTCGCCTTGGTCTCGGTCATCGGCTCCGACCCGGACGGGGACTGGCTCGTCGAGGAGACCGCGGCGGCCGGGGTCGACGTGGCGGGGGTGCTGCGGGGAGGCCAGACCGGGCGCTACGTCGCGGTGCTCGACTCCAGCGGCGAGCTGGTGGCCGGCGTCTCCGACATGGCGGCCACCGACGCCGTCGTGCCCGAGGTGCTCGATCAGGACCTGCTCGGCTCCGCCGCGCTGGTCGTGGTGGACGGCAACGTGCCGGTGACCACGATCGACGCGGTGCTCGCGCTGGGCGTCCGGGTGCTCGTCGACCCAGTGAGCGTGGCCAAGGCGAGCCGGATATCCGCACTGTTGAGCGGGAAACGGTCCGTGTTCGCGATCACTCCCAACGAGGACGAGCTGGCCGCCCTCGGCTCGGTCCAAGACCTGCACGCGCGCGGGGTCGAGGTGGTGTGGGTGCGCCGCGGCGCGGCCGGCTCCCTGCTCAGCACGCCCGACGGCGAGGTCTCGTTGACCGCACCCGCGGCGTCGCCGGTCGACGTGACCGGCGCGGGCGACGCGATGCTGGCGGCGTTCTGCCACCGGCTGCTCGAGGGGGCCTCGCTGGCGGACGCGGCGGCGTACGGCCACGAGGCAGCGGCGCTGACCGTGGCCAGCCCGCACACCGTCGTCCCGGACCTGCGCGCAAGGATGGCGCGATGACCGAGGTGACTGACGAGGTGGCCGAGGCGGTGGCGACGGGGCGACCGGTGGTGGCCCTGGAGAGCACGATCATCAGCCACGGCATGCCCTACCCCCAGAACGTCGCGATGGCGACCGAGGTCGAGGGCATCGTCCGCGAGCACGGCGCGGTGCCGGCCACCATCGCGGTGCTCGGCGGAGTGCCCCGGATCGGGCTCAACGGTGCGGATCTCGAGCTGCTGGCCAGCGACCCCGACGTGGTGAAGGTCAGCGTGCGCGACCTCCCGTCGGTCATCGCGCGCGGTGGTCACGGCGCGACCACGGTGGCCGCCACCATGCGGCTGGCCTCGCTCGCCGGCATCAGGGTCTTCGTCACCGGCGGGCTGGGCGGCGTCCATCGCGGCGCCCCGGCGACCTTCGACATCAGCGCGGACCTGACCGAGCTGGCCACCACGCCCGTCGCCGTCGTCAGCGCCGGCGTCAAGAGCATCCTCGACATCGGGCTGACTCTGGAGCGGCTCGAGACGCTGGGCGTGCCGGTGCTGGTGGACGGCGCGGACGAGTTCCCGGCGTTCTACTCCCGCCGCAGCGGCCACGCCGCGCCGCTGCGGGCCGACGGACCCGACGAGATCGCCCGGACCATGCACGCCGCCTGGTCGCTGGGCCTCACCTGCGGCCTGGTCGTAGCCCACCCGATCCCGGCCGAGGACGAGATCCCGGCCGCCGAGATCGACGCCGTGATCGAGCGGGCCCTGGCCGACCTCGACGAGCGCGGCATCGGCGGCCGCGACGCCACGCCGTACCTCCTGGGCCGCATCGTCGAGCTCACCGACGGAGCCAGCCTGACCGCCAACATCGCACTGGTCCGCGAGAACGCACGGGTGGGCGCGGAGATCGCGGTGCGGTACGCCGCGCTGACCGGATAGGCCCCGCGCGTGGCATGGCCGGTCGGGGCATCGGGCACCATCCCCACATGAGCACACCACCGTTCGAGGACGCCGACGAGGCCGACCGTGTCGATCAGCAGCGCTCGGTCGTCGATGACGACGACATTCACACGCCGCCCGAGGTCTCCTTCGGCGAGGCGGATGAGGCGGACGCTCTCGAACAGGGTGCCGAGGTCGGCGAGGACGACGACTACGAAGGCTGAGGCGAGCACCGACTGATCAATCAAACTGGATTGATGTATTGTGGCACCGATGGCGGTGCCCGACTTCCTGCGCCTGACCGGACACCCGGTCCGGTGGCAGCTGCTGAGCCAGCTGTCGCGCAGTGATCGCCAGGTCCGGGAGCTGACCGCGCTGGTCGGCCACCGGCAGAGCCTCACCTCCTACCATCTCGCCCAGCTGCGCGGTGGCGGGCTGGTGACCTCTCGTCGCAGCTCCGCCGACAGGCGCGACGCCTACTACAGCCTCGACCTGGCCGCCTGTCGCGAGCTGCTCGTTGACGCCGGCGCCGCGCTGCACCCGGGTCTACAGCTCAGCCCTGCGACGTCGAAGCCGCCAGCAAGGGCACGCTCTCGAGTGCTGTTCCTGTGCACCGGCAACAGCGCCCGGTCGCAGATGGCCGAGGCGATCCTGGCCTCGGTGGGTGGCGACCGGGTCGAGGTTGTCAGCGCCGGAAGCCAGCCCAAGGCCCTGCACCCCGCCGCCGTGCGCGTCATGCGGGAGCGCGGCCTGGACATCAGCGGCCGTCGCGCCAAGCACCTCAGCGAGTACGCCGGGCAGCACTTCGACCGCGTGATCAGTCTGTGTGACCGCGTCCGGGAGGTGTGCCCGGAGTTCCCCGGCAGCGTCGTGGCCCACTGGAGCCTCGCCGACCCGGCCGCGCAGGCGGCCTCGGGAGCCGATGGCCACCGCGTGTTCGCTCGGACCGCGGACCAGCTGAGCACCCGCATCGAGTTCCTGCTGTCCGCAATCGAGAGCGACCACGCAGTGGTCGGAGAGGTCCCACGATGACTGACGATCCCGCAGAGCTGGTGAACGTCCGCTACATGGTCGACGACGTCGACTCCGCCATCGCGTTCTACACCGAGCACCTCGGCTTCACCCTCCGGACGAGCATGGCGCCGGCGTTCGCCGACATCGTGCGCGGCCAGCTGCGACTCCTGCTGAGCGGGCCCACGAGCTCGGCAGGCCGGCCGATGCCGGACGGCAGCCAGCCGGCACCGGGCGGCTGGAACCGGATCCACCTCCTCGTGGACGACATCGCTGCCGAGGTCGACCGGCTGCGCGCCGCGGGCCTCACCTTCCGCAACGACGTCGTCTCGGGCCCGGGCGGGAAGCAGATCCTGCTCGAGGATCCCGCCGGCAACCCGGTCGAGCTGTTCCAGCCCAGGTAACCGCCCATGACGAGCCAGTTTCTCGGGAGACCTGGTCAGCTCTGCCTCGTGAACGCCTCGGTCATGTACAGCGCGCGCTGGAACACTTCGTCCGGGATCCCTCGGTAGCCGGGCATGGTGGACTCGAGGAAGTGGAGTCGCAGAGTGTCGTGGTCGACCTCCCAGCGGTAGGTGTTCGAGCCGTCGGAGTGATGGAAGACCACGGTGTCACCGTCGATCTCGTACTCCGCGTCGTAGTCGATCGGCTCGGGCTGCCCGCCTCCGGACTTGCCGTAGAGGTCCCAGGCCCCTTCCGCGATGGTGAGGGTCAACACGGTGTCGTCGAAGAACGGTGCATTGTCCCGGTAGTCCTTGACCCACCGGCCGAGCCCATGGCGGCGCACGGTGGCCTCGGTGTCCTTCAGTGACACGGGGCCGGCCTGCCAAGTGCCTTCCAACGGGGACTCGGCCGGCGCCTCCGAGGTCGCCGGCGCCTCCGGCATCGCCGGCGCCGTTGACGTCGCCGGCACCTCCGACGTCACAGCAGTGGTGCTTACCCGGTCGTCGGGTGCCGACGAGCACCCCACCAGCAGCATCGAGGTGGTGGCGGCGACGACTGCCCACCCCCTCACGATGTCGCGTCCCGCACGTCACGCCAGCCGGGGTTCGTGAGCCACCGGCCGGCGATGTGGACAGTCGGCGAAATCTCGTTGCCGTCGTTCACGTCGCGGACCCGGGCGGCACCGTCCTCATCGTCGCGAAACCGCACGGATCGGTGCGGCACCCGGTGCAGCGTCAGGGCAGTCCTCAGCCTGATACCGAACGGACATCCCGGCTTGAAGTACACGACCGGCTGGTTCATTTAGCGACTCCTCTGATCGTCTTCATCATAGTCTAACTATGACGACCATAGTGATACCATGACGTGTGGCTGTCAAGGGATCAACCGGACACCGCCAACGCCAGGCCGAAGCCACCAAGCGAGAGGTGGCACGCGTCGCGCGGGCGCTGTTCGCGGAGCACGGCTACGTCGCCACCACGATCAGCACCATCTCCGCCGAGGCCGACATCCCGGTCCAGACGATCTACTCGGCCTTCGGATCGAAGGCGAAGATCCTCGACAAGATCACCGAGCTCTGGATGAGCGAGACCCAGACGACGTCACGTGCCGCGGCGTACCTTGAAGAGCCAGACCCCGCCCGGCAGCTGAGGATGCTCGCCGAGCTCAACCGGCGCCAGATGCAGGTCGGCTCCGACGTCGTCACGATCTACCAGGAAGCGGCCGCGTCGGACCCCCAGATGGCCGAGACCCTGCGCAACGTCCTGGCCGCACGCGAGCGCGAGATCCGCAAGCTCATCGACGCCCTCGCCCAACAGCTTCGCCCGGAGCTCACGGTCGACTCGGCCCTCGATCTCACACTGGCGCTCACCCTGCCCGAGCTCTTTCACCTGCTGGTCGTCGAGCGGGGCTGGGACCACCTCCGCTACGAGACGTGGCTGGCCGACTCCCTGGTCAGCCAACTCCTCCGAGACTGACCGCGGCCCGATCAGCCAAGCGCAAGTAGCGACCAGATCAAGAGGACCACCCCGGCTCCGGCGCTGATCACATAGACGAGCTCGATGCCGCGCTCTCGCGTGCTTCGTCGGGTCGCCCCGACGCTGCGCCAGAACCGAGCGGAGAACCGCTGCGATCGTTGGAGGGTCGCATACTCGACGGCTGCGACCACGACGGCGAGGCCGACCCAACCCCAAGCCCCCCAGAACAGCAGTGCGGCGACGACCGGCGCTGCCAGGAGAAGGTAAGCGACGATCACCTCAGCAACGTACCCAGATCAGGGCCGGCGGACGTCCGATCGTGGCCAGAGCCATTGATGGAGCCGCCTGTCGGAGTCGAACCGACGACCTATTCATTACGAGTGAATCGCTCTACCGACTGAGCTAAGGCGGCGCGCTGCCCGGAGGGCAGCCCGCGGAAGTATACGGAGGACCAGGGGCCGGAAACCAAAACGGGTCGTGTGCCCTCGGACGCGGTACGGCGCGTCGTCAGGCACACGACCCTGGGGTCGTCGCCGAGTGCACTCAGGCAGCGACAGGCTGCGCGACGGCGCGGCCGGTGAGCAGGGTCTGGTCGGCACCGCACCAGCAGGTGAACGCCACGATGATGCCGTGGTCGGTGTTCACCATCGAGGTGACCTGGCTCGGGAAGATCAGCTGGCGCTTGTCGCACGAGGTGCAGAGGTGGTCGAACATGAGGAGCCTCCTTCAGGTCACTCACAAGGGGGTGGATCAGACTGACTACTCCAGTGTGACTGACGGGTAGGAATAGGGGTAGCCTGACTTTCCAGTATCTCCTCAAGGAGAGTCCTATGCTTTCTCTGCACCAGCTGACCTGCTTCATCACCGTCTACGAGCACGGCTCGCTGACCCGGGCGGCCGAGGAGCTCGGCTACGCCCAGCCGTCGGTCTCCGAGCAGATCCGGTCGCTGGAGAAGTCGCTCGGCGTGCAGCTGTTCCGCCGGGTCGGCCGCGGCGTCGTACCGACCACGGTCGCCGACACCTTGCGCCCGCACGCCGAGCGCACCCTCGCGGCGGCCGAGGACACGCGACGGGCGGCCCAGCAGGTGCGCCAGATGGAGACCGGGACCATCCGGTTCGGCATGTTCGGCACCGCGCGTCTGTACGCCGGTGCCGGGCTGGTCGCCGACGTCCTGGCCCGCCACCCCGGCGTACGGGTGGAGCTGGTCGGGCAGAACTCGAGCGAGGTGGCTGAGGAGCTACGGCGTGGCCGCCTCGAGGCGGCGATGATCGCCATCCACTCCGTCGAGAGCGAGGGGATGCAGGTCACCCCGGTCGCCCGCGACGAGATCGTCTACATCAGCAACGACCCGGCTCAGCTCGAGTCGCCGGTCACCGCCAAGCGACTCTCCGAGGCCAGACTGGTGATGCCGGAGACCACCTGGCGCTCCACGGACTCGATCCGGATCCTGCTCCGCCAGCTGCTTCACGAGACCGGCCGCAACCCAGCCACCCGCATCGAGGTCGAGGACGTCGAGATCGCGGTCGAGCTGGTGGGTCTCGGCCTGGCCGACTCGGTGATCCCGCGGGGCGCCGCCGAACAGCTGCTCCCGCGACTCGCGCCGAACGCCGGCTGGGTGTCGTTCCGGCCGAAGCTCTACGACAACTTCGCGATCGTGCACCGCCGCGGTGCCACCCTGTCCGCGGCCGCGCAGCTGATGATCGAGCTGGCCACCACTCGGATGCGCGCCATCGCCCAGCCCATCTGACCCGGACGTCTGGGACTATCGGGACATGGCCGAGTCAGACGAGCGTCCTGGGCAGCCCGAGCAGGTGGTCCGTGAGTTCTTCCGCCTGCTGGCGCTCCCGGACCGGAAGGCGGCCGTCGAGCTGCTCGACCCGCAGGTGGTCTGGCGCAACACCGGGCTGCCGACGATCAAGGGCCGGCGGGTCGGCAGCATGCTGCTCGACACCGAGAAGCGCGACATCTCGGTCGACATCACCATTCATCACGCCGCGGCCGACGGCGACTTCGTCCTCACCGACCGCACCGACGTGCTGCGCAAGGGGAAGTGGGAGACGTCGTTCTGGGTCCGCGGCACCCTCGAGGTGCACGACGGCCGGATCACGCTGTGGGACGACGCGTTCAGCTGGGTGGACTTCACCAAGGGCGCGCTGCTCGGCCTGACCCGCATGCTCTGAGCTCTACCGAGAGTTCCAGCCCCTGATCAGCATTCCAAACCATCCTCGGGCACCGTGCCGTCGATGAGGTAGCCCTCGATCGCCTCGTCGACGCACTCGTTGCCGGAGTTGTAGCCGGTGTGCCCGTCTCCGTCCCGGCTGACCAGCACACCCGACTCGAGCTGGTCGGCCAGGTGCACGGCCCACTGGTACGGCGTGGCCGGGTCGCGCGTCGTCCCGACCACGACGATCGGGGCCGCGCCGGCGGCCTTGATCTCGCGCGCCGGCTCGGACGAGCTGACCTGGATCCCGTGGCAGCCGACCAGACCCCAGGCGAAGACGTCTCCGAAGGTCGGCGAGGCCTGCTCGAACTCGTCGATCTCCGCGGGCACCTGGTCGGCGGTGATCGAGGTGGGGTCGTCGAGGCAGTTGATCGCGTAGATGGCCTCGGAGCTGTTGTCCTCGTAGCCGCCTTCCTCGTTGCGGGACTCGTAGAGGTCGGCCAGGCGAAGGAGCAGCACCCCTTCCCCGTCGAGGGCGAGCTGGAGCGCCTGGTCGAGCACCGACCAGTAGTCGCGGTTGTAGAGGGGCGCGACCAGACCGTAGAACGCGTGGCCCACCTCGAGCTCGCGGTCGGAGCCTGATGCCGGCAGCGGCTCCTCCTCGATGCTCGCGATCAGGTCCTGGATCGTCGTCAGCCCTTCGTCGAGGGTGTCGCCGAGGAAGCAGTCACCCTCGTCCACGCAGTTCTGCACGTAGGAGCGCAGCGCCACCTCGAAACCGCCCGCCTGCTCGAGGCTGAGCTGCCGGGAGTCGATGGACAGGTCGACCGCTCCGTCGAGCACCAACCGGCCGACCTTGTCCGGGAACAGGTCGGCGTAGGTGGCACCGAGCTTGGTGCCGTACGACGCCCCGAAGTAGAGCATCTGCGCCTCGCCCAACGCGGCCCGGAGCACGTCCATGTCACGCGCCGCCTCGATGGTGGTGACGTGGCCGACCAGGCTGTCGGAGTTGGCGACACAGCCCTGGTAGAACGTCTCGAGGTTCGCCTGGTAGGCCGAGCCCTCCTGCGGGGTGTCGGGGTTGGGGTCGGAGGCGATGAAGGCGTCGAGCTCCTGGTCGGAGATGCAGTCGACCGGGTCGGAGGCGCCGGTGCCCCGGGGGTCGAAGCCGACGATGTCGAACCGCTCCCGCAGCACGTCCCGGAAGGCGAACGAGGAGTTCTCCGCGTACGACGTCCCGGGCGCGCCGGGGCCGCCGGGGTTGACGACCAGCGACCCGACGCGACGTGCGGGGTCGTCGGCCGGATCCTTGAGCAGCGCGAGGCCGATCGTCTCGCCGCTGGCGTCGGTGTAGTCGATCGGCACCGACAACGTCGCGCACTCGAACGCACCACGACACGGCTCCCAGCTCAGCTCCTGGGAGTAGAACGACGCCAGATCTGCGAGCGGTGGCTCGCTCGAGCCGGGCTCCGGCGTGGGAGTGGGCGCAAGAGACGCGCCGTCCGCCTTCTTGCCGCTGGGGTCGGCCCCGTCGTCGCCGAGCACCCGGCTGATCGCCAGCCCTGCCACGCTCAGCACGAGCAGCACGACGAGCAGCACCGCGATCACGCGGACCGGGGTCTTCACATCTGGCCTCTCGCGGATCTGTCGGGTGTCTTGAGCGCCACCATCATCGCCTCGAGGGCCAAGGCAACAGGGACATTGAACTCCAGCATCTGCTCGCGCGCGGCGAAGATCGCGCCGATTCTTTGCAGGTTGAGCTCCGGGGTGGCGGTCCGGGCGACCAGCTCGACGTCGCCGCGGATCTCCTCGTTGACCAGCGTCCCGGGAGCGCCGGTGGCGACCGCGATCGCGTCGCGGTAGACCGAGACCAGGTCCATCAGGCCGCGGTCGACCATGTCGAGGTGGCGCCGCTTGGCACGAGTGCGCTGCCCGCGCTCGAGCGCGGTGAGGGCCGGTGCATACTCCCGCGGGCGGCGACCGCGCTCGACCACGCCGTACGCCGTGTCCAGGTCCGCCTTCTCGCGGGCGTCGAGGTTGCTGGTCACCAGGTCGGCCTCCTCCTTGGTGACCTCGGCGAGATTGGCGGCCGCGGTCATGCACGCACCGAGCGAGTTGAGCTTCGCCGGGTAGGAGACCACCTCGCGGCGGCGGTTGCGGGTGCTCTCGTCGCGGGCCAGGGCGCGGGCGCGGCCGATGTGTCCCTGGCTGGCCCGGGCGGCGTACGACGCGAGCGACTCGGGCACCGCGTCGGCGCGGACCAGGAACCCCGCGACGTCCTCGGTGGTCGGTGTGGCCAGGGTGACCAGCCGGCAGCGCGAGCGGATCGTCGGCAGGACGTCCTCGACGGTCGGCGCGCACAGCATCCAGACGGTGCGCTGGGTGGGCTCCTCGATCGCCTTGAGCAGTGCGTTGCAGGCCTGCTCGGTGAGCCGGTCGGCGTCCTCGATGATGATGATCTGGCTCCCGTGGCCCACCGGCATCAGCGCGGCACGAAGGACCAGGTCGCGCATCGACCGGACGCCGATGCTGAGCATCTCGGTGGTGACCCTGGTGACGTCGGCGTGCGAGCCGGCCAGCACGGTGTGGCACTCGTGGCACTCGCCGCAGCCGGCATTGTCGGGCGCACGCTCGCACTCGAGGGCCGCCGCGAACGCGACCGCGGCGTTGGACCGGCCAGAGCCGGGCGGGCCGGTGAACAGCCACGCATGGCTCATCCCGTGCCCTGCCGCGGCCGACCGCAGCGCCTCGACCACGCGGTGCTGCCCGACCAGGTCGTCCCAGACGGTCACGGGGTCTGCCTGGCCTGGTCGAGGAGCGGGGTGACCGCTGCCGCCACGCGCTCGGCGATCTCTTCGGTGGCCAGTCGGGCGTCGACCACCAGGTAGTGGTCGGGGTCGGCTTCGGCCATGTCGAGGAACGCCTGCCGCACCCGCCCGAAGAACTCCGGCGACTCGCCCTCGATGCGGTCGCGGCCCTCGAACCGGCTCAGGCCGTGGGCCGGGTCGAGATCGAGGACGACGGTCAGGTGTGGGCGCAGCCCGTGGGTGGCCCAGCGGGCGACGAGCTCGACGTCGGCGACGTCGAGGTCGCGGCCGGCGCCCTGGTAGGCCAGCGTCGAGTCGACGTACCGGTCGGTGATGACCACCTCGCCGCGATCGAGTGCGGGCTGGACGACGGTGTCGACGTGCTCGGCCTTGTCAGCGGCGTAGAGCAGCGCCTCGGTGCGGTGCGACAGCTCGCCGGTCTCGGGGCTGAGCACGATGCGCCGCAGCTCCTTGCCGACGGCAGTGTCGCCGGGCTCGAACGTGAGCCGGACGACATAGCCCTGGTCTTCGAGGGATCGCTGCAGCAGCCGCGCCTGGGTCGACTTGCCCGAGCCCTCGCCGCCCTCGAAGCAGACGAAGACGCCCGACCGCGCATAGACGGCGGGGTACGACGCGTCCTTGGTCACGGCGCAGAACCTACGCGGCCGTGGCGACACCCTCCAGAGGTGCCCGGACTAGGCCTTCTTGGCGGTCGCCTTCTTGGTGGTCTTCTTCGTCGACTTCCTGGTCGACTTCTTGGCGCCCTTCTTGGCGCCCTTCTTGGCGGCCTTCTTGGCCGGGCCGCGCTCACGACGTTCGGCGAGCAGCTCGGCGGCGCGCTCGAGGGTGATGGACTCGACCGAGTCGTCCTTGCGCAGGGTGGCGTTGTACTCGCCGTCGGTTACGTACTCGCCGAAGCGGCCGGACTTCACCACGACGGGCTGGCCGGAGACCGGGTCGTTGCCGAGCTCCTTGAGGGGCGGTGCGGCGGCGGCGCGACCCCGCTGCTTGGGTTGTGCGTAGATCCGCAGCGCCTCGTCGAGGTCGACGGTGAACAGCTGGTCCTCGGTGGTGAGCGACCTCGAGTCGGAGCCCTTCTTGAGGTAGGGCCCGTAGCGGCCGTTCTGGGCGGTGATCTCCTCGCCGTCCTCGGTCGTGCCGACGACGCGAGGCAGTGACAGGAGCTTCACCGCGTCGTCGAGAGTCACCGTGTCGAGCGTCATCGACTTGAACAGCGACCCGGTGCGCGGCTTGGCCGACTTGGCCGCGTCGTCGGGGAGCACCTCGGTGACGTAGGGGCCGTAGCGGCCGTTCTTCGCCACGACCTCGAGTCCTGTCTCGGGGTGCCGGCCGAGGTCGATCTGCTCCCCGGCCGGGTTCGCGAACAGCTCGCGCGCCTTCTCGAGGGTGAGCTCGTCGGGCGGCAGGTCGTCGGGGACGTTGGCCCGTTTGCCAGTCGGGTTGCCCTCGTCGTCGGGGCCTTCCAGGTAGGGGCCGTAGCGACCGACCCGCAGGTTGATGCCGGAGTCCGGCCCACCCACCGGGAACGTCGCCAGCTCGCGCGCATCGATGTCGCCGAGACCGGTCACGATGTCATGCAGCCCCTGCACCCGGTCGGAGCCGAAGTAGAACTCCCCCAGCTCGCTGACCCGGTCCTTGTGGCCCGCCGCGATCTCGTCGAGGACGTCCTCCATGCCGGCCGTGAACTCGTAGGAGATCTGCCGTGGGAAGTGGTCCTCCAGCAGCCGGATCACCGAGAACGCCAGCCACGCCGGCACCAGCGCGGTGCCCTTCTTGTAGACGTAGCCGCGGTTCAGGATGGTCCCCATGATCGAGGCGTACGTCGACGGGCGACCGATCTCGCGGTCCTCGAGCTCCTTGATCAGCGTCGCCTCGGTGTAGCGGGCCGGCGGCTTGGTCTCATGTCCGGAGGCGTTGAGCGAGGCCGCGCTCACCGGGTCGCCCTCGTGAAGGTCGGGCAGCCGCACCTGGTCGTCGTCGGAGCGCTTGCCGCCCTCGGTGCCCTCGACGTAGGCCTTGAGGAAGCCGTGGAAGGTGATCACCCGGCCCGAGGCCGCGAACACCGCGTCGCGCCCGTCGGCGGCCACGCCCCCGATCCGGACCGAGACCGACTGTCCGACGGCGTCCTTCATCTGGGAGGCGACGGTGCGCATCCAGATCAGCTCGTAGAGCCGGAACTGCTCGCCGGTCAGCCCGGTCTGCGCCGGAGTGCGGAACGAGTCGCCCGCCGGCCGGATCCCCTCGTGTGCCTCCTGGGCGTTCTTGACCTTGCTGGCGTAGACGCGGGGCTGGTCCGGCAGGTACTCCTGGCCGTAGAGCTCGCGCACCTGCGAGCGGGCCGCGTTGATCGCCGAGGTCGACAGCGTGGTCGAGTCGGTGCGCATGTAGGTGATGAAGCCGTTCTCGTAGAGCCGCTGCGCGACCGACATGGTCACCGACGCGGACATGCCGAGCTTGCGGCTCGCCTCCTGCTGGAGCGTGGTGGTGCGGAACGGCGCGTAGGGCTGGCGCCGGTAGGGCTTGGACTCCACCGAGCGGACGGCGTACGACGTGTCGCGCAGGGCGTCCAGCAGCCCCTCGGCGGAGGCCCGGTCGAGGTGGACCCGGTCCTTCTTGCCCTTGAGCTCGCCGACCGAGGTGAAGTCCGAGCCGCTGGCCACCCGGGTCCCGTCGACGGAGTGCAGCTTTGCCGGGAACATCCTCGGGTCCTTCTCGGCGCCCGCGTCGAAGGTGCCCTCGAGATCCCAGTAGGACGCGATGCGGAACGCCATCCGCTCGCGCTCCTTGTCAACGACCAGGCGGGTCGCGACCGACTGGACACGACCGGCGGAGAGACCGGACATGACCTTCTTCCACAGGACCGGGCTGACCTCGTAGCCGTAGAGGCGGTCCAGGATCCGCCGCGCCTCCTGGGCCTCGACGAGGTCGTCGTTGATCTGGCGCGGGTTGGCGACGGCCTCGAGGATCGCCGTCTTGGTGATCTCGTGGAAGACCATCCGGTGCACCGGGATGCCCTGCGGCTTGAGCTCGTCGAGCAGGTGCCAGGCGATCGCCTCGCCCTCACGGTCCTCATCGGTGGCCAGGTAGAGCTCGTCGGCGTCCTTCAGCAGGCCCTTGAGCTTGGAGATGTGCTGTCGCTTGTCGCGCGGCACCACGTAGTAGGGCTCGAAGTCGTTGTCGACGTCGACGGCGAGCCGGCCCCATGGCTTGTCCTTGATCTTGGCCGGGGTCTCGGCGGCGCTCTGCGGAAGGTCGCGGATGTGACCGATGGAGGACTCGACGACGTACCCCTGGCCGAGGTACCCGCCGATGGTGCGGGCCTTCGCCGGGGACTCGACGATCACCAACTTGTGTGCCACTGCCTGCTGATTCCTTCTCTCGCTTCGCGCCGCGACCCCACCATCCGAGTGGGGTCACGGCCGATCACGGTAGCGCGTGCTCCCGACTCCTGAGTCCCTGAGGGCCGACTCGGACCACCCGGAGGGGCCTGTGGAAGAGCGCGTGCGACGGCGTTCGGGGTGTGCCAACGTGGCCCGGTCCGCGACGCCGCACTCGGAGGCCAGCCATGTACGAGACGTATCCCTACGACTTCGCTGGACGACCAGACCTCGACCGGCTCACCCACCTCGTGCTGGTTGACGGCCGGCTGGTCGACGTCTGGAGCGAACCGGTGGGCGGCACTCGCTGGCAGGAGCACGCCGATCGGTTCGACCGTGAGCTGCGCCGGCCCGAGCCCGAGCCGCAGGTGCCGACCCATGAGCGGGCGCTGCGGTGGCTCGACGACGTGTGCGGCGGGCGCGAGGCGGTGCTGTTGCTGGACGCCGAGCCACTCGTCGACGACGGCCGGGACCTACCCGAGGCGCCGACCCGCCAGGCGCAGTCGCGGCTCGCGGCGGTGGCTGAGCTGCTCGACGCGGTGGCGCAGCGGTGGTTCGAGGCCGAGACGTCCCGCGCGTTCCGCAACGCCCTGCTCGCCGTCTGGGAGCGCGAGCCAGAAGTGGTCCTGGACGCCGCCACCGCCGCGCACGTGGCCGGCGGCATCTGCTGGGTGGTCGGCAAGGCGAATGCCCTCTACAAGCCGCAGGGCGAGCGCACCATGGGTCGGGTCAAGGAGGCGCTGGCGCTGCACGTGACGATCTCGACGTACGGCAAGGTTGTCCAGCGTGCCCTCGTCGGCTACCGCGACCCGGCAAGCATGGCTTGGTGGCGTCCCGAGGGGCCGGAGCTGCTTCCGCTCGGTCATCCCCAGCTGTTGCTGGGTCAGGTCAGGCGGCGGCTGGTGCGGATCCGGGAGCGAGCGATCGAGGCCAGGGACTCGACCGCCGCGTGAGTTCTACCGTGCACGGTAGAATCCGGGACGTGCCGACGTTGAACATCAAGGACCCCGAGGTCTACGAGCTGGCCAGCGAACTGGCGCGGCGGCGTGGCACCTCCATGACCGGCGCAGTGCGGGAGGCTCTCACGCAGGCGATCGCACAGGACGAGCGCCAAGTCGAGGACAAGATCCGTCGAATGACAGAGATCGCTGCGCAGGCATCCGCCATCGACGCGCCCTGGGTGACTGACGACGAGATCTACGACGAGCGCGGGCTCCCGAAGTGATCGTCGACTCGTCTGCCATCGTCGCGATTCTCCGCAGGGAGGCCGAGGAAGAGGATTTCAAGCAGTACATCGGACGGGCGCGGGCGAAGGTCTCTGCGGTCACCCTGGTCGAGACATCGATCGTGGTCGGCCCGCGGAGGTTCGAAGCACTAGACGACTTCGTCAGTGCAGCGCCTCTCGAAGTAGTCTCGTTCGACGGCCGGCAAGCCATGCTCGCTCGAGAGGCACATCGCCGCTACGGGCGGAAGTCAGGATCGCCGGCGAAGCTCAACTTCGGCGACTGCATGGCCTACGCCCTGGCCAAGGTCACCGGTGAGCCACTGCTGTTCAAGGGCGACGACTTCACCCACACCGACATCACGCCGGCCCGATAGGCAGGGGTAGTCACGGACGATCGACTTGTGGACAAACGTTTGCACACCAGTCCTTTGTCCGTGACTACCTCGACGCGACCGATCTGAGCGCCTTCGCGGTCGCCGAGTCGGCCGGGTAGAACGCCTCGAGGGTCAGCTCGTCGACGGTGACGTCGGTGGCGGTGCCGACGTGGGCGGCGATGGAGAAGAAGGAGAGCACACCGTCGGGCGAGGCCAGTCGGAGCGGCAGTACGACGTCGGTGGGCGCCGCGGGCGTGGCGTCGCCGCCCGGGTAGCCGGCCAGCTCGTCGGCCAGCTCGACCAGTCGTGGGTCGGCGGTCCGCTCGATGCGACGGTGCAGCTGCTCCAGCAGGTGCGCGCGCCACTGGCCGAGGTTGCCGATCCTGGGCGCGAGCCCGTCGGGGTGCAGGGAGAGCCGGAGCACGTTGATCGGTGGCTCGAGCAGTGCAGGGGCGATGCCGTCCAGCAAGGCTCCGACGGCGGCGTTCGCGTCGACGAGCTCCCACCACCGGTTGAGCAGCACCGCCGGGTGTGGCTCGTGCGCCGCGAGCACCACGCGGAGCGCGTCGCGGACCGCGGCCAGGTCGGGCTCGCCCAAAGCGTGCTCGGGGTGTGCGGGCGCGTACCCGCCGGCCAGCAGCAGCCGGTTGCGCTCACGCAGTGGTACGTCGAGCTGGCCGGCCAGCCGCTCGATCATGTCGGCGGTCGGCCGGGACCGGCCGGTCTCGACGAAGCTCAGGTGCCGGGTCGAGACCTCGGCCAGGTTCGACAGCTCGAGCTGGCTGAGCCGGCGCCGCTCGCGCCACCCGCGGAGCAGCGCCCCGACCTCGGACTGCTCGGCGGTGATGGTCATGCGTCTGGGCCGATGCGGGGCACCATGCCGCGGGGCAGCGGGACGCGGAGGTCGGGCGGCATCGTGTAGTGGCCGGCGTTCATCCGGAGCATCAGCAGCACGCCCGTGACCGCGCCGCAGGCGGCCAGGAAGATCGCGGCGACCAGGGCGCTGATGCCGACCGCCAGGTGCGCGCCGGGCGGCAGGCCGAGCAGACCGACCGCCAGGGCGCCACCGATGGCGATCAGGGTGGCGGCGACCGACCAGAACGCGTCCAGCCACATCACCACGCGCAGCGTGGCGTCGTACCGGGTGGTGTTCTCGCTCATGACTCGAGCCTGTCACCAAGGGGTAACGCTGTCGATTACCTCCGAGGTCATCCCCTGGGGACACGACGACGCCGAGCCGTCGTCACTCAGCATGAGTAACGACGGCTCGGCGTCTGGGTGGTGCTGTGGGTCAGGCGGTGGCGACCGGGTCGGTCACCGGCGGTGCCGGAGGTGCGGCCGGCGGCTCGTCGCTGCCGATCGACACCTCGCGCTGCTTGGAGATGTAGACGGCCCCGGCGATGATCAGCACCGCGACCACCGCGATGGTGATGCGGAGCGCGTCGTTCTGGTCCTCGCCCACGCTCATGGAGACGATGGCGCTGGCGATCAGCAGCGAGACCAGGTTCATCACCTTGATCAGCGGGTTGATCGCCGGGCCGGCGGTGTCCTTGAAGGGGTCGCCGACGGTGTCACCGATGATGGTGGCCTCGTGGGCCGATGATCCCTTGCCGCCGTGGTGGCCGTCCTCGACCAGCTTCTTGGCGTTGTCCCAGGCGCCGCCCGAGTTGGCCAGGAAGACCGCCATCAGGGTGCCTGTGCCGATCGCGCCGGCCAGGAAGCCGGCCAGCGACGCGACGCCGAGACCGAAGCCGACTGCCACCGGCGCCAGCACCGCGAGGATGCCGGGCGTGATCAGCTCGCGCAGCGAGTCCTTGGTGACGATGTCGACGACCTTGCCGTACTCCGGACGGCCGGTGCCCTCCATGATCCCGGGGATCTCCCGGAACTGGCGGCGCACCTCGAAGACCACGGCGCCGGCAGCCCGGCCCACGGCGTTGATCGCCAGGCCCGAGAACAGGAACACGACCGCCGCACCGAGGAGCACGCCGACCAGAACGGCCGGGGTTGTAGACCAGGAAGTTCGGTCAGCGGCGAAGTCGTCCGCCGGAAAGAGTCCCCGCGTCGATCACCGCCTCGGTGACCGAGGTGGAGTAGGAGCCGAACAGCGCAGTCGCGGCCAGGACCGCGGTCGCGATCGCGATGCCCTTGGTGATCGCCTTGGTGGTGTTGCCGACCGCGTCGAGCTCAGTCAGGATCTGGGCGCCCTCAGGGCTGACATCTCCCGACATCTCGGCGATGCCCTGGGCGTTGTCGGAGACCGGGCCGAAGGTGTCCATCGCCACGATGACGCCGACCGTGGTCAGCAGGCCGCAGCCCGCGAGGGCGACGGCGAACAGCGAGACGGTCAGGGTCGCGCCACCGAGCAGGAAGGCGCCGAAGACGGCCGCGCCGATCACCAGCGTCGTGTAGACGGCCGACTCGAAACCGACCGCGAGGCCGGACAGGATCACTGTCGCGGCGCCCGTCAGCGAGGTCTTGCCGACGTCCTTGACGGGTCGGAACTCGGTGCCCGTGAAGTAGCCGGTGAGGGCCAGGATGCCGGCGGCCATCACGATGCCGATCACCACCGCCGCCGAGGCGATGACCCGCGGGTCGCCCTCGGCACCGGCCATGTCGAGGCCCTGCACGTTCTCGAAGTCAGCGAAGCTGCCCGGCAGGTAGACGAAGGAGAGCACCACGCTGGCCACCGCGGCGATGCCCGCCGAGATGTAGAACGCGCGGTTGATGGTGGTCAGCCCGTTCTCGCCGGCGCGCGGCTTGGTGATGTAGACACCCGCGACCGCGGTGAGCGCGCCGATGGCCGGGATCAGCAGGGGGTAGACCAGGCCCTTGTCGCCGAAGGCCTGCGAGCCGAGGATCAGCGCTGCGACCAGGGTGACGGCGTACGACTCGAACAGGTCGGCCGCCATGCCGGCGCAGTCGCCCACGTTGTCACCGACGTTGTCGGCGATGGTGGCGGCGTTGCGGGGGTCGTCCTCGGGGATGTTCTGCTCGACCTTGCCGACCAGGTCCGCGCCGACGTCGGCGGCCTTGGTGAAGATGCCGCCGCCGACGCGCATGAACATCGCGAGCAGGGCAGCACCGAAGCCGAAGCCCTCGAGCACGTGGGCCGCCTCGTCCTGGAAGGCCAGCACCACGATGCTCGCGCCGAGGAGGCCGAGACCGACGGTCAGCATGCCGACCATGGCGCCGGTCCGGAGCCCGATGTGCATGGCGGGGTCGCGGCCCACGGTGTTGGCGGCGGCGGCTACGCGCAGGTTGGCGCGGACCGCGAGCGACATGCCGAGGTACCCGACGGTGGCGGAGAAGCCCGCGCCCAGCAGGAAGAACACGGAGCGGAAGATCCGCACGGCCATGTCGTCCGCCGGCAGCGCCAGGAGCGCGAAGAACGCCAGCGCGGCGAAGATCGCGAGGGTGCGGAACTGCCGCTGCAGGTAGGCGTCTGCGCCCTCCTGCACGGCCAGGGCGATGTTCTTCATGTTGTCGGTGCCCTCGCCGGCGGCGAGGACCTCGGTCCGGAACATCGCAGCCATACCGAGCGCGCCCAGCGCGATCAGTGCGACGACGATGACCAGGACGAGGTTGCCACCAGAGAGTTCGACGACAGCGGGATTGATCCCGGTCATGCGGTTTCCTCCATGCGGATCAGGTGTGAGCTCGACAGGCCGCGCCGGCCGTCATCGACAGAGAGGATGACCCGAGCGCGGAACGTGCCGGAGTCTACGCATCGCCTGCCCGATCGCTGCATCGGGTGTGACCCGTCGCACGACGGGCGCCGGATCGGGCGCTCGAGGCCCGACCGGGTGGTTCAGCGGGCGGCGAGCGCTCCGTCGGCCGAGTCGTGGATGACGAACACCTTCGCCAGGCCGGTGATCCGGAAGATCTTGAGCAGCCGGTCCTGCGTGCAGATCAGCTGCAGCGAGCCGTCGTGGGCGCGAACCTTCTTCAGCCCGCCGACCAGGACGCCGAGGCCGGTGGAGTCGAGGAACTCGACAGCCTCCATGTCGACGATGATGTCGTAGACCCCGTCGGCGACGAGCTCGGTGATCTTGTCGCGCAGCTTGGGAGCCGTGTAGACGTCGATCTCGCCGCCGACGGCGATGATCGTCGCCCCCTCGACCTCACTGGTCGCAAGCGTCAGGTCCACGTTGTTCTCCCCTGGGATTCAGTCCGAGCCCAAGGGTCATCATCGACCCCGGCACTCGGCCAGCACAATCAAACCATTTCGACCCGAGACTCGTACGTAGGTCGCACCACAAAGGACGATGCGTCCTGCTCCCCGGTTCCGACCGTCTACGCCGGCCTTCCGATGGTGGTCCCGCCGTGCGCCTCCCCGCGCCGTCGGAGCAGTTTGTCATGCTCGCGGCGTGACCACGCTGACCTCGACCCAGGGCCGGCACCGGTCGATGGCCGAGGTCGTGGACCGGCTGGCCGCGGTGCCCGGTCGTGAGGGACGGCTCACCCACCTCGAGCAGCTGCCCGCCCGGCCCGGTCGCAGCGCATCGTGGCCCGCCTGGGCGGCACCCTCGGTCGTCGACGCGTTCCGGGCCCGCGGCATCGACCAGCCGTGGCAGCACCAGGCGGCCGCGGCAGATGCGGCGTACGCCGGGCAGCACGTCGTGCTGGCCACCGGGACCGCCTCCGGCAAGTCGCTGGCCTACCAGCTCCCCGCACTGACGGGGGCAATCGGCGGTCGCGGCGCACGCGGTCAGCGTGGCGCGACCACGCTCTACCTGGCGCCGACCAAGGCGCTGGCCCAGGACCAGCTGGCCGGACTCACCGCGCTCGGCCTCGACGTCCGGGTCACCACCCACGACGGCGACAGTGGACGCGACCAGCGCGCGTGGGCGCGCGACCACGCCGAGTACATCCTGACCAACCCCGACATGCTGCACCGCTCGCTGCTGCCCGGCCACGAACGGTGGCGGGCCTTCCTCTCCCAGCTCACCCTGGTCGTGGTCGACGAGTGCCACCACTACCGCGGGGTCTTCGGCGCACACGTCGCCCAGGTGCTGCGCCGGCTCCGTCGCATCTGCGCTGCGTATGGAGCGCACCCCACGTTCGTGCTCGCCTCGGCCACGGTCGCGGAGCCCGAGGCGGCGGCGGCCCGGCTCACCGGCCTCGACGTCCTGGCCGTGACCGGCGACGCCTCGCCTCGGGGAGAGGTCTCGCTCGCCTTGTGGCAGCCCTCGCTCACCTCCTTCACGGGAGAGAACGGCGCCCCCCTCCGGCGGGCCGCCTCGTCGGAAGTGGCCGACCTGCTGGCCGACCTGGTCGCGCAGGGCGTCAGCACCCTGGCCTTCATCCGCTCCCGGCGGGGCGCCGAGCACGTGGCGATGACGGCCGCGGGACTGCTGGCGGAGGTCGACCCCTCGCTGCCGGAGCAGGTCGCGTCCTACCGCGGCGGCTACCTCCCCGAGGAACGCCGCGAGATCGAGCGCCAGCTGCGGGCCGGCGAGCTCGTCGGGCTCGCAGCCACCAACGCTTTGGAGCTCGGCATCGACGTGAGCGGGCTGGACGCCGTGCTCCTTGCCGGCTTCCCAGGCACCCGCGCGGCGTTCTGGCAGCAGGTCGGCCGGGCCGGTCGCGGCGCCGACGACGCGCTCGGGGTGCTGGTGGCACGCGATGACCCCCTCGACACCTATCTCGTGACCCATCCGGAGGCGCTGCTCGGGCAGCCGGTCGAGGCGACGGTCTTCGACCCGTCCAACCCCTACGTGCTGGGTCCGCACCTGTGTGCGGCCGCGGCAGAGATCCCGCTGACTGACGAAGACCTCCCGCTGTTCGGTCCGACCGCGCAGGCCGTCGCCGACCAGCTGACCCGGGCCGGTCTGCTCCGGCGGCGCACGCGCGGGTGGTTCTGGACCGACCCGCGTCGCGCCAGCGACCTGACCGACATCCGCTCCGCGGGCGGGCCGCCGGTGCAGCTGGTCGAGACCGGGACCGGCCGGGTGATCGGCACCGTCGACGCCTCGAGCGCGCACTCGACCGCGCACGCCGGCGCGGTCTACGTGCACCGCGGCGAGACCTGGCTGGTCGAGTCGCTGGACCTCGACGAGCACGTGGCGGTGATCGGACGCGCGGACCCGGCGTACTCGACCACTGCCCGCGAGACCACCGACATCTCGATCGTCGCCGAGCGCGACCATCGCGACTGGGGCGGCTGCCGGCTGTCGTTCGGCCAGGTCGAGGTCACTCACCAGGTCGTCTCCTTCCTGCTCCGTCGCCAGCCCGGCGGCGAAGTGATCGGCGAGGAACCCCTTGACCTGCCGGAGCGGACGCTTCGCACGTCCGCGGTCTGGTGGACCGTCCCCGACGACGCCCTCGACGAGGCCGGGATCGCCGCGATCGACCTGCCCGGCGCGGCGCACGCCGCCGAGCACTGCTCGATCGGCCTCCTCCCGCTCTTCGCCACCTGCGACCGATGGGACATCGGCGGCGTGTCGACCGCGATGCACCCGGACACCGGCCGGCTCACCGTGTTCGTGTACGACGGGCACCCGGGCGGCGCGGGCTTCGCCGAGCGGGGCTTCGGGACGGCCCGGGAGTGGCTGACCGCCACCCTCGAGACCATCTCCGCATGCGAGTGCGTGGACGGCTGCCCGTCGTGCGTCCAGTCGCCCAAGTGCGGCAACCAGAACAACCCGCTCGACAAGGCCGGTGCGATCCGGCTGCTCGACGTACTCCTCGCCGGCTGAGCTTCCGTGACTCCCCCGCCGCTGAGCGTTAGTGTCCCGACATGGTGATCCTCGGTCTCGTGCTCATTGCCCTGGGCGCCTTGGCGATTGTCTCGGGGGTCTTCGCCTCCGAGGTCGACGGCACGCAGCTGCAGTTCCTCGGCCAAGACGTCAGCCCGGTGGTGCTCTTCCTGATCGGGGTCGGTGCCGCCGTGGCCATCTGGTGGGGGCTCTCGATCCTCAAGGTCGGTTCGAAGCGCTCGTGGGCGCGACGCAAGGAGCAGAAGCGGCTCACCGAGCTCTCCGAGCAGCTCGACACCGTCGAGGCGAAGCGGCGGATGGACGTCGACCACCACGAGGAGCAGGACCGGCCGACTCTCTGAGTCGCCGAGTCACGCCGGTCCGGCTCGAGCCAGCGCGGACAGGTCATGGTGCTGACCGAGCCAGTGCGGCCCGACGACGGTGACCTGCACCTGGACGTCGAGGCCCTGCACGGTGCAGCTGTCGAGCGTGGCGTCGTTGGCGCTGGCCACGTCGGCCGCACTCGCGCACGGATCGCGCCCGCGCGCCTGCGCCTCGGCTCCCGCGAGCGCGGCGAGGTCGGCAGCCGACTGGGCGACCCGGTGTGCGTGCACCATCGCGGCCACCACGCCGAGAGCCGCACCGACCAGGACGAGGACACCGATCATGGCCACCGCGAACAGCGTCGCTGAGCCATGCTCCGACGACCGCGTCACGGCGACGTCACCGCCTCCTCGGCCGCGACCGCCTCGGCATGCAGCCGGGGCGAAGGTATCCGGGCGAGCAGTCCCTCCGGCCCCTCGACCCGGCCGGTGACCGTCACCCTGACCTCGCCGCCGCCGCGGGCGACCTCGATGCGGCTGCCGTCTGGGGCGACCCGCAGGCCACGCGCCACCGCCGCCGCCTGGTCGTCTCCGCGGGCCAGGGCGCGAGCCGTCTCGCGGGCGGCGTCGACGGCCCGGATCTGAGCAGCTCCCACCGCGAGCAGCCAGACCAGGCCGAGAGCGACGGCCACCAGCAGCGGAAGCACCATCGCCAGCTCGGCGGTGGCTGCACCGCTCTCGTCGCTGGCCCGCGTCCTCATCGACCCGTCACCCGATGCCGAGGAGGCCGAGGACGTGGTCGTAGAGCAGCTTGAGCAGGCGGTCGCCGAAGCCGCCGGTGAGCATCTTGTAGAGCAGTCCGGCCAGACCGGCGCCGGCGGCGGTGCCGACGGCATATTCGGCGGTGGTGATGCCGCGCTGGTCGCGGACGCTGGCGAGCGAAGTGGCGTGGTGCATGGGACTCCTTCGTTGACGTGGCCGCGGCGCGGCCGTACTCAAAGAACTCTGCGGGCCCGGACCCTCGGTCGGGGCCGGCGCGGACCGCGGCTGTGGAGAGCGGGCCGGGCACCGCTGGCTGTGGACGGTGAGTGGCCGCTCCGGCACGTGGCCTAGAGACCAAGGCTTGTGAGCAGTCCGGCGACGACGGGAACGATGCCGATCAGCACGAACGCCGGCAGCAGGCAGAGACCGAGAGGCACGGCCGCCTTGACGCCGACCGCGCGGGCGCGATCCTCCACCTCCGCGTGAGCCGAACGGGCGAGCTCCTTGGCGAGCCGTTCGACCGCGGGCACGACCGGGGCACCGGTCCGGTGCGCCCTGGCCATCGCCCGACCGAGCGGGCCCAGCGCCGGGTCGGCGGCGACCTCGGCCCAGACCGTCAGAGGGTCGAGGCCCAGACGTAGCCGGGGCACCACCGCCCCCAGCCGGGCCGCGGCCGGTCCCGGCAGGGCCGTCACCACCACGGCCAAGGCATCAGTCGGCGACTGTCCGGAGTGCAGTGCATCGGCCAGCAGCCCGACCACGTGCGGCAGGTCGCGTCGAGCAACCTCTCGGTCCCGGCGGACGGAGGCGGGCTCGGAGCGTTCGATCACCAGCCAGGTCGAGACGGCAGCGACCGGTGCGGCGACCAGCCCGGGCGGTCCGCCCAGAAACATCGCCACGGCGACACCGGCCAGCACCACCCACACCGGACGCCAACGCTGCAGCCAGTCGGCGTCACCTCGTCTCGGCACGGACGACACCGCGCGCGCTTCGCCGAGCCGTGGTCGCCCGGGCACGGCGAGCAGGACGGCGGCCGACGCCGCGAAGGCGGCGACCCAGGCCGGGCCGGTCACCCGATGTCCACGCCGCGGGCGAGTGCCTCGATCCACCACAGCCCGGTCAGCCCGAACGCCAGTCCGGTCGCCAGACAGAGCCACCCCGCCGGCGTCTGGAGGAGGAAGCCGATCGGGTCGCCCCCGACACCCGAGCCCATCGCGAGCGCCAGCAACGGCAGCACGGCGACCAGCCGGGCGGTGGCGCGCGCCGAGGCCAGCTCGCCCTGCACCACCCGACGGGTGGCTCGCGCGGCGACCAGCTCGCGGGAGACCCGGTCGACGGCGTCGGCCAGTCCCTGGCCGGTCCGGTGCGCGACGTGCCACGCAGCGGCCAGCAGCCGGAGGTCACCCGCCCCCGGGCGGGCTGCCACGACGCGGAGAGCGGCAGGTACGTCGGATCCGACCCGGAACGCCTCGGCGACCGGGCCGAGCTCCGGCCAGTCGACGGCCGAGCGCACCAGGGCGGCGCCGGGAGGCTGGCCCGCGGCGAGCTCGGCGGCGAGGTGCTCACAGGTGTCCAGGACCCGACGGCCGGTGACCTCAGCGGCACGACGTTCGCGACGGCGCAGCCACAGCAGCCACCCGGCAGCGGTCGCGGCCACACCGATCACCGACGGGACCAGCCAGCCGGTGGGCAGCCAGAGGAGCGCGGTCATCGCACCCGCAAGGCCGAGCACGAGCGGACGGCCGCGGGGCGGGGCGGCGCCGGCACCTGCCGACGCAGGAAGGTGGGTCACCGCCGGCACCAGGAGAGCCAGCGCAGCTGCGGCGCACATGGCGGCGACAAGTGCCGTCACAGGTCGAGCACCCGGGCCAGCTCGGCAGCCCCAGCTGCCTCGCGCAACGCACCGTCGCGGTCGAGGGAGAGCGCCGGGACCATCGAGACCAGCCCGTCGCCGCCGCGCCGAGGCACCGCGATCTCGGCCAGCCGCCGGGTGCCGTCGCGCCCGCGCGCCAGGTGCACCACGGCCGACACCCCGGAGGCCAGCTGGCTGTGCGTCGCGGCCCGGTCGAGGCCCGCGGCGAGGGCGAGTGCCTCGATCCGGGCGGGCACGTCGCTGGCCGAGTTGGCGTGCAGGGTGCCGCAGCCGCCCTCGTGGCCGGTGTTGAGAGCAGCGAGCAGGTCGACGACCTCGGCCCCACGCACCTCGCCGACCACCAGCCGGTCGGGTCGCATCCGCAGCGCCTGTCGGACCAGGGTGCGCAGCTCGATCGCGCCTGCACCCTCGACGTTGGCGGGCCGACCTTCGAGCGCGACGACGTGAGGATGGTCGGGGCGGAGCTCGGAGGCGTCCTCGACAAGAACCAGGCGTTGGGCCGGGTCGACCAAGGAGAGCAGCGCGGCCAGCAGTGTGGTCTTGCCGGTGCCCGTGCCGCCGCTGACCAGGAACGCCACCCGGCTGGCCACCAGCGCCTTCAGGACCTGGGTGCCGCTGCTGGTGAGCGTGCCGGCCGCGGCCAGCTCGTCGAGGGTGAACGCGCGGGTCGAGGGGACTCGCAGCGAGATCGTGGTGCCTGGCCGCGACACCGGAGCCAGCACCGCGTGGAAGCGGCTCCCGTCCGGGAGCCTGAGGTCGACGAACGGCGCGGCATCGTCGAGCCGCCGGCCGCCCAGCGCGGCCAGCCGCTGCGCCAGCCGGCGCACGGCGTCGTCGTCGGCGAACCGCACGGCCGTCGCCTCGAGGCCGGCACCACGATCGACAACGACCTGGTCGGGGCCGTTGACGAGGACGTCGGTGACGCCGGGCAGGCGCAGCAGCGGCTCGAGCGGACCAGCGCCGAGCACGTCGCGGCACAGCGACTCATAGACCGCCAGCACCGTCGCGTCACCGACCGGACGACCGGCCTCGCGCAGCGCTTCGGCCACGCGGTGCGGACTCAGCTCGCCGGGACGCTCCGCGAGGCGGGCGCGGACCCGGTCGACGACCTCCGGCTCGATCTCCGCGACGCTCACACCGCGACCGCCGTAGGTGCGAGGCCGGCGAGCACCTCACGAGCCGCGGCGGCCAGCGGACCACGCCTCGAGCGCACCGGCCCGAGCCCCAGGTCGAGCGACTCGGCGAGCCCACGCTGGTCGGCCATCGACGTGAGGACTGGTACGCCGATCAGGTCGGCCACCCGACGCGGGTCGGCCCCGGTGCCGCGCACGACCAGGCCGAGGCGGTCCCGGTCAGGCAGTGCGGCCACCCAGCGGGCGGTGGCCGCCACCCCGGTGACGGTCGGCCGCACGACCACCGCGACCAGCGCGCACCGGGCCGCCGTCTCGAGCACCAGGGAGTCGACGGCGCGTGGCAGGTCGACCACCACGGTGTCGTGGCCACGCCGAGCGGCCGAGAGGACCTCGCGGACCGCGCCGGCATCGAGCGGCGCACCGGGACCGGGCGGCCAGGACAGCGCCCCGAGCCCGTCGCGACCAGGGACCGCCTCTCGCAGCGACCGGCCACTCAGCCGCCCCGACGACCTGCCCAATGAGTCCCAGCGGACCCCGGAGGCCTCATCGAGGGCCAGGACGCGGTCACACCCGGCGCCGAGCGGGTCGAGATCGACCACGAGGGTCGGTCCGCTGGCGGCGGCCACCTGAGCGACCGCACACGCGAGTGTCGTGGCGCCCGCGCCACCCGAGCCCCCGACCACCCCCACCAGGACGCCCTCCTCGCGACCGGCCTCACCGAGGTCGGTCAGCAGCTCGGCCACGAGCTCGGCGGCGCCCGGGAGCTCCACCACCCGCTCGGCCCCGACCAGCAACGCGTCGCGGAACGACCCGGTCGGAGAAGGCGACCACGCAACGATCTGCACCCCGGGGCGGCGCGGCGGGGCGAGCTCGGCCAGCTCGGCGGCCAGGTCGGCGCCCACCAGAACCAGCGGTGCCGACGTCCAGCACCGGAGCACGGCGTCGGCCGACGAGGCCACCTCCAGGGACGCGCCGGCAGCCGCGGCCAGCCGAGCCAGCTCGTCGGCGAGCGCGGGATCACCTGTGGCAGCGAGAGCGCGGTCCATGGCTCGACGATCCCCGCCGTGCCGGACCCGTCGTCCCGCCCGGACCAGAACTGTGGACGAGCGCGTTGCGAAGTCGGCCTGTGGAGACTTGGTGGATCCCTACCATGGGGACATGCCCGCCCCGCTCCTCCGCAGCGCGGCGTTCTTCGATCTCGACAAGACGATCATCGCGAAGTCGAGCACCCTCGCCTTCAGCAAGCCCTTCCAGGCCGGTGGGCTGATCTCCCGTGGGGCCGTGCTGCGGTCGGCGTACGCGCAGTTCGTCTACCTGGTCGGCGGTGCGGACCACGACCAGATGGAGAAGATGCGCTCCTTCATGTCCCAGCTGGTTGGCGGCTGGGACGTCGCGACGGTCCGCGAGATCGTCGCAGACACGCTGCACAACATCGTGGACCCGATCGTCTACGACGAGGCGGTCAGCCTGATCGAGGAGCACAAGCTGGCCGGCCGCGACATCGTGATCGTCTCCACGAGCGGCACCGAGGTCGTCGAGCCGATCGGCGCCATGCTGGGCGCGGACATCGTCGTCGCGAGCCGGCTCGAGGTGGTCGACGGCAAGTACACCGGCGAGATCGACTACTACGCGTACGCCGAGGAGAAGGCCCGCGCGGTCCTCGAGCTGGCCGAGGAGCGGGGCTACGACCTCGACCGTTGCTATGCCTACAGCGACTCGGTCACCGACGTCCCGATGCTCGAGGCGGTCGGCCACGCGCACGCTGTCAACCCCGACAAGGAGCTGCGCAAGATCGCGGCCACCCACGGCTGGCCGATCCTGGTCTTCGTCAAGCCGGTGGCGCTGCGCAGCCGGGTCCCGGCCAAGCCGACGCTGGCCGCGCTCGCCGTCGGCGGCGTGGTCGCCGTCGGAGGCGTCCTCTGGGTCAACGCCCGCCGCCGCCGCCCCAGCGCCTGACTCACGAGCGACCAGGTTGCGTCCCAGCCTCGGCTTGCGTGGTTTCGACACGCTCGGTCGCAGAGCGACACTCGCGGCTCAACCACCGGCGGCGGCCGTCAAGGGGCTTGGCCGCGGTCGCAGGGCGGCCCAGGTGAGCCACGAGCGCAGACCCAGACCAACCACAACCCCCCGGACATGCAGGTGGCACCCGAAGTTCAAGACCTCGGATGCCACCGCTGACACGTGAACCCGGCTACCAGGCGTGCAACATCTAACTACTGCCCCGGACCGATTCCGGTTGGCAAGCGCCCTCTGCGAAGGGTAGATCGCCGCGTGGGTACCCGGCACACGTGTGGCTATGGAGTTGTTGTGCTCCATGTGTACGCCGGTTCGACGGGTGTCACAAGGCCTTGAAATCCAGGGCCGAAGAGAGGATCTTAGGGCGTGGGTGCGGCCTCTTGGGAGGCCGCTTCTGCCGTTGTAGAAGGGCCTTACAGCTGGTCCGCGGGCCGTCTCAGCGGGCTCGCCTCGGCGCCCGCGGCGTACGCCTCGGCGGCGTAGAGCAGCCAGGCATGGACGCCGTTCCGGCCGCCCTCGCGGTAGCCGCGCAGGTTGGACTCGTACTGCGGTCGCAGCGCCAGGTGACCGGCCTCGGGCACGGTCAGCGACTTCTCGTCCACCCCCTTCGCGACCAGCAACAGCCGCTCGGCGGCGCGCGCCACGACGCCGTTGTGGGAGACGAACGGCGCCGATGTGACCAGGTCCGCGTGCACGATCGCGGCCAGCAGCAGGGCCGGCGCAGAGGAGTGACCACTGAGCAACCGCGAGACGCCCTGGAGACGATCTGCTGCCGCCGGGTCGCGAGGCCGGCCCAGCTCGGCCTCCGGCACCGAGCCCGCGGCGGCGAGGGTGTGCAGCCGGGCCAGCGCCTGCATGGGCGACCGCGACAGCGTGGGTGCCAGCGCCAGCATGCCGGCCGACACCCGGACCGCGTCGCGCGCCATCTGGTCACCATGGCCGGCCCGCACGTCGACGAGCGACGACGACGACCCCTCGAGCACGGCGCTCGCGTGGGCGCCACGGAGCAGCGACTCTGCGGTGGTCTCCGGCGACGTACGGCGCAGCCCTCGGTCGCGCAGCACCGCATCGATGCCGTCCCGCGCCGCGGCGAACGCCGACGGCACGCCTTCCAGCGACACCAGCCATGACAACGGGTCGGGATCCACGGCAGGGCACACGGCCGCCACGCTATCGAGCGGGTAACTTGGCCGGTGATGACCACCGAGCAGCCAGAGCCGGCCCGCTCCTTCGGCGGCGTCGCCGAGGCCTACGACCGCGGCCGGCCGACGTACCCCCGTGACGCAGCGGTCTGGCTCACCTCAGACCAGCCGCTCACCGTGCTCGAGCTCGGCGCCGGCACCGGCAAGCTCACCGCGCAGCTGGTCGCGCTCGGCCACGACGTGCATGCCACCGATCCGGACGCGCAGATGCTCGCGTTGCTCGAGAAGAACCTCCCCGGCGTCCGCGCCTCCCAGGCGCCCGCCGAGGAGATCCCGGCCGGGGACTCGTCGTACGACGTCGTGGTGTGCGGGCAGGCCTTCCACTGGTTCGACCTCGACCGTGCGCTGCCGGAGATCGCTCGAGTGCTCAAGCCCCGCGGCCGCCTCTCCCTGGTCTGGAACCAGCGCGACGAGCGGATCCCGTGGGTCAGGCGGCTCGGCGCCATCATCGGCACCCAGGACCAGCTGCGGGACCCCGCCGAAAAGCTGGTGGAGTCCCAGCTGTTCGGCGACGTCGAGGACGCGTCGTTCAAGTTCTGGCAGGTCATCGATCGCGACTCGATCCGCGACCTGGTGCTGTCCCGCTCCAACGTCGCCGTCCTGAGCGCGGCCGAGCAGGACGCCAAGCTGGCCGAGGTGCTCGCCTTCTACGACGACTACGGCCGCGGCATGGACGGCATGCAGCTGCCCTACGCCACCAGCTGCTTCCGCGCCCAGGTCCTCGACCGGGTGACCCCGACCCTGACCGACAGGCGATCAGCGCAGCACGACGACGGCACGGTCTCGGACGGCTCGTCGACCGACATGCTGCTCATCGACTTCCACTGATCGACTGTCACGCGGTGACCGCCAGCCGATAGCCGCGCTTCACGATGGTCTGCACCGTGCGGGTCCCGAGAGCGGCCCGGATCCGCGCGACCGCCATCTCCACCGCGTGCTCCGAACCCGCGGTGCCGGACGGCAGTACGGCGAGCAGCTCGCGCCGCGACACCACGTGCCCCGGGTTGACCAGCAGTGCCTGGAGCACCGAGAACGGCGCCGGCGACAGCTTCACCTCGAGGCCGTCGATGAGCACCGTCTCGCCGTGCACGAGCAGGGTGTGCCCGCCGACCTCGAGCGAGGTGCCGAGCCACCGCGACGGGAGCTCGGCCTCGAGCTGCTTGACCATCGCCACCAGCCGCGAGCGGTCGGGGAAGATCGTCGGCACGCCCCACTGCTCGAACGCCGCGGACGTGACCGGCCCGACACAGGATGCGACCACGTCGGCCTGGAAAGCGGTGATCACCTCGTCGCGCCGCCCTGTCGACGTGGCGGCCTCCATCATCGCGGCGACCGCCGGCGCCGACGTGAACGTGACCGCGTGCAGCGCCCGGTCGGCCACCAGGTCGATCAGCCGGAACATCGGTCCGGGGTCCGCGGCCGACTCGACGCGGTAGACGGTGACGGTGGTGACGTCCGCACCCTGGCGGCGCAGCGCGTGCGCGACCATCGAGAGCGACTGGCCATGCTCCTGGACGACGATGCGCAGTCCGGTCAGGTCCCGGCCTCGCAGATGGGCGAGCACGTCGTCGAAGCACTCGGAGTCCGGCGCCCACAGCTCACGCAGCCCGCGCCGGCGCAGCGCGCCCACACTCTTCGGGCCACGCGCGAGGATCTCGGCCGAGCCCAGCACGTCGAGCAGGTCGGGCAACAGCCCCCACGTCTCGGCCGCGTCGAACCACGCCCGCATCCCGATCCCGGTCGTCACGAGGAACAGGTCGACAGGCCGCGCCAGTACTTCCTTGGTTGCCGTCTGCAGGCCGGGATCGACCCGGTTCGGCTCGATCGAGAGCGCAGGTGCCCACTCGACCGTGGCGCCACGCCGTTCCAGCAGCGCCACCTGCTCCTCGACCTTCCGGGCGGCCGTGACCCCGATGCGGTAGCCGGCCAGCGGAAGCTCGCTCATCAGCCCTCCGGTGCTCGCTCGGGTCGCGGGTCGACGTGGACGATCCCGTCCACCACGCGCGCGTGGTACGTCGGGATCCGGACGGCCGCGTCGTCGAGGCACTGCCCGGTGCGCAGGTCGTAGGCCTGCTTGTGCATCGGCGAGGCGACGACGGGAGCTTCGCCGCGGGTACCGACGATGCCGCGCGCCATCACCGAGGCACGAGAGACAGGGTCGTAGTTGGACGTCGCGTAGACGTTTCCTTCGTGTGTCCGGAAGATTGCGATCGCGGCGCCGGCGACCAGGGCGGCGACACCACCCTCGACCTCGATGTCCTCGAGCAGGCAGACGGCGGTCATCGTGGCTGCCCGACCGGGATCGAGGTGCCGAGCACGACCGGGCCGGCTGAGTCGATCGGCACCCGCTGGTCGCGCTCGTCGCGGAAGGTGATGTGCGGGTCGGGGGTGTCCGGCGCGTTGACGAACGAGACGAACCGCCGCAGCTTCTCGGGATCCTCCAGGGTCGCCCGCCACTCGTCGGCGTACCCGTCGACGTGCCGCGCCATCGCGGCCTCGAGCTCGGTGCCGAGCCCGAGCGAGTCCTCGACCACCACCTCGCGCACCCGGTCGAGCCCACCCTCCAGGGAGTCGACCCAGGGTGCGGTCCGCTGCAGCCGGTCGGCGGTCCGGACGTAGTACATGAGGAACCGGTCGAGGTAGCGCACCAGCGTCTCGGTGTCGAGATCGCCCGCGAGCAGGCGGGCGTGCACCGGTGTGGCGCCGCCGTTGCCGCCGACGTAGAGGTTCCAGCCCTTCTCGGTGGCGATGACGCCGAAGTCCTTGCCACGCGCCTCGGCGCACTCGCGGGCACACCCGCTGACGCCGCCCTTCAGCTTGTGCGGCGAGCGCAGCCCGCGGTAGCGGAGCTCCAGGTCGATGGCGAGCTGCACCGAGTCCTGGACGCCGTACCGGCACCAGGTCGAGCCCACGCACGACTTCACCGTGCGCAGCGCCTTGCCGTAGGCGTGCCCGGACTCGAAGCCCGCGTCGACCAACCGGCGCCAGATCGCCGGCAGCTCCTCCATCCGGGCTCCGAACAGGTCGATCCGCTGGCCGCCGGTGATCTTGGTGTACAGCCCGAAGTCCCGGGCCACCTCCCCGATCACGATCAGCTTCTCGGGGGTGATCTCCCCGCCCGGGATCCGCGGTACGACGCTGTAGCTCCCGTTGCGCTGGATGTTGGCCAGGTAGGCGTCGTTGGTGTCCTGGAGCACGCGGTTCGGACCCGCCAGCACGTGGCCGCCCACCAGCGACGCCAGGATCGAGGCGACCGCGGGCTTGCAGATGTCGCAGCCGCGGCCGGTGCCGTGCGCGGCGACGATCTCGTCGAACGAGCCGTAGCCGTGCACCGCGACGACGTCGTACAGCTCCTGCCGGGTCAGCGGGAAGTGCTCGCAGATGCTGCGGTCGACAACCCGGCCGACCGACTCGAAGTACTCCTCCACGATCTTCTTCACAACTGGCTTGCAGGAGCCGCACGTCGAGCCCGCGCGGGTGCAGGCGGTCACGCAGGACGGGCTGTCGCAGCTGCCCTCAGCGACCGCGTCGGTGATCTGCCCCTTGGTCACGTCGTTGCAGGAGCAGACCTGCGCCTCGTCGGGCAGCGCGATGTCCACGCCGCCGCGGCCCATCGGCAGGATCAGCTCCTCCGGGTTGTCGGGCAGCGCGATCCCCGACGCGACCATCGGCCGGAGCACGCCGTACGCCGTCGCGTCGCCGACCAGGATCCCGCCGAGCAGGCGGGAGCCGTCGTCGGAGACGACGAGCTTCTTGTACACGCCGGCCACCGCATCGGCGTAGACCAGCTCGAGGGCGCCCTTGCTGGTCGCGAACGCGTCGCCGAACGACGCCACGTCGACGCCCAGCAGCTTGAGCTTGGTCGACATGTCCGCACCGTCGAAGCTGCCCTGCCCCCCGAGGATCGCGTCGACGACGACCTCGGCCATCGCGTAGCCGGGCGCGACCAGGCCGTACATCCGACCGGCCGGCGCAGCGCACTCGCCGATCGCCCAGACCTGTGGGTCGGAGGTCCGGCACTGCGCGTCGACCAGGACGCCGCCGCGCTCGGCGGTGCCGAGCCCGGCGGCCTGGGCCAGCGCGTCGCGCGGACGGATGCCGGCCGAGAACACCACGACGTCCGCCTCGACCGGGTCGGCGTCCGTGAGGGCCAGCCCCGCCGCCCGGCCGTCGTGCTCGAGCACCGACTCGGTCGCGGCGCCCACGCGGACGGCCAGCCCCAGCCCCTCGATGTGGCGCCTCAGCGTGGCGCCACCGGCCTCGTCGACCTGGACCGGCATCAGCCGCGGCGCCATCTCGACGATGGTGGTGTCGAGGCCGAGCTGGACCAGCGCGTTGGCCGCCTCCAGCCCGAGCAGCCCGCCGCCGATGACGGCGCCGGTGCGGGCTCCAGCAGCCGCGTCGCGGATCGCCTCCAGGTCCTCGATCGTGCGGTAGACGAAGCAGCCCGGGAGGTCGTGGCCGGGCACCGGCGGCACGAACGGCGCCGCGCCGGTGGCCAGCACGAGCTCGTCGTAGGCCAGCACGCTCTGCCCATTCTTGGCGTCGTCGACGAGGACCGTCTGGGTCTTGGGGTCGAACCCCAGGACCCGGCGGCCGAGCAGCAGCCGGACCCGCGGGTCGTCGTACTCCCCCTCGGGCAGGAACGACAAGGCGTCCGCGCCGACCTCGAAGAACGAGGTGAGCGCGACCCGGTCGTACGCCGGCCGCGGCTCCTCCCCCACGACCACGACGTCGTGGGTCTCGGTGAGACCCCGCTCGATCGCGGCCTGCACGAAACGGTGGGCGACCATGCCGTGGCCGACGACGACCAGGGTGCGACGGAGGTGGGGGCTCATGCGGAGGTTCCTTCCAGGGTGGGGCGGGAGGCCAGGACGGAGCGGACGGTGTCGGCGCAGCCGCCGCAGCCGGTGGTGGCGCGGGTGGTGACGCGCACGTCGTCCAGAGAGGAGCAGGCCCGGATCCGGCCGGCAGAGACGCCGGCGCAGGCGCAGATCTCGGCATCGTCGCCGAGCTCGACCGGACGGGCCGGCCGGTCGGCCATCAGGAGGGCGCCGGGCTCGGACGGGCCGAGGACCGTGCGCCGGTCGTAGTGCTGGGTGATCAGGCCGACCCGCGAGAGATCACCGACGAGGGTGGCGGCCACGATGACGCCGTCGCGGACCACGAGCTTGCGGTGTGAGCCGACGACGGGGTTGGTGACCTCGACGACGTCGCCGTCGGTGCGCTCCGGGTCGCCCAGCACGGCGACGTCCATCCCGGTGGCGCGCAGCCGGGCCACGGTGCGGGCCCCGGCGTAGGTGATCTCCTCACCGCCGAGGTGCCGGGCCAGGAGGGCGGCCTGCTCCCACGCCGGCGGGACGAACCCGGTGACCTGCCCGCCGTACTGGGCGCAGTCGCCGATGGCGTGGATCCGCTCGTCGCTGGTGCGCAGCCAGTGGTCGACCACGATGCCGCGCCGTACGTCGAGGCCGGCGCGCCGGGCCAGCGCGGTCGAGGGACGACCGCCGGCGGTGAGCACCACCAGATCGGTCGGCAGCAGCACTCCGTTGTCCAGGACCAGCCCGCGGTCGGTGAGCCGGGTGGCGCGGACGCCCGTGTAGACGGCGGTGCCGTGCCGGCCGAGGTCGCGGGCCAGGATCGCGCCGGCCTTGCCGTCGACCTGGCCCCGGAGCAGG
Source organism: uncultured Actinomycetota bacterium (assembly GCA_963817125.1). Lineage (GTDB taxonomy): Bacteria > Actinomycetota > Actinomycetes > Propionibacteriales > Nocardioidaceae > Nocardioides. The sequence continues at coordinate 218,119 of CAWFNB010000005.1, forward strand.
TGCTCCCCGCCCTCGACCACCTCGACGGCCAGGCCGCGGACCGCGAGGGCGCGGGCGACCTGGAGGCCGAGCAGCCCGCCGCCGACCACCACCGCGGTGCGCGCCCCGGGGACCGCGCGGTCCAGGCGTCGGCAGTCCTCGAGGGAGCGGAAGGCGTGCACCTTCTCGTGCAACCGGCCGTCGACCCTGACCAGCCCGCGGATCGGCGGGAGGGTCGGGATGCTGCCGGTCGCGAGGACGAGGACGTCGTAGGGCACCCGGGTCCGGTCCGCGAGCTCGACCTCATGCTCGTCGCGGCGCACCTCCACGACGCGGGTGCCGAGCCGCAGGTCGACCGCGTCGTGCAGCGGGAGCACGATCCGGTCGGGGTCGTGGGTGCCCTCGAGCACCGCGGAGAGCAGGATCCGGTTGTACGGCGGGTGCGGCTCGTCGCCCAGCAGGGTGACGGCCTGGCCGGCTGCGGCCAGCCCGTCCGCGAGCCGGGCGGCCGCCATGCCGGCGCCGACGACGACCGCGTTCATGCGCGCACCGCCGCTGCGCAAACTTTGAACTCCGGCATCCGGCTGTGCGGGTCCAGGGCGTCGTTGGTCAACCGGTTGGCGCCGACCCAGTGGAACGGGACGAACACGGTGTCCGGGCGGATCGCGGTGGTCACCCGGGCCGGCGCCTTGAGCTCGCCGCGTCGGGTGCTGACGACGACCGGGTCGCCGTCGTGGGCGCCGATGCGGTCGGCCAGCATCGGGTGCAGCTCGACGAACGGTCCGTCGTCCACGAGCCCGCGGACCCGGCGGGTCTGGGCACCGGACTGGTACTGCGCCAGCACCCGCCCGGTGGTCAGGTGCAGCGGGTAGTCGGCGTCCACGGGCTCGGCGGGCCCGGCGTGGTCGACCGCGACGAACCTGGCCCGACCATCGGGGTGCGCGAACCGGTCCGCGAACAGGCGCGGGGTCCCGGGGTGCGCGGCGTCGGGGCACGGCCAGAAGACACCGTGCTCCGCGCGGATCCGGGCGTAGTCGATGCCGGCGTAGTCCGCGCGGCCGCCGGAGGAGGCGCGGCCGAGCTCCGCGAAGACGGTCTCCGGGTCCGTGTCGAAGCCGATCGGGGACCCGACGCGCTCGGCGAGCCCGGCCATCACCTCGAGGTCGGTGCGCACCCCGTGCGGCGCGTCGACCGCCTGCTCCCGCAGGATGACCCGGCCCTCGAGGTTGGTCATGGTGCCGGTCTCCTCGGCCCACTGGGTCACCGGCAGCACCACGTCGGCGAGCGCGGCGGTCTCAGACATCACGATGTCGGCGACCACGAGCAGGTCGAGCGCCTCGAGCCGGTCGGTCACGTGAGCGGCGTTCGGCGCCGACACCACGATGTTGCTGCCGAACACCAGCAGGGCTCGCGGCCCGCCGGCCGTACCGAGCGCGTCGAGCAGCTCGTACGCCGAGCGCCCCGGGCCGGGCAGGCTGTCGGGCTCCACGCCCCACACCCCCGCCACGTGCTCGCGGGCCGCGGGGTCGTCGATCATCCGGTAGCCGGGCAGCTGGTCGGCCTTCTGGCCGTGCTCGCGGCCCCCTTGCCCGTTGCCCTGGCCGGTCAGGCAGCCGTAGCCGGAGTACGGCGCCCCGGGCAGCCCGAGCGCGAGCGCCACGTCGATCCACGCCAGCACCGTCGCGGTGCCCTGCGCGTGCTGCTCGGCACCGCGCGCGGTGAGCACCATGGCCCGGTCGGCGCCGACCAGCAGCTCGGCCAGCCGGCGCAGCTCGGCGACGGGCACCCCGGAGACCCGCTCGACCCGCTCGGGCCACCACTGCGCCACAGCCTGCCGGACGCCGTCCCAGCCGGTGGTGCGGGCGGCGACGTACTCCTCGTCGACCGCGCCCGCGGCGTCGAGCAGGTGCAGCAACCCCAGCGCGAGAGGCAGGTCGGTGCCCGGCACCGGCTGCAGGAACAGGTCGGCCCGCTCGGCGGTCGGCGTCCGCCGCGGGTCGATGACCACCACCTGGCCACCTCGCTCGCGCAGCCGGTCGAGGTGCCGGGCCGCCGGCGGCATGGTCTCGGCGAGGTTGGAGCCGACCAGCACCAGCACGTCGGTCTGCTCGACGTCGGCGAGCGGGAACGGCAGCCCCCGGTCCACCCCGAACGCGCGGTTGCCGGCCGACGCTGCCGACGACATGCACCACCGGCCGTTGTAGTCGACCTGGCTGGTGCCCAGCGCGACCCTTGCGAACTTGCCCAGCTGGTAGGCCTTCTCGTTGGTCAGCCCGCCGCCACCGAAGACCGCGACGGCGTCCGGGCCGCTCTCCGTCCGGAGCACACCCAGCCGAGTGGCGACGTGGTCGAGCGCCTCGTCCCACGACGCGGTTCGCAGCGCGCCGGTGCTGCGGTCACGGAGCAACGGGCTCGTCAGCCGCTCGCGATGACCGCGCAGCTCGGTCGCCGTCCAGCCCTTGCGACACAGCGCACCCTCGTTGACCGGGAACTCCGGCCACGCCTGCACCTCCAGTGCGGGACCCCTCTTCTCGAGGGTCATCCCGCACTGGAGGCTGCAGTACGGACAGTGGGTGTGGGTCAAACCGGGTCCCTAGGGCGTGTCTGACGATTGCTGGTGGATGCCGGCGTCGTCCAGGCACGCGCTGGCCAGGCGTCGGCGCGCACGCAGACTGGGCGTCTTCGAAGCGTCGGTAACGCCGCCAGCGGATGATCTGGGCGGCGTCCGGCGCCGCCATGAATCGTCAGACACGGCCTAGATCCCTGCCCGGGCGAGGCTGGTGGCGGCCTTGGCCTCGGCGGGCCTGCGCAGGTAGACGGCGTAGGTCACCAGGGCACACACCACGTAGAAGCCGGCGAACACGGTGAAGGCGCCCTTGGTCGCCGAGAGCGGGTTGTCCACCCAGGGCGAGCTGAACGCGATCGGGATCAGGAAGCCGCCGATGGCACCCACCGCTCCGATGAACCCGATGGCCGCGGAGGACTGCTTGGTGGCCAGGTCGAGGGCGGTGCTCCGCTCGGGGGTGCTGGGGTCGGTGGTGCGCAGGGCCGAGGTGCGGAAGATGGCCGGGATCATCTTGTACGTCGATCCGTTGCCGATGCCGGTGGCGGCGAAGATGCAGAGGAAGAAGCCCAGGAACCAGGGGAACCACTGCTTGTTGTCGGTCGCGATGGCGACGTCGGCGGTCGGGTTCGGCGTGAGCTGGGTCAGCGTCCAGAGCACCAGCAGCGTGAAGAAGACCATCGCGGCGAACGCGGCGAGGGTGACCTTGGCGCCGCCGAAACGGTCGGCGAGCCAGCCGCCCAGCGGCCGGGTCGCGGAGCCGACGAAGGCACCGAGGAAGGCGTAGTAGGCGAAGAAGATGCCGGTGCCGAGCGGGGCCGGGTCGGGCACCCAGAAGTTGAGCCTGATCAGCAGCGGCAGCGCCGCCGAGTAGCCGATGAACGAGCCGAACGTGCCGATGTAGAGGAACGCCATCACCCAGGTCTGCGGGTGCCGCACCACCTGGAGCTGCTCGCGCGGCGAGGACTTGGCGGTGGCCAGGTTGTCCATGAAGAAGTACGCCGCCAGGGTCGCGACGATCGCCAGGCCGGCGTACACCCACGCGGCACGCTCGAGGTGGATGCCACCGTCGCTGGCCTTGACGATGCCGAAGATCCCGGCCCCGCCGACGAGCACCGGCAGGAACAGCTGGATCAGCGAGACCCCGAGGTTGCCGCCCGCGGCGTTGAGGCCGAGCGCGGTCCCCTTCTTGTCGGAGGGGTAGAAGAAGTTGATGTTGGCCATCGAGCTGGCGAAGTTGCCGCCGCCGAAGCCGGCGGTCGCGGCGATCAGGCAGAAGACCCAGTACGGCGTCGCGGGGTTCTGCACCGCGAACGCGAACAGGAGCGTGGGGATCAGCAGCAGGGCGGCGCTGGCCATGGTCCAGTTGCGGCCGCCGAACTTCGGCACCGCGAACGTGTAGGGCAGCCGGAGCAGCGCGCCGACCAGGTTCGGCACCGCCACCAGGAAGAAGAGCTGCTGGGGGGTGAACTCGAAGCCTTGGGCGAGCAGGAACGCCGACGAGACGCTCCAGATGAGCCACACCGAGAAGCCGAGGTGCTCGGCGAAGATCGACCACACGAGGTTGCGCCTGGCCACCGGCCGGCCGGTCTGCTCCCAGAACGTCTCGTCCTCGGGGCGCCAGTCGGTGATCCAGCGACCGCGTGAGCGGGTCGGCGGCGCTTCCTGCGCCGTGGTCGGGTCGGAAGTGGTGGTCACGAAAGCTCTCCTGTGCTCGGGTGTGCCCACCGTGGCGAGCCGATGTGTCACGCCGACAAGAGCCGCGTCTCACCGAGGACAAGTTCTCCTCACGGCCTCACAGGACTCACGACCTCACGCCGCGCGAGCCGGGGTTCAGCGGCGCAGCCTCAATGCCAACGTCTCCAGCCAGAGCAGCTGAGTCGCGAAGAACCCGTAGATTCCGAGCGTGGTCTGCGCCTCGAGCGCGAAGACCAGCACGAACAGGAACACGAAGCTCAGGACCGCCGCGACGCCGCTCATCCTTGCGTGCGCGAACCAGCGGTGGCTGCCGCGCAGGGCCAAAGCCACGGCAGCCATCGCTGACGGCGCGCCGAAGACCAGGAGGATGAAGCCGACGCCGTGGAGGACGCCCGCCCAGGTGCTCGGTTCGCCGAAGGGCGGGCCGTCCTCGGGAAAGGCGACGAACAGCCAGCCGAGGGTCATCAGCGTCAGCAGGACGCTCGCCGCCCGACCCCAGCGGCGGCCTTGGAGCTCCCCGCGGAAGCCGTGCACGAAGAGAGCCAACAGGGCGCCGTACGCCGCGTAGTTGACGATCTGAGCCCAACCCACGGGGCCTTGCGCGAGACCGCTGGGCCACGCGGACTCTCTGTGGTTGGTGAGGCTGAAGCCGAAGCCGGTGAGGTAGTCCCACGAGGCCCACGTGATGACGACGAGTCCGGCGACGAACAGCGGTGGCGCGGCCATGCCGGCGAGCGCAGCGGTCTGGGTGCGGGTGGCGGTCGGCGCCACCGGCGTGTCCGTGTGGCCGATCATGGCAGCAGGATCCGGAACAGTACGTCGTCGTTGTCCTGGCCCGGAAGGCCGGACGTGATGCTCCCGCTGGCTCCCTCGTAGGCACCGGTGCCACCCGTGATCGCGATGTCGTGCCGCTCGCTGTTGACCCGGAAGGTCTCGGCCACGGCCAGCGTCCCGCCCGTGAGGGTGACCACCGCCTCGACGAGAATGCGCGGGTTGCGACCGCCGCTGACGGCGGAAGCCAGCCCATTGATCCGGCCGACGACCTCGCCGCCCTCGGTCAGCTTCTTGTGGAAGACGATCTGGTCGGCCGCACCGGGGCCACCGCCCTGGGGCGCGTGGTCGATGTTGTGCTCGCTGACGTTCTTCAGGTTCAGGGTGAACTCGGTCGTCCCGGGCCCGGCCGCGCTCGGGCCGCCGGTGGCGACACTGAGTGTGATCGCGGTGGTCAGGGCAACGGCAGTGCCGATGGCGATGCTGCGTGGACCGGTGAGGTTCATGTCTGCTCCTTGGAGGAATGCGGCCCCGGGCAAGGCCTCCCGAGAAGGTAGGTAGCGCCGCCGGTCCGCGTCGTCGGGACGCCGACGGATTCCAACTCCCTCTTGAGGCAGAGGGCTTGTCTGCCCCGAGTCGGACGCGACCGCCCGGGCCCGTCGTTACCGTGGACCAGTGGGGATGACCGCGAACCAGCGAACCCGCGTCATCGACGGCCTGATCGTGCTCGTGGTGACCGGGTTGCTGGTGCTCGGGGTCTGGGACGGGCACGGTGCGGACCAGAGCTTCGCGAACAAGCCGTTGAGCATCTTGCTCCTGGCCCCCTGTGGGCTCGCGCTCTGGTGGCGCCGGAGCAGACCACTGCTGGTCGCCGCTGTCTTAGTCGTCGGCTTGCTGAGCCAGGCCCTGGCGACCGGAGTGTTCGCGCAATCGGTGGGCCTGGCGCTCTGCGCCACGGTGGTCCTCTACTCGCTCGGTGCGTACGCCGGGACCTGGCCCGCACTCGCCGGCGGCCTGACGCTCGCAGCCGCGCTGGAGCTGAAGAGTCGCGTGGTCACGGAGTCGGCCGCTGACGACAGCCCGTTCGTCATGGCGTTCTGGTATCTGCTGATGGTCAGCGTGGTGGGCCTGGGGATGGCGGTGCGGATGGCGCGCCGCTCGGCCGCACAGGAGCGACTCGTGCAGGCCCGCGAGGCCGAGCGCGAGCAGCACGCCCAGGCCGCGGTCGCGGAGGAGCGCGAGCGCATCGCACGTGAGCTGCACGACGTGGTGTCCCACAACGTCAGCGCCTCGGTGCTGCAAGCGGGAGCCGCCGAGGAGCTACTCGGCCGCGACCCGGAACGCGTCGGCGACGCGCTCCGGTCGATCCAGGACATGGGGCGTGAGGCACTTGGCGAGATGCGCCGCATGCTCGGCATCCTGCGCACGGAGCACGGCGACGTGCCCTCGCCGCCGCAACCGCGTCTCGCCGACCTCAAGGCGATGGTGGAACGCGCCAACGAGTCCGGCCTCGACGTCTCGCTCGTCATCGAAGGACCGGTGTCGGACCTGCCGCCCGGCATCGAGCTCTCGTCGTACCGCATCGTGCAGGAGTCCCTCACCAACGTCGCCAAGCACGCTGGGCCGTGCCGAGTGGTGGTGACCACGAGGCACCTTCCCGACTGGCTGGAGGTGGAGGTGACCGACGACGGCCGAGGAGCTGCCGCCACCGACTCCGGCGTAGGGCACGGGCTGGTCGGGATGCGCGAGCGCGTCGACTTCTTCGGCGGCAAGCTGGAAGCGGGGCCGGGTCGGAGTGGAGGTTTCACCGTGCGAGCCCGGTTCCCGGTGCTTCGCCCGATGGACGGCCCGGTTTCGTGACGGTCGTGACGTCGGTGTTGCTGGTCGACGACCAGGACGTCGTGCGCGACGGTCTCCGCGTGATCATCGAGGCCGCGGAAGGACTCACCGTTGTCGGCGAAGCCCCCGACGGCGCCGTCGCCGTCGAGCGGTCAGCACGCGACCGGCCGGACGTCGTCCTCATGGACGTCCGAATGCCGCGCATGGACGGCATCGAGGCGACCCGACGCCTCCTCGCCGGTCCGCCGCCGCACCCGAAGGTGCTCATGCTCAGCACGTTCGGCGAGGACGAGTATGTGTACGGCGCCCTGAAGGCCGGCGCCAGCGGCTTCCTGCTGAAGGACGCCGAACGTGCCCAGATCGTGCAGGGCATCAAAGCAGTCGCATCAGGCGATCGGCTGCTGGCGCCCGAGCTGACCCGGCGGCTGATCGAGGCGTACGTCCGCCGTCGCCCAGCCACCGACGCCGTACCCGCCGAGCTCGCCGGCCTCACCGATCGTGAGCTCGAGGTCACCCAGCTCGTCGCCCTGGGCCTGTCCAACGCGGAGATCGCGGAGCGGCTCTTCGTGAGCGAAGGGACCGTCAAGACCCATGTCGGCCACGTGCTGCAGAAGGCACAGGTGCGCGACCGAATCCAGCTCGTCGTCCTCGCCTACGAGACCGGCCTGGTGGAGCCAGGCGGTTAGCGTTTGGTGCTGACTCCGCTGATCCCGGCAAGATGCCGTCAGGTGCGATCCAGGGCGGGCCGAGGCAGCTCGTGCGCCAGCAGCCACTCGCCGAGCTGCCCGGCCGGCATCGGGCGGGCAATGTGATAGCCCTGCGCGAAGTCGCAGCCGGCCACGCGTAATGCGTCGAGCACCGACTGCGTCTCCACCCCCTCGGCCACCACCTCGAAACCGAGGTTGTGCGCCAGGTCGATCACCGACCGCATGATGGCTGCGTGCGAGTCGACCTCGCTCATGTCGGTCACAAAGGTCTTGTCGATCTTCACCTCGTGGAGGGGCAGCTTGGACAAGTGACTCAGTGAGGTCTGGCCGCGTCCGAAGTCATCGACGCTGACCCGTACGCCGGCCGCCGCGAGCCGTCGCAGGGAGAGCTCCGCCCGTTGCAGGTCGGCCACGAGGGCCGTCTCCGTGACCTCGATCGCCAACCGGTCGGCGGAGACGGCGTGACGTGACAGCGCGTCCAGCACCATGTCCGGGAAGGACGCGACCACCAGGTTGCGCGCCGAGACGTTGACGGCGACGCGGACCATCGACGTGCCCTTCGGCGAAGAGGCCGCCCAGGCGAGTGCGGCATCGACGACCCAGGCTGTCAGCGGCTCGATCATGCCGGTCTTCTCGACCAGGGGCAGGAACGCGTCCGGCATCAGCAGTCCGCGTTCGGGATGGTTCCAGCGAACCAGTGCCTCGACCGTGTCGACCTCCCCGGTCCGCAGGTCGAGCTTGGGTTGGTAGTGCAGCACCAGCTCGTGGCCGGCCAGGGCGCGGCGCATGTCGCCGACCAGGGCGAGCCGAGCAGCGTCGTAGTGGTTCAGCTCCTCGTGGTAGCTGGCAACTCCTGACCCGGCCTCCTTGGCGACGTACATGGCCATGTCGGCATGCTGCAGCAGGGTCTCGGCGTCGCTGCCGTCCTGGGGTGCCTGAGCGATCCCGATGCTCGCCTCGACCACGAGCGGGAGTCCCGCAAGCTCGATCTCTTGACCCAGCACTCGTTGGACACGAGCGACGCTGTCCGAGCGGACGGCTATCTCGGACGAGAGGAGGATGATGCCGAACTCATCGCCACCCAGGCGCGCCACGAGGCGCTGGTCGCCCACTGCAGCCGAGAGCCGGCGACCGAGCTGCGTCAGCAGGGCATCGCCGTTGCCGTGTCCAAGGGTCTCGTTGACCTCCTTGAACCGATCGAGGTCCAGGATCGCTACCGCGACCGCGGGACCGCCGCGACCGGCCGCCGCGATCAACTTGTCGAGCCGCTGCTGGAAGGCCCTCCGGTTCGGCAGACCGGTGAGCTGGTCGTGCTCGGCGAGGAAGGCGTTCCGCGCGACCTGCGCCCGAAGTCGTCGAGTCGCCGACCACGAGATCCCGGCGAGCAGTAGATAGAGCAGCGCGAGACCGACAGCCAGGTCGCGGTAGAGGGAGTTGAGACCGGCCTCGACGTCCTGCGCGATGGGGTCGTAGGGGAGGTACAGCTCGAGGACGCCGATGGGGGTGGTCGACGTCCCGTCCGTCAGCGGTCGGTAGACCTCGGCCGCCCGGATACCGACGTCGCCGGTCCCACCCCCGTTGTCATCGGCGTCGAGGTGGGTCACCTCAGCGATGACCTCGCCGCGTGCGGCTTCGAGGGCGTGGTCATCCACCTCGTCGACAGCGCCGGAGCCGTCACTGGAATAGACGATGCGGCCGTCCAGGTCGCGCAGCCGCAACCGCACGATCTCACCGCCGGCGACCGCGGACTCGCTCATCTGGTCGAGAGCGGCGACCTCCCGGTCAGTCAGCGGCCGGCCCAGATCGGCACCCGCCAGCAATGGTTCGACAGCAACGTGGGCGAAGAGCTGGGCCTGCGCTCGCCCCTCGGCCAGGCCCCGCGCCGCCGCGTCCGAGCGGTACGACGCCGCCAGCACCAGCCCCAGGATGAGGACCGGAACCAGGCTGACCACGGCGTACACCAGGAACAGCCGCAGAGCACTCCCGCGACTGGTCGAGCTCGGTGGCCGGCGCACCGGTCAAGCGTAGGTTCGCCGCGCGTGCTCGCGAGGCGGAACAGGGAGTCTGGTGACCACAGTCCCAGACCTCCACACAGCGCATGAGCCATGCTGTCCCCATGCGCGTGTGGCGGCGAACACACCTGGGCTCCGAGGCCGACCGCGCCACGTTCCGGACGCTGCACACCGCCTCGCTCGCCTCGCCGGCGCTGCGCGAGGGACTGACCCAGGCCAGCGCCGAGCGCGCCGTCCGGCACCTGCGGGACCTGCTCGGGACGCCGGCGCTGGGCGTGACCGACACTGCGGGCTGCCTGGCCTGGGACGGCGAGGGTGAGCACCACCGGGCCCAGGTGTCCGCACTGGTCGCGGCCACGGTGGAGCGGGGCCGCACCCAGAGCTTCGGCCGCGGCGACCTTCCGTGTGACGTCCCCGGTTGCCCGGTCCGGAGCGCGGTGGTCAGTCCGCTGGTGGTCGACGAACGGATCGTCGGCACGTTGGCCTCGTTCGCGCCGTACCCGACTGCTGGCCTCGCGCTCGCGGCTGACGAGACCGCGCAGTGGGTCTCCGGCCAGCTCGAGCTCGCCGAGCTCGACGCGTCCCGGACCCGCCTCATGGAGGCGGAGGTGCGCGCGCTGCGCGCACAGATCAGCCCGCACTTCATCTACAACTCGCTCAACGCGATCGCCAGCTTTGTCCGTACCGACCCGGACCGGGCGCGCTCGCTGCTGCTCGAGTTCGCCGACTTCACCCGCTACTCGTTCCGTCGGCAAGGCGACTTCACCACCCTGGCCGAAGAGCTGCGCTCCATCGAGCGATACCTGCTGCTGGAGCAGGCGCGCTTCGGCGACCGGCTCTCGGTCAAGCTCAGCATCGCGCCGGAGGTGCTGCCGGTCGCGGTGCCGTTCCTCTGCATCCAGCCGCTTGTCGAGAACGCCGTCCGGCACGGGCTCGAGGGCGCCGCAGGCACCATCACCATCCAGGCCCATGACCGCGGGCGCGACTGCCTGATCGAGGTCGAGGACGACGGGGTCGGGGAGGACCCGGAGCGGGTCCGCCGGGCCCTCGCCGGCGACGCCAGCCTGGACTCGATCGGGCTGGGCAACGTCGACGGCCGGCTGCGCACGACGTACGGCGACGAGTACGGCCTGGTCGTCGAGACCGCGCCGGGTGCCGGCACCAAGGTGACGGTCCGGATCCCGAAGTTCGCACCCGGCGTCTCCGCATGAAGGCCTTGCGGGTGCTGGTCGTCGACGACGAGCGGCCGGCCCTCGACGAGCTGCAGTACCTGCTGGCCAAGGACAGCCGGGTCGGCGAGGTCGTGGCCTGCGACTCGGCGACCGAAGCCCTGCGCACCCTGCACGAGCGCGAGGTCGACGCCGTGTTCCTCGACATCCAGATGCCGGGCCTCACCGGCCTGGAGCTGGCGCAGGTGCTGCGCCGGTTCAAGCGGCCACCGCCGGTCGTGTTCGTCACCGCCCACGAGGCGCACGCCGTGGACGCGTTCGATCTGCGTGCGGTCGACTACGTGCTCAAGCCGGTCCGCGAGGAACGGCTGGCCGAGGCGCTGGCTCGCGTCGTCGAGGGCGGCGACCGCCCGCCGGCCCCGGTGGAGGACGTGCAGATCCCGGTGGAGCTCGGCGGTGTGACCCGTTTCGTCGACAGGTCGGACGTCATCTACGTCGAGGCGCAGGGCGACTACGCACGGCTGCACACCGCCGGCGGCTCCCACCTGATCCGGGTCCCGCTCACCACCCTCGAGGAGGAGTGGGCGGGTGCGGGCTTCCTCCGCATCCACCGATCGTTGCTGGTCTCGCTCCCGCACGTCACCGAGATCCGGATGGAGTCGGGTCGCTGCACCGTCGCGGTCGGCCCCCGCGACACCTCGACCGACCTGATGGTCAGCCGCAGGCACACCCGTGCGCTGCGCGAGCTGCTCGGCAGGAGGAGCTGACCGGTGCCGGACCAGCAACCCGTCAGGCCACCCGCCCGGGTCCGGGTCACCGGTCCACCGCGTCGTCGGCACGCTCCGAGGGCCCGGACCGGCGACATCGACGAGCAGACCGCCCTCGGTGGCGTCTACCTCGACAGCCTGCTGCGCGAGCAGCTCGCGCTGGCCGTCCGCATCCTCGTTGTCCTCGCGCTCACGGTCGGCTCGCTGCCCCTGGTCTTCCGCCTCTTCCCCGGCCTCGCGGACGTTGGTGTGCTGGGGTTGCCGCTCCCCTGGCTCCTGCTCGGCTTCCTCGTCTACCCGTGGCTGGTGTTCCTCGGCCTGAGGTACGTACGACGGGCCGAGCGCAACGAGCACGACTTCGTGCTCCTCCTGCAGGTCCTCGACGAGGACCCCGGAGAAGCGCTATGACCATGGACGGCGTTCCGGGGCTGGTCGCCCTGGTCCTGGTCAGCCTCGCCACCCTGGCCGTCGGCACCTACGGGCTGCGGTTCTCGCGCACCACCAGCGACTTCTACGTCGCCTCCCGCACCGTGCGACCCGGGCTCAACGCCTCGGCGATCGGCGGCGAGTACCTCTCGGCGGCGTCGTTCCTCGGAGTGGCCGCGCTGGTGCTGGTTCTGGGGGCGCAGATGCTCTGGTACCCGATCGGCTGGACCGCCGGCTACCTCGTGCTGCTGGTCCTCGTGGCCGCCCCGCTGCGCCGCAGCGGCGCATACACGCTGCCGGACTTCGCCGAGGCCAGGCTCGGCTCGCGGCGGGTGCGCGCACTGTGCTCGGTCCTGGTCGTGGCGATCGGATGGCTCTACCTGCTGCCGCAGTTCCAGGGCGCAGGGCTGACCCTCGCCTACTCGATCGACGCGCCCAAGTGGGTCGGCGCCGCCGTGGTCGGTGCGGTCGTCGTGGTGAACGTCAGCAGCGGCGGGATGCGCAGCATCACGTTCGTCCAGGCCTTCCAGTACTGGCTCAAGCTGACCGCGCTGCTGATCCCCGCCGCGATCCTGCTCGTGGTCTGGGCCGGTGACGGGGCACCCCGGGCCACCGGCGGTGGCGCGGGCTGGTCGATGCCGCTCGGCGAGGGCAGCCAGGGGCTCTACACGACGTACTCGATCGTGCTTGCCACCTTCCTCGGCACGATGGGGCTCCCGCACGTGGTGGTGCGCTTCTACACCAACCCCGACGGCCGGGCCGCCCGCCGGACCACGCTGGTCGTGCTGGCGCTGCTCGGCGCCTTCTACCTGCTGCCGCCCGTCTACGCCGCCCTCGGCCGGGCGTACGGCGCCGGGGGGGACGACACGGTGGTCCTCGAGCTGCCCCGGCTGATGCTCGGCGGGCTGGGCGGCGACCTGCTGACCGGGCTGGTGACCGCGGGCGCGTTCGCGGCGTTCCTCTCGACGTCATCGGGGCTGGCGATCGCGGTGTCCGGCGTGCTGGCGCAGGACGTGCTCGGCACCCGGTTGTCCGGGGTGTCGGCGTTTCGCGTCGCCGCCACGGTCGCCGTCGGCGTCCCGCTGGCTGCCGCTCTGCTCGCGCCGGACCTGTCGGTGGCCAGGGCAGTCGGGCTGGCCTTCGCCGTCGCCGCGTCGACGTTCTGCCCGTTGCTGGTGCTCGGAATCTGGTGGCGTGGGCTGACTGCGGGCGGCGCCGTCGCCGGACTGCTCGTCGGCGGACTCGGCGCGGGAGCCGGCGTTGCCTGGACGCTGTACGACGGCGCCCCGGACGGGTGGCGGGACGTGCTGCTGGGCCAGCCCGCCGCCTGGAGCGTGCCGCTGGCGTTCGCCGCGATGGTCGGCGTCTCCCTGGCGCGCCCCGACGCCGACTCCGGCCACGCGCGCCGGTTCATGGTCCGACTGCACACCCCCGAGGTCGTACCCCTGGACCGCGGCTAGCGGGTGCTCCGCACGCGCCGCTCGTCGCGTGAAACAGACCGCTCACCGAATCTGCGGGTCCGCCGATCGCAGCGTCGGCACACACCGGGCACCGGTAGGTGTCCGCGCTTCTAATGTGCGGCCAATCACACCGCTCTCCGAGGGGGTCTTGATGACTACCGATGTTCCTGACGCACCACATGTCCATGATCAGGCCAACCGACATGACCCCGTCTATGACGAGCTCCTGGAGTCGGCTGACTTCAACGAGCTGCGTCGGCGGTTCCGGGCCTTCGTGTTCCCCGCCACGTTCGCGTTCCTGTCCTGGTACCTGCTCTACGTCGTGATGAGCAACTGGGCCGACGGCTTCATGAGCCAAACCGTGGTCGGCAACATCAACGTCGGCCTGGTCTTCGGGCTGTTGCAGTTCGCGAGCACCTTCCTCCTCGCCTGGCTGTACTCGCGGTACATGAACCGCAACGTGGACCAGCTCGCGCGTGATCTCGAGCTTCGCTACAACGAGGGTGTCGGAGGTGGCGCGCGATGAGCTCGGAGACCCTCGCAGCCATGCTCTTCGTGGTCGTCGTCGCGATCACCGTCGCCATCACGTTCTGGGCCAGCCGTCAGAACAAGAGCACCGCCGACTACTACGCCGCCGGCCGCAACTTCAGCGGCTTCCAGAACGGCCTGGCGATCTCCGGCGACTACATGAGCGCGGCGTCGTTCCTCGGCATCTCCGGCCTCATCGCGCTGGCCGGGTACGACGGCTTCCTCTACTCCATCGGCTTCCTGGTGGCGTGGCTGGTCGCACTCCTCCTCGTGGCGGAGCTGCTTCGCAACTCGGGCCGCTTCACGATGGCCGACCAGCTCGCGTTCCGGATGCGGCAGCGTCCGGTCCGGACGGCGGCGGCCACGTCCACGGTCGTGGTGTCGATCTTCTACCTGCTGGCACAGATGGTCGGCGCCGGTGCCCTGGTCACGCTGCTCCTCGGCGTGGAGGGCGACTTCGCCAAGGCCCTGACGATCGTGCTCGTGGGCGCGTTGATGGTCTTCTACGTCACCGTCGGCGGCATGAGGGGCACCACGTGGGTGCAGATCGTCAAGGCGGTGCTCCTGATCACCGGCACGATCCTCATCACCGTGCTGGTGCTCGCGGAGTTCAACTTCAACCTCAGCACCCTGCTCGGTGCCGCCTCGGACAACACCGGCAAGGGCCAGGCGTTCCTCGAGCCCGGCCTCGCGTACGGCGCGACCACGACCACGCAGATCGACTTCCTGTCGCTCGCCCTGGCCCTGGTGCTCGGGACGGCGGGTCTGCCGCACATCCTGATCCGCTTCTACACCGTGCCGACGGCCAAGGACGCGCGGACCTCGGTGAACTGGGCGATCGGGATCATCGGCGGCTTCTACCTGATGTCGCTGGTCCTCGGCTTCGGCGCAGCCGCGCTGCTGGACACCGGTGAAGGCAGTCAGGTGGTGGCTTCTGCCGGCAACCTGGCCTCACCTCTGCTCGCCCAGGAAGTCGGCGGCGGAGACGGTACGGCCGGAGGAGCGATCCTGCTCGCGTTCATCTCCGCAGTCGCCTTCGCCACGATCCTCGCTGTGGTGGCCGGGCTGACGCTCACCTCGGCGTCGTCGGTGGCCCACGACCTCTACGCCTCGGTGTTCAAGCGTGGGAAGGCCACGGAGAAGGACGAGGTCCGGGTCGCCCGGATCGCGGCGTTCGTCATCGGTGGCATCGCCATCGCGCTGGCCATACCGGCGCAGAAGCTCAACATCGCGTTCCTGGTCGCCCTGGCCTTCGCAGTCGCTGCCTCGGCGAACCTCCCGTCGCTCGTCTACAACCTGTTCTGGCGGAGGTTCAACACACGAGGAGCCGTCTGGGCGATCTACGGCGGACTGATCGTCTGCGTGGGACTGGTGTTCTTCTCGCCGGTGGTCTCCGGGCCGGAGACCGGGACCGCGCTGTTCGCCGACCACGACTGGTCGTGGTTCCCGCTGAAGAACCCCGGCATCATCTCCATCCCGGCCGGGTTCCTGTTCGGGTGGCTCGGGACCGTCACCAGCAAGGACCCGGAGGCCGAGGACAAGTTCACCGAGCTGGAGGTCCGGGCCTTCACCGGCGCGGGGTCGGAACAGGCTGTCATGCACTGAGCTTCCATCGGGGGTGGTTCAGGTGCCTGGGGCCGCGCAGCGTGGCGCGGTCCCAGGCACACCTCTCTACTGGCCACGGCGGTCCGGGGTTGCTGAGCACCCCGGACCGTCGTCCGTCCGGCGTGCAGTCAGGCCGGAACCTTCCACCTGCCGCAGCGCCGGAACCGGCCCTAGCGTCGGGTCATGACGTCCGCCACCCCGGACCCGAGCGCGCCGAACTCGAGCACTGGCCCGAGGACTGGGGAGCCCACGGACCCGCCGATGGTCGGGATCCGCCTGGTGAGCGCGCACCGGGACACGACTCGCCGGGTCGACCTGCAGCTGGTCGGCTCGCGCGGCCTGGCCGTGGAGGACGGCCTGGCGACCACGTTCGAGGCGACGCAGCTCTGGCCGACCGTCCGCAACCTCCTCCCTCCGCTGGACCAGCTCACCGCCGACCCCGCCGGGCGACGTATGACGGAGCCCGCGCAGGTCCCGGGACCTGGCTGGGACCGACAGTGCCGGGCGATGGTGAGCCTCGCCGTGGTCGCGACGGCCGGCGGCGACGCCGCCGAGCAGGACCGCGACCCGGTCGTCGTCCGCACCTGGTTCGCCACTGAGGACGGCGGCCTCTGGTCGGCGACGCCCATGCCCGACGGCGCGACCGACATCCGGCGCGCGCCCGAAGGCGCCCTCGCTGACCTGCTGATCTGGGACGTCACCGGGGCCCTCGAGGCGCTCGTGGCCGGTCTCGCGTCATGACCGCGACGCTGGGCTCCACGCTGGGGATGGACACCGTCGCGGGCCGGCAGGCCGGCGAGCAGCTCGCCCACGGCTCCGCGCAGATCGCGGAGCTGGCGCAGCGGCTCGACACGGTCGTCATGGCTCTGGAGTGGGCCGGCATGGACGCCGAGCGCTACCGCTCCGACTGGCGCGACCTGCAGCGCCCCACGCTCGACGCCACCGCCCGGCTCCTCTCCGAGGTGGCCGCTCTCATCCGCGGCGAGGCCGAGGCGCAGGACCAGGCGTCCGACAGCGGTGGTTCCGTGGCCGCTGTCGGATCGGTCGCTGCCGCGGCGACTCCGGGCGGTGGCGGCGGCATCCTCGGCTGGCTGGACCGGCACGTCGGCAACTTCTTCCGCGGCCTGGTCCGCACCGGCGAGCACGCCGGCGACTTCCTGGGGAAGCTCGACGACGTCCTCACCGGCGAGCGGGACTGGTCGGTGGCCGCGCTCGCGGCCAGCGCACTCGGCACCGTCGGGTCCGCGGCCGGCGCCGTCGTGAGCGGTGTGACCGGCGAGGACGGGCACTGGTTCGACGAGGGCACCGGCGTGGCCGGCTCCCCGGTCGCTGCCCCGACCGACCCTTCGCAGGCGGGCCAGTATCGACCGGTGGTCGCGCAACCGCACGACCTGCCGTCGCTGATGCAGGGCGTCACCGACGCCTACCAGGTCGGCAACGACCCGAGCAGCCACGGCGACGTGCGGATCACCCGCGTCGACAACGGCACAGGCACGCCGGCGTACGTCGTCTCGATCCCCGGCACCGAGACCTGGAGCCCCTCGGCGGGCGCCACCGGCCGCGACCTGACCGCCAACCTCTCGCTGGTCGCGGGCAACCCGACCGCCGCGGCCGAGTCGGTGCGGCTGGCGATGGACCAGGCCAACATCCCGGCGGGCTCGCCGGTGATGCTGGTCGGGCACAGCCAGGGCGGCATCATCGCCGGCACGCTGGCCTCCGACCCCGACTTCGTGCAGCGGTACGGCGTCACCAACGTGATGACGTACGGCGCACCGATCGACCACCTCGACATCGACCCGTCGGTTCAGGTGCTCCAGGTGCAGCACTCCACCGACGTGGTGCCGCGGCTCGACCTCGGTGGGATCCGCACCGGCGATGACCTGATCCCGAGCTACCGGCCCACAGTGACCCTGGACAACCCCGGCAACTTCTGGGAGCTCGCGACCAACCACAGCTACGTCGAGTACGCGAACTCCGTGCGTGACGAGCTCGGCGCGAACACACCGGAGGGTGAGATCCTGCGGCAGTACCAGGCGTCGCTGGGCCAGTTCTTCGTCGGCCCGAACGGCCAGGTCACTGCGGTCGACATCCCGGTGAGTCGGGCTCCGTAGTCATGAAGCCATGATGGCTGCGTGAGGCTCTTCCACAGACGGCGTTCCGACGAGGCCAAGGTGAGCGAGGCCGTCTCGGCCGCGCTGGGTCAGCCGGTGGCTTACAACCACCTGCAATACCGCGGCGGTGCCCTCAGCGGCACCGTGGACGTCGCGGACGCCGCTGGCTTCGAGGCAGCGCTGCGGACGGCGTACGACGCACTGGCCGAGCTGCTCGGCGACGACGTCGAGCGCGTGGTCTTCTACCTCTCCGGGAGCTCGCCGACCGCCGAGCCTGTCACCGCGGACCGGCTCGGGCTGCCGGTGCCGCCCAGCGGCCGAGATCTGGCCCGACGCTACTCAGCAGCACCGCCCGACCGGCCGACCTGACCGTCCGCCGCAGAATCATCTCCGTCCAGCGCTTCCCTCTAGCACCCACCGGTCGCCAGCCTGTTTCCTTTCGGACTAGCGTGGAAAATGACACCCGGACAAGGAGACGCAGTGACCAGCACCGAGGAGACCCTGTCCAACCTGCTCCAGGAGGATCGGCGCTTCGAGCCGCCCGAGGAGCTGGCGGCGGACGCCAACCTCAAGGAGGAGGCCTACGAGCGGGCCGACAAGGACCGGGAGGGGTTCTGGGCCGAGCAGGCCGAGCGGCTGCACTGGGACCAGAAGTGGGACCGGGTGCTGGACTGGGACAACCCGCCGTTCGCGAAGTGGTTCGTGGGCGGCACGATCAACGCGGCGTACAACTGCCTCGACCGCCATGTCGACGCCGGGCTCGGCGACCGCACCGCGATCCACTGGGTCGGGGAGCCGGAGGACGACACCCGATCGGTCACCTATGCCGAGCTCAAGGACGAGGTCTGCCAGGCGGCCAACGCGTTGACCGAGCTCGGCGTGCAGAAGGGCGACCGGGTCGCCATCTACATGCCGATGATCCTCGAGACCGTGGTGGCGATGCTGGCCTGTGCCCGCATCGGTGCCCCGCACACGGTGGTGTTCGGCGGCTTCTCCTCGGACGCGCTGGCCACCCGGGTCGTCGACTGCGGCGTGAAGGTGATCATCACCGCCGACGGCGGCTACCGGCGCGGCGCGGCGTCGGCGCTCAAGCCGGCCGTCGACGAGGCGCGGGCCAAGACCGCCGAGCAGGGGACCACGATCGAGAAGGTGCTCGTCGTCAAGCGCACTGGCCAGGACGTCGACTGGGACGGCCCTGAGACTGGGGGGCCCGACGTGTGGTGGGACGACACCGTGGGCAAGGCGTCGACCGACCACGAGTGCGAGTTCTTCGACTCCGAGCACCCGCTCTACGTCATGTACACGTCGGGCTCGACCGGGAAGCCCAAGGGGATCCTGCACACGACGGGCGGCTACCTGACCGGGGCGGCGTACACGCACTGGGCGGTGTTCGATCTCAAGCCCGAGACCGACGTCTACTGGTGCACGGCCGACGTCGGCTGGGTCACCGGGCACACCTACATGGTCTACGGGCCGCTGGCCAACGCGACCACGCAGGTGCTCTACGAAGGCACGCCGGACAGCCCCGAGAAGGGGCGCTGGTGGAAGATCATCCAGGACCACAAGGTCTCCCTCTTCTACACCGCCCCCACTGCGATCCGGTCGTTCATGAAGCAGGGTCACGAGATCCCGGACAAGTACGACATGTCCTCGCTGCGCCTGCTCGGCTCGGTCGGTGAGCCGATCAACCCCGAGGCCTACGTCTGGTACCGCCACGTCATCGGCGGAGACCGCACCCCGGTGGTGGACACCTGGTGGCAGACCGAGACCGGCTCGATCATGATCAGCCCGCTTCCCGGCGTCACCCACGGCAAGCCCGGCTCCGCGATGATCCCGATCCCCGGAGTCTCGGCCGACGTGGTCACCGAGGAAGGCGAGTCCGTGCCCCACGGCTCCGGCGGCTACCTCGTGCTCACCGAGCCGTGGCCGTCGATGCTGCGCACCATCTGGGGCGACGACGACCGCTACCGGGACACCTACTGGTCGAAGTACAAGAACCAGGGCTGGTACTTCGCCGGCGACGGCGCCAAGAAGGACTCCGACGGCGACCTGTGGGTCCTCGGCCGGGTCGACGACGTCATGAACGTCTCCGGGCACCGCCTCTCCACGACCGAGATCGAGTCCGCGCTCGTTTCGCACCCCAAGGTCGCCGAGGCCGCCGTCGTGGGCGCCAAGGACGAGGACACCGGACAGGCTGTCTGCGCCTTCGTGATCCTGCGCGACGAGGCCGGTGACGGCGGCGAGGACATCGTCGAGGAGCTGCGCAACCACGTCCGCAAGGAGATCGGTGCGATCGCCAAGCCGCGCCAGATCATGATCGTCCCCGAGCTGCCCAAGACCCGCTCCGGCAAGATCATGCGCCGGCTGCTGCGTGACGTCGCCGAGAACCGCGAGGTCGGCGACGTCACCACCCTGGCCGACAGCTCGGTGATGGACCTGATCTCCGAGGAGATGAACTCGGGCAAGGCCGAGGACTGAACCAAAGGGGGTCCGCCTGCATCAGAGAGAACATGCGCTCTCTCCTCGCCACCATCGCACTCCTCGGTGTGGGACTCGCCGTGCCCACGGCCCCTGTCCACGCCGCCGCCGTCCAGGCCGCGGCGGCCACCTGCCACGGCCTGCCGGCGTCCATCGAGGCAAGCTCCGGCAAGGTGGTCGGCACAGCAGGCAGAGACGTCATCGTGGTGTCGGGCTCCGTGACCCGCGTCGACGCCGCGGACGGCGACGACGTGGTCTGCGTAGTCGGCGTCAAGCACGCTGTGCGCGTCTCCGCCGGTGCCGGGGACGACATCGTGAACACGGAGAAGACGACGACTCGGTGGTCGCCACGAGCCCGGTGACCCTGGATCTTGGTGGCGGCGACGACAGGCTGGCCTTCCTACCGCAGCCGGACGGCAGCTACCTCGACCTCGGCAAGGGCGACGACACCATCACCGTCGAGGGGTGGTGGCGCGGGCTCGAGGTCGACCTGCAGGCAAAGGAGCTGCAGGCGGAGAAATCTCAGGACACGACGCGCCTCAGACACGCGGAGAACGTCGTCGCGGCCGGCGAGCGCGTCGCCGTTCACGGTGACGGCGACCGCAACCACATCCGAGTGGCAGCCTGCCGCGTGAAGATGTACGGCGGTGGCGGCAACGACCGGCTGGCCATGGTCGCGCCGGACGACAGCGAGCCAGGGGAGTGCAACCGGCGCATGGCCCGGCTGTTCGGCGAAGCCGGCAACGACTCACTCCGCGGCCACTCCGGCAGCGACGTGCTCATCGGCGGCACGGGCAACGACACGGCGCTCGGTGCCGGCGGCACCGACCTCTGCGTCGCCGAGCACAAGCTGACGTGCGAGCGCTGACACTCAGCGGCGCGGCTTGGTCACGCCGCCGGCGACCAGCTTTTGGCGCGCCTTTGCCAGCTTGTAGACCCAGATCGCGACGCCCGTGACGATGCCGGCGTCGTCAACGAGGCCGAGTGGGCCGAGGAGGACCTCAGGCACCACGTCCACCGGGAGCACCAGGTAGAACAGCGCCCCGAGCATGGCGACCAGACCGCGTGGAGGGATCTTGTAGCGCCACATGACCAGGCCGATCAAGGCCAGGCCGACTACCACCAGCCCCCCGACAACCACGAGGGTCCAGACGAAGAGGTCATGGGCGTCCACGCGTCCAGTCTCGCCCGTCGGCGGTAGGGTCGGCTGCGGTGCGCCAGGAAGTCTGGTCGGCAGCCCTTCACCAACCCCGGGGAGCACCGTGTCGACCAGCGACAACACGCCACGCACACGGCTCTTCGCGCCGACGTCGTTCCTGGAGTCTTCGCGGACAGCCGACGTGGTGCGTGCCGAGACCGTGGGGGGTCGGCGGTGGGCGGGATGGTCCTGCCGGCACTGCTGTACGTCGCGTGGAACGTCGGCAGCAACACCCTGCGCGGCTGGGCGATCCCCACCGCGACCGACATCGCGGTCGCCGTGCTCGCGTGATCAGCTCGCAGCTGCCCAGCGGGCTGCGCACCTTCGTGCTCACCCTGGCTGTAGTGGACGACCCGCTCTCGGATCCCATCGCGCTGGGCATCGTCGCCGGCCTGATCGTGGGCAAGTCCGTCGGGGTCGCCGGGTCGACCTGGCTGGTCGCGAGGTTCACCGGAGCCGAGCTCGACGAGGGCCTGGCGTGGGTCGACGTCGTGGGACTCTCCCTGCTCGCCGGCATCGGCTTCACCGTCTCGCTGCTGATCGGAGAGCTCGCGTTCGGGACCGGTGGCATCCGCGACGACCACGTCAAGGTCGGGATCCTGGTCGGGTCCGCGACCTCGGCGGTGCTGGCCGCCGCGCTGCTCGGCGTCCGCAACCGGACCTACCGGCGAATCGAGGAGCGTCCGGATGGGTAGTGTCGGACCATGGCCAACGACGCCGTCGACGTGACCAAGACCCCGGCGCGGACACCCTCTCCGGACGACCCCACCATCGGGCGCCTCGTCGCAGACGCCAGCCGAGACATCTCGACACTTCTGTCGAAGGAGATCGAGCTCGCCAAGTCGGAGCTGAAGGTCAGCATCAAGGCCGGCGGCATCGGGGCCGCGCTGCTCGCGGCGGCGGCGTTCGTCTCCATCCTGGGCGTGATCATGCTGTCGTTCACCATCGTCCACTTCATCCACTGGAGCGGCTCGGGCCTCTCGCTGCACTGGGCCTACCTGATCGTCACCGGCTTCTGGTTCCTGGTCACCGCCCTGATGGGCTGGATCGGCGTCAAGAAGCTCAAGCAGGTCGGCCCGCCGGAGAAGGCGATCGAGCAGGGTCGGGAGATCCCGAAGGCTTTGAGGGGGCAGTCTTAGCCCGCACAACCCTCGGTAGAGCGCTCGGTCTCGCTGGTGCGGCCCTCGGCGGCGGCGTCGGAGACCTGGTCGGCAGTGAGTGCGTAGCCCGTGTCGTCATCGGTCACCGATGCTGCGAACACGACGCCGGCGACCCGTCCGGCGGAGTCGATGATCGACCCGCGGACGGTGCGAGCTTCATCCCCTGCCTGCCCTGCGGCGTGCACATGTACCTCGGCGAGGGCAAGAAGCTCGAGCTGCTCCACTCGCCGACCCAGTCCGCCGGCGTCGAGTGACCGTGGCCGAGCGGCGAACCCGAACCGCGACTGGCGGGCGGCCGGTGAGCGGATCGACACGCTGCTCGACGCCAGCGCCGCGGGCGGAGCGGTGGCCCGCGAGCGGGCGGAGGAACTGGTTCGGCTCGTCGCCGACCTGTACGGCGCCGGCCTGGAGCGGCTGCTCGACCTGATGCACGAGCACGGGCGCCTCGACGACGAGACGCTCGACGCGGTGGCCGGGGACGAACTGTCGTCCGGCCTGCTGCTCGTGCACGGCCTGCACCCCTACGACGTGGCGACCCGGGTCGAGCACGCGCTGCAGAGCGTGCGTCCCTACCTCGGGTCGCACGGCGGGGACGTGGAGTTGCTCGAGGTGGCCGACGACGTCGTGCGGCTGCGGCTGCTCGGCAGTTGCGACGGCTGCGCGTCATCGTCCGTGACTCTCAAGCTGGCGGTCGAGGGCGCGATCGAGGCGGCGGCGCCGGAGATCACCGCCATCGAGGTCGAGCCCCGGTGAGCGCCGCGGCCACGGTCATCCCGATGGCGTCGCTCTTCGCGCGCGTCGGGGGGCGCGGTGAGAGGCGGGCGGGTCGGCTGGCAGCAGGTGAGCGAACTGGCCGGGCTGGCCTCCGGCTCGGTCGGCAGGTCACCGTCGGCGCGACGCAGGTCATCGTATGCCGCGCCGGGACGGACCTGTTCGCGTTCGGGGACAGCTGCGCTCGCTGCGCGGCCCCCTTGAGGGCGCGACCGTCAGCCGGCGCCTGGGCGGGAGCGGCGGCGAGGCGGTGCTGACCTGCCCGCAGTGCCGCGCGCACTACGACGTGCGCCGCGCGGGGGTCTGCCTGGACGACGCCGGCGCTGCACCTCGATCCGCTGCCGCTGCTCGAAGGACCGGGCGGCGTGTCGATCGCGGTGCCGGCCCGGCTCGGCATGACCACCGACTCGCACGACCCGCCACCCCGCTCGGGCGCTGCGCAGGATCACCGAGCGCGCGCCCGCAAGCGGCACGCCGGCGAACGCTGCGAGATGTGCGCGGTGCCGATCGGCGACGAGCACTCGCACGTCGTCAACCTGGCGAGCCGCGGGCCTGATGTGCACATGCCGCCCCTGCTACCTGCTGTTCACCGACCAGACCGCCCACCTCAACTACCGCGCGGTGCCCGACCGCTACCTCGCTTTCGGCGAGTTCGTCGCTTGCGACGCGCGCATGGGACGAGCTGCAGATCCCGGTCGGGCTCGCGTTCCTGTTCCGCAACTCGGTGCAGGAACGCACGATCGCCTTCTATCCGGGCCCGGCCGGCGCCACGGAGTCGGAACTGCCGCTCGACGCGTGGGAGACGATCGTCGACGGCCATCCCGAACTCGCTGCGTGCGGCCCGACGTCGAGGCGCTGCTGGTTCGCCGCATCGACGGCGCCGCGCAGCCCTGCTACCTCGTCCCGATCGACGCCTGCTACGAGCTCGTCGGCACGGCTGCGCATGCTGTGGCGCGGGTTCGACGGCGGGCGGGAGGCGCACGAGGCGATCGAGGAGTTCTTCGCCGAGGTCCGACGGCGCGCAGCCGACCCGCGCCGGCGGCGGCCGTCATGAGCGACTACTGCGTTCTCCGTGCTCGACGTCTTCGCCGAGCCGTACGCGGTCGCGCCGCAACTGACCGCCCGGCTGCGGATCGAGGAGGCGACCGGGCAGACCGGTGCATGCCATCGCCTGCGCTGCCAGGTCCGCATCGAGCCGCAGCGCCGGCGGTACGACGCGGCCGAGCAGCGAGGCACTGCGCGGGCTGTTCGGCGACCGCAGCGGTGGGTCGACACGCTCAAGCCGTTCCTGTGGATGCAGTGCAACACCACCGTCCAGGGCTTCACCGGCGCGACCGAAGTCGACCTGTCGCTGCCCTGCACCTACGACTTCGACGTCGTCGGATCGCGCTACCTGCACGCCCTGGACGGCGGCACGGTGCCGATCACCTGCCTGTTCTCCGGCACCGTCTTCACGAAGGGCGCGAACGGGTTCGGCGTGCAGCAGGTGCCCTGGGACTGCGAGGCGCCCTACGACCTGCCGGTGGCGGTGTGGCGGCAGATGATCGACGGCCTACTTCCCGAACACCGGCTGGATCCGGCTCGACCAGGAGGTGCTCGCGCGGTTCGCCGACTACCGCGCCGAGCACGGGCTGATGACCTGGGACGAGACCGTCCAGGCCGCTGCTGGCGGCGACCGGCGAGGCGGTCGTCCGATGAGCCTCGACCAGGTGCGGGAGGTCGCCGACGCCGTGCTCTACGAGGGGTACCTGCTCTACCCCTACCGCGCGAGCTCGAGCAAGAACCAGTCGCGCTGGCAGTTCGGCGTGCTCGGGCCACCGCAGCCTCAGCGGCGAGCTTCGGCGAGGAGCCCGGAATGGCGATGCAGTGCCTGCTCCGCCCGCGCGCGCCGATCGCGAGCTGTCACGATCCATCTGCGCTTCCTGCAGCTGCAGGTCCGCGAGGTGCAGCGACGTGACGCCGGCGGCGACCTACGTGCCCGTCGACGTCGCTGGAGCTCGACGGCAGGCTCCGTGCTGAGCTGGGACGAGGCGGTCGAGCGCGAGATCACCCTGCCCGAGCTAGCCGCTGCACGAGCCGGCTGGACACCCGTGTCGAGATCCCGGGCGGCGAGGACATCGAACCGGTCGTCGACGCGGTCCGGCGCCCGGTCGGGCGGATCGTGCGCCGCCGGGTGCCGCTGACCGCCGCGGGTGCGGGTCGAGCGCCGAAGCCGACGGACGGCTTCATCCGGCTCGACGGTGGCCGTGCGACAACGAGCACCCCGACGTCGTCGGCGGACAAGGACGCCGCGATCCGGGTCTCGTTGATCGGCGCGCACCTCGTGCTCGAGGCTCAGGACGCCGAATTCGTGTCGCTGCTCGAGCCGCCGGAGGAGGCCGCGCGGCCGCCGCGCCGCTGCCGCCAACGGCGTTGCTTCCCGGTGCTCGCCGGGCCGGCCGGCTCGAGCGACGTCGTCCTCGGCGCGCCGATCATCCTGTACGACTACCCGGAGATCGCCGCGCAGAGCAAGGGGGCGCTGTTCGACTCCACCGAGATCGACGAGATCCTCACGCTGCGGGTGATGACGATGACCGAGGACGAGAAGGCGCAGGCGCGAGCGACCGATCCCCGCGCAGCCGGGAGATCATCGACCGCTGCGACGACATGACGGCGGCGGACCTGCAGCAGCTGCACGGCATCCTGCGCAACCCGCACGCGGCGCGACACGCTGCCGCGAGCCGGACGACCGTGCGCGACGTGCGAGCCGGCCGACTTCGACACCGGCGGACGTGCCCTGGTGGGACCCGGCGGCCGACGCGAGCGTGCAGCCCGAGATCGACGCCGTGCATGATCAACGGCGATCCGAGTGTCGCGCGGCAGCCTCGTGCGCGTGCACCCGTCGCGCCGCGCCGACGCGCAGGACCTGTTCTTCGCCGACCAACTCGCGCGGGTGACCGCGGTGCTGTCCGACGTCGACGGCGAGGTCCACGTGGCACTCGTCCTCGTCGACGACCCGGCCGGCCGACATGCACGAGTGGTACGGCCGCTACCTCTACTTCTCCCCGACGAGCTCGAGCCGTTGCCGGCCGGACCTGCAAGCAGACAACCGAGAGGAGAGCCGATCATGAAGACCCTGGGCAAGCTCACCGCCGTGGCCGGTCGTGGCCGCGCCGCGGTCGCCGGCGTGGTCGCGGTGCGGTCGATCCCCGACATCAAGCGGTATCTGAAGATCCGCGCGATGTGAGCGAGGACCGAGCGAGCGAGGAGCCGCATGAGCGAACAGCCAGGCGCGCACCTCGACAGGAGCCGCAGGAGGAGCGCGGCGCAGCCGGGTTCCCGCGACACCGGCTCCGACGAGCCGTGCGGCGGGCCGGCGGACCGGCCCGCCGGGGACGGCGGACGAGGAGTCGGACACGGCGGTGCAACCCGCAGTCGCCCAACGACCCCGACGCGCCGGACCTGCCGTCCGGCGGCGGCTGCACTGGACAAGGAGGACAGATGACCAGCAGCACCCCCGCCAGCCGAACGAGCCCGAGGGCGTCGACACCGAGGGCCGGACGGTGCCCCCGTACGAAGGTCGGCGCGAGGCGGCCGACGTCGACGGCCAGGAGGAGTCGAGCCGAGGACGGCGCCAAGGTCGGCGGCGCCACCGGGCCGGTCGAGGACGACGAGATGAAGGCCGCCGACCCGGCCGACACCGCGGGCGGCGCCACCGGCTCGCCGGCGGACGAGCAGCCGGCGAGCCGACATGCCGGAGACCGACCTCGACGACGACGCGGTCGGGCCGGCGCACGAGCGCGGGCACCGGCCGTGCCGAGGACAAGCCCTGACGTGTCGACCCCGTGCTCGTCGCCGGCATCGGCAACCTCTTCCTGAGCGACGACGGCTTCGGTCCGAGGTCGTCCGTCGGCTCGCGCAGGACGCGGGCGCTGCCGGGCACGTCGAGTCGTCGACTACGGCATCCGCGGAATGCACCTGGCCTACGACCTGCTCGACGGCTGCGCCGCGCTGGTGCTCGTGGATGCGCTGCCCGGGTCCGGCGCGCCGGGCGAGGTGACCGTGCTCGAGGTCGGCGAGCAGCGATCTCGGCGCCGGCGAGTTCGACCCGCACGGCATGGCGCCGGTCGCGGTGCTCGCGAACCTGCGCAAGCTGGGCGGGTCGCTGCCGCCGACCTATGTCGTCGGCTGCCGGCCGGCCACGGTCGACGAGGGCATCGGGTTGTCCGACCCGGTGGCGGCGGCGGTGCCGCGCGCGATCGCGGCGGTGCGGGCATTGCTGGCGCAGAGAGGTGGGAGTCTGACATGTGCCTCGGCATCCCGGGTCAGGTCGTGCGGGTCCTCGACGGCAACGGCGGGCAGCTCGCGCTCGTCGACGTGGTCGGCGCGCAGCGCCCGATCAACCTCGGCATGCTCGAGGACCGAGGTCGTGGAAACGGGCGACTGGATGTTCATCCACATGGGCTTCGCGCTGGAACGGATCGACGAAGCGGGCGCGGACAAGGCGTTGTCCGGGTTGAAGATGATGGGCAGCGGTGACGAATGTCCGTGGACGCCGAGCCTCGGCCTGAGGCCGCGGTGTGTGCCTGGGGCTGCCCGGCCGGCTCGTCTCGATGCAGCGCCGGCGAACTCATCGCGGAGGTGGAGGTCGCGGGCGTCGTGCGTGACATCGACGTCAGCCTGATCCGGTCCGCTCGTGCCGGGGGTGTACCTGCTGGTGCACAGCGGTTTCGCGCTGGAGCGGATGTCCGTCGAGCGGGCGAAGGAGACGTTGCGGCCGTTCGAGGTGGAGTGAGTCGGTCTGCAGCCGAGGGTCTGCCGGCGCGGCAGCCGGCGCTCGGGCAGGTACGGGCCGAGAATGAGCGAGCCGTTCGTCGAGCGGTGGCGCAGGCGATGCCGCCGGTGCCGGTGCCGATGCGCGGTGCCCGGCCCGGGCAGCGCGGGGCGGAGCGGGCGCGGCTCGTCGGGTTCCCACCGATGCGGGTCGTGCGGTCAGCCCGATCAGGTAGGTGACGGTGCAGTCGAGTGCCGTCGCGAGCTCGGGCAGCTTGGCGACGTCGAGCCCGGCGCCGTGCTCGAGGCTCGACAGCGCCCGGTTGGTCGTGCGGAGGCCGCACTTCGCCAGCCGGGTGACGATCTGTTTCTGGGTCAGGCCGAGCTCGTCGCGGCGCTGGCGCAGTCGCTGCGTGAGCATCAGATGGCGGGTGGCGAGCAGGCTCGTCGGTGGACGCCGTCGCTCATCAGGTCTCCTTCAGACGCGGTGCCATCTCGGCCAGCGGATAGATGTCGTACGTGGCGAAGTTGAAGATCGGGGCGCGAGCGAGCAACTGCTCGAACTGCTCGTGCGAGTCGACGTCGTAGATCCAGGCGCCGCCATGCGCGCCGACGACGTGGTAGCGCGCGATCACCGCGCCCTCGCGTTCGAGGGCGTCGCCGTACTCGGCCATCCGGCCCACGGCCTGCGCCATCTCGCGCGAGAGCAGCGACAGATCCATCCGCCACAGCACCAGGAACTTCACGAACGCACTCCGCGGTGCGCGGCGAGCCGCGCGTTGGTCAGCCGCAACTGGCGGGCGGTCGCACCGCCGCAGGTAGGCGAGCTGAAGGTCGTCGAGGCGGTCGCACACCCAATCCCAGTGCAGCGCGAGCCACTCACCGATTGCGGGTTCGCGCACGAACCCGCGGCCGTCGACGGCGTACCTCAGCCGCTCCGGCGCCGCCCCGGCGAACCCAGCCGGCACCCGTCCCAGATCAGCCGGCGGGTCCGACCGCCACGTCCTCGCCGTCGACCTTCACGATCTGCCCCCACCGGATGCGGCAGTTGTCGAGCACGTGCAACGGTTGCTCGAACCGCCGGCCAGCAGCCGCGACCACGGATAGACGCCGAAGACGTGAAAGCCGTGAGTGGGCGTCGCCTCGGCAAGAAGGTCCGGGGTGAGGTGGCGCCAGTAGTGGCCGGCCTGGTTGCGGAACAGGTCGAGCAGCCGCGCCCGAACGCGGTGCAGTCGATCGCGTCGAGCAGCGCGCCGCCCGTCCAGTATGCGCGCATGACCCGCTCGTCGAGGGGGTCCTCGATACCCGCGGCTCCGGCGAGCAGCGCCGCGTACGGCCACGCACCCGAGAAGCCTTGCGGCGATCGCCCGCACATCGTCGTCGGTGTGCCCGGTGGCGCCGAGCTCGAGCAGCGCGGCCGTCTCGGCCGGCCCGCAGTAGCCGAGCTCGTTCGGCGCATAGGCGTAGCGCGCGAACAGCACCGCGCCCGGCGCGCTCATCGATCACGGCTCACGGTCAGCCGCGCGACGACTGGCCGACGAGTTCGGCCGTCTCGCGGTGCAGGCGGCCGAAGTTGTAGTACGCGGCGCAGGCGCCCTCGGGCGACACCATGCAGGTGCCGATCGGCGTCTCGGGCGTGCAGGCCGTGCCGAACACCTTGCACTCCCACGGCTTGATCACGCCCTTCAGCACCTCGCCGCACTGGCACGCCTTCGGGTCCGCGACGCGGATGCCCGGCATGTCGTAGCGCAGTTCGGCGTCGAAGTCGGCGTAGTCGGCGTTGAGCTTCAGCGCGCTCTGGCTGATGAATCCCAGCCCGCGCCACTCGAAGTGCGGGCGAAGCTCGAACACCTCACCCAACAGCGCGAGCGCCTGCGGATTGCCCTCCTCGCGCACCACCCGGCTGTACTGGTTCTCGACCTCGCAGCGGCCCTCGCGGAGCTGCGCGAGCAGCATGTGTACGGACGCGAGGATGTCGAGCGGTTCGAATCCGGCGACCACGATCGGCTTGCCGTAGACCTCCGGCACGAAGCGGTACGGACGGTTGCCCACCACCGTCGACACGTGACCGGGGCCGAGGAAGCCGGACAGCCGAAGGTCGGGCGAGTCGAGGATCGCCTTGATCGGCGGCACGATCGTCACGTGGTTGCAGAAGACACTGAAGTTCGTGACGCCGAGCTGCTTGGCGCGCACGAGCGTGACGGCGGTCGACGGCGCGGTGGTCTCGAAACCGACCGCGAAGAACACCACCTGCTTGTCGGGGTTGTCGACGGCGATGCGCAGCGCGTCGAGCGGTGAGTAGACGAAGCGGACGTCGGCGCCGCGTGCCTTGGCCTCCAGCAGGCTGCCGCGGCTGCCGGGCACCCGCATCATGTCGCCGAACGACGTGAAGATCACGTCCGGCTTCTCGGCGAGCCACATCGCGTCGTCGACGCGGCCCATCGGGATGACGCAGACCGGGCAGCCCGGTCCGTGCACCAACTCGATGTTGGCGGGCAGGATGTGCTCGATCCCGTGCCGGTAGATGGTGTGCGTGTGGCCGCCGCAGACCTCCATGAACTTGAAGTGCTCGTCCGGGCCGGCCAGCTCTTGATCGACTTCACCAGCGCGCGGGCGGCGCCCGGGTCGCGGAACTCGTCGACGAATTTCATGGCGTCTCCTAGACGATCGCGGTGGAGTCGAACGCGGACAGTTCGTCGTAGTAGCTCTGGCCCATCTGCTTGACGGCCTCGAGCGTGAGATCGGCTTCGCGCTGGTCGATCGTGGCCATGGCGAAACCGACGTGAACGAGCACCCAGTCACCGGGTTGCAGGTTGTCCTTCGCGAGCAGCCGGACGCTGATGGTGCGCTTGATCCCGTTGACGTCGACCTTGGCCAGGTGGTTGGCCACGTCGACGATCTCCACCACCTGGCCGGGAATTCCGAGACACATGAGCGGTTCCTCTCGTGGTGGTGATCAGCAGATCCGCGGGAGCGGGTCGCCGACGAGCATGTCGACGATGCGGCTGCCGCCGAACGCGGTGCGCAGCGCGACGACACCTTCGGGCTCGGCGAGGATCTCGCCGATGACGGCGGCCGCGCGCGCCGAGCGGGTGGCGCGCGGAGCGCGGCGACCGCGGCGTCCGCCTCGTCCGGCCGGCACGACGGCGACGAACTTGCCTTCGTTGGCGACGTACATCGGGTCGATGCCGAGCAGGTCGCACGCGCCCTGCACCATCGGCGCGACCGGCAGCAGTCTTCGTCGAGGATGACGGCGACGTCGGCGTCCTGGGCGAGCTCGTTGCAGATCGTGCCGAGGCCGCCGCGCGTCGGGTCGCGCATCCAGCGCGTGTTCGGCGCGGCCGCGAGCAGCGCCTCGACGATCTCGTGCACCGGCGCAGTGTCGGACTCGATCTCGGCCTCGATGTCGAGATCGCCGCGCGCCATCATCACCGACATGCCATGGTCGCCGAGCGTGCCCGACAGCACGATGCCGGTCGCCTGGTCGCACGCGCGCCGACAATTCGCCGCCCGGCCGGGACGACGCCGACGCCCGAGGTCGTGATGTACAGACCGTCGGCGGCGCCCTTGGGCACCACCTTCGTGTCGCCGGTGACGAGCGTGACGCCGGCCGCGGTGCGGCGGCGGCCATGTCGGCGACGATCTCGCGCAGCTCCGCGATCGGGAATCCCTCCGCGATGACGAAGGCCGCGGACAGCCACTGCGGCTTGCGCCGCTGACCGCCAGATCGTTGACGGTGCCGTGTACGGCGAGCTGGCCGATCGATCCGCCGGGGAAGCGCCGCGGCGAGACCACGAAGGAATCGGTGCTGAACGCCAACCGCTCGCCCGAGGGCAAGGTGAGCACTGCGCCGTCGCCGAGCTGCTCGAGGTCGGGGTTGCGGAAAGCCTCGAGGAACACCGCGTCGACGAGCGCGGCGGACGACTTGCCGCCGGCGCCGTGTGCGAGCGTGATCACCTCATCGATCAGGCGTGGGCGCCGCTTGCGGAACGTCTGGATCTTCTGCAGCACGCGGTCCTCACGCGAGACCACCTCCGCGACCGGGATCATCTGTTCGGTCATCGTCGACTCCCTACGGGGTCCGGCCGCCCGGCCAGGCAGCGTTGGGT
Source organism: uncultured Actinomycetota bacterium (assembly GCA_963817125.1). Classification (GTDB taxonomy): domain Bacteria; phylum Actinomycetota; class Actinomycetes; order Propionibacteriales; family Nocardioidaceae; genus Nocardioides. The sequence continues at coordinate 250,222 of CAWFNB010000005.1, forward strand.
CGTCGCCCACAGCTGGTAGCCCAACAGCGCCTGGCTCTCCTGGATGCGGTGGATGCTCTGGGACGCGACGACGAAGCAGTCATCGACGGCGTCGGACTCGGCCATCTCGCCGCCCGTGTAGCCGGCGAATCCGAGCGTCATCAGCCCGCGGCCCTTCGCCTCCCGCAATGCGTTCAGCAGATCGGCTGAGTTGCCGCTCGTCGAGAACGCCACGGCGATATCGCCGGGCGAGGAGTGGGCGATGATCTGGCGCGAGAAGACCAGTTCGAAACCGACGTCGTTGCCGAGGGCGGTGACGACGGCCTGGTCGGCGGCGAGGTTCAGCGCGGGCAACGGGCGCCCGCTCACCGGGGCCGCGAACAGCGCGGCGAAGGTGGCGGCGTCGGTCGAGCTGCCGCCGTTGCCGAAGACGTACATACGTCCGCCGGCCGCGAAGCGCTGCGCCATCTGTTCACCGGTCGCCGTTACCTGCTCCGCGCACGTCGCGAGCGTCGACTGCTGCAGCGCAGCGCTTTCGCGCGCCTTCTGCCGCGCCGACTCGGCAAGGTCTTTGAGCAGGCCGCTCGCGTCGCGCTCCTCGGCGTCGATGAACGGGTAGAGGAAGCCGGTGCTCTCGGTCATGCGGTTACACCCACCCGGGTCAGCGCCGATCCGGCGTGCACGAGCAACAGGTCACCGGGGTCGACGTCGCCGACGAGGGTCGTGTCGATCTCCTCGTTGCCGGTGGCGGTGCGCACGAGCGCGGCCCCGAAGGGTCCGGCGCCGCGCATGATCACTTCGGCCGCTCGGCCCTCGTCGCTGCACGTCACACAGACCTCGTCGGTGCAGCTCTGGGCCGCTCGACGAGTAAGCCCGGGTGCTCGAAACAGACGTGCGTGAGCTCCCAGAGCAGGTGATACATCAGCACGAAGCGGCCGGTGGCGGGCGCGAGCGGGTCGGGATCGTCGATCCACAACACGTGGTCGGCCGCGCCGTCGCCCGGTCGCGCGCCGGAGCCGATCCAGACGCTGAGCGCCCCCCACGCCGGCGTGCGCCGCATGACGTCGAGTACGGCCCCGTCGTCGGCGGACGCCACGGCGATGACGATGTCGCCCGGGCGAACCGATACCCGCGCCTGCGCGACGACTGGCGCAGCCGTGAGTGCGAAGGCGGGCAGCGCGCGCTTGCCGACGACGACCGGGTGCACGAACTCGACGGCCATGTGGTGCGCGTGCGGTTCCCACTGCGGCGCGATGCACCACATCGTCGCGCCGGCCGCGAACCGGCGGGCCAGGGCGAGCGATGCGCCGGCAAGATCGTCGGCGAGCCCGCAGTCGAGCATGTCCGCCGTGATGCCCGCGGGTGGGTGTCCGCCGCCTGCGCGAGGTCCTCGCGCGGTAGTTCCGGTGCCCGTGCATCGCCGTCTCCTATCTACTCGTCGATGAATTCGGCTCCTGCTCGCGTGCATGTTGTTGCAGCGCCCCGACAACCGCCTGCCCGAGCGCCAGGCCGCCGTCGTTCGGCGGCACGGTCTCGTGGGTGATCACGTCGAACGGCGTCGCGCCAGTCGCTTCTGCACTCGGCCAGCAGCAGGACGTTCTGGAAGACGCCACCGGTCAGGCCGACGAGCGGGACGGGCATGCGGGGCGCGGTGCGGGCCGCGCGCGGCGACGCTTTCGGCAACCGCAACGTGGAACCGGTAGGCCAACGCCGCGGCGTCGACACCCGAGTCGCGCTGGGTGGACGATCGCCCGGATCAGCGGGCCGTAGTCGAGCACGCCGTCGGTATCGACCGGCAGTGGCAGAGCACCGTCGGCTTCCCGTCGGCGCGGTCGCCGTGGCCCCTCGACGGCGAGCATCTCCAGCTCGATGGCGGCCTGGCGCCTCGTAATGGATGCGCTGCCGCACGCCCAGCAATGCCGCGACGGCGTCGAAGAGACGTCCCATGCTCGAGCAAGGAACGGTTCCCGGTTCCGCGCCAGTTGGCTGCGACGGCGGCGAGTTCGCCCGGCGTTCGCAGGCGGCGACGGGCGGCAGGTCGGCGCGCCATTCGACATCGCTGGCGGCGAGGTAGGCGAGTGCCGTCCGGCATGGATTGCGAACGGCGGTGTCGCCACCGGGCAGGGCGACGGTGCGCAGGTGACCGACTCGCCGGTAGGCGGTGCTGTCGGCCCCGAGCAG
>CAWFNB010000006.1:0-212134 GCA_963817125.1 uncultured Actinomycetota bacterium
GCGTGTCGCCGGCGCCGATCAGGATCCCGTCGAGCACGTACAGCAAAGCCCCGATCGGCTGGCTCGCGGCGACCACGACGACGAGTGACCAGACGAGGTCGCGGACCTCTGGGTCGGTCGTGAAGATCGGGATGTACGCCGGGCGCAGCGCTAGGACAAGGACGGCCATGGCCAGCCCGCTGCCCAGCCCCCAGGCGAGTGCCCGGCGACTCAACGCCCTCGCCGTCGCGGGATCCGAGGCCCCGAGCGCGTGACCCACCATCGCCTGGCTGGCGATCGCGAACGCCTCCGGAGGCATGCAGAGGAGGTACCACAACGTGAACGCGATCTGGTGGCTGGCCAGAGCGACGTCGCCGTGGGAGGCGGCGACGAACGTCATGATCAGCAACGAGATGCGCAGGAGCACGGTGCGGGCCAGCAGCGGCACGTTCGCGCTGGCGGTCGACACGATCCCTGGCCGGTCGGGGCGCAGGGGCGCGGCATGACGGCGGGCGCCGCGGACCACGACCGCACCCAGCCAGGCGGCGGCTCCCAGCTGGGCGAGCACGGTGCCGAGCGCTGAGCCCGCCACCCCCAGCCCGAGCGGAAAGACGAGCACGAGGTTGAGCGGGATGTTCGCGACGGCTGCCAGGCCAGTTGCGAGCAGCGGCGTACGCGTGTTCTTCAGGCCTCGCAGGGCCCCGGTTGCCGCGAGGACGACGAGCATGGCCGGCAGGCCGAGCAGGCTGATCCGCAGGTAGGTCAGCGCATACGGCGTTGCCCGGTCGGACGCGCCCAGCAGGTCGACCAGCACCGGCGCGAGGACGATGCCGAGGCCCCCGAGGCCCACCCCGATGGCGACGGCCAGCCAGATCCCGTTGAGGCCGAGGGCGTAGGCACGCCGCAGGTTCCCGGCCCCGGCCTGCCGGGCGACGGCCGCCGTGGTGCCATGGGCCAGGAAGATGCACAGGAAGACAGCATTGAGCATCACCGCTGAGGCGATGCCGAGGCCCGCCAGCTGCGCCGTCCCCAGGTGGCCGACGATCGCGCTGTCTGCCAGGAGGAAGACCGGCTCGGCGAACAGCGCGCCCAGCGCCGGGATGGCGAGGCCCAGCAGCTCCCGGTCCGCCCGGCGCAACCCCCGGGCCGAGCCTGGCGATGCGCGCTGGCTCACGACGGGGGTCAGGCCGGGTGGCTGCTGCGGTGGATGGCGATGATCTTCGGCTCGGTCATCGCATCGACCGCGAACGGCACGCCTTCCCGACCGACCCCCGAGCCCTTGCTGCCGCCGAACGGCATCGCGTCGATGCGGAAGTCGCCGGTGTCGTTGATCATCACCGCGCCGACCCGGAGCCGCTGGGCCACGTCGAGCGCTGCGTCGAGATCGCGGGTGAACACGCCGGCCTGCAGGCCGTACTTGAGGCTGTTCACCTCCGTCACCACTGCGTCGGTGGAGTCGAACGGCTCGATGGACACCACCGGCCCGAAGATCTCCTCGGTGAGCACCTGCGAGCCAGCAGGGACCGAGGTGAGCACCGTCGGCCAGTAGAAGGTGCCGTCGCGCTTCGCTCCGGCGTTGACCTCGGCGCCGGCCTCGACGGCCTCGTGGACCCAGCGCTCCACACGTTCGGCGGCGACCTCGTCGACGAGCGGCCCCACGTCGGTGCGCGCGTCCGCCTTGCTGCCCACGACGAGGTCGTGGGTGAGCTCGACAACGAGGGCGACGAGCTCGGGCAGCAGCTCACGCGTCACGAAGACTCGCTGGACGGAGAGGCAGTTCTGCCCGGCGTTGCCGAAAGCACCGTCGACGACGGCATCCGCGGCGCGGCGTACGTCGGCATCGGGCAGCACGACAACGGTGCCGATGCCGCCGAGCTCCATGAGCGTCTTCTTGGCGCCCGCGCCACTGGCCACGACGTTGCCGGTGGTGTGCCCGCCCGTGAACGAGACCATGTCGACTGCGGGGTGGCTGACCAGCGCGGCGCCGATGGTGGCGCCGCGACCGGGCAGCACAGCCAACCGGTCGGCCGGCACGCCCGCGTCGAGCAGCAGCTCGGTGAAGGCAAGGGCGGTCAGGGGAGTGTGTTCCGCAGGCTTGAGGACGACGCCGTTGCCGCCCATCAGGGCAGGCCCGACCTTGTGGGCCACCAGGTTGAGCGCGTCGTTGAACGGCGTGATCGCGGCCACGACGCCGACCGGCTCCCGGGTGTACCACCCGAGCCGGTTCTCTCCGCGAGGGGTGTTGCCGAAGGGGAGAGTGCGGCCCTCGAGGCGGTCGGCCTGCTCTGCGGACAGGCGCACTGTCTCGACCGCGCGCTGCACCTCGCGTGCCGCGTCGCGGACCGTCTTGCAGCCCTCCCGCGAGAGCAGATCGGCGAACATGTCGCGGCGTTCATCGAGCATGGCCGCGGCCGCGTGCAGCACCTCACGGCGCTGCCACACCGGCCAGTGAGGTCCTGAGAGCACCGCCCGCGCGACGTCGCATACCGCCTCGTCGACGTCGGCGGCGGAACAGTCACCGACGGTGCCGACCAGCCCGCCGTGCTCGGGATCGACCACGTCCAGGGTGAGAGGGGGGCTCTGCCAGCGTCCGCCCCAGAACGCCAGGCCGGCCGGTTTCCAGGAGGGATTCGCGCCGCTCATTCCTCAACTGTGGCGGGTTCATTGCAGATCGTCAACTGCAAGTTGTTGACAACATACAGCGCACGTGATGTTCTGGTGATCGGGAACACACCGGTTCGCGACGACCGTGGGCGCCGCCGTCGACACAGCGGTCTCCACCTTGACGAAGAGAGGTCCCATGAAGTTCACGCCGTACTGGCTGGACACGTCGCCGGCGGGGCCTGACCGGTCCTCCACGGAGATCGGCGGCCAGGTCGACGTGGCGGTCGTCGGAGCGGGGCTGACGGGGCTGTCCGCGGGCCTGCACCTGGCGCGCAAGGGCGCCAAGGTGGCGGTGTTCGAGCGGGACACGGTGGCCTTCGGTGCCTCAGGGCGCAACGGCGGGATGGCCACGACCGGGCTCTCGATCGGGTTCCGAGACGCCATCGCCCGCTACGGGTTCCCGACCGCGAGCGCCCTCTTCCTCACCTACAACGACGCGATCGACAGCGTCGAGAAGCTCGTCGGGGAGGAGGGCATCGACTGCCACTTCGCGCGGACCGGCAAGTTGAGCCTGGCGGCGAAGCCGGGGCACTACGACGGGCTCCAGAAGACCCACGAGGTGCTTGCCGAGAGGCTGGGCTACGAGACCCAGATGGTGCCCAAGAGTGAGATCCGCTCGGAGCTGGCCAGCGACCACTACCACGGTGCCATGGTCGATCCCAAGGGCGCCGGTCTGCACGTCGGCAAGTTCACCCGAGGTCTCGCCGAGTCCGCGGCTGCGCTCGGCGTACAGATCCACGAGAAGGCATCGGTCGACGAGGTGAGCCGACTCGGTGGCACCCGGCACGAGGTGATCACGCCACGCGGCCGCGTGACGGCCGACCAGGTGCTGGTCGCCACGAGCGGCTACACAAGTCGGCCGTTCCGGTGGATGCAGCTGCGCATCGCGCCCGTCGGAAGCTTCATCATCGTCACCGAGCCGCTCGGCAAGGAGGTCTGTGACCAGCTGATGCCCCACCGTCGGATGGCCTCGGACTCCAAGAACCTCCTCTACTACTTCCGGATCACCCCTGACCACCGGCTGCTCTTCGGCGGCCGGGCCCGGTTCGCGATGTCGGGCCAGCAGTCCGACCCTAAGAGTGGTCGCATCCTGCAGGAGGCGATGGTGTCGGTCTTCCCGCAGCTCGCCAAGACCAGGGTCGACTACTGCTGGGGCGGCCAGGTGGACATGAGCCTGGACCGCATGGTCCACGCCGGCGAGCACGACGGCCTCTACTACTCCCTCGGCTACTCGGGGCACGGCGTGCAGATGGCGACGTACATGGGCAAGCAGATGGCCGAGTACATGAACGGAGTGGAGGACGCCAACCCTTGGCGCGACCTCCCCTTCAAGCGCATCCCCGGCCACGTCGGCCCACCCTGGTTCCTGCCGTTCGCCGGTGCGTACTACAAGTTCCTGGACGTCATCAACTAGTCAGCGAACCCGTGACCCATCCCCCCGACCACCCAAGGAGATCCCGATGTTGACCTTCCTCATAAGGAGGGCGGTGACGCTGATGGTGACGCTGTTGGTGGTGTCTGTGCTGGCGTTCCTGATCCCCTACGCGGGCGAGGGGGACGCGGCCCGGAAGATCCTGCGCGCCCGAACCAACGACCCGGCGCTGGACCCGGCTCAGGTCGAGGCGCTGACCAAGGAGCTGGGCCTGGACCGACCGCTCTATGTGCAGTACTTCGACTGGTTGCGCAATGTGGCCACCGGTGACTTCGGCTTCTCGTTCACCAGCCGCACGCCGGTCCAGGACCTGGTCCTTCCGGCGCTGACGGTGTCGATCTCCTTGGCCCTGGCGGCGCTTCTGCTTGCTCTCGTCATCGCGCTTCCGCTGGGGGCCTGGGCCGCGACCCGGCCGGGAAGCAAGGTCGACAACGTGGTCACATTCATCTCCCAGAGCGCGGTCTCGGCACCGGAGTACTGGGTGGGCCCGGTGCTCGTGCTGATCTTTGCCCGCTACCTGGGGTGGCTGCCCTCGGGTGGCTGGGACGGGTTGGCCTTCATCATCTTGCCGGCCACGGCCTTGGCTCTGCGGCCACTTGGCTACTTCACGCAGGTGACCAGGGCGGCGATGAGCGACGTGCTGGCCGCGCCCTACATCACCGCCGCGCGGAGTCGGGGGCTGAGCTTCCCGCGGACGCTGATGCGGCACGGGGCGCGCAACAGCATGCTCCCGGTGATGACTCTCTTCTCCTTCTGGTTCGCGGGTCTGTTGGGCGGCTCGGTGGTGATCGAGGTGATCTTCAACATCCCCGGCATGGGCCGGTTGATCTACACCTCGGTGCTGAACAACGACGTCCCTGTCATCCAGGGTGGTCTGATGTGGATTCTCATCCTGGCTGTGGTGATCAACACCGTGACCGACCTGCTCTATGGCGTGCTCAACCCGGCGATCAGGGTGACCAATGGCTGACACCGCGGTCCAGCACAAGCACCAGGCGCCGCCGCCGAAGCGGCCCGCGAAGTCGCACCGGCCGAACGTCCTGAGTCTGCTGGTCCGGGGTAGCCGGGGTCGGTCCTGGACCTTCAACTTCGGGGCCGTCATGTTGGTCCTGATCATCGCGCTCCTCCTGCTGACTCCCTGGGTCGCGCCGCACGACCCCGCTGCGCAGGACCTCCCCAACCGGCTGTCCGGCCCGTCCGCGAGCCACTGGTTCGGTACCGACCACCTGGGACGTGACGTGCTGTCCCGGTTGATGTGGGGTGGCCGGTTCTCGGTGACGATCGCGGCCATCACGTTGGTGGTGTGTGCGGTGACCGGCGGCATCATCGGTGCCGTGGCCGCCCGTCGTGGCGGCTGGCTCGACGAGCTCGTGATGCGCACCGTGGACGTCATGATCTGCTTCCCCGATGTGGTTGTCGCGCTGTTCCTGATCGCCCTGTTCGGCACCGGGTCCGGCACGCTGATCGCAGCGCTCACCATTACCGGCTGGACGCCGTTCGCCCGACTCATGCGCGGCCTGGCGCTGGAGATCAACGCCAAGGACTACATCGAGGCTGCGGAGATCCTCGGTTCCCCGAAGGCCTACATCGTGTTCCGGCACGTCATCCCCAATGCCATGCGGCCAGTACTGGCCATGGGGTTCCTGCGGTTCGGCCACAAGCTGATCACGGTTGGTGCGCTGTCCTACCTGGGGCTCGGCGTGCAGCCGCCCGACTCCGACTGGGGCGCGATGCTGCTCGACGCCCAGCCCTACATGGAGCGCGCACCCAGCCTCGGGATCCTGCCCGGTGCCGCGATCTTCCTGACCGCGCTCAGCGTGACGATGATCGGCCAGGGCCTGGACATGAAGAGGAAACGCAAGCGTGCGGCGGGCGACGACCCCGCCCTGCCGACACCCGCAACGCGCACCGCGGTCGTCGAGGGAGAAGCCCTGTGACACCCCAACAGGCATCCGCCATTCCGATCCCTCGCGCCACCTTCGCCTCGATCGTGACGGAGCGGCTGAGGACCGCGATCGTCAACGGCTCGCTGGCGCCCGGGTCCCAGCTCAGCGAGGTGGAGCTGGCGACCAGCTTCGGTGTCAGCCGGGGACCGGTGCGGGAGGCCCTTCAGCGGCTCGTGCAGGAGGGGCTGTTGCTGAGCGAGCCGCACCGTGGGGTGTTCATCCCGGTGCTCACCGACGACGACGTCAGCGACATCTATCTCGCTCGTGAGGCGTTGGAGTCCGCAGCCATCCGCTCGATCGTCGCGAACGGCACGTCCGGCGGGGTCTTCCAGGAGCTCGGCCAGTACGTCGCGCAGATGGAGAGAGCGGCGACGGCGGAGGACTGGGAGGCGGTCGGCGACTCCGATCTCGAGTTCCACGTGGCCCTGGTCGAGGCCAGCGGCAGCCAGCGGTTGCGGCGGATGTTCGGCACGGTGATCTCGGAGACCCGGCTCTGCCTCGGCGTGCTGACCGCCGCCGAGGCCCGTGCCGACCTCGTGCCGGAGCACCGGCAGATCTGCGACCTGATGCAGGCAGGCAAGACCGACCAGGCGCTGGCCGTGCTCAGGAAGCACTACGACGACGCGGTCGTCACGTTGTGCAGCAGGCAGCGCACCGATGCGGATGCCGTGGGTGCCGTGGATGGTCAAGGAGGACGTCATGAGTGAGCTGCTGAAGCAGGCAACGCCGACGGCTACGCCGACGGCTACGCCGACGAGCCAGGATTTGCTGCTCGACATCCGTGGTCTGCGGGTGGACTTCCCGGACGTTCCGGGGGCGCCGGCGATCGACGGTATGGACCTGAAGGTCGGCCGGGGCAAGATCGTGGCGCTGGTCGGTGAGTCGGGGTCTGGCAAGAGCCTGACCGCGCTGACGGTGATGGGTCTGCTCCCGCCGGGTGCGGAGGTGATCGGAGGAGAGGCGCTTCTGGACGGCGAGGACGTCATTCCGATGTCCTCGGAGCGGTTCAACCACGTCCGGGGCAACAAGGTCGCGATGCTGTTCCAGCAGCCGAAGGTGATGCTGGACCCGACTGCCCGGGTGGGCAGCCAGGTGGCCGAGTCGCTGCGCCGGCACCGGAAGGTGGGTCGCCGCGAGGCCAAGGCGCGGGTGGTGGAGATGCTGCGTGACGTGGGCATCCCTGAACCGGCCCGTCGGGCGTCGTCGTTCGCTTATCAGCTCTCCGGTGGCATGGCGCAGCGCGTCATGATCGCGGCTGCGCTGAGCGCCGACCCTGAGCTGCTGATCGCCGACGAGCCGACCACGGCCCTGGACGTCACGGTGCAGGCGCAGATCCTGGAACTGCTGAAGCAGAAGCGAGATGAGCTGGGGCTGTCGATCCTGCTGATCACCCATGACCTCGGGATCGTGTCGTCGATGGCCGACCGGGTGGCGGTGATGTACGCCGGCCGGATAGTGGAGGAGGGTGCCACCAAGGACCTCTTCGAGGACCCGCAGCACCCCTACACCCAGGCGCTGATGCGTGCCTCACTGCTCGAGGCCGAGCGCGGCAAGCTGTTCTCCATCGCGGGCAGTGTCGTGCAGGCCCGCACGCTGGAGCACGGCTGCCGGTTCCTCCCGCGGTGTCCGGTCGCCGCCGAGCTGGGCATCACCGACATGTGTCGCGGCGTCGAACCGGAGCTGCACACCTGCGGGGAGCACGGACACCACAGTCGATGCTATGCATCCCGAGAGCATGCGGAGGCAGCACGATGACGTTCATCTCCGTGGAGGACGTGGGCACCCGCAAGCCGGGCGAGCCGCTGGTCTCTGTCCAGGACGTGGTCAAGCACTTCCCGGCAGGCAGGGGCAAGACGGTTCACTCCGTGGACGGTGTGTCGTTGTCGGTGCGCAAGGGCGAGGTGCTCGGCCTGGTCGGGGAGTCCGGCTGCGGCAAGAGCACGCTGGCGCGGACCATCCTGCGGGCGCTGGACGCCAGCTCGGGCCACATCGTCTTCGACGGCAAAGACATCACCAAGGCCAAGGGTTCGGAGCTCAAGGCGCTGCGCCGCTCGATGCAGTTCGTCTTCCAGGACCCCTATGGCGCCTTCGACCCGCGCATGAGCCTGGGTGCCAGCCTGGATGCCCCGCTGCGCCACCACGGCATGAAGGACCCAGCACAGCGGCGCGAACGGGTGCTGGCGATGCTGGACCGGGTGGGGATCGAGGAGGGGATGCTGGAGCGACGGCCGAGCGAGTGCTCGGGCGGTCAGCTGCAGCGGATGGTGATCGCCCGGGCGCTCCTGCTCGAGCCGAAGTTCCTCATCTGCGACGAGCCGACCTCCGCACTGGACGCCTCGATCCGGGCCCAGATCCTCAACCTGCTGGTCGAGCTCAAGGAGCAGCTGGACCTGACCCTGGTGCTGATCTCCCACGACCTGCGGGTGGTGCGTTACCTGTGCGACCGGGTGGCGGTGATGTACCTGGGTCAGATCGTCGAGGTCGCGCCACGGGACGAGCTGTTCACCCGCCCACGGCACCCCTACACCCGGGTGCTCCTGGCAGCCTCCCTGGTCGAGCAGAACGGCGACGACGAGGTGCTCGCCCAGCTCAAGGGCGAACCGCCCAGCCCCATCGACGTGCCCTCAGGCTGCAGGTTCCACCCGCGCTGCCCGCTGGCCCAGGACATCTGCACCACCGACGCACCAGCCCTCTCCCAGGCCGGTGAGGAGCACATCGTGACCTGCCACTTCTGGGACAGGCTCCCCGTTCCCGCCACGTCGGCCACCCCGATCTGAAAGGCAACACCAGATGAGCAACGGCCACGGCCACGGACACGGCCACGGGCACGGACACGGGCCGAGCGCGGCGGACGCACTGACCGCCGGCGCCCGGCACCGCCGGCCGCTGCTGATCGCGTTCCTGCTCACCACCTCGTTCGTCGCGGTCGAGTTCGCCGCCGGCCTCCTGTCCGGCTCGCTCGCCCTGCTCTCAGACGCGGGGCACATGCTCTCCGACGCCGGCGGGCTCGGGATGTCGCTCGCCGCGATCACCTTGGCCACCGGCGGGAGCGCGGCCATACACCGCACCTTCGGTTGGTACCGCCTGGAGATCCTCGCCTCGCTGGCAAACACCGCGCTGCTGTTCGGGGTCGCCGGCTACGTCGTCTACGAGGCCATCCAACGGCTCCAGGACTCCCCGGAGGTCTCCACCACCCCGATGATCGTGGTCGCCATCGTCGGCCTGCTCATCAACCTGATCTGCTTCCGGCTGCTGCAGGCGGGCGCCCAGGAAAGCCTCAACCTGCGCGGTGCCTACCTCGAGGTGGTCGCCGACGCCGTCGGCTCGGTCGGGGTGCTCCTGGGCGCCGTCGTCATCGCGGCCACCTCCTGGCACTGGGTCGACTCTGTGATCGCCATCGGCATCGGCCTGTTCATCCTGCCCCGCGCCTACCGACTCGGTCGCGACGCACTCCGCATCCTGGTCGAGTCCGCACCCGCCCACGTCGACGTCGACCACGTCACCCGCGACCTGGAACAGATCGACGGAGTCATCGAGGCCCACGACCTGCACGTGTGGACCATCACCTCAGGCATGGACGCCATGAGCGTCCACCTCCAGGTCCGGCCGGGCTCCGACACGCACGCCGTGCTCGACCAGGCTCGCGACCTCCTTCGCGACGACCACCACATCACCCACGCCACCGTGCAGGTGGAGCCCAGCAACCACACAGGCTGCAAGGAAGTCCTCTGGTGACGGCACCACGCCACGGCCATGTCGAGCACGACTTGCTCGGGGCGAAGGAGGTTCCCGCCGGGGCGTACTGGGGCGGCGTCCAGAAGCCATGAGAAGGATCGTGATCGTCGGCGGCTCGCTCGCCGGGCACCGAGCCGCGCAATCTCTGCGAGACCTCGGGTACGACGGCGAGCTGACCGTGGTCGGGAGCGAGTCCCATCGCCCCTACGACCGGTTCCCGCTGTCCAAGGCCTTCCTCACGCGACATACCGATCGTGCCGGCCTCGAGCTTGACGACGTGCCGTCTGAGGTCATCTGGCGGCTCGGCGCGACCGCCACGAAGCTCGATCTCGCCGGGTGTCAGGTCGTTCTCGACGACCGGACGGCGCTTCGATTCGATGGCCTGGTGGTCGCGTCCGGCGCCCGCCCCCGCGACGTCGAGCTCGTCGAGGGTGTCCACGGAGCGTTCGTGCTGCGCACGGTCGAGCACGCCGAGGAGCTCCGGTCCGTCCTGGAGTCCCCTGCCCGACGCATCGTCATCGTCGGCGGTGGCTTGATCGGCGCTGAGGTTGCTGCGACGGCATCGGCAGGGGGACACCACACGACGATGATCGACCCCTCCGACCTGCCCACCGCGCGAGCAGTGGGCAGGCCGGTCGCCGAGCATCTGCAACGGCTGCATCGCGCCGCCGGGGTGCACGTGCTTCGCCGGACGCGAGTGCGCGAGCTGGACGTCCGGTCGGGTGCGGTCGAGGGCGTGATCCTCGAGGACGGTCGCCGGCTACCGGCCGACGTGGTGGTGATGGCGACAGGAACGACACCGAACGTCGAGTGGCTCCGGGACAGCGGCCTCGACGTCTCTGGAGGGCTGAGGTGCGGACGCACCTTGCATGCGCTGGGCAGCGACCGCGTAGTGGGTGCCGGCGACGTCGTCCATGCGCCCCAAGAGCTGCTCGGCGGCGAGTCTTCCCGCGTCGAGCACTGGGCGAGCACCCTCGACCACGCGGACCTCGCCGCGGCCAACCTGCTCGTCGGACCGGGGGAGGGGCGTCCCCTCACCGACCTGCCCACGTTCGGCACCACGATCCACGGGGCGCGGATCCGTGCCGTGGGGTTCCCCCAGTTCGCGGACCGCAGCCTGGTGGTGTGGGGCTCCATGGAATCGGGGAAAGCGCTGGTGGCGCTGGGCCGCGGGGACCAGGTCGTCGCCCTGGTCTCGCTGGACACCCACGAGCGCCTCGCGCCGCTGGTGAGTCAGCTTCGCCCCGGGAACTCGCTCGACGACATGGAAGAGGCCGTCATCCACGCCGAGCAGCTCCGGCTCGGAGCTCCGGACCACGAGATTGCTACCGGCTGACGCGCATCCCGCGGGGGTCAGGCCGCGGTCGCCTCGAGACGACGCGGCGCGACCTCGGGTGTCTCCGCCTCGTGGTCGGTCAGGGGCTGGAACCGACGCAGCCGGAGACTGTTCGTCACCACGAACACCGACGAGAACGCCATCGCGGCACCCGCCAGCATCGGGTTGAGCAGTCCGGCAGCCGCCAGGGGCAGCGCCGCGACGTTGTATGCGAACGCCCAGAACAGGTTGCCCTTGATGGTCGCGAGCGTGCGCCGGGAGAGCCGGATCGCGTCCGCGGTCACGCGGAGGTCGCCACGGACCAGGGTGAGGTCGCTGGCCTCGATCGCGACGTCGGTGCCGGTACCCATCGAGAGGCCGAGGTCGGCCTGGGCCAGGGCTGCAGCGTCGTTGACGCCGTCGCCGACCATCGCCACGACCCGCCCTTGGGACTGCAGTCGCTTGACCACGTCGACCTTGTCCGCCGGAAGCACGTCAGCGATCACTGTCTCGGCCGAGACCTCTATACCCACCTCGCGGGCCACGGTCCGTGCCGTGGCCTCGTTGTCGCCGGTCAGCAGCACCGGGGTCAGCCCGAGCTTGCGGAGCTGAGCGATGGCCTCCGCCGAGGTCGGCTTGATCGCGTCGGCGACCTTGAGCACGCCGCGGGCCTTGCCGTCCCAGCTCACAGCGATGGCCGTGGCGCCGGCCGCCTGAGCCGCAGCGAAGGCATCTTCCAGCTCGGCCGGTAGCTTCTGCGACCACTCCTCCAGGAGCCGCGGCCGGCCCACCAGGACCGCGTGGCTGTGGTCGCCGTCGACAACCACCCCCTGGACGCCGAGGCCCTCGACGTTCGCGAAGTCCTCGACCCGGGGCAGGCGGCCGCCCTCGTCTCGGGCGGCGTTGGCGACGGCCTTGGCGATGGGGTGCTCCGAGGCATCCTCCAGGGCTCCCGCAAGCCTGAGCACCAGGGCGCGGTCCTCGCCGTCGGCGGCGACCACGTCGAGCAGCGCCATCTGTCCGGTGGTCACGGTGCCGGTCTTGTCGAGCACGATGGTGTCGATCCTGCGGGTCGACTCCAGCACCTCGGGACCCTTGATCAGGATGCCGAGCTGGGCGCCGCGACCGGTGCCGACCATCAGCGCGGTCGGAGTCGCGAGACCCAGGGCGCAGGGGCAGGCGATGATGAGCACGGCAACCGCGGCGGTGAACGCCGGGGACAGCCCACCGCCCGTTCCTGTCCAGAAGCCGAGAGTGGCCGCGGCCAGCATGATGACGATCGGGACGAAGATGCCGGACACCCGGTCGGCGAGGCGCTGCACCTCGGCCTTGCCGTTCTGAGCGTCCTCGACCAGCCGCGCCATCTGTGCCAGCTGGGTGTCGGAACCGATCCGGGTGGCCCGAATCACCAACCGACCCCCGGCGTTGACGGTGGCGCCGACGACGGCGTCACCGGGGCCGACCTCGACCGGGACCGACTCGCCGGTGAGCATCGAGGCGTCGACCGCCGAGCTCCCCTCCTCGACCACCCCGTCGGTGGCGATCTTCTCGCCCGGCCGGACCACGAAGAGCATGCCCACGGCCAGCTGCTCGGTGGGGATGCGCTCCTCGGTCTGACCGTTGGGACCCTCACGGAGGATGGCGACGTCCTTCGCGCCCAGCTCGAGCAACGCACGAAGCGCTGCGCCGGCGCGGCGCTTGGACCGTGCCTCGAAGTAGCGGCCGGCCAGGATGAAGGTGGTCACGCCCGCGGCGGCCTCGAGGTAGATGTTGCCCGACCCGTCGGTGCGAGCCACCGTCAGCTCGAACGCGTGCGTCATGCCCGGCGTACCGGCCGTGCCCCAGAAGAGGGCGTACAGCGACCAGCCGAGGGCGGCCAGGGTCCCGAGCGAGACCAGCGTGTCCATCGTCGACGTACCGTGCCGCAGGTTGACCCAGGCCGCGCGGTGGAACGGCCAGGCGCCCCAGACGACGACCGGCGCGGCCAGCGTCAGGCTGAGCCACTGCCAGTTCGTGAACTGCCAGGCCGGCACCATCGCCAGGGCGATCACCGGGACGGTCAGCACTGCGGAAAAGATCAGGCGCTGCCGAAGAGTACGGGTCGGGTCGTCGGCCACCTCGGCGACGGATTCAGCGTCCGACGTCTCCGGGCGGGGGAGGGTGGCGCCATAACCTGCCTGCTCGACCGTGCGCACCAGCTCGGCCGGGTCCACCCCTTCGGGGAAGGCGACCCTGGCCTTCTCGGTGGCGTAGTTCACCGTGGCGGTGACGCCCTCCATCTTGTTCAGCTTGCGCTCGATGCGGTTGGCGCACGAGGCGCAGGTCATGCCACTGATCGCGAGCTCGACCTGGGCGGTCGAGACCGGTAAGCCGGGCGAGCCGGTGATCGAGCTCATCTGCTTCTCCTTGGTCTACGGATCAGTGTGCGCCGTCGTCGGAGTGGCCGTCTTCGGACCCGTCGTCAGAGGGTTCGTTGTCGGAGGGTTCGATGTCGGCGGAGCCGGTCACCGCGAACGCGGCGGTGCGGACCACGCCCTCGTGCTGGAAGTCCAGGTACAGGCGGTACTGGTCGGGGCTCGGGACCTCGGCGAAGAACACCACGTCCGGGCCGGGTTCGGTCTTGCCGTCTCCGGGCGTGCCCTCGGGGTGGACGTGCAGGTAGGCGAGGTCGCCAGCGCGCAGTGCCACCAGGTGGCCGTAGGCCCCCAGGTAGGGCTCGAGGTCGGTGACGGGCACGCCGTCTCGCGTGACGCTCAGGGTGAGCTTGGCCTCCTCGCCCGGGACGATGTCGCCGTCGAGGGTGACGGTGTAGCCGTCGACCGTTGCGGTTCGCGTCTCTGCGGCCGGTGCCGCCGGCTGGTAGTCGCCTCGCACCGCGAGGTCGTTGCCCAGGGTGATCGCCTCGGCACCGCTCGCCTTGAAGTCGGCGAAGACCCGCCACTGACCCGCTGCGAGGTCGAGCGACGTCGACCACGTGCCGTCCTCGGCTCGCTCCGGGTGCACGTGCTGGAAGCCGTAGAAGTCACGGCGTACGGCGATCAGGTGGAGCTCCATCTCGTGCTCCTTGTCGTACGCAGTGACCGGGCTGCCGTCGGGGCCTTCGATGGTGAACGACATTGGCACGTCGTCTCCAGCGGAGACGGTGCCCTTGTCCAGGCGGAACGAGTAGCCGTTCTGCGACACCATCAGACCCTTCGGGATACTGGCGGCGTCGGACTCGGCCATCTCGGCCATGTCGTGCTGGCCCTCTCCGCCCATGTCGTCATGGTCGGCGGCGGGGGAGCCCACCGGGCCGACCGCGCGTCCGATGCCGGCTGCCCCGGCGAGGATGACAGCGAGGGCGACGACGAATCCGAGCAGCCTCACCGGAACGCTCATGCGAGCTGGTATCCAGCTTCCTCCACCGCGGTCTTGACCGCAGCGTCGTCGACCGGTTCGGCGCTGGTGACCGTGAGGCTGCCGGTCTCGAGGACGACGTCGACGTCCTCGACGCCGGGGATCTCCTGGACCTCCTCAGTGACGGAGGTGACGCAGTGGCCGCAGGTCATGCCCGTGACGGTGTAGGTCTGCGTGGTGCTCATGGCTGACTTCCTTTCGGTGGATCAGGAACGGACGAGGCGGGCGATGGCGGCGGAGGCCTCGGCGAGCTTGTGCTCGGCCTCGGCGCCTCCGGCGACGGCGGCCTCCACCACGCAGTGACGCAGGTGGTCGTCGAGCAGGCCGAGGGCCACCGACTCCAGCGCGGAGGTCATGGCGGCGACCTGGGTGAGGATGTCGATGCAGTACTTGTCCTCGTCGACCATCCGCTGCAGACCGCGAGCCTGGCCCTCGATCCGCCGGAGCCGGCGCAAGAAGTCGTCCTTACGGGCGGTGTACCCGGGATGCTGAGCTGTCTCGGTCATC
The DNA here is from genome assembly GCA_963817125.1 of uncultured Actinomycetota bacterium. Classification (GTDB taxonomy): domain Bacteria; phylum Actinomycetota; class Actinomycetes; order Propionibacteriales; family Nocardioidaceae; genus Nocardioides. The sequence goes on from CAWFNB010000006.1 coordinate 14,975, forward strand.
TGACTCTTCCTCGCAGGTGCGTTCGATGTTTTCATACGATACCCCCCTATTGTATATGAGTCAACGGATCGACCCGGCGTTTCGTAGGACGCCGCATACTCGTACGGGGTACTGTCCAGGCGCCTGGGTCCCCCGGGGGAGCGAATGACGGAGATGACTGAGATGACCGAGACGCCGCACCAGCACGGCTACCTCCACCGCAAGGACGACTACGTCCGACGCCTGCGTCGGATCGAAGGCCAGGCCCGTGGCCTGCAGCGGATGGTCGACGAGGAGAAGTACTGCATCGACATCCTCACCCAGATCTCCGCGATCACGAAGGCGTTGCAGTCGGTGGGGCTCGGGCTGCTCGAGGAGCACCTGACCCACTGCGTCGTCGATGCGGCGGCGGCCGGTGGCAAGGACGCCGAGGTCAAGCTCAAGGAAGCCACCGACGCGATCGCGCGCCTGGTGCGATCCTGATGCGCTGAGACGGCGGCCGCCGGCACCTGAGTCTCGACTCAGGCAGCACCGTCGTCGGAGTTCTCGGTCACCGTGGGCTGGTCCTGGCTGGCCCAGCCGGTCCGGGTGTGGCTGGAGTCGCAGAACGGCTGGTTCGACGAGCGCCCGCACCGGCAGAGCAGCACGATGCGCTGCCCCTGCATGTCGTACTCCTCCCCGTTCGGGTCCAGGAGCCGGAACGTGCCCTTCAGCTGGAGCGGGCCGTTGCGTACCGCCTTGACGACGGTCGGGCGCGGTGCGGGGACGGGGGCGGAGTCGGTCATCGGGCTCTTCCTCACGGACTTCGGCCGGCTCTCGAGTCGCCGGCCTGTTGATGTGTGGATCGAACTACCATACTGGGGAAGGGTATGAAGTCAATCCCGACTCGGCCTTGACAAGATACTATAGGGGGGTAACCTATCTCGTCTGGAGCCGCACCAGCGGCGGGACATGAGGAGAGATGGCCATGAGCACGAGCGCCGCCACCTACACAGTCGTCGGCATGACCTGCAACGGCTGCGTCACCAAGGTGACCAACGCCGTCACCGGGGTCGAGGGCGTCGACGACGTCGACGTGGACGTGTCGGACGGCACCCTCGAGGTGTTCGGCCAGGCCGACGACGCGGCCATTCGCGCCGCCGTCGCCCAGGTCGGCTACAAGATCGCAGACTGACTCTCGTCGAGCCGGGACGGGATGTGGCACGCCATGACGCTGAGCCGGTCGCGTCCCGGGTTCGCCTGTCGCTGGGATCTTTGCTTGTCCGCAGCTTGTCCGCACACCTTGCCGGACGCATCTGGACGCTGACGGAATCATGAATAGGCGTCTGACCTGCGACGTTAGCCGAATCTGAGTGTAGGAGCCAGCGACTCGAAACCTGGGTGGGAGTCACTCATAACCCAGAGGTCGCAGGTTCAAATCTGCCCCCGCTACGAGTCTTCAGCTCGGAGATCGTGGATCTCCGAGCCTGAAAGCATTTGAGATTCGATCAGACGGGCAGAAGCCAGCTATCTACGTCTGAACCTCGACTGCCCAGTCCACCCCCGCGAAGCCACCTCAGGACACTCCTCGGTCGCACGGGCCCAGGCCACGGCACAGCACGGGCTGCGATCGAACGACGACCCAAAGAATCTGGCTCATGCCTTTGCCGTGGACTCGAGGCATCCGGATCGAGCCGGGGGTCGCGGCGGGTCAGCGCGCGGGACGCGGAGAATCTTCGGCGCGACACTCTTGACTGGTGACACATGTCACAACATCGTGGAAGTCCATCCTTTGTGAACCCCGAGGCCGAACATGCGCTCTTTGCCCGCAGCACTTGCAGTCACCGCCCTGACAGCCGGACTGTTCGTCGCCAGTCCATCCGTGAGCACCGGTGCCGGCCCGGCCGAACGCGGCGGTGACCTCGAGGTCTATGTCGTGGAGTCCAGCCCGGCGGATCTCGAGAAGCTCAGGGAGGTCGGTGTCGACACCGCTCACACGACGCAGTCGAAGGCCGCCCGTGGCAAGGTCCGCCTCGACGTTGTCATCACCGAGGCACAGGCAGACACGCTGCGGGCCGAAGGCCTCTCGGTCCGCGTCAAGAAGGTCAACGGCCGCAACGCCTCCGACGAGGCGCAACTCCAGAACCTCACGGGATATGACGCCTTCCGCTCCTACAGCGAGGAAGGCGGCATCGCCGACGAGCTGCGTGAGACCGCAGCGGCGTACCCCCGGATCACCAAGCTCATCAGCATCGGGCAGAGCGTCAACGGACAGGACATCCTGGCGCTCAAGGTGACCAAGAACGCCAAGGCCCTCAAGGACGGCAAGCGGCCTTCGGTCCTGTACGCCGGCGCGCAGCACGCGCGCGAGTGGATCACTCCTGAGATGGTCCGCCGCTTGATGCACCACTACCTGGAGGGTTATGGCACCGATGCTGAGCTGACCGGCATCGTGAACACAACCGAGCTGTGGTTCCTGCCGGTCGCCAACCCCGACGGCTACGACTTCACGTTCACCGACGAGCGGCTGTGGCGCAAGAACCTCCGCGACAACGACGGAGACGGGACCATCACAGCGGGAGACGGCGTCGACCCGAACCGCAACTTCGCAGTCAAGTGGGGCTGGGACAACGAGGGTTCTTCCCCCGACCCGGACAGCGAGACCTATCGGGGCACCGGCCCCAACTCCGAGCCGGAGACACAGGCTCTCAACCGGCTCTTCGACCGGATCGGTTTCGAGTTCTTCATCAACTACCACTCGGCCGCCGAGCTGCTGCTGTACGGCATCGGCTGGCAGGTGAGCACCCCTTCGCCCGACGACGTGATCTACGAGGCGATGGCCGGTGACGACAACAACCCCGCGGTCCCCGGATATGACCCGGACATCTCCGCCGAGCTCTACACCACCAACGGCGACACCGATACGCACGCCACTGTCGAGAACGGCACTCTCGGCTTCACCCCCGAGATGACCACGTGCGAGACCGTCTCGGCGTCCATCCCTGATGACGAGTGGTTCCCCGAGGACTGCCTCAGCGGGTTCAACTTCCCGGACGACGAGGAGCTGATCCAGGCCGAGTTCGAGAAGAACATCCCGTTCGCGCTGGCCGTCGCCAAGTCGACCCATGACCCGGACGACCCGGTCTCGGTGGTCGGTCGTAGGGCGGCCGACCTCGTGTCCGACCCGTTCGCGGTCTCCCACGGCCGCACCCAGGCAGTCGCGGTCACCGCGAAGAAGGCGATCAAGGACCTTCGCCTGAAGTACTCCGTGAATGGTGGACCGACCCGGTCGGTCAAGACGTCGCTGTGGCGAGGTGGGGAACGCTACGGCGACACCCACCACGACTACTACGGCGAGTTCCGCGGCACGGTCACCAAGACCGCTCCGGGTGACTCGATCCGAGTCTGGTTCACCGGGGTCAAGCCCGGGAAGGGCCCGGTCAGCAGCGCGGCGTTCACCTACAGGGTCGCGAACGACATCGGCGGCGACGTGCTCATCCTGGCCGCGGAGGACGTCACCGGCGTCAGCCCAGCCCAAGGGGTGACCTCTGCGAAGTATGCCGACGACTACGCCGCCGCGCTGTCAGCGGCCGGCTACAGCTCGGACGTGTACGACGTCGACGTCAACAGCCGCACCCAGCCACATCACCTCGGCGTGCTGTCCCACTACGACGCGATCGTGTGGGAGTCGGGCGATGACATCATCACGCGGGCGCCCGGACAGCCTGCAGGCACGGCAGCCAAGCTGTCCCTCGACCTCGAGCTCACCGTGCGTGACTACCTCAACGAGGGTGGTAAAGCGCTTGTGACAGGTCAGTACAACCAGTTCGCCCAGGCTGCCAACGGCGTCTACGACTACAACCCGTTCCAGCCGCCGGAGTGCACGACCGTCGACACGTACCCATGCCTGCCGCTGTTCAACGACTTCCAGCAGTACTGGCTGGGCGCATACAACTATGTGAGCGACGGTGGTACCGGGGACGACGGACCGTTCCCTGTGAGCGGGGAGGCGGGTGCTTTCGACGGCTTCGCCGGCACGTTCAACGGTGGCGACTCGGCCGACAATCAGGCTCACACAGCGTCGCTGTTGGCGACCTCGAGCTTCCTGCCGCCGGCAGAGTTCCCGCAGTTCACCAGCTCGGTCCCGGTGAAGTGGGTCCGGCCCGGCGCCGCGCCCTACGACCCGCACACGGGCGAGTGGTACATGTACAGCCAGTTGGCCGACCAGGGCTGGAAGCGGATGACCCGCACGGTCGACCTCACCTCGGCGACGTCTGGGGAGCTGAGCTTCCAGATGTCGCATGACACCGAGCTCGACTGGGACTACGTGATCGTCGAGGCGCACGAAGTGGGCTCCGACCAGTGGACCACGCTCCCGGACGAGAATGGCCACACGCAGCAAGGCACCGGCGACTCGTGTGCCGAAGGCTGGGTGGACATCCACCCGTTCGTGGCGCATTACCAGGGTGCGGACTGCTCCGCCACCGGTGACACGGGAACGTGGCACGCGGCCACCGGCAACAGCTCCGGCTGGCAGGAGTGGGCCGTCGACCTGTCGGCGTACGCCGGTCAGCAGGTCGAGGTGTCGATCAGCTATCTGACCGACTGGGGCACCCAGGGGCTGGGTGTCTTCGTGGACGACACCACCGTCACGGTCGACGGGGTGGTCACGGCGGAGACCTCCTTCGAGGACGGGCTAGGCGGGTGGACGCCCGCACCCGCCCCAGACGGGACGCGGGTGACCAACAACTGGACCCGCACCCAGAAAGCCTTCGAAGAGGGTGCCGCCACCGTCACAGAGGACACCGTCTTCTCGGGCTTCGGCGCTGAGGGCCTGACAACGGCGCAGATGCGCCGCGACTTCGTCGCCCGAGCCATGGCCCACCTCCTCGACTGATGCTCCGGGAGACTGACAGCCGGCCCCGGCATCATGCCGGGGCGGCTGCCTGGCTCGTTCGGGGAAGCGAGACCAACTTCTGGACGTGTGCGGTGTCGTTGTCGGGCACATGACCCGCGTGGCCGGGAGGCGACCCCTTGCCACTGGCTGGCGCTTGGCCGCGAGCACGCGTAGATGGGTCGTGTGCCTGGGACGGGCCAGGTGTCGTCCTCAGGCACACGACCCTCCCGGCGACGGGCGCCGGACCTCGTGGCGCTGTGGATCCTCGCCCAGCCCTTGTCGCCCGCACCGGCATCGGGGCGTCGGAGGCCGGCTCCGGACGAACTCCGGCACAGCCGCTCGAACCCCTCACTTCGCGCGAAGAAGACGTCCTGCTCACCTCGATCAGAACGTCACCAGGGGATCGCCGAAGAAGTCGACGATGAAGTTGAGGAAGAAGAACCCGAAGAACACGACGTTGAGGACCAGGATCACGTAGTGCCACCACTTCGGCCTGGCCGGGCGGGGGAGCTTGCTGTTGAGGTACATCAGCATGAACGGATAGATCAACGCGCCGAGGTTCGACATGTTCGCCGACCACTGCACCAGGTTCACCGGCAGCGCGAGATGGATGATGATGCTGATAGTGATCAGCAGCACGATCATGAACGGGTAGTAGAACTTGCGCGGGTCACCCGCGATGACCTCGCGCAGCTTGGGGCTCATCGCATGCGACGCGTCGGTCGTCACGCGCACCATCGCCTCGAAGATGCCGAGCTGGGTGCTGAAGAGGACCAGGACGCCGACCATCAGCACGAGGTAGAAGATGAAGCTGCCGTAGTCGCCGCGCAGGGTGTCGGCGACGAACGTCGGGACGGTCTCCGGCGTCGGCTGTTCACCCGACAGCTCGACCGCGCGCGCCATCAGGATCGTGGGCAGGAGCATGCCGAGCATCGCGCCGACGAAGAACACCGCCCAGAGGTCGAGCAGCAGCAGGCGGTACCACCGCTTCCACCGCCCGGTGTTCGTCTCGTCCTCGGGGAACGTCACGCCGCTGGGCATGATGTCGCGCCGCTCACCGCGCAGGCCGGAGATGTAGCCGGCCCGGTGGCCCATCCCGTACCCCTTGTCCCGGTAGTGGCCCAGCACGTACCAGTTCAGGCCGGAGGCGAGCGCGGTGAACCCGGCCAGTCCTCCGAGCTGGGTCGCGGTGATGCCTGCCGGCGGCGCAGCCGGCGTGAAGAAGCCGCGGATGCCGTCCCACCAGATCCCCGCCGGCACGATGAACAGGTCGAGCACCAGCAGTACGACGAGGACTGCGCTCACCATCACCCAGTTGGCCAGCTCCAGCGCGCGGCTGATCCGGCGTGCCGACGCGGTGATCACGAAGACCAGGACCAGGAGGGCGATCGCGTAGATCCGCGGCTCCTCGGCACCAGACGGCGCGACCTCGCCATGCACCAGGGCGTAGACGCCCTGCCCGGCCGCCGCGGACCAGCCGCCGGCGATGAACGCGAAGATGATGATGAAGACCGAGACCGGGACCCAGAGGAACCAGCCGGGCGGCACCCGGCCCCAGCCGACGACCGGGACCTCGCCGGTGGCGACGACGTACCGCGAGCACTCGACGTTGTAGAACGTCTGGAGGATCGCAGAGACCAGGATGATCCAGCCCACGCCGACGAACCCGTACTGGCCGACGGCCTGCGGCCCCAGCAGCCACTCGCCGCTGCCGATCGAGATGCCCAGCGCGATCAGGCTGGGACCGATGACGAACTTGACGATCTGCACCCCGCCCAGGCGGGAAACGCCGAAGACTTCCTCGGGAGTGGGTAGATCATCGAGCTGCAGATCGGGCCGACTTACACCGAGTGGATAGGTTTCCCGCGTGGTTCCGAGTTTGTCCGACATCGGGCCTCCAGAAGGATGCGATCCAACTTATGCGAAGTCCGTCGGGGCCTCAACAGGCACCCGCTCAGCCCTCAGGCCCGCTGGCAAATCTCGGTCCGACGTCACACTCGCCTCAGGACAGGTGTCGGACTTCCACGAGGCACTTGGCAGCGCCCGTACCTATGGAGACCCGACGCGACGTGAAGCTTCCGGACACTGCACACACCACCCGGCCATGGCGGATCCATGAGATCACGCCCGACTTTCGCCTGTACGACGTGTGGGCGTTGCCGACCCCTGGCGGCCCCGACGACTTCCCACGGCTCGTGAGGCAGTTCGCCGGGGGTGACACGGCGGACAACCCGTCCAGGCTCGCTCGCTTCCTCTTCGCGATTCGCTGGAAGCTCGGGGCGCTGCTGGGCTGGGACGACCCGGACTCCGGTGTCGGGGCCCGCGTGCCGACCCTGCGCGACCGGTTGCCGGCCGATCTGAGCGACGGACCGACAGGACCCGCGTTCGATGATCTCCCCTTCACGTCGGTCTACCTCACGGACAACGAGTGGGCAGCGGAGATGGCCAACCGCACGGTGCAGGCGGTGATGCACATCGGCTGGGTACCCGATGACACAGACGATCCGGGCGGCTATCGGGGCCAGATGGCGGTGCTCGTGAAACCGAACGGTCTGCTCGGAAGGGCCTACATGGCCGCCGTCGCGCCGTTCCGGCACCTGGTCGTCTACCCGCCGCTGATGCGAGGAATCGGACAGGAGTGGAGGGGCGACACGGAGCGAGCCCGGCCGTCCGGCCCGAGGTCGTTCGACCCGGTCCGGGTCGGGAGCCTGGAGACCGACGCGTGGGCGGCTTACTACCGACACGAGTGGCGCCGGTTCCTCGTGGCCGCTGTGGGGATGGTCGGAGCCGGGTTCGGCATGGGGCGGGTCCGGACGCTGCAGGGCGCCTGGTACGTGCTGCGGGCCAACCAGAAGTGGGCGCCGTACCCGGACAACGACCCGGACGCGGCCAGGGAGCTGATGCAGCGGTTCTACGCGCTGGTGGCGCGCGAGGGCGACCTGCCGATCGACCCGGCGAGGGCGGCCGAGCTCGAGGTGGAGTGGTGGCGCCTGCACCGGGAGCACCAGCACGACGAGGGGATCGAGGAGCGGGCGCTGGTGCAGGCACTGGTCGACCTCTACACCTATGTGTACGACGCGGACCCGGCGGCGATGCGGCCGGCGGCGCAGGCGCGGGTCGACGCGATGGACCTCTCCGACCGGTGGGTCCGGGCGGGGTGTGAGCTCGAGGACCCGTTGCTCGGCCAGGAGCGGAGCGCGCTAGTGGCGTCGTACACGGCCCTCCGAGCAGCGGTCTAGGAGCCGCCACGACCGGCGGGCCGCGAGGTCACGCCCGGTTCTGGAGCGTTGCACCTCAGGACTAGACCGGGTTGACTGACTCGGCGTATCCCTCGCGGAGTTCCCCGATTTCCTCCGCGAGACGGGGGGAGGAATCTATCGTGAACCCGACCAGTAGCGGGTCTCGTCGCCGTCCCCGGCGGCGTCTCGTAATTCGACCAAGCCGGGTGGACCGTATGTCTGAGAAGCGACGAGAAGGCGTCGGGCGCGTCGCGTCGGCGCTCGCCCTTCCCGAGTGGTCGCTGCGCCGGAAGCTGGCGCTGGCCCTCACCATCCCGATGCTGCTGGCGGCCACCTTCGGTGGTCTGCGGGTCCGTACCGAGCTCGCGGAGTCCGACAACTACTCGGCGACCGCCAGCCAGGTCACCGTGCTGCGGCCCGCGGTGGACTACATCGCCGCCGCCGAGCGCGCGATCATCACCGCTCGCGAGAAGCCACTCGTCGACGACCCGGACCGGGTCGCGGCGATCGAGGCTGTCGACGCGGCCGGCAAGCGGCTCGAGGACGTCTCGAAAACGGCCGACCTGACGTCCCAGCAGCAGAAGCGGCTCGACACCGTGATGTCGCTGAGCCAGCAGCTGCGTGACGGCAAGGCCTACGTCAGCGTTGGCGCCTCGTCCTCCCAGGTGCGCCAGCTGCAGCGAGGCATCGCCGAGCTGATCGACGCCATCGTCGCCGAGCAGATCGAGCCAGAGCCCCGGCTGCAGATGCTCCAGCAGACGATCGACGGTCGCGTCTCGCTGGCGATGCAGCAGTTCCAGGTCGCCACCAACGGCGGCAAGGACGTCAACGCGGTCAACCTGGCCGCAGAGCTCGGCGTCGAGGCCGCCACCATCGACCGCCTCGCCGCCCAGCTCGGGTCCACCGACGAGAAGGTGCTCGCGCTCAGCCAGCAGAACGCTGCGCGCTTCGGCATCGTCCAGGGCGGGGGGAAGGACGTCGGCGGCCCCGAGGCGTTCGAGCCGTACGACGACCTCAGCACCGACCTGCTCAACGGCATCGACGAGCAGCTGACCGACGCGGCCAGCGACGCGCGGGCCTTGGCCATCGCGAACGCCGTCATCACGGCGGTCGCCCTGATCGCAGCGATCCTGCTGGCCCTGCTCGTCTCCCGCCTGCTGCTGAACCCGATTCGGCGGGTGCGTGAGGGCGCGCTCGAGGTCGCCAACGTGCGGCTGCCCGAGATGGTTGCCCGGATCCGGTCCGGCGGTGACGCGGGCGAGATCGTCCCGATCCCTGTCACCACGCACGAGGAGATGGGACAGCTGGCCCGCGCGGTGGACGACATGCACCGCACCGCCGTGCAGCTGGCCTCGGGCGAGGCCAAGCTGCGTTCGCAGGTCGGCGAGATGTTCTCCACCCTCTCGCGTCGCAACACCTCGCTGATCAACCAGCAGCTGGGCCTGATCGAGCGGCTGGAGAAGGACGAGGAGGACTCCAACCGCCTCGAGAGCCTGTTCCGCCTCGACCACCTGGCCTCGCGCATGCGCCGTACCGCGGACTCGCTGATGGTGCTGGCCGACGCACCTCAGCAGACCAGCGACACCGACGTACTCGCCCTGGCAGACGTGTTCCAGGCGGCGATGGCCGGTGTGCAGGAGTACCAGCGCGTCAAGATCGACTCCGCGCCGACCGAGAAGGTCAGCGGCACCGCCGCCTCGGACGTGGTGCACCTGATGACCGAGCTGGTCGACAACGCCCTGGCGTTCTCACCGCCCACCGCGCCGGTGCGGATCTCGACCAAGCAGGCCGGCGACAGCGTCATCGTCGAGATCAGCGACGGCGGCCTCGGCATCGCGCCGGACGTCCTGATCTCGCTCAACGACGACCTCCGTGCAGGCGGCGACATCTCGCCAGAGACGGCGCGCCGGATGGGTCTGCTCGTGGTCAGCCGGCTGGCGAAGCGTCATGACATCACGGTCTCCCTGTCCCGCAACACGCGTGGCGGAACGACGGCGACCGTGCTGCTGCCGTCGACGCTGCTCCGCGGCCGACCGGCGCCCGCGGCGCCGACGGTCCGGCCGGGGCTCACGCCCAAGACGGCGGCGGCCCCGCTCTCGCTGTCCGAGCGCCTCTCCAACGAGCGGGCCAAGCAGGGAGTGCCCGAGCCGGTCGAGCCGGACACGGCTGAGCCGGCAGCCGCAAGCGCTGCCGCGCCGGCGAACGTCGACTCGATCGAGGCCGCCATCAACGCGGTGATCCGGCTGCCACAGCGTGAGCCCGGTGCCACCCGGTCCAGGGGTTCGATGCCGGGTGCGCCGACCGGGCCGACAGGTGGCTCGCTGTTCCAGCGGCCCAAGACCAACGGCACCGGTCCCTCCACCTCGGAGGAGCCCCCGGCACCGGCCGAGGATGCCGAGGCGCCCAAGGTCGAGACGACCGCCGCTGAGGTGGAAGCGCCCAAGGTCGACACACCGGTCGCCGAGGAGCAGGTCGCAGAGACGGAGGTCGCCGAGGCGGAGGTTGCCGAGGAGCAGGAGCAGGAGCAGGAGCAGGAGCAGGAGGCCGAGCCCGCAATGGACATGGCGCCGGTGGAGCCCGCCGCACTCCAGGAGACCGCCGAGCAGGAGGCCGTCTCGACGCTGGAGTCCACGGTGGCGCCGATCCTGGGACCGCCGCTGGAGACGCCGGTCTCGACCGAACCGTCTGCCGAGAGCTGGGTGGTCCAACCGTCGAACGCCGCTCTCGCACTGCCGCAGGCGCCGCTGACGGCCTACGACTACCTCGACTCGCGCAGCCCGCTGCCCGAGGCGACCGAGGACGAGACGCCGATCTTCCGGAACCTGAAGTCGAACTGGTTCAGCGCCGATGGCCCCGAGGGCACCTGGACGACCTCGGAGATCGAGGCCGGCTGGCAGGCTGCGGAGCAGGTGGCCGAGACGCCGGCGCTCCAGCTCAGCGAGTCCGGGCTTCCGATGCGGCGTCCCGGCAAGCGGCTGGTGCCAGGCGGCGTGGCGCCGGCCGCCGTCACCGCCACGCGCGACCCGGAGGCGATCCGGGCCCGCCTGGCCGCCCACGCCGCCGGCGTGTCCCGCGGCCGTACCGCCGCCGTTGACGAGACCGACACCGCACCGAGCACCGAGGAAGGCACCACATGACCGAGCACCTGAGCGAGCGCACGGCCGAGGCCCCCAACGACGATCGCGGGCTCGACTGGGTCGTCAGCAAGTTCGTCGACCAGGTGCCGACCGCGGCTCACGCGATCCTGGTCTCGGCCGACGGACTGCTGATGGCCAAGAGCGTCAGCCTTCCCGACGAGCGTGCCGAGCAGGTCGCGGCCGTCTCCTCGGGGATGGCCAGCCTGGCCGTCGGTGCCGCCCGACTCTTCGAGGGCGGTGCGGTCATGCAGACCGTGATCGAGATGGAGCACGGCTACCTGCTCCTGATGAGCGTCGGCGACGGCTCGCACCTCGCCGTGCTCACCGAGGACTCCGCCGACATCGGTCAGGTGGGCTACGAGATGGCGCTCCTGGTCGACCGGGTCGGCCGGATGGTGCAGGCGACCGCTCGCGTCCCGATGAGCGGCATCTGAGCCGCGAGGATCAAGGACACCAACCGTGGCACTGCCGACCCAGCCGTGGGAGCCGGACGACTATGCGCCTGTCGCGCGCGTCGTCCGTTCCTACACGCTCACCGGCGGCCGGACGGCTCCCAAGGTCGAGCTGCCGTTCGAAGCGACCCTCCGGCGACAGGGCAACGGCCCCGAGGGGCCGGTCGACGCCAACCTGGTCCGCATCCTCGACGTCTGTGACAAACGCTCCGTCGCCGAGGTGTCCGCGCTCGTCTCCATGTCGATAGGCGTCGTCCGCGTTCTCCTGGGCGACCTGATCGAGCAGGGACACGTGCGGGCGCAGGCGACCCTGACCGAAGACTCGTCGCAGGACGAGCGACGAGAGCTCATCGAAAGGACCCTCCGTGGACTACGCACGCTCTAGTGCCCAGCGCACCGCAGCGTCGACCAAGATCGTCGTCGCCGGCGGCTTCGGCGTGGGCAAGACCACCCTCGTGGGATCAGTCTCGGAGATCGTGCCCCTACGCACCGAAGCGCTCGTCACCAACGAGTCCGAGGGCGTCGACGACCTCGCGGCCGTCCCCACCAAGGCCACGACCACCGTCGCGATGGACTTCGGCCGGATCACCCTGGCCGAGGACCTGGTCCTCTACCTGTTCGGTACGCCGGGGCAGCGCCGGTTCTGGTTCATGTGGGACGACCTGTGCCTCGGCGCGATCGGCGCGATCGTGCTCGTGGACACCGGCCGCCTCGACGAGGCGTTCTCACCGTTGGACTACTTCGAGTCCAAGGGACTGCCGTTCATCGTCGCGGTCAACCAGTTCGAGGGTGGCCAGAGCTACCCGCTCGAGGAGGTGCGCGCGGCGCTGGCGATCCCCGCACACGTCCCGATGATCGACGTCGACGCGCGCGACCGGGTGTCGTGCAAGCAGGCGCTGATCCGGATCACCGAGTACTCGCTCGAGCAGCTCAGCGCGTCGGTGGCGGCGGCGACGTACTAGTGCCCCGTGCCGGAAGTCTTCGCGGCGCACTAGCGGCGAACAACCAGGGTCGGTGGGCCCATGAGACACCCCCGACACGTCGCATGAGCCCACCGCCATCGATCAGTTTCCGAACTGATCGATTTCGATACGTCCTAGTCAGTCACCCGCCAGGACGGCCTCGGCCACCTCGACCAGCCGCTGACGCTGCGACCTCGCCCGCCGGCGCATCCGCTCGAAGGCCTCGTCGACAGAGATGCCCTCGATCCGGGCCAGCGCGCCCTTGGCCTGCTCGATCACGATCCGGCTGTTGAGCGCACCCTGGAGCTGCTCGGTGAGGGCCTCCGCCCGGGAGATGCTGCGCTCTTGCAGTATCGCGATGGTGGCGACGTCGGCCAACGACTGGACCACGCGCTCCTCCCGGGGATCGAGTCGCAGCTGCTGGACGGAGAACAGGTTGAGGGCTCCGATGACCTCGTCCCGCAGCCGCATCGGGAAGGCGTGCACGGACTGGAAACCGAGTCCGATGGCCAGCGGTGCGAACTCGGGCCACAGGTCGCCGGCGTTACCCAGGTCGGCGTTGACCACGGGCTGCTTGGTCCGCACGCAGTCAAGGCACGGCCCTTCCTCGGACTGAAGCTGGAACAGCTCCAGCTCGCGGCCCGACTCGTTGGAGGACGCCATGAACCGCAGTCGTCCGTGATGGTCGTTCAGGACGATGCCCACCGCGTCGACCTCGCTCACCAGGGTTGCGTGTCGGCACAGGCCGACCAGGAAGTCGATCAGGTCGAAGTCGGCGACGAGTGTGTCGGCCACCTCGACGAAGAGGTCCGAGAGACGTTCAGACGAGATCACTGGGCTGCTGCCTTCCTTGATGTCATGGTCATGGGCCGTCACTTGCCGGCAGCGCGCGTCGACCGGCCACGAGGTCAGCGGCGAGTTGTTGGAGGGAGATGCCCTCGGCGAAGGCGTGGGCGCGCATGCGCGCCAGCGCCACCTCGAGCGTCACCTTGAGGTCGACCATGACCATGCCCTGGGCCTGGTAGACCTCGTCGCGCACGTGGATGGCTTCGCGCAGGTCGGGATCGGGGTGAGAGCCGGTCGGCGAGCTGTCGAGCAGCAGCTCGGTCGCCACCTCGGCGAAGATCAGGCACGCGGTCACGTCCCGCTCGTCCAGCGGCCGGACCTCGGCGCGGACACAGCTGAGCACACCGAACCGCACCGCCCCCAGCTGGAGGGGAAAGGCGAAGACACCGAGCACGTGTCGCTCGATGGCCGCGGGCGCGAAGCCGGGCCACCGGCCCTGGCTGTCTCGCAGGTCAGGAACGAGCACCGGTCGCCCGGCGGCGTACGCGTCCTGGCTCGGTCCCTCCCCGAGGTCGAACTGCAGCTCGTCGACGCCCAGGCCCGGGTGGTCCGAGGACGCCACGAGCGCCGACGACCCTCCAGTCGTCATCACTGACACGGACACCTGGTCCAGTGCGAGCTCCCGGGCCGCCGCGCGGCACAGCCGGTCCAGGCCGATGGCCACGTCAGGCACGACGTCCTGCTCGGAGGCCAGGACTGCTCGCGTGTGCTCGCGCAACCTGCCTCCCTGGTCGTCGGTGACGCGGTAGTCGACGATGGGCATCCTCCTGGCCAAACCCCCGGTATGAATACTCCCACGGGGCGCGGCTCGATGAAAGCACGCTAGGTCACGTGGTCGGGAGCCTGGCTGGCGCTCTCGAGCCGGATCCGGAGCTCGGTGACGATGCGGGTCAGGAGTCGGGAGACCTGGGCCTGGGTGAGGTGGAGCTCCGCGGCGATCGACCGCTGGGTGCGGTCTTCTCCGAACCTGAGCCGCAGCAGCTTACGGTCACGGGGCGCCAGGTCGCCCAGCAACGGGCGCAGCATCGCGCGGAGCTCGACGGCGTCCTGCTCGTCCTGCTGCCGGGTGACCGGCCCCAGCCGGGCCTGGTGCCCGGTGGTGGGGTCGTCCAGCGAGGCGGGGCTGAAGCACCCGCGGGCGCGCAGGGCGGCCTCGACGTCATGAACCGACACCTGCAGCTGGTCGGCGAGGCGAGCCACGGTGTGCGGTCCGTAGCGGGTCGCGTCGGCCTCCGGAAGGTCGTAGCGGTCGATCAGCAGCTGGATCTCCTGGACCCGTCGTGGGACGCGAATCGTCCAGCCCAGGTCCCGGAAGTGCCGCTTGACCCCGCCGACGATCGAGGGAACGGCAAAGCTCACGAAGTCATGACCGCGGGTCGCGTCGAAGGACCGCGCGGCGAGGACGAGTGCCAGGTACGCGGTCTGGTCTAGGTCCTCGCCCTCGATGCCGCGCCGGCGGTAGCGCCGCGCCACGGCGAGCGCCAGCCCCGCGTTCAGCAGCACCACCTGCTCGAGGATCTGGGTGCGTCCGGCTTCATCCGCGTCGGCCAGCTGGTCGAACAGGACCGCGGTCTCTCGGCTGCGTGCTGCAGACCCCGACACGACGTCCGCACTGCCCGCGCTGCCGGTGCCGGGGTGGCTGAGTCGTGGGACGTCCTGGTGCACGAGACCTCCGGGGGGCAGGCTGCGACACTCGGCGCCATCGGGGTCCCGGACGACTTTGTGACCAATATACGTCGGGGGGTTCAGAACTCGTAGTCGAAGGCCCGCAGGTCTGGCTCGAACAGCTCGGCCACCCGGCGCCGTGTCGTGTCGGTGTAGACCTCCCGGTAGTCGGGGCGGCCCGGGTCGATGTTGACGCTCTGCGGCGGCACCCACACGAGGCCGAGGTGGCCGTAGATCTTCTCCAGGTCCGCCTCGAGCGACTCCTGCCGGCCGACGAAGTCCGCCTTCTTGTGCGGGGTGTTGAGGAACTCGACCTGCGGCTTGCGCAGCCTCGGGTGCTCGTCGGGCGCGTGCAGCACGAACGACTCGAAGTCGGGATGCTTCTCGATCACGCTGGCCACGAACCGGTTGCGCTGCAGGTGGTCGAGATAGCGCTCGATCCCCTTGTCGGCGCCTTCGCGGAACCGCTCCATCATCCGCCACCACGAGAGCATCCGGGCCCACGGGTTCCGTACGAATCCGGCTGTCCAGTACGACGCGAGCCCGGGCTCGAGCTGCAGCAGCCGGCCCAGCGGCGCGTGCCGGTTGGCCGCCGAGATGCGCCGGACGTCGCCGAGCGCGGTGGTCAGCCCGTTGTCGATGGTGGAGCCGCCGGTCTTCTGCACGTGCACGAACAGGAACCGGTGGGAGTCCGAGATCAGCACCGGCACAACCTACCGTCGGGGTGACCCGTGGAAGGCTGCGCTCATGGGCGAGCTCGGTGACCTGGTGGTCGACCTAAGCGCGCGTGGCAACCGGGCGACCGCGGTCTACCGGGCCCTGCTCGACGCTGTCCGCAGCGGCCGGCTGGAGCCCGGCGAGCAGCTGCCGCCGACCCGGACGCTGGCCACCGACCTGGGCGTCTCTCGGACCACCGTGGCAACGGCGTACGACCGGCTGGTGGCGGAGGGAATCCTGACCGCCCGCGTGGGCGCCGGGACGTTCGTGGCCGACGCGGCCCGTCCCGTGCGGCGGCCGAGGCGGGGCACCGACCTGGTGCCTCGGCCGGGCTGGGTGGCGCCGCACCCGACGAGCGGCGGGACGGCCAAGCCGCCGCACGACTTCCGGGTCGGGATCCCGGACGCGCGGCTGTTCCCGTTCGACACCTGGCGGCGGCTGGTCAGCGCCGAGCAGCGGATCGGCGCCCACGACCTCGGGACCTATGCCGACCCCGCGGGCCACCCACCGCTGCGCGAGGCGGTGGCCCGGCACCTGGCGCTGGCCCGCGGTGTCACCGCGACCGCCGACGAGGTGCTCATCACCCACGGCACCCAGCAGGCGCTCGACCTGGTCACCCGGGTGCTGGTCGGCCCGGGCGACGTGGTCGCGGTCGAGGACCCCTGCTACCCGCTGGCCCGCGACGTGTTCGCGTCCTACGGCGCCCGCGTGGTGCCGGTCCGGGTCGACGACGAGGGCCTGGTCGTCGACGAGCTGCCGGCTGCGGCACGACTGGTGTTCACGACGCCGTCGCACCAGTTCCCCTACGGCCCGCCGCTCTCGCTCGACCGACGGCGGGCGCTGCTCGACTTCGCCGGCCGACACCGCTGCGCGGTGATCGAGGACGACTACGACAGCGAGTTCCGGTTCACCGAGCGGCCCCTCGAGACCTTGTTCTCGATGGACGACGCCGGCCGGGTGCTCTACCTCGGCACCTTCTCCAAGTCGCTGGTGCCGGGGCTGCGCGTCGGCTACCTGGTGGCGCCCGAACCCCTGCAGGCGGCGCTCCGGGCCGCGCTCCAGCTGTCGGTCGGCTACGTCGCGGTGCCCGAGCAGGCCGCCCTGGCTCGCTTCATCGGCGACGGGATGTTCGCCCGGCACCTGCGCCGGGCCCGGGCGGCGTACGTCGAGCGGCGCGAGCTCGTGCTCGACGCGATCCACGGACCGCTGGCCGGGCACCTGGACCTGGTGCCGTGCGCGGCTGGGCTGCACGTGACCACGCTGCTCCGCGACGAGCAGGTCGACGACACAGAGGTGGTGGTCCGGGCGGCGGAGCAGGGGGTGGTGGTCGAGGCGCTGTCGACGTACACCGCGACCGGGCGGCCGAGGGGGATCGTGCTGGGGTACGGCGCCGCCCAGACCCGGACGATCAAACCGGGGCTGGCGCGACTCGCTGCGGTCCTCGGCGCGTGAGGATCAGCTCGTAGCCAGCTCCGCCAGGCGGCGCAGGCTGGTCTGCAAGTGCTCGACGTCGAACGGCGGGAAGTTGATGACCTTGCGTGCCTCCGCAGTCGCGCCCGACCAGTCGTAGGTCAGCCGGAGCTCCGTCGCGTCGTCTGCCGTCGCCGTGAGGTCGTAGCGCCAGACCCAGCCGCCGAAGCTGAGGACGCCGTCGGCGTCCTCGGTGCCGGTCGCCCACGAGATCGTGCGCGGCGGGTCGAACTCGCGAACCTGGTTGGCTGTCACGTAGTGGCCGTCCGGGTGGTTGGGGTGGTACATGCCCATCCGGAACACCTGCCCGGACCTGGTGAGCGGCTCGATGTCGACCGCCTTGCCGACCCAGCCCGTCCTGCGCGTGGAGGAGTCACTGTCGTCGATGGCGGCGTGGCTGGGCGGGTCGGCGAGCACCGCGAAGACGACGTCCGGCGAGGCCGGGACGGTGATGCTGGCGCTGAGGGTCTCCGTGGCCATGCCGATGGAGACCCACTCCGGGGCCGGGAATCATCGTCCTCGGCGGGACCACGTCCACACCAGCGAGCCGACACCGATGAGCGCCGGCCCGAGCAGCTGCGTGCCGGTCATGAGCAGGAGCGCCACGGTGGCGGCGAACGAGACCCCGGCGCCACGACGCACCCAGCTGCCGCGGGGGAGCAGCCGCAGTGCCGCGGCAGTGCCCACGACGTAGACCAGGGTGAAGGCGCCGGTGGTCATCAGCAACGGCGCCTCGAGGGGCAGGTCGCGCACGGTGATCACGGCCAGGCTGGTGAACGCGCCGATGGTGACCACGCCGAGGGACCGTCGCGGCACGGCGCCGGTGCTGCCCCCGCGCGCCAGCCAGGTCGGCAGGGAGCCGTCGCGGGCCAGCGCGGCGCCGAGGCGGGCACCGCCGGCGAAGTAGGCGTTCATCGCGCCGACCGAGAGCAGCACCGCGACCACGGTCGTGACGGGGCGCGCCGCCTCGCCGAAGCCGAGGACCAGCAGGTCGGAGAGCGGTGCCTTGCTGGTGTGCTCACCGAGCACGGTCACGGTCGCGACCGCGACACCGAGGTAGAGCACAGCGATCACGGCGATCGCCACGCCGGTGGCCCGGCCGATGTCGCGCGCCGGGTTGCGGTACTCGCCGCTCAGGGACGTCACCGCCTCCCAGCCGGCGAAGGCCCAGACGAGGAGGGCCGCCGCGGTGCCGACGGCCAGCCAGCCGTGCGGGGCGAAGGGGGTCAGGTTGTCCAGCGACGCGTGCGGGAGCGAGACCAGCGTGGCGGACAGGAGCAGCACGCCGAGGACGCCGGCGATCACCAGCTGCACCCGGCCCGAGACGCGGAGCCCGAACCAGTTCATCGCCGCCACCACGGCGATGATCCCGCCGCTGGCCAGCAGCTGGGTCTGTCGGCCACCGCCGAGCGAGTCGGCGACGTAGGCGCCCGCGAACCCCGCTGCGGTCGGTGCGCCGATGGCGATCGCGAAGTAGAAGCACCAGCCCACGACGGTGGCGGCCGGTGCCCCGAAGGCCCGACGTGCGTACGTCGACACCCCGCCGCCATCCGGGTAGCGCGACCCGAGCGCCGCGAACGTGGCCGCCAGCGGGACGGAGAGGAGCAGCAAACCCACCCAGGCCAGCAGCGATGCAGGCCCGGCGGCCTGCGCGGCCAGCGCCGGCAGCGAGATCACGCCGGTGCCGAGCACCGCGCCGATGGTGAGCGCGGCGCCCTGCGAGACGTCGAGCCGGCCGCCGACAGCAGCGGTGGCGTCCGCGGGGGTGGTGGGCGGTGCGAGCGTCGTCATACGACGAATCTAGGGCTGGTAATGGCCCAACTGAACAGCCAATATTGCTGTTGTTGAGCAGGCCAATCGCGCCGACGGGAGATTCACCGGGTACCCGGTGAATCTCATGCTCTCCCGCTGAAGCTTCAGCGGGCAAGCGCGAGTTTCAGCGGGTACCCGGTGAAACTTGTGACCAGTGGGGCTCAGCCGAGGTCGGAGATCTTCTCGATCAGCGCGGTTGTCGAGATCGCCGGCGTGCGGGGCAGGTAGACCACCTCACAGAGGTCCTCGAACTCGTCGAACTTGCCGGCCCAGTCATCGCCCATCACGAGCACGTCGGCGGCGTACTGCTCGATGTAGTGCCGCTTGAGCTCGAGGCTCTCCTCGACGAAGACCTCGGAGACCGGCTTGAGGGCGGCAACGATCGCCAGCCGCTCGGCCTGGCTGAACACCGGCTCACGGCCCTTCTTGCTCAGGTTGAGCGCGTCCGACGAGACCCCGACGACCAACCGGTCGCCGAACTGTGCTGCGCGCTCGATGACCCGCAGATGCCCGACGTGGAAGACGTCGAACGTGCCGAAGGTGAGGACGGTGCGAGACATGGGCGGGATTCTCCCAGTCCAGCGGCGTGCACGAGAATCGACGCCAAATGACGACGAACGCGGCTGTCACCGCTCCCCTCATTGCCGGCGATCCCGCCGCCGACGCGCTCCGCCGCGCCGGCCTGCGGCGGATGCGCATGGTGGCCACCGGGCTGCTGGTGTTCGCGGCGATCGTCTACCTCGCCACCCGCGACCGCGACGGCTTCCTCGGGTTCGTCAACGCCGGGGCCGAGGCGTCGATGGTCGGCGCGATCGCGGACTGGTTCGCCGTCACGGCGCTGTTCCGGCACCCGCTGGGGCTGCCGATCCCGCACACCGCGCTCATCCCGAAGCGGAAGGACGACCTCGGCCGCGGGCTGGAGCAGTTCGTGGGGGAGAACTTCCTGCAGGAAGCGATCATCCGCGACCGGATCGGCGCGGCCGGGATCTCGCGGCGGATCGGGGAGTGGCTCGCGCACCCAGCGAACGCCCAGCGTGTCGTCGACGAGGTGGCGGAGGTGGCGGCGATAGCCCTGTCGAAGGTCCGCGACGACCACATCGAGAGCCTGGTCCGGGACGCGCTGACACCGCGCTTCCGCGAGGAGCCGATCGCGCCGCTGCTGGGCGGCCTGCTCTCCGAGGCGCTCCGCGACGACCTGCACCACGGGCTGGTCGACCTCGCCATCGGCGAGCTGCACGGGTGGCTGCGCGAGAACCCCGACACCGTCGCCGAGGTGATCGGCGAGCGGGCGCCGTGGTGGGCGCCGCCGCGGCTCAACGAAGCCGTCACCACCCGGATCCACGTCGAGCTGGTCCGATGGGTCGAGGACATCCGTGACGACCCGCGGCACCGCGCCCGGGTGGCGCTCGACTCGGTGCTCGAGCAGCTCGCCCGCGACCTGCTGTCCGACCCGGAGACCCAGGCTCGCGCCGAGCGTCTCAAGGAACGGATCCTCGACAACCCGGCGGTCATCAGGTCGGCGATCTCGCTGTGGGACGCGCTGAGGCGGGCCCTGACCACCTCGCTGGGGGATCCCGCCGGCGCCGTACGGCAGCGGATGCTGGTGGAGGTCCAGTCGTTCTCCTCGCGACTGGCCAGCGATGCCGCGCTGCAGGCCCGGCTCGACGGGCTCGCGGCCGACGCCGCCGTCTTCGTCGTCGAGCGGTACGGCGCCGAGGTCACCGCCGTGATCACCCACACCATCGAGAAGTGGGACGGCCGTGAGGCCGCCAACCGGATCGAGCTGCACGTCGGCCGCGACCTGCAGTTCATCCGGATCAACGGCACCGTCGTCGGTGGACTGGTCGGCCTGGTGATCCACGCAGTCAGCGTCACGCTCGGCTGAGGACCCTCTCGAGCTGGTCCGCGGTCGGCGCCGCGGCGTCGACACGAAGATGCGGCACGCCGGGCGACGCTCCCCCGGGCAACGCGTGTCGGTCGCGCGGGGACGCCCGGACGGCCAGTCGCTCCTGGAGCAGCTCGGCGGTGGCGTCCAGCCAGATCACCCGCACCGCTCGCGGCGCGACCGCCTGCACCAGCTCGGCCCACTCCGCTCCGCCGGCCAGCTCGGCGGTGAACGGCGCGACCAGGACCAGCTCGTCGAGGACCTGGTCGCCGGCGAGGGCACGCAGCGCTGCGTAGCGCGCCGGGCGGACCACGTCTCGGTGCCGGGGCTCGTTCCAGTGCCCCTGACCCCAGGTCGCACCCGCGACGATGGCGTCGAGCAGTGGGTTGGTGGCGCTGTCGAGGTCGAGCAGCGCCGCGCCACGGGTGTGAGCCAGGGCCCGCCCGAGCGTCGACTTGCCAGAGCCGGCCGGGCCGGCGACCACCCAGGCGGTCACGTCGGCCGGTACGACTCGTGCCAGTCGGCCGGCAGCAGCCGGGCCGCGTCGGCGACCGACGGCGCACTGGCCCAGCCACGGCCGTGCTCACCCAGCACTGCGGCCAGGCGGTCCAGGCGGTCGCAGGCGATGGCGACGCCGGCAGCCCGTGTCCCCGCGTCGTGCCGGCCCACCCCGTCGCCCCAGATCGCGCGACCTGCCATGAAGCCGCTGGCCCCTGCCTCGGCGGCGATCCGCAGCTGGGCCTCGAACTGGTCGAACGTCGCCGAGGCCGACAGCAGCACCCACGGAACGTCGAGCCCGGCGTCCAGCTCGGCGCAGCTGCGGGCCGCGGCGTCCTCGGATGCAGGGTCGCCCACGCGCCCGGGGAACTCGACCTTGAGCACGTCGGCGCCGGAGTCGGCGAAGGCGGCTGCCGAGCGCACCGTCGCGGCGTACCGCGCCGAGGCGACCGCCGGGTCGGTGGGGTCCTCGCCGGGAAGCGCGTGCCACAGCGGCTCCACCACCAGCGGCAGCTCGTGCTCGTCACACTCTGCGGACAGCCGGCGGACCAGCTCGTGCTGCTGCGCGGCGACGTCGGACTCCTCGCGGTGGAAGACCACGAGCTTGGCAGCGTCCGCGCCGAGCCGGGCGAGACGTTCGACCGTCCAGTGCTCGCGCACCTCGGTGGCGGTCGCGAACCCGGCACCGTCCCAGTAGAGACGTTCCAGCCCGCTGATCAGCCCGACCTGCCCCGGCAGGGCGCCGGTGAGCACGGCCTGGCCGAAGCTCCACACCGGGTCGGCGAGCACGGCCGTGCAGTGGCCCGCCATGCCGGCGATCAGCTCGAGCTTGGACTCCACGACCTCCTCGAACGCGACGCGGGACGGGTCGGCGTCGAAGAGCAGCAGGTAGTTCTCGGGGTGGTCGATGGCTGCCACCCGGACGAAGCCGTCCGCGTCGCTGATCCGCTGCAGGCGGCGGAGCTTGCCGAGCCGCGACGGCCCGGCGGGACTGGTGGCAGGCCGACCGGGAGACGAGGGGACCACGGTGTCGGTCACGTTGCGAGCTCGTTTCACGAGAGGGTTGACAACGTTGTCATATGACGCCCACCATACTACCCGTGCTCGTCGTGACCCCGAACCTCTGCTTCGACCGCACCCTGCGGATCGAGCGGTTCGAGCCAGGTGCCGTGGCGCGCCCCCACGACGTCGATGTCACCATCGGCGGCAAGGGCGTCAACGTCTGCCGCGCGGTCGCTGACCTGGGCCGGCACGCAGACCTGCTCGGTCTGGTCGGCGAGGTCGACCGCGCGAGCCTCACCACCCTGGCGGCTTCCGAGTCACTCCGGCTGCATGCCGTCACCGTCGCGGGTGCCGTGCGCCAGGCCACGATCATCATCGAGGACTCCGGCCGGGCCACCGTGCTGAACGAGCCCGGCCCCTTCGTCACCGAGGACGACGCGACACGGGTCCTCGACCGCGCGGCTGCGCTGATGACGGGGCGGGGGCTGGTCGCGTGCAGTGGCAGCCTGCCGCCCGGCATGCCCACCGACCTCTACGGCCGCATCACCCGGCTCGCGCGCGACCGCGGCGCGCTGTCGCTCGTCGACGCCGCCCGGAGCGCGCTCACGGGCGCCCTCGCGGCGGAGCCGGACCTGGTCACGCCCAACCTCCACGAGGCCGAGGGTGTCCTGGGCGGCCGGCTCGACGAGGCCTCACACGACGACGCCCCGCTCGACGAGGTCCGCCACCGGGCGTTTGCGTCGGCCGAGGCGCTGCTGGACCGCGGCGCCCGCCGCGCCCTGGTGACGGCTGGGGCGCATGGCGCGGCCTTCCTCGCGCCGGGCGAACGGCTGTGGGTGGACGCACCGCGGGTCGAGGTCGCGAACCCGATCGGTGCCGGGGATGCGCTGGTCGGTGGGCTTCTCGTGGCGCTCGATGGCGGAGCCGCCTGGCCGGACGCGGTTCGGCACGCGGTCGTGGTCGCGAGCGCCGCGGTCGAGCATCCGGTCGCCGGACACCTGGACGCCGCCCGGGTCGCCGTGCTCGCCGGCCGGGAGTGGGTCGGCTCATGACGAAGCCCACCGTGCACCACGTCGCGGCCGAGGCCGGGGTGAGCATCAAGACCGTGTCCCGTGTCGTCAACGGCGCGGCCAACGTCTCGCCCGAGGTGCGTGAGCGGGTCGAGCGGGCCATCGACCAGTTGCACTACGTGCCCAACACGCTGGCCCGGTCACTCAAGGCAGGTCGCGGCGACACGATCGGCGTGGTCATCGACACCATCGCGGACCCGTTCTTCGCCGCTCTCACCAGCGCGGTCGAGGAGGCCGCACTCGCCGAGGGGCTGGGCACCGTCTTCGGCAGCACCGGGTTCGACGCCGACCGCGAGCGCGCCCAGGTGGAGCGGATGGCCATGCAGCGGGTGCGGGCCCTGATCCTCGCGCCCGCCCAGGGCACCCACGACTACCTGCGGCGGTTCGACGCGTCGTTCCCGATGGTCATGGTCGACCGGACGGTCGCGCTGCCGGGCTACGACACCGTGCGCGTGGACGACGCCGGGCTGGCCCACCGGGCCGTCGCGCACCTGTGCGCGCACGGCCACCGACGAGTCGCCTTCGTCGGCAGCGATGAGCGGTTCGCGACCACCCGGGACCGGCTCGCCGGCTACCGGCGGGCGCTGGCCGAGGTGGGGGTCGACCCGCGGTCGGAGTGGGTTCGCCCCGGCCCGACCCGCGACGTGGACGGGGCCGACGTGACCAGGGCCCTCCTGGCGCTGCCCGAACCGCCCACCGCGGTCTTCGCGGCCAATCCCCGCGCCGCCATCGGTGTCGCGCACGCACTGCACACAGGCGACCGGGCCGACGTCGCGTTCGTCAGCTTCGGGGATTTCCCGTTGGCCACCACGCTGCGACCCGCGGTGACCGTGGTCGACCAGAACCCGGTGGCCATCGGCGTGACGGCCATGGAGATGGTGATGGCGCACCTCGAGGGTCGCGCGAGCAAGGGCCGCGACATCCTCGTCGCGGCGGAGCTGATCCCCCGCGGGTCGGGCGAGATCGAGGTGGCACCGTGAAGCCGCTCCGGCTGGCACCCAACCTGGTGGACCACTTCTACGCCGGGGGGGCGCGCATCGCGGCGCTGCGGGGCATCGTGACGACCTCGACCCACCAGCCGGAGGAGTGGCTCGGGTCGACCGTGTCGCGCGCCGATGACAACGTTGTCGGCCTGGCCGTCAGCGAGGACGGGCTGCTGCTGCGCGACCTGGTCGCCGCCGATCCTCTGGGCTGGCGCGGCACCGGATCCTGGCCGGGGATCCCCGACCACGACACGGGGCTGCTGCTCAAGCTGCTCGACGCCGGCCAGCGGCTTCCGATCCACGCCCACCCGGACCGCGCCTTCGCGGCCACCCACCTGGCCTGCCCCTACGGCAAGACCGAGGCGTGGTACGTCCTCGACGTCGACCCGGGCGCGGCCATCCACCTCGGCTGGAACGAGGACGTCGACCCCGACGAGCTGGTGCGCCGGATCGACGCGCAGGACGGCGAGTGGGGGTTGTCGCGGATGCATCGGGTCGAGGTCCGGCCCGGGGACGGCGTCCTGGTGCCGGCCGGACAGGTCCACGCCATCGGGGCGGGCGTTTTCGTGGCCGAGGTCCAGGAGCCCACCGACCTCTCGATCGTGCTCGAGTGGTCGGTCACCACGTCGACCCGCGAGGACTCGCACCTCGGGCTCGGCTTCGAGCGGGCCCTCTCCGCGGTCAGCCACCGCGCGCTCGACCCGGCCACCCTGACGCACCTGGTTCGGACGGCGGCCAGTCCAGTGGGTGACGGGCTGCGGTCCTGCCTGCCTGACGAGGCCGATCAGTTCTTCCGGCTGCACCTCGCCAAGCACGGTGACCGGGTGGCCGCGGGCTTCGCCGTGCTGCTGGTCCTCGAGGGTGCGGCACTGGTCACCTCCCGCGCCGGCGAGGAGGTCCGGGTCGCCCACGGCGAGGCGTGGGCGCTGCCGCACGGGTTCGGGGACTGGTCGGTCTCCGGGGAGGGCGCCCTGCTCGTGGCCCGCCCCGGTGCCGATTGGCCTGCTGATCTGGGAAGTGACCGGTGATCACCCGGGGTGTCTCCATCGACTCGTGTGCGGTCGGTGTCGACGTCGGGTCCACCTGGATCAAGGCGATCGCGCTCGCAGCTGACGGCGAGCGCGTCGCCACGGCCCGGCGGCCCACGCCCTGGCACACCATGCCGGGCGGCGGCACCGAGACCACCGCCGAGGAGCTGTCGCGCAGCGTCTCGGCGTTGCTGGTCGAGCTCGACGCGGAGCTCTCCGGCCGACCGGTGACCTCCATCGGCATCTCCGGGATGGCCGAATCCGGCGTGCTCCTCGACGCCGACGGCCAGGCCGCGGCTCCGGTGCCGGCGTGGTTCGACCCGCGCGGCTCGGACCTGTTCGAGGCGCAGCCGGCCGACCTGTGCGCGGCGTTCCCCGCGGCCACGGGCCTGCCGGTGAGCGCGCTGGCGACGTTCGCCAAGCTGCTGCACCTCCGGTCCTGCGGGCTCGACCTGGCCGGGCTCACCTGGCTGAACGTGCCCGAGTACGTCGCACACGCGCTCGGTGGTGATCGGTACGGCGAGGTCTCGCTGGTCGCCCGGACGGGTCTGCTCGACCAGGGCACCGCTCGGCCATGGGAACCGGCGCTGACCGCGCTCGGCGTCGGCGTCGACCTGCTGCCGCCGCTCCGCACTGCCGGCTCGCCGTGGGGCCGCGCCCGCCGGGTGCCGACCTCGATGGCCGACGCCGTCCTCACCGTGGCGGGCCATGACCACCTGGTCGCGTCGGTGACCGCAGGCGTGGTCCATCCCCATCAGCTCTACGACTCCATCGGCACTGCGGAGGCGCTGGTGCGGATCCTCCCGCAGCCGCTGCCGCCCGAGCGTCGCGCCGTCCTGGCGGCCGCCGGGGTCAACATGGTCCGCCATCTGCTTCCCGGGCGCTTCACCATGCTGGCCGGCACCCGGACCGGGCTGGTGCTGCGCCGGGTGCTCAACCTCGTCGGCATCAACGACGAGACAGGTCGGGACCTGCTCGACGCGGCGGTCCTGGCCCTGCCCGTCAGCACCGACCCGGCCCTCGTCGTCAGCGGCGCGGTCAACACGGAGTCGTCGATGACGGTGCGCGTGGACACCGACGACGTCTCGCCGGCCGCTCTCTTCGCCGCCGCACTCGGCCACACCACGGACGTACTCACCGACGTGGTCGCACTCATTGACGCCGAGGCCGGCCCGGCCGCACAGACCGTCGTCGCGGGCGGCTGGACCCGGATGGCCTCGGTGCGCCGGGCCCGGGAGGCGGCACTGCCGGGCGTCGTCTTCTCCAGCCGCGACGAGGACACCGCCCACGGTGCCGCGCTGATCGGTGCCTTCGCCGCGGACCCAGCGGCCCACGATCTCGCCGACGCCCTGTCCAAGGGTCAGTCGGCCCGAGCCACGCAGCCACCCACAACCCTCACCGGAGGATCTGCATGATCGACACCCGCATCCAGACGTCGTCCCTCGACGAGATCGCCACCGACGAGGGCACCTTCGCCGTCGTCGCGATGGACCAGCGCAACACACTGAAAGGGATGTACGCCGACGTCGGCGTGAACGATCCGAGCACAGAGGAGCTGGTCGCGATCAAGGCCGACGCGGTCCAGGCCCTCGGGCCGAGCGCCAGCGCCTTCCTCCTGGACCCGAGCTACGGCATCCCGGCACTCGAGCAGGTCAGCGACGAACTACGGGCGAGCTTCGGCGTCCTGGTGGCAGCCGAGCCCGGCGTCCGGGAGAAGCACGGCGAGGAGCCCCGCGGCACCCGCGACGCCACGCTCGACGCGGCGTGGGTGCGCAGCCAGGGCGGTGACGCCCTGAAGTTCCTCATCCAGGTCCGCGCCGACCGGCCCCGGGGCGACGGCCCCGACCTCACTGCCGAGGCCGTCGAGGTGATTCGCCAGGTGGTCGAGGACTGCCGCGCCGCCGGCGTGCCGTCCGTCATCGAGAACCTGATCTACCAACTGCCGGGGGAGGATCTCGACGCGGGTCGAAAGGCCGACGCGATCATCGGTGCGGCGGTCGCGCTCGACGAGCTTCGCCCGGACCTGCTCAAGCTGGAGTACCCCGGCAGCCCCGCCGCCTGCCGCCGCCTCGCCGACGCGATCTCCGCGCCGTGGGCCGTGCTCTCGGCCGGGGTCGCCTTCGACGAGTTCACTCACGTGCTGCAGGTCTCCTGCGACGAGGGCGGCGCGTCCGGCTTCATCGCCGGCCGCGCGGTCTGGAAGGAGACCGTCGGGATGGACCGCGAGGCGCGTCGCGCGTTCCTCGCCGACGAGGGCCGGCGGCGGCTCGACACCTGTGTCGCCGCCATCGCGGGCCGGGCGCGGCCCTGGCGCGAGGTCGCGGGGGAGGTGACGTCATGACCACTCCCGTCCTCCAGGCGCATGGGCTGACCCGACAGTTCGGCCACGTCACGGCCCTCGACGGGGCCGACTTCGACGTCAACGCCGGCGAGGTCGTCGCCCTGATCGGCGACAACGGCGCGGGCAAGTCGACGCTGGTCAAGGCGCTGTCGGGCAACCTCGCCGTCGACTCGGGCGAGGTGCTCTTCGACGGCAGCCCGTGCGTCATCAACACGCCCACCGAGGCCAGCCGGCTCGGCATCGAGACCGTGCACCAGGACTTGGCCCTGGCGCCGCACCTCGACCCGGTCCAGAACATGTTCCTCGGCCGGGAGACGATGCGCGACGGCCTCGCCGGGCGGCTGGGCTTCATGGACACCCGCGCGATGCGGGCCGAGGCCAGGTCGGCCTTCGAGGACCTCGGGGCCACCGTCCGCAGCCTCACCACCCCCGTGGGTGCGATGTCGGGCGGCCAGCGCCAGGCCATCGCCATCGCGCGGGCCGTGCACTGGGCGAACCGGGTCGTGTTCCTCGACGAGCCGACCGCGGCGCTCGGCGTCCGACAGACGGCGAACGTCCTCGACACCATCCGCCGGGTGCGCGACAAGGGGGTAGCGGTGGTGTTGATCAGCCACTCGATGCCGCACGTCATGCAGGTCTCGGACCGGGTGCAGGTGCTGCGCCTGGGCAGCCGCGTCGCGACGTACCAGACGTCGGCCACCTCGATGGAACAGCTGGTCGGGGCCATGACCGGAGCGATGGGGGAGGCGGCATGACACTCCAGACACAGGACGCAGGGGCCGTCGCGGTCCCCGGCGACGACGAGCAAGTCACCGTGGTCGGCCGGCTGGTCCGGCTCCAGGCGTTCCAGATCCTCCTGGTGCTGGGCGCGATCGTGGCGGTCTTCATGACGCTCGCCCCCAACAACTTCGGCAACCTCGAGAACTTCCGGCAGATCTCGCAGAACGCCGCGATCCTCGCGGTGCTGGGGGTGGGGATGACGTTTGTCATCGTCACGTCCGGCATCGACCTGTCGGTCGGTTCGGTGCTGGTGTTCTCCGGGGTGGTCGCCGCGAAGGTGATGATCTGGATGGGACCCGCCGACGGCTCCGGTGGGCAGGGCTGGGGCGTGGCTTGCGCGGGCATTGCGGCCGCCGTTCTGTCCGGGCTGGCCTGGGGACTGCTCAACGGCGTACTGATCGCCAAGGCCAAGATCCCGCCGCTCATCGTCACCCTCGGCACCCTGGGCGCGGCCCTGGGCCTCGCCCAGATCCTCACCAAGGGCGTCGACCTGCGCACGGTGCCCACAGTCATGCAGGACTCGATCGGCTACGGCAACGCCGTCGGCCGGCTGCCGATCATCGTGGTCATCGCGGTGGTGATCATCGTGATCGGCGTGGTGGTGCTGCACCTGACCCGCTTCGGCCGCTACACCTATGCGGTCGGCTCCAACGAGGAGGCCGCGCGCCGAGTGGGCGTCCGGGTCGACCGGCACCTGATCCTCGTGTACGCGCTCTCCGGCACCCTTGCCGGCTTCGCCGGGGCACTGAGCCTCGCGCAGTTCGGGACCACGGCCATCGCCGGCCAGTCCCAGACCAACCTCAACGTGATCGCGGCCGTCGTGATCGGGGGAACCTCCCTGTTCGGCGGCGTCGGTTCGATCTTCGGCACAGTTGTCGGGCTCTTCATCCCGGCCGTGCTGCAGAACGGGTTCGTGATCGTCGGAGTGCAGCCCTTCTGGCAGCAGGTGGCGGTCGGCGCCGTACTCATCGCCGCCGTCTACGTCGACCAGACCAGGCGGGCCGCAGCCCAACGAGGCGCATCCAGCTCACGGTTCCGGCTACGGAGCCATCGCACAACCACGCCCGAAGGACAAGGAGAAAACTCATGAAAGCACCACGACTGACCGCCAGGCGCCTGACCGTCAGAGGTTTGGCGATCGGGGCTGCCGCAGCGGTGGCGGCGTCCTCGCTGGCTGCGTGCGGGGCGGCCGAGGACGGCGGTGACAGCGGGTCCGGGAGCGACGACAGCTACAAGATCGCGTTCGTCCAGGGTGTCGCCGGCGACCAGTTCTACATCACGATGCAGTGCGGCGTGGAGGCCGAGGCCAAGAAGCTCGGCGCCACGGTGGAGGTCCAGGGTCCGCAGAAGTTCGACCCGACGCTGCAGAAGCCGATCGTCGACTCTGTGGTCGCCTCCAAGCCAGACGCGCTGCTCGTTGCGCCAACCGATGTCACCGCGATGCAGGCACCGCTCGAGGCGGCGGCCGACGCGGGGATCAAGGTGGTCCTGGTTGACACCACGGTCGACGACCCGTCGTTCGCGGTCTCGCAGATCTCCTCCGACAACGTCGGCGGCGGCGCGGCCGCCTTCGACGCGATCAAGCAGCTGGTCCCGGCCGGAGGCAAGGTGCTGGTGATCTCCACCGACCCGGGCGTCTCCACAGTCGACCAGCGGGTTGAGGGCTTCCAGAAGGCCACCGAGGCTGACTCGGCGTTCACCTACCTCGGCGTGCAGTACAGCCACAACGACCCGTCAACTGCGGCGCGGCTGGTGACGGCGGCCCTCCAGAAGGACCCCGACATCGTGGGCGTCTTTGCGACCAACCTGTTCTCGGCGGAGGGCACCGCCACCGGCATCCGCCAGGCCGGCAAGCAGGACCAGGTCAAGGTCATTGGCTTCGATGCCGGTCCGGACCAGATCGCGGCGCTCGAGGACGGCACCATCCAGGCCCTGATCGCGCAGTCTCCCGGCGAGATCGGTGTGGACGGCGTCAACCAGGCGATCGCCGCGCTGGAGGGCGAAGAGACGGAGCCGGTGATCCAGACCGGCTTCACCATCATCACTCCGGAGAACCTGGACGGCGAGGGCGGCGAAGCGGCCTACAAGTCCACCTGCTGACGCTTCTCGTGCTCGGGGCGGCGGCCGGTCACACGCCGGCCGCTGCCCCGGAAATTCCGGCTTCGGCGCGCCCGAATGGGAGTATGTGGAGCGTGAGTGACTACAACGACGTGCCGATCGAGGAGGACTCGATCAAGCTCGGCCAGTTCCTCAAGCTGGCGAACCTCATCGAGTCCGGCGGCGAGGCCAAGCGGGTGCTCGCCGGCGGAATCGTCCGTGTCAACGGCGACGTCGAGACCCGCCGCGGCCGCCAGCTCGAGCGCGGCGACGTGGTCAGTGTGGCCGCCAACTCCGCCCGTGTGGGCGGCGAGCGCGAGTGGGAATAGGCCGGGCGAGGAACGAGCCCGGACTATTCATTGGTGGTTGAGCAAGCGATCGCGACTGAGGAACGAAGTCGCGAAGAGCGCGTCGAAACCGCGCAAGCCGGGGCTGGTAGGCAATCCCGCTAACCGACCGCGAGCAGGTCGACCACGAAGACCAGCGTCTCGCCGGGCTTGATCACGCCGCCGGCGCCGCGGTCGCCGTACCCGAGGTGCGGCGGGATCACCAGCTGACGCCGCCCGCCCACCTTCATCCCCTGGACGCCCTGGTCCCAGCCCGAGATCACCTGGCCGACGCCCAGCCGGAACTTCAGCGGCTCGCCGCGGTTGTACGACGCGTCGAACTCCTCCCCGGTCGAGTGCGCCACGCCGACGTAGTGCACCTCCACCGTGTTGCCGGACGCGGCCTCGGGGCCGTCGCCGGCCACGAGGTCAGTGACCACGAGGTCGGTCGGGGGCTCGGGGTCGACGAACTCGATCTCTGGCTTCTCCATGCCGGCCACGCTATCTATCGGCCGCCGGCCACCCGCAGCGTGGTGCCCGTGACGTACGACGCCGCGTCGCTCATCAGCCACGCCACTGCCTCCGCGACCTCCTCGGGCTCGCCCGCCCGTCGCATCGGGATCAGGGGCGCGACCCGATCCGGTCGGCCGGGCTCGCCGGCATCCGCGTGGATGGTCGTCCGGATCATCCCGGGCGCCACGCCGACCACCCGGACGCCCTGCTCGGCCACCTCCTCGGCCAGGCCGAGGGTCAGCGCGTCCACGCCGGCCTTGGCGGCGGC
The DNA here is from genome assembly GCA_963817125.1 of uncultured Actinomycetota bacterium. Classification (GTDB taxonomy): domain Bacteria; phylum Actinomycetota; class Actinomycetes; order Propionibacteriales; family Nocardioidaceae; genus Nocardioides. Next base: position 46,921 of record CAWFNB010000006.1, read on the forward strand.
GTATTGCACGTACTCGCCCGGCGCTCCCCGGGTCGCGGCACCCGAGCTGATGTTGACCAGGACACCGCCGCGTCCGCCGTACGCCGTGCTCATCGCGCGGACCGCCGCGCGCGCGACCAGGATCGCCGAGGTGAGGTTGAGGTCGACGGTCCGGCGGATCACCTCGACCGGCGTCTCCGCCAGCGGTCCGATGTGGAACGTCGCCCCGGCGTTGTTGACCACCCCCGTCAGCTCGCCGGCCGCCGCGAACAGCTCGTCCACGCCGTCGGGCGTCAACAGGTCGGTCCGCACCAGCGTGCAGCCGGCACCCGCCCCCTCCACGTCGGCCTCCGCCAGCTCGGCCGACGCGTCGTCCTGGGCGTAGCCGAGCACGAGGTCGTGCCCGGCCCGGGCCAGGCGGTGCGCCACCGCCGCGCCGATCCCGCGGGTCCCGCCGGTGACGAGGGTGCGGGGGCGCGTCACCTCATGTCTGATGGACGTACGAGTCGAGCTGGTCGCGCTCGAACTGCAGCTGGCTCATCTTGTGCTTGACCACGTCGCCGATCGAGACGATGCCGACCAGGCGGCCGTCATCGAGGACGGGGACGTGCCGGATCCGGCGGTTGGTCATGACCTCCATCAGGTCATCGAGCGTGCTGTCCGGAGCGCAGGTCTCGACGACCTCGGTCATGATCGCGGCGACCGTGTTGTTGACCACCGTGCCGTCGCTGTGGAGGTGGCGTACGACGTCGCGCTCGCTCACGATGCCGGCGATCGTGTCGCCGTCGGAGCTCACGATCAGGGCACCGACGTTGTGCTCGGCCATCATGGCGATCAGCTCGCGCACGCCGGCCTCGGGACTGATCGTGAGCACGCCGCCTTCCGGCTTGGCGTTGAGCACTTCGACGATCCGCATGCAGCGACCTCCGGACTCGACGGTTTGGGATCTCGACGGTAGCGAGCGGGACGGGCCGTGAACAGGGGCGTTCAGGACTCGGGATCGGAGTCCGGATCCTCGCCGGTCGCGCGCGGTCCGCGCGGCCGCAGCTCGGAGACGGAACCCGGTCCGGCAGGCTGCCAGTCGACGTCACCATCGTCCTCCATCGACCCAAGGAACGACAGCGCCGCATCGTGCAGGTGGCCGTTGGTGGCGAGGGCGTTGCCGCCCCACGGGCCCTCGCTCCCGTCCAGGGAGGTGAACGTGCCGCCGGCCTCTCGCACGATCACGTCCAGGGCCGCCATGTCGTGGACCTCGAGCTCCGGCTCCGTGGCGATGTCGACCGCGCCCTCGGCCAGGAGCATGTAGGACCAGAAGTCGCCGTAGGCACGGGTTCGCCAGACCCGTCGCGTGAGCGAGACGAAGTCGTCCAGCAGCCCACGCTCCTCCCAGCCGTGCAGCGACGCGTAGGACAGCGACGCGTCCTCGAGACGGCGGACGTCGGAGACGTGGCACGGCGCGGCCTTGAGCAGCGACCGGCCGGTCCACGCCCCGTTGCCGGAGGAGGCCCACCAGCGCCGCTGCAGCATCGGGGCGGACACGACGCCGAGCACCACCTCGTCGTCGACCGCGAGTGAGATGAGGGTGGCCCACACTGGCACGCCGCGGACGAAGTTCTTCGTGCCGTCGATCGGATCGACGATCCAGCGCCGCTGGCTGTGCCCGGAGGTGCCCTGCTCCTCGCCGGTCACCGCGTCCCGCGACCGGACCCGCGACAGGGTGCGCCGGATGCTCTCCTCGACGGCCTCGTCGGCGTCGGTCACCGGGGTCAGGTCCGGCTTCGACATGACGTGCAGGTCGAGAGACTTGAACCGAGTGGTGGTCAGCGAGTCCGCGTCGTCGGCGAGCACGTGCGCCAGGCGGAGGTCGTCGGTGTAGTCACGCCCCTGGTCCGCCACGGTGCCGACACTAGTGTGAAGTGAACCATTCCCAGCGGAGGTACGTGAGGCAAGCATGGAGATCAACGGGTTGCCACTGCATGTCCTGGTCGTGCACGCGGCGGTCGTGTTCGGACCACTCTCGGCGGCCATCGCGATCGCATACGCCGTCCTGCCGTCGTGGCGCGACCGGCTGCGATGGGTGACGCTGGGGTCCGTCCTCATCGCCACCGGCGCGATCTGGCTGGCCTACATCTCAGGTCAGAACTTCTTCGACACCTTGGACTTCTCCGGGGAGCTGCTCGACAAGGTCGAGCACCATCAGTCGCTGGGCATGACGCTGCGGTGGGTGACCTCGGGCTTCGCCCTGGTGACCGTGCTCGCCACCTGGCAGCACGCGCGCACCGGGCCGATGCGCACAACGCTCAATGCACTGGTGGTGGTCGGGGCGATCGCCACGCTCGTCTACGTGTTCCTCACCGGCGAGGCCGGCTCCAGGGCCGTCTGGGGCAGCTAGGCGAGTTCAATAGGCCGGCTCGCTGCGGGCCGCCAGCAGCCGGCGGAACGACGCAACCCGGTCCGGGTCGGCCCGACCGGACGCGACCGCGTCGTCGAGGCCGCACTCCGGCTCCTCGGTTCCGTGCGTGCAGCCGCGCGGGCAGTCGTCGGTCATCTCGTCGAGGTCGGGGAACGCCTCGATCAGGTCCTCCGGCCGCACGTGCGCGAGCCCGAAGGAGCGGATGCCCGGCGTGTCGATGATCCAGCCGTCGTCGCCGGGGAGGGCCAGCATGTACGCCGACGTCGACGTGTGCCGCCCTCGGCCGGTCACGGCGTTGACGATCCCCACCTCACGCATCGCCTCCGGGATCAGGGCGTTGACCAGCGTCGACTTGCCCACGCCGCTGGATCCGAGCAGCACGCTGACCCGCCCCGTCAGCCGCTCCCGGAGCTCGTTCAGGTCGCCGCCACGCTGGGTCACCAGCCACGGCACGCCCAGCGAGCGGTAGGTGTCCAGGAACGCTCCAGGGTCGGCCAGGTCCGCCTTGGTCAGGCAGAGCAGCGGCGCCAGGCCGGCGTCGTAGGCCGCCACCAGGGCTCGGTCGACCAGCCGGGGCTGCGGCTCGGGGTCGGCGAGCGCGACCACCACGACCAGCTGTTCGGCGTTGGCGACGATCACTCGCTCCACCGGGTCGTCGTCCTCCGCGGTGCGGCGCAGCGTGGTCAGCCGCTCCTTGACCTCGACGATGCGGGCCAGCGAACCCTCGTCGCCGGAGACGTCGCCCTCCACGCGGACCCGGTCACCGACCACGACCCCGCGCCGACCCAGCGAGCGAGCCTTCATCGCGAACACGACCTGTCCCTCGACCAGCAGGGTGAACCGGCCGCGATCCACGGTGACCACCACGCCGTCGGCGGCGTCGTCATAGCTCGGGCGCTCCTTGGTGCGCGGCCGGGTCCGTCGCCTGGGTCGGTCGTAGTGCTCGACGTCCTGGTCCGAGTAGCGGCCGCTCATCAGCGCCCCACTAGAACAGCCCGGCCCAGAAGCCGGCGAAGTCCGGGAACGTCTTGCCGGTCGTCTCGATGTCCTCGACGAGGACGCCGTCGACGGCGGCACCGACGATGACCGCGGCGTGAGCGATCCGGTGGTCGGCGTAGGTGCGGAACTCCCCGCCGTGCAGGGTTGCCGGACGGAACGACAGCCCGTCGGGGTGCTCGGTCACGTCCGCGCCCAGCCCTCCGAGCTCGGTGGCCAGCGCGGCCAGCCGATCGGTCTCGTGGCCACGGATGTGCGCGATCCCGCGCAGGTGGCTGGGACCTGACGCGAGCGCGCACAGTGCCGCGACCGCCGGGGTCAGCTCGCCGTGGTCGTGCAGGTCGATGTCGATGCCCTCGAGCCTGGGCGGGCCGACAACGGTCAGACCGTCGTCGTCGAGAGTGACCTCGCAGCCCAGCTGGCTGAGCACGTCGCGGAGCGCGTCCCCGGCCTGCGTGGTCGCCCGTGGCCAGTCGCGAACCCGGATCCGGCCGACGGTCACCGCGGCCAGGGCGAGGAACGGCGCCGCGTTGGACAGGTCCGGTTCGATGACGTGGTCGACCGGCTTCACGCCCCCGGGCGCGACCGCCCACCGGTTCGAGTCGCCGTCGTCGACCTCGACGCCGTGCTCGCGCAGCATCGCGACAGTCATGTCGATGTGAGGCAGCGAGGGCACCGGCTTGCCGTCGTGGCGTACGTCGACCCCCTCGTCGTAGCGCGCCCCGGCCAGCAGCAGCGCCGAGACGAACTGGGAGGAGGCCGACGCGTCGACGACCACGCGACCGCCGCGCACCGATCCCGAGCCGCGGACCTCGAACGGCAACGCACCCCGGCCGCCGTCGTCGACGGTGACGCCGAGAGCGCGCAACGCAGCGAGCACCTCACCGACCGGTCGGGTCCGCATGTGGGGGTCGCCGTCGAACCCGATCGTGCCCGTGGACAGCCCCGCCGCGGGTGGCACGAATCGCATCACGGTCCCCGCGAGCCCGCAGTCGACCTGCGCGTCACTGTCGAACCGGCCCGGGGTCACCGCCCAGTCGTCGTCGGCAGTGTCGACCGCCGAGCCCAGCCCGGTCAGCGCTCCCGCCATCAGCAAGGTGTCTCGGGACCGGAGCGCGCGTCGTACGACGCTGGGACCGTCGGCCAGAGCAGCCAGCAGCAACGCCCGGTTGGTCAGCGACTTGCTGCCGGGCAGCGTGACCACGGCGTCGACTGGGCCCCTCGCCAGAGGGGCGGGCCACAGGCTCAGGTCGCCCGTGCCTTGGCCAGCTTCGCCTCGCGCCGGGCGGTGGCGGCGAAGTGCTTGGCCTCGCGGCGAGCGTCCTTGGCGGCCCGACGGGCGCGCCAGGCCACTCCCGGCCGTCCTTCGGTGTCGCCGGAGGCGATGATCAGCCCGCCCAGCATCGAGAGGTTCTTGAAGAAGTGGAGTCGTTGCTGCGACCTCACGGCCGGGTCCGACTCCTCCCAGAACCGGTGACCGGCTGCCGTCGTCGGGAGGAGGGTAAGCGCCAACGCCGCAGCGGAGATCCGCGGCGCCCTGCCGGTCGCCAGCGAAGCGCCGGCGACGAGCTGGACGCCGCCGTTGAGCCGCACCAGGGTGGCGGGGTCGGACGGCAGCTGGGGCACGGCCTTCTGGAGGAGCGGCACCACTCGGTCGGTGATCGCTTTGGCGCGGGGCGCCAACTTGTCGGGGTTCTTGACCGCGCTGAAGCCGCCGACGAGGAACATCGAGGCAAGCATCGGGCGCGCAATCGCTCTGCTGATGGCCATGCCTCAGTCATACACGACCATCGAGGACGATGCGCGCGGTGTTGTCCCCGGTGGAAGAGTCGTGCAGCCCCTCGCCCGGGGTCGCGGTGATCATGAGCGTGGTCGACGTCAGTGGCAGACCTGCGGCGAACAGGTGGAGGCTCCCGCCACCCGCAATCCGGCAGGTGGCTCGGCTGACGCCGACCAGGTCGCAGCGGGGGTCGAGGTTGACGGTCGCGGCCAGCTGGTCGGCGGTGATGGTCACGACACCCTTCTGGGTAGAAGAGAGCCCCGTGACCTGCACGGTCACCATCGCGGTCGGGCCGACGCCTGAGCTGGTGGCGGTCACGCGGAGGTCGACCTTGTTCGGGTCGGGATGGTCACCGTTCCCGTTCCCGTTCCCGTCCCCGTTCCCGTCCCCGTTCCCGTCGCCGTTCGCGTCCCCGTTCCCGTCGCCCGTGGCGTCCGGCTGCTGCTGTTCGGTGTGCTGCGTCGGCTGGGTCTGGTCCGGCTGGGCGTCAGCCGTGGTGCCCGGGTTCGCGGAGCCGGCCTGGGCGACCGCCGTCGGCTTGGGCGTCGGCTTGGGCTTCACGGGCCGCGCCGGCTTCGCGGTGCCTCCGCCGATGTCGTCCCGCTCCGCCGTGCCCGCGGGCGGGGCGGCGATCGGCCCCGGCTCGGGGCCACTGCGTTCGGTGCCTCCCAGCAGCGCCGTCCCGCCCAGGATCAGTCCGCCGACGACGACACCCGCCATCGCCATACCGGCGAGCGCCTTGCCCGGCCCGGTCTTCAACAACCCGCCCACAGCGCCGGCCAGGGAGGAGCCGACGGCCGCCGGCACGTCGGAGAAGTACGCCGCCGCTGCACCGCCGAGCAGCAGCGGTGCGAGTATCCCGCGCAGGTCGTTGTCTACCTCGATCAGCTCCAGGTAGATGGCGGTACAGGGCCGGCAGCTCTCGATGTGGGCGGAGACCCGGTTCGCCTCGCGGTTGGACAGGCCGCCGCGGATGTAGGCGCCGAGGTTGGCGCGGGTGGCCTGGCAGGCGGGTTCGCCCGGGCCGGTGTCCTGGACGTGCATGGAGACGAACGCCTGGCGCAGCCCTTCGCGGGCGCGGTGGGCGAGGGCCGAGACACCGTTCGGCGTGAGGCCGAGCAGCGGCGCGACGTCGGCGGGGCGCTGTCCCTCGACCTCGGTGTGCCACAGCACCGCCTGCCACCGCTCGGGGAGCGACGCGAAGGCCCGGGCGGCCGCAGTCGACTCGAACCCAGCCACGGCGGTGTCGGTGAACGCCTCACCCTCGTCGAGGACGGCGTCGTCGTCGGTCGGGCGGGTGCGGGTCAGGGCGCGGTGCCGGTCCACGTTGAGCCGGCGTACGGCGGCGAGCAGGTAGGGCCGGAAGGCCAGGTCCGGCCCGTCGCCCCGGACCAGCACCGGCAACACCTTGGCGAACGCCTCGGAGACCAGGTCGTCGGCGTCGCCGTGGGGCGCGAGTCCGCGCGCCAGTCGCCGTGCGGCGTCCACGTGGCGTGCGAAGAGCACGCCGTACGCGTCGGTGTCGCCGTCCCGGATCGCCGCGATCAGAGTCGCGTCGCCCCGCGCGTCGAGCACCTCTGTGGTGGTCGTCACACAATGACAACGGCGAAGTGGCCCAAGGATCACGCGGGCGGTCTGGACCATCGCGCGGAAACCGCGTCATGAGTCCGAGGCTCAACCGTCTCATAGGTGCACCGGCCATCGAGTCGGCGACGGACTGGGGGAGTGGGATGGGGACGGGGGTGCCCACGGGAAGGTCCGTCGCCGACCAGGTCGATCCGCTGACCGGGTTGGCCCCACGCGCCCACCTGCACGCCCAGCTGGCTTGGGCATTGGCGGAGCGACCGAGTGAGCTTCTGGTGGTCGTGGTGGTCGAGGTGCCGAGCCCTACCCAGCGCGTCGAGCACGCCCGCCGGCTCGCGCTGGCAGGGGACATGGGCCGGGCGGCCTTCGCTACCGCCCTCGCAGTGGGCCGCCTCGGCGTACGCCGGGTCGGGCTGCTCGTGTCTCACGGCGACGACCTGGCCACGCGCGTCGACCTGCTGGCCAGGATGGTGCACGACGTACCGGCGCTGGTTCGCGCCGAGCCCGTCCCCGGCCCCCCGGCCTTCGCGGCCTGGCTGCTCGACGACCTCGCACGCTGAGGCCGTAGGTCGCGGACCCTAGTGTCGCGTGTCAGAAATCTTTGTGCGCTTCGCGCACACATCGCACGCACCTCGCGGCGCACGCTGAGCACGCCAACCGATCAAACACTCCCGACACGCGACACTAGGCTGAACCCATGTGCGGCCGCTACGCGTCCAGCCGGCGCCCCGAGGACCTGATCGAGGAGTTCGAGGTCGTCGACAACAAGGTGCCCGAGCCGTTGGCGCCCGACTACAACGTGGCGCCGACCAAGGAGGTCTACGCCGTTGTCGAGCGGCCGCCGCGCAAGGACGCCGAGGACCGGGAGTCCGACTCCGCGCCCGAGCGTCAGCTGCGGACGCTGCGCTGGGGGTTGGTCCCGTCCTGGGCCAAGGATCCCTCGATCGGCAACCGGATGATCAACGCCCGGATGGAGACGGTCGCCGAGAAGCCCGCGTTCCGGCGCGCCTTCTCCGCCCGTCGCTGCCTGCTGCCGGCAGACGGCTACTTCGAGTGGTATCCGACCGAGGAGAAGACCAAGGCTGGCAAGCCGCGCAAGCAGCCGTTCTTCATCCGGCCGCGAGACGGCGGCAGCCTGGCGATGGCCGGGCTCTACGAGATCTGGCGCGACCCGACCCGCGACGACGACGATCCGCAACGGTTCCGCTGGACCTGCACCGTGATCACCACCGACGCCGAGGACGACCTCGGCCGGATCCACGACCGGATGCCGCTCATGGTGGAGCCGGACCGGTGGCAGTCGTGGCTCGATCCGCGCACGCCCAAGGAGTCTCTGCTCGGTCTGCTCACGCCGGCCGCGCCCGGCCGGCTCGAGGCCTACCCGGTCTCCACACTTGTGGGCAACGTGCGCAACAACGGTCCCGAGCTGCTCGACCCGCTGCCGCTGGAGGACCTCCCGGCTGGTGTCCCGGAGGACGTGGTGTGACCGCCACCGAGCGCCGCGTCTCCACCCCGCACGGCGAGGCCCGACTGGTCACCTACCGGGCGCGGACGCCGTTCGTGACCCTGCTGCTCAGCCACGGTGCCGGCGGCGGCATCGGCGCCCGGGACCTGCAGGCGCTCGCCGACCGGCTGCCGAGGCAGGGAGTGAACGTCGTCCTGCTCGAGCAGCCCTGGCGGGTGGCCGGTCGCAAGGTCGCCACCGCGCCTCCGACGCTGGACGACGCGCTGGTGGCTGCTGCGCGGACCCTGCGTGTCCGGACGCCGCTGGTGGTCGGCGGTCGGTCGGCCGGCGCCCGCTCGGCAGCTCGGTCGGCGGCGCGTCTCGAAGCGGCCGGCTGCCTGGCGCTGTCGTTCCCGCTGCACCCGCCCGGCCGGCCGGACAAGTCGCGGCTGCCCGAGCTGGCCGGAGCCGGCGTACCGACGCTGCTGGTGCAGGGAGAGAACGACTCCATGGGCCGGCCCGAGGAGTTCCCGGGCAACCTCGAGCACGTCGATCTCTCGGTGGTGCCCGGAGCCGACCACGGCCTGCGGGTGGCCAAGGGAGCCGCTGTCACCCAGGCCGAGGCGGTCGAGATCGTGGTCGAGGCGACACTGGAGTGGTTGGTGCGGGAGATCTCGGGTGCCTAGTGGCCTGAAGCCCCGGGAATGACCGCCGTCACGGTGGCGTTCTCCCACCGTGATCGCCCTGCTTGAGCCGCCCTCCGCCCGCGTAGGCTGGGACGCGATGACCCAATCTTCAGACGACCTGTCCGCGCTCGAGGAGTCCTTCCAGGAGGCAGCCGAGCCGGCCGACGAGGTGGACGTCGCCACCGAGACCGACGAGGACCGCGCCGCTCGCTTCGAGCGGGACGCGCTGCCCTTCATCGACCAGCTCTACTCCGCCGCGATGCGGATGACCCGCAACCCCGCGGATGCCGAGGACCTGGTGCAGGAGACGTTCGCGAAGGCGTTCTCGTCGTTCCACCAGTTCCGGCCCGGGACCAACCTCAAGGCCTGGCTCTACCGGATCCTGACCAACACCTTCATCAACAACTACCGCAAGAAGCAGCGCCAGCCGCAGCAGTCGATGTCCGAGGACGTCGAGGACTGGCAGCTCGCCCGCGCGGAGTCGCACTCGTCGTCCGGGCTGAAGTCCGCGGAGACGGAGGCCCTGGAGCACCTGCCCGACTCCCAGGTCAAGGACGCCCTCCAGCGACTGCCGGAGGAGTTCCGGCTCGCGGTCTACCTCGCCGACGTGGAGGGATTCGCGTACAAGGAGATCGCCGAGATCATGGACACCCCGATCGGCACAGTCATGTCGCGACTGCATCGCGGCCGACGCCAGTTGCGTGACATGCTGTCTGACTACGTGAGGGTCAACGACCTGCGCCGGGACCCCGTTCGGGCAGGACACGAGGGAGGCGACTCGTGAGCACGCGCAGCCACGAGCACGGTGCCGAGCCATCGGACCGCGAGTGTGCGGACATCCTCGAGCAGATCGTCTACTTCATCGACAACGAGCTCGACGCGGCCGACTGCGCGGTGGTCCGAGCCCACATCGACACGTGCAACCCCTGCCTGGAGCGCTACGACCTCCAGCGCACCGTGAAGTCCATCGTGGCCCGCTCCTGCTCCGAGGCCGCACCGGTCGAGCTGCGCGAGCGCGTGATGCTGCGCATCCGTGAGGTGCAGGTCCGCATCACCGACGCCTGACCCGTCCCGGGGCAGGCATTACGATCCCGGCATGGGGCAGACCGGCGTACGACTGCGACGCACCGCCCTCCTCGGCGCGCTGCTCCTGACCGTCGCGCTGCTGCCCCTCGTCGGGCCGGCGCAGAGCGCAGAGGACGGCGTACGCCGCGAGCGGAAGCGCCCGGCCGACCGCGCGGTCATGTTCGTCGGCAACAACTGGGCCGGCACCGCCACCGTGGTCGACGCGCGCACCTACCGGGTGATGAAGACGCTCGACATCGTGCCCGACCGCGAGCAGGAGCTCCTCGCGATCTACGCCGCACCCGACAAGCTGGCCTTCTACCTGGCAATTCAGCAGGTGGTCGGCGAGGGCCACGACCAGTACGTCGACGACATGTTCACGACCCGCGACGGCCGCCTCGTGGTCGTCTCTCGCCCCAGCTTCGCCGACGTGGTCTGGATCGACCTCGCCACCGGGAAGATCGTCGCCGAGCAGCAGATGGACGGATACCGCACGGACCACATGGCGGTCTCGCCGAACGGTCGGCGCCTCCTGGTCTCCGACTCCACTGCGAACACGGTCCACGAATACGTGATGGGCGGTGCAGGCAAGAAGCGGACCGGGCTGCGGCTCCGGACCTTCGAGTCAGGGGACACGCCGCACGAGAACAACTACTCCCGCGGCGGACGCAGGATCTTCCACGCCAGCATCGGCCGGGTCTACACACCGGCGGACTACCCCGAGCTCGGGCCGGTCCCGGTGGGCGGGGTGCACGACGCGGTCAAGGCGAACCGTTGGCTGCAGGTCGTCAGCAACGGCACCTTCCAGATCAAGCGCCGCTGGGACATGGGCAAGGAGCTCGCCGAGGCCGGCCACTCGGGGATGAGCTCGGCGGTGCGGCCGATGGCGCTCACGCCCGACCAGAAGACGGCATTCCTGCAGGTCTCCTTCCTGCACGGGATCGTGGAGTTCGACCTCAAGGCCACCGACCCGACCGGGGGCGGCGACTACGTGAGCGGCAGCAAGGCCGAGCCCGCCACCGGTGTCGTGAAGCGGGTGATCCAGCTTCCGGTGAGCGCGAAGGCGGCCGCCACTCCTCGCGAGGACTACGTGCTCGACTCGGCCCACCACGGCATCGCGATCAACCGTCGTGGCACCCGGCTCTGTGTCGCAGGGACGATGTCTGACTACGCAGCCATCGTGTCCCGGCGTACCGGTCGGCCGACGATCCTCGCCGGCCAGGCGCGGTTCCTCGCCGGACGCACCTACAGCAAGCCGTACTGGGCCACGACGGGCCACACCGACGGCAACTGCTGGGTCTCGATGAGCGGCAGCGACCTGGTCACCGTCATCTCCTACCGCACCAAGAAGGTCGTGGCCGAGGTGCCCGTCGGCAGGCACCCGCAGCGGGTCCGAGACGGCTCTGTCGACAGGCTGGTGCTCGGCGCCTGGGCCAACGGTGGCGCCTCGTCGCAGCCGAACCTCGATCCGATCCCTGCGACAGCGGCGCAGCTGCAGGCCGCCGCGGACTGGATGGCGGCCGCGATCGCAGCGATCACGCCGCACCCCTGACGCACGCGAGCCCCAGCCGGATGGGCTGGGGCTCGTGGCTGTCGTCGCTGGTCAGGCGTTGGGGCGCTTGCCGTGGTTGGCCTTCTTCTTCTTGCGACCGCGGCGCTTGCGTCCGGTCTTGCTCATGGTGATCCTCCAAGTCGTTTCGATCGGCCGAGTCTCTCAGGTCGGCGGTCCGCCGCTGAAATCGAGCAGCTGCCCCGCTGGAACTCACGCTTCCCCGCTCAACCTTCAGCGGGGATGCGTGAGATTCACCGGGTACCCGGTGAATCTGGACCACCCAGCCTGCCCATGAACCGATCCGCGTCGACCACGACCCGGGTCACCTCACCCGAGCCGACCACCTTCCCGTCGGCGACGTGGCGCGCGGCCACGGTGAACCGGTGCAGTCGCCCGTCGACGTACGCCGTGGACGCGGTGACCTCGACCTCGGCGCCCACCGGGCTCGCGGCCAGGTGCTCGAGCTGGATGCGGGTGCCGACGCTCGTCGCGCCCTGCGGCAGCGACGCCTCGACGGCCGCACAGGTGGCCGCCTCACACCACGCCAGGAGCCGCGGGGTGCCGAGCACCCGGAGGCTGCCCGACCCGAGTGCGGCAGCCGTGTCCGCCTCGGTCACGATGAACGTCAGGGTCGCTTCGCTCATGGTCGTCGTGGCGTGATCATTCGCCGAAGTCCTTGCGAAAGGCCCACAGCTGGACGCCGGGCACCGGCTCCCAGTCGCGTTCGGGCAGCCGCTGGAAGCCGAGCCGCTCGTAGAGCCGGTGCGCGCGGGCCATCCCGGGCGTGCTCGAGAGCACCACACCGGTCGCTCCGGACTCACGGAACCGGTCGACGCAGTGCCGCGCCAGGGCCTCACCGACGCCCTGCCCCTGTGCATGCGGCGCGACCGCGAGCATCCGGAACTCGCCCTCGTCGGCGGCGGCGATCTCGCGCCAGGACGACCCGTCGTGGCACAGCGTCACGGTGCCGAGCACGTCACGGTCATCCGGTCCGACCGCCACCCACAGCTCGGCCTCGTGGTCGCGCGCCTCCGCGTTGCGGAGCTGCTCGACGTAGGTCTCCTCGGCACCCGCCAACACGGGCTCGTACGCCGCCACCGTGATCGCGCCGATCACGTCGTGCTCCTCGGGTCGGGCCCGTCGCAGGTGCATCAGATGCCGAACGTGGCCCGCGGGTAGCCGGCGTCCACGTCGGTGATCACGTTGACCAGGTAGGGGATGCCGGCGTCGAAGGCACGATCCAGCGCCGGTCCGATCTGGCGAGGGTCGGTCACGGTCTCGCCACCTCCACCGAGCGCGGTCACCACCTGGTCGTACGGCGTGCGCGGGGCCAGGTCGGCGATGACGTCGTAGCCGTAGAGCATCTGCATCGGTCCCTTCTCCAGCGCCCACGCCGAGTTGTTGCCCATGACCATCACGACCGGGAGCCCGTGGCGGACCATCGTGTCGACGTCCATGAGCGAGAAGCCGGCCGCGCCGTCCCCGAGCAGCAGGACGACCTGGGCGGAGGGCCGGGCGAGCCGCGCCGCGATCGCCGCCCCGGGACCCGCGCCGAGGCAGCCGTAGGGGCCGGGGTCGAGCCAGCCGCCGGGTCGCTTCGGCTCGACGTACTTGCCCGCGAAGCTGACGAAGTCGCCACCGTCGCCGATCACCACCGCGTCTTCGGCCAGCCGGGGGACCAGCTCGCCGTAGATCCGGGCCGGGTGGATCGGGTCGGCCTCGGCGCCGAGCAGCTCGGCGTCGCGCTCGGCGGCCGCCTTCACGGTGTCCTGCAGCGTCTGTCTCCACGCCGACCAGTCCGGCTTCGCACCGCGCTCGACCTCTGCCTGGAGCCCGTCGATGACCATCGTCAGGTCGCCGGCCGCGGACGCCGCGAGCTCCGCGTGCGTGGACACCTGGCCGGGGGAGTCGGCGACGTGCACGACGCGGGCCGGCACGGAGCCTTCTTCCTTGCCGCCGAAGACGCCGTATCCGAGGCGGAAGTCCAGCGGCGTCCCGAACACCACGACCAGGTCGGCGCCGCCGAGCGCGGCACTGCGGGCCTTGGTGACCAGCAGGGGGTGACCCCCGGGCACGATGCCCCGGCCCATCCCGTTGGTCAGTGTCGGCAGGCCGAGCGCCTCGACGAACCGCAGCGCGGCCTCCTCGGCGCCGTCGGCCCAGACATCGGTCCCGAGCACCAGGAGCGGCTTCTGCGCCTCGACGAGCAGCCCAGCGATCCGCGCGACCGAATCGGGGTCCGGTTCGAGCCGGTGCCGTTCCGGAGGTGCGGGGGCCGCGCCGGACGCCGAGTTGAAGAACTCGTCCATCGGGACGTCGACGAACGCCGGACCGCGGTGCGAGCTGCGGGCCGTCGTGAACGCCTCATCCATCCCGGCGAGCACGTCGCCCGCAGTGGACAGAGTGGTGGCCAGCTTGGAGACCGAGGCCACGATCGGCGGCTGGTCGAGCTCCTGCAGGCTGCCGCTGCCCCAGCGGTTGTTGGGGGCGCGGCCGCCAACCACGACCATCGGAGAGCCCGCGAACTGTGCCTGGGCGATCGCGCTCACGCCGTTGGTGACGCCGGGGCCCGCGGTCAGCACGGCTAGCCCGGGCACCCGGGTCAGCTTGCCGGTCGCCTCGGCCGCGAACGCCGCCGTCTGCTCGTGGCGGACGTCCAGCAGCCGCATCGGCGGCTCCGCTTTGACCGCGCCGTCGTACATCGGGAAGACGTGGGCGCCGGAGAGCGTGAACATGGTCTCGACGCCGTGGGCCCGCGCGACGGCCACGGCGAGCTGGCCGCTGTGGCCCTCGATGGTCTCGGTCATGGCGTCACTCTTGCAGGAGCGGGGTCAGCGCGGCTGCGGGGCCTGGAGGTACTGCGGGTTGGTCGCGCGCAGCGCGTCGACGAGCACCAGCAGCAGGTCGGACCGCACCTCCGGCGGTTTCACCCCGAGCGCGAGCTGGAGGTAGAGCGCCCGCAGGTAGGCCTCGGCGTTTCCGCCCTTGAGGTGCGGATCCCGGTCGTCGTACGACGAGCGCGCCCCGGCGGTGGCAGCCACCCGCGCGATCCAGGGCTCGATCACCCGCAGCGAGACGATGTTGCGGCGAAGCACGCCCATCGTCGCCGCAGCAAGCCGGTCGGGCTCGCCGTTGCTGAACAGGGAGTCGACGGGCAGCAGCAGCCGGTCCGCGATCACGTCGAGGACCACGGTCAGCTCGTTGGCCGCGACGTGCGGCGACTGGCTCAGGGTGCCGAGCGAGTCGGCGCCGTGCGCGACCGCGTGCGCCCATCCCTTGCCCGGCACGAAGCCGCGCAGGTCACGCTCTCGCAGCAGCCAGGTCGCGAGCCTGTCGCCCCACTCCAGGACCTTGCTGCCGGGCACCAGCGGCCGCTCGTTGTCCCGGGCGATGCACTCGCCCAGGATGAGGGCCGAGAAGCTGCGCCGGAACACCGAGTCGGTGTCGCGCTCGCCCAGCCCGACACCCAGCCCGGCGGCCATGCCGTCGCCGAGGCCGGAGAGCAGGTCGTCGTACACCCCGCGGGAGACCCAGGTGGCGAGTGTCGGGTAGGCGGTCCCGTCGCGTGCCTCGGGGTCGGTGTCGCCGAGCATCCGGGTGAGCTCGGCGGTGAGGTCGTCGAGGGGGCGGTCCTGCGGAACCGCCAACCCGGAAGCGGCGACCTGCTTCCAGTACGACCCCGGCATGGCACTCATCCTGCCAAAGGATGCCCTGTCCCAGAGACCCAGGGCAGTCTTGTCTTGACCGGCAAAACGTGCATGTCGGTAAGGGACTTCGCACGGCCCCTACGCTGACCTGCGTGGCGTCCCTGATCGAGCTCGTCCGTGCCCACACGGACCTCGACGCGGACGACGTCGCCTGGCTCCAGCTGCTCCAGGCCGACTGGCAGATCATCGCCGACCTGAGCTTCGCCGATCTCGTGCTGTGGCTGCCCGACCGGGAGGGCCGCGGCTTCTGGGCGGGCGGTCAGATGCGCCCCACGACCGGGCCGACGGCCCTCGTCGACGACATCGTCGGCACCTTCGTGCCCACCGGCCGCCGGCCACACCTCGACATCGCGTACGGCGAGGGGCGGCTGGTGCGTGAGGGTGACCCGGAGTGGCGCGACGACGTGCCGGTGCGGGCCGAGACGATTCCGGTGCGCCGCGGTCCCCGGGTGATCGCGGTGGTCGGCCGCAACACCAACCTGCTCGGGGTCCGCACCCCGAGCCGGCTGGAGCTGTCCTACCTGCAGACCGCGGCCGAGCTCACCATGATGATCGCCGGCGGCCACTTCCCGGTGCCGGGCCAGCGCAGCGACCACGCAGACACCCCGCGGGTCGGCGACGGCTTCCTGCGGGTTGACGAGCAGGGCCGGGTCGTCTACGCGAGCCCCAACGCGCTCTCGGTCTATCGCCGCCTGGGCCTGTCCGGCGACCTCGACGGACTGCGGCTCACCGAGGTCACCCGTGAGCTGGTGCCGCCGCGGCTGCGGCCGGACGAGGAGACGTTGAGTGCGGTGCTGGGTGGTCGCGCCAACAGGGACGCCGAGATCGGAACCGAGTCGGTCTCGCTGATCGTGCGGGCCATCCCGCTGCGGCCGGAAGGGCGGCTGATCGGCGCGCTGGTCCTGGTCCGCGACGTGACCGACCTCCGCCGACGCGACCGCGAGCTGGTCACCAAGGACGCCACCATCCGTGAGATCCACCACCGGGTGAAGAACAACCTCCAGACCGTGGCCGCGCTGCTCCGGCTGCAGGCCCGGCGGATGGACAGCGCCGACGCGAGGGCCGCGCTCGAGGAGGCCGTACGCCGGGTCGGCTCGATCGCGATCGTCCACGAAACGCTCAGCGAGGCAGTCGAGGAGAGCGTGGCCTTCGACGACGTCGCGGACCGGCTCGGCCGCATGGTCGCCGACGTGGGCTCGCTCGGCGGCGGGCCGCGGGTCCGTCGGGAGGGTTCCTTCGGGGTGCTGCGCTCGGAGACCGCGACCACGGTCGCCATGGTGCTGACCGAGCTGCTCCAGAACGCCGTCGAGCACGGTTACCCGGCGGAGGGCGAGTCCGTAGGCCGGATCCTGGTCACTGCCAGCCGAGCCGCGGGCCGGCTGCGGTTCACCGTCGACGACGACGGGCGGGGGCTACCGCCGGGGTTCGACGTGGACGGCTCGAGCACCCTGGGGCTGTCGATCGTGGGCACGCTGGTCGAGTCCGAGCTCGGCGGCTGGTTGACGATCGGTCCGGCGCCTTCGGGGAGCGGGACGCGAGCGGAGATCGACGTCCCGCTCTGAGGCGGATTCAGAACCAGACTTGGATCAAGCGGTGCGAACTCGCGCTCGGGCATTCCGACGCTTCAGCGCCCGCCGCTCGTCCTCGCTCAGGCCACCCCAGACACCGTGGTCCTGCCCGGCCTCGAGCGCCCACGCGAGACACTGCTCGCGCACCTCGCAGCGTCGGCACACCTGCTTGGCCTCCTCGATCTGGAGGATGGCCGGACCGGTGTTGCCGATCGGGAAGAACAGCTCCGGGTCCTCGTCGAGGCATGCGGAGCGGTGGCGCCAATCCATGGCTGGGGTTCCTTCTTTCTGGACGTTCTCGTGCAGCAGGCTGGGGCCTCTAGGCCCCGCGACGGGGTCCCGCTCATGGGCAAAGTAAGCGGGCACGGTGAGTCAACAGCCCACCGTGTCCGTCCAGCGTGCCGAGAATTGGACCGTTACACAAGGGCAATCGCGGGTCTCGTGGATCACAGGGCGCCAGACGGCGGATTCAGTGGGGCGAACGGTTGTCGGACCGATGCGCGTCACCGCCTACGCTCGGGGCCGTGGCCGAGGTCGACGAGAGGCAGCGCCCAGGGCAGCTCCTGGGGGCAGCGGTGCTGGTGGGGCTGGAGGGGCTCGCCATGGTCACGCTCGGCATCCTCGAGCTGGCACACCTGAACACCACGCGGGTCGCGCTCGCGGTGACGACCGCCCTGTTCTTCGTCGTCATGGGTGCAGGGCTGCTCGCGTGTGCTCGCGGGCTGGCCAAGGTGCAGTCGTGGGCTCGCGGCCCGGTCGTCGCGGTCCAGCTCATCGAGCTGCTGCTCGCGTTCAGCTTCTGGGGCGGGGGCACCACCGTCGCTGCGCTCGTGCTTGCGCTGGTCGGAGTGGTCACGCTCGTTGGCGTGCTGCACCCGGCGTCGACCCGGGCGCTGGCCGAGGACGAGGGCTACTAGCGCTCGCCGTCGTCGACCGCCAGCGAGGTCCGCAGCTGCTCGAGGGTGCGCGTGAGCAGGCGCGAGACGTGCATCTGCGAGACGCCGATCTCCTCGGCGATCTGCGACTGGGTCATGTTCTTGAAGAACCGCAGCAGCAGGATCCGCTTTTCTCGCGCATCGAGCCGGTCGAGCAGCGGCTTGATCGACTCGCGAATCTCCACCTGCTCGAGGCTCTCGTCGTCCACGCCGATCGCATCGAGCATGGATGCGCCCTCGTCCGAGTCGTCGCCGGCATCGAGCGAGAGCGTCGAGTAGGCGTTGCTGGACTCGATCCCCTCCAGGATGTCCTCGACCGAGCAGCCGATCTGTTCCGCGAGCTCTCGCGGTGTCGGAGAGCGACCCAGTGTCTGGGTGAGCTCGGCGCTGGCAGAGCCGATCTGCATGCGGAGCTCCTGAAGCCGCCGCGGGACTCTGATCGCCCAGCCCTTGTCGCGGAAGTGACGCTTGATCTCGCCGATGATCGTCGGGGTCGCGTACGTCGAGAACTCGACTCCGCGCTCGAGGTCGAACCGGTCGATGGACTTCAGCAGGCCGATGGTGCCGACCTGGACCAGGTCCTCGAACGGCTCGCCGCGGTTGCGGAACCGCCGCGCGCAGTGCTCCACGAGTGGGAGATGGAGGTGGACCAGCCCGTCCCGCGCGCCGTCACGCGAGGTCTGCGGACCTGACGTGTCGCGCAGCTCTGAGAAGAGCGCAGCGCTTCGTCGTCGGGTGGCCTCCACGCCGTCGGACGCGCTGGGGGAGTCGTCCTTCGTCGAGTCGGATTCCATGTCAGGGGGCGAACTCCTCAGCGGACTCCAGAAGGGCCGACTGCATGGACAGGGTGATCGTGTATCGCTCGTCGTCGGTCGACGCCGAGGCTTTCGTGGCCAGGGTGGTGAGCACTTGCCACGCGAAGCTGTCCTCGTCCGGAGGCGTCGGGTGTCGCGACGGGACACCTACCTGGACGGTCAGCTCGCCCGGGCGCATGAAGAACTCGCAGAGCAGGTCCGAGCCCGGTTCTGCCTCGGGGAGCACCAGAGCGCTGGCCTCGCCCACGGCCATCCGCAGGTCCTCGATGTCGTCCAGGGTGAAGTCGAGGCGGGCCGCCAGCCCCGCAGACGTCGTACGCAGCACGGAGACGTAGGCATTGTCGGCGGGCAGGCGGAGCTCCACGTCGGCACGTGAGCCATCACCGGGTCCGATCGGGGCCATGCGGTTCAATCCTTCGAATGGGGTCGTTGCTGGAGAGTAGCCGTCCGTTCGGCTGCCCGGGTGTCAGCCGACCGCGCCCTCCCCAAAAAGCGTCATTCCCTCCCACCGGGGGCGGGGTGGCGGTGCCCTCGTCAGACCCGCCAGTCGTGGGCGCCGTCGGCCGGCAGCTCGGCGCGCTCCGCGGCGCGCAGCAGCCCGATCCGCTCGATCCAGCTCATGCCTTCAGACCAGGCGCACCGCAACGACAGGTGGCCGTCCGGTTCCTCGACGGCCAGCAGCACCACGGCGCCGCACACGATCTCGTCCTGATCCACCTGCTGCTTGACCCCGAGCCGGTCGATCAGCTCTCCGAGCTCTCGCTGACGCTTCACCGCCACCACATCCCGTGTCGTCCGCCAAATCCTCCGTTACGTGGAAGGTGCCCGGGCGCGGGCTCGGGTATGCGCCGGAGGCGCGCAACGTCAGCTTTCGTGGCCGGTCGAGCAGTTCAGGCAGGAACGGCGTCCGCGCCCAGCTCGGACCTGAGCTGGTCGAGGATCCGCTTGAGCAGCCGGGAGGCCTGCATCTGGGTGACCCCGAGCTCGTTGCCGATCTCCTGCTGGGTGCGGTCCTCGACGAAACGCATGCGCAGGATCCGCCGGTCGCGCGCGCTCAGGTGCTTGACCGCCGGCCCGAGCACGAGACGGGCCTCGAGGGCGCGCTCGTCGGCGTCCTCGTCAGCGGTGAGCTGGTCGATCGCGGGCCGGCCGTCCTCGGTCACCGGAACGTCGAGGGACACGGGGCGGAAGCATCCCTCGGCCTGCAGCGCCTCGGAGACGTCCGCGACCGGGAGGTCGAGCTGCTCGGCGATGCGCTCCGCTGACGGAGGAGCACCGTGTTCCTCGCCGCGGTGGTAGGCGTGGATCACCTTGGACTGGATCTCCTGGACCCGTCGGGGCGGGCGGATGGTCCAGCCCTGGTCGCGGAAGTGCCGCTTGATCTCACCCGAGATCGTCGGTACCGCGTAGGTCAGGAAATCGCGGTTCTGGTCGACGTCGAACTTCTGTGCCGCTCGCACCAGCGCCATGCAGGCCACCTGCTCGAGGTCCTCGACCGGGACCGAGCGGTTGCGATAGCGATGGGCGATCGCGTGGGCGACGCCGATGTTGAGGACGATGACCTGGTCGATGACCTGGTCTCGTCTTGTTCCCTTCAGTGTCGAGGCCTCGCGGAGGAGTCTTGCGGTCTCATCGCGCCGCACGACACGTGACGGGGCCTCGTCAATCGCCGAGATCGTCATGCCGGTTCCCCTACCCCGGGCAGGCGACGCCGGAAACCTCCAAACCTGGATTTTCACCCCAGAGGGTGAAACCGGATCCGCACGTAGCGGGGCGTTCCCCACCGGTCTGCCCGGTCAGGCGACCCGGGAAACGCGGATCCGGTCGTTTTGCGCAAAACCCACCTTGACGGCCCGCGGGCCCGACCGGACCGACTCGAGGAGTCGGCCGCGGTCGGGCCCGCCGTGGGAGACCGGGATCAGCCCTGCTTGGTCTCTTTGAAGATCGTGTCGATCTCGTCGATCTTGTCGAGCAGCTGCTGGGCGACGTCGGCGTCCATCTCGCCCTTGGTGCCGCTGGCGCCGGCCAGCTTGGTCGCCTCGTTCACGAGCTGGTGGAGCTGCGGGTACTTCTCGAAGTGCGGGGGCTTGAAGTAGTCGGTCCACAGCACCCACAGGTGGTGCTTGACCAGCTCGGAGCGCTGCTCCTTGATGATCAGGGCCCGGGTCCGGAAGTCCGGGTCGTCGTTGTCGGCGACCTTCTTGATGATCGCCTGGATCGACTCGGCTTCGATCCGGGCCTGGGCCGGGTCGTAGACACCACACGGCAGGTCGCAGTGGGCCGAGACCTCGATGGTGGGCGCGAACATTCGACGGAACATGCCAGTCCTCTCCTGGGGTCGGGATGGGTCTTTTCGGGGGTTCCACGTGGTGGCCTTGCGACACTACTCCGCGTGTCGGACAGCGACGGACCGGTACCCGGGGACGCCGGGCGCACGCCGCCGTGGGGGTTCGCCCGGGTGCGAGGAGAGTCGATGCTGCCCACCCTTCGGCCGGGGGACCGGCTCCTCCTGAGCTACCGGCGCACCCCACAGGCCGGCGACCTGGTGGTGGCCAGGCTCCCCGACGGCACGGTGGCGACCAAGAGAGCCGTCGAACGACGTACGACGAACCAGGGCCGGCCGGGCTGGTGGCTGCTCAGCGACAGCCCGGCGAACGGGGTCGACTCCCGGCGCCACGGCCCCGTCGCCGAGGAGGACGTGCTGGCGGTGGTCGTGATACGGATCTGGCCGCTGGGGTGGCGTCGCTCTGTGCCAGACTCGAACGGTGCCTGAACCCACGCATCCACTGTCCGGTGACCCGGTCTTCGACCTGCACGTGGGCGGCAAGATGGAGGTACACGCCACCGTCGGCCTCACCGACAGCAAGGCGCTGTCGCTGGCATACACACCGGGCGTCGCGCGGGTCTGCGAGGCGATCGCGGCGGACCCCGCGCTGACCCGCCACTACACATGGGTTCCCAACACGGTGGCCGTCGTGACTGACGGCACCGCGGTGCTCGGTCTGGGGGACATCGGCCCGGCGGCGGCGATGCCGGTGATGGAGGGCAAGGCGGTCCTGTTCAAGCAGTTCGGCGGCGTGGACGCCATACCCATCTGTCTGGCCACCACCGACGTCGAGGAGATCATCGAGACCGTGGTCCGGCTGGCGCCGAGCTTCGGGGGCATCAACCTCGAGGACATCTCCGCCCCGCGCTGCTTCGAGATCGAGGACCGGCTCAAGGAGCGCCTTGACATCCCGGTCTTCCACGACGACCAGCACGGCACGGCGGTCGTGGCGCTCGCCGCTCTGACCAACGCGCTGCGGCTGACCGGTCGCAACGCGGAGTCGACGCGCGTGGTGATCTCAGGGGCCGGCGCGGCCGGCGTCGCGGTCGCCAAGATCCTGCTAGAGGCGGGCATCAAGGACCTTGCGGTCACCGACCGCAAGGGCGTGCTGCACTCCTCGCGCGGCGACCTCACCCCGGTCAAGCGCGCACTGGCTGCGATGACTGCCGACCAGACCGGCCGCACCGGCACGCTGGCCGATGTCCTGGCCGGCGCCGACGTCTACATCGGCGTCTCGGGCGGCACCGTACCCGAGGAGTACGTCGCCACGATGGCCCCTGAGTCGATCGTCTTCGGCCTCGCCAACCCCACGCCCGAGGTGCACCCGGACGTGGCGCACAAGTACGCACGGGTCGTCGCCACCGGCCGCTCCGACTTCCCCAACCAGATCAACAACGTGCTCGCCTTCCCCGGCATCTTCCGAGGCGCCTTCGACGCCCACGCGACAGCGATCACCGAGGGCATGAAGCTGGCGGCCGCGATCGCGCTCGCCGAGCTGGTCGGCGATGCGCTGGCCGAGGACATGATCGTCCCGTCGCCGTTCGACCCGCGCGTGGGCCCGGCGGTGGCGAGCGCGGTGGCCGAGGCTGCCCGTAGGGACGGCGTGGCGCGCAGCTAGACGTCAGCCCGCCTGGTTTCGAGACGGGCGCAGGAGCGCCCTCCTCAACCACCGGTGGTTGAGGAGGGCGCGCAGCAAGCGTCTCGAAACCCCAGAAGCCCGGGCTGGAACTGCCCCGCTAGGTTCGAAGGGTGTTCGCCGTCTACGCCGAGTCATTCTCGAAGGACGACCCGCTCTCCGGTCTGGTGGTCGGGGAGCGGCCCGAGCCGGAGGTCCCCGAGGGCTGGACCACCATCACCGTCAAGGCCGCGTCGCTGAACCATCACGACCTGTTCTCGCTGCGCGGGATCGGGCTGAGGCAGGAGCAGCTGCCGATGATCCTGGGCACCGACGCGGCCGGCCTCGACGAGGACGGCAACGAGGTGGTCGTGCACGGGGTGATCAGCGACCCGTCCTGGACCGGCGACGAAACCCTGGACCCGAAGCGGTCGCTGCTCTCCGAGCGCTACCAGGGCTCGATGGCCGAGCGGGTCGCGGTCCCGCGCCGCAACGTCGTGCCCAAGCCGGCGTCGCTGTCGTTCGCCGAGGCAGCGTGCCTGCCGACCGCCTGGCTGACGGCGTACCGGATGCTCTTCACGCGCGGCAAGCTCAGGCCCGGCGAGACCGTGCTGGTGCAGGGTGCCGGGGGAGGGGTGGCGACGGCCGCGATCGTGCTCGGTCGCGCGGCTGGACTGAGGGTGCTCGTGACCAGTCGCGACGAGACCAAGCGTGGAAGGGCGCTCGAGATCGGCGCCCACGCAGCCTTCGAGTCGGGGGAACGGCTCCCGGAGAAGGCTGACGCGGTCATCGAGACCGTCGGGAAGGCGACCTGGTCGCACTCGGTCCGCTCGTTGAGGCCCGGCGGGCGGATCATCACCTCCGGGACGACATCGGGACCGAACCTCGACGATGCCGAGCTCACCCGCATCTTCTTCCTCCAGCTCTCGGTGATCGGCTCGACGATGGGCACTCGGGACGAGCTGGCCGCGCTGGTCACGATGCTCGACGCCACCGGAGCGCGTCCGCTCATCGACAGCGAGCTGCCGATGGAGCAGGCCCGGGACGGGTTCGCGGCGATGGCCGAGGGTGATGTGTTCGGCAAGATCGCCTTCACAATGGCGCAGAGCGCCCGCTGATGGCCGCCCACCTGGTCACCGGCGCCGGCTCCGGGATCGGCGCCGTTCTCGCCGAGCGGCTGCTCGAACGCGGCGAGGAGCTGTATCTCCTGGCGCGGTCGACCGAGCGCGCCCACGACCTGCGCGCCGACCTGCCGAACGCCACGGTGCTGGTGGCGGACCTGGCCGATGCCTCGGCCGTCGAGGGCCTGGCGGACCAGCTGCCGGGCGAGCTGGACTCCGTCGTGCACGCCGCCGGCGTCGTCGACCTCGGCTCGGTCGCCTCGCTCTCGACACAGGTGTGGCAGTCCCAGGTCGCGGTCAACCTCGTCGCTCCAGCCGTGCTCACCCGCATCTGCCTGCCCGCCCTTCGGGCCGCGCGCGGCACCGTCGTCTTCATCAACTCCGGCGCCGGGCTGGTCGCCCACCCGCAGTGGTCGGCGTACGCCGCGTCCAAGCATGGTCTGCGTGCGCTCGCCGACTCCCTCCGCGCCGAGGAGCAGGAGCACGGCCTGCGCGTGACCTCGGTCTTCCCGGGGCGGACGGCAACCCCCATGCAGCAGCGTGTCCACGAGCAGGAGGGCAAGCAGTA
Organism: uncultured Actinomycetota bacterium; assembly: GCA_963817125.1. Lineage (GTDB taxonomy): Bacteria > Actinomycetota > Actinomycetes > Propionibacteriales > Nocardioidaceae > Nocardioides. The sequence goes on from CAWFNB010000006.1 coordinate 71,075, forward strand.
CGACGCCTCCGCGTGGATCGACCCGGCCACCGTCGTGGACGCGATCCTGCACGTGCTGGACCTGCCGAAGGACGCCACGGTGAGCGACGTGACGATCCGGCCGCGGTAGCAGAGGTACGGCTACGGCTTGGCGTAGGCCGCGACTCCGGTGTCGAGGAGGACGCACGGCTGGTCGCCGACCGTCCATGCATCGTGACCGGGCTCGAGGTTGATCACGTCGCCGGGCCCGATGGCGAGCTCGGTACCGTCGTCGAGCTGGACCATCATCTGCCCGGACACACAGATTCCGGTGTGGTGGACCTGGCAGGAGTCGGTCCCGGCGATCGGCTTGACGTCGTTCGACCAGCGCCAGCCGGGCTCGAAGACGCCGCGGCCAAGGGTGAAGTCGTCGATCGTCACGACGTTCATGTGACCGTGGGCCTGGAAGGGCCTGGTCTCGTGCGGTTGATCCATGCTCTGCACAGCTGAGGTCACGGGTCTCTCCGTCCTTGAGTAGGCGGTCTTGGCTCACTCTCGACCTCTGGCCAACCGCAGGCAATAGCACCGAGCTAGCTGCGTGACTCCCAGTTCATGGCGCCGACCAGGACCATGCGCAGCTGGGTGCGGGCCGTCTCCGCGATCTGCTTCTCGGCCCCCGGTCGCCCGGTGGCCTCCATGATCTGCTCGGCGGTGGCGACCATCGCCGTGACGATCAGGTTGGAGAGGACGCGGAGGTCCTCGGCGGACCACGTGTCGGTGCCGGGGAGGCGGGCCAGATCGGTGGCGAGCTCGCGCTCGCACAGCTCGATCTCGTGACGGATCGCGTCGCGGACCGCGGGCGGCCCGGCGGCGCGCTCGCGCCCGATGAACAGGAAGTGGGACCGCTCCTGGTGCACGTGCGCGACCAGTGTCTCCACCGAGCGGTCGACGATGTCTGCGTACGACGGGTCGCCGCGCCGGACGTCGCGGAGCATCGCGCGCAGCGACACGAACGACTCGTCGACCAGCTCCAGCCCGAGGGACTCGATCGAGTCGAAGTGCCGGTAGAAAGCGGTGGGGACGATCCCCACCTCCTTGGCGACCTGGCGCAGGGACAGTGCCACCAGCGACGAGTCTTCGCAGAGACGCAGTGCGGCGTCGAGGATCGAGCGCCGGGTTCGCTCCTTGCGCTCGCCCCGGGTCTCGGTCACCCGGACATCCTAGTTTGTGTACGTGTGTCCACGCTCACCATCGGCGGCCCTTGACCGGGCACTGGTGGATCCGCGACAGTTTCAGTGTACGAACGTACACTCAAAATCTTTCCCGGAAGGAGGCATCGCAATGGGTCTCGCCACCACCATCCTGCGCTCCAGGAGCGTCGCCGCGCTGGCCTCGCCGCAGGGCGTCGACCGCTACCTCGAGCAGATCAACCCGATGTGGGCAGCCCACGAGGTCCGGGCCCGCATCGTCGACATCCACCGCGAGGTCGACGTCCCCGGTCATCCACCGGTCGCCACGATCACCCTTCAGCCCACGGCGACCTGGCGCGGTCACCGCGCCGGCCAGCACGTCCAGCTCGGCGTCGAGGTCGACGGAGCCCGCCGTACGACACGGGTCTTCACGATCTCGAGCCCGGACTCGCGCAACGGCGACCGGTTCACGATCACTCTGCGGGCCAACCCTGATGCCCCCGAACGACAGAGCGTCTCCCGCTACCTCGCCGAGCGCGCCCAGCCCGGCACCATGGTCCACCTCTCGCAGGCCGAGGGCGACTTCGTGCTCCCCGACCGGGTTCCCGAGCACGTCCTGTTCATCTCGGGCGGCTCCGGCATCACCCCGGTGATGTCGATGCTCCGCTCGCTGCAGCGCCGCACCCATCGCGGCCGGGTCACCTTCGTGCACTACGCGCAGAGCCCTGAGCACCAGATCTTCGCCGCCGAGCTCGACGACATTCGCCGCTCCGGGCATGGCATCGACGTGCACCTCCTGCACCCCGAGCTGGGCGACCCGAACCTGTCACCGGCCTACCTCCAGCGGCTGGTGCCCGGCTACCGCGACGTGCCCACCTGGGCGTGCGGTCCGGCACCACTGATCGAGGCAGTGCGCGGGGCGTACGACGGCTCGGAGCAGCTCCGCGTCGAGTACTTCCAGCCGCCGCGCACCTCGGGCACGTCCGCCGAGGGCGATGTGGCCTTCACCCGCTCCGGCAAGGAGGCGCCCAACACCGGCGCGCCGCTGCTCGAGCAGGCCGAGGCGCTCGGCCTCACGCCCGAGTTCGGCTGCCGGATGGGCATCTGCTTCTCCTGCGTGTCCCGCAAGTCCGAAGGCACCGTCCGCAACGTCCTGACCGGCGAGGAGTCCTCGCTGCCCGACGAAGAGATCCGGATCTGTGTCTCCGCCCCTGTCGGCGACTGCGTCGTCGACCTCTAGGCACTCACTCGACTGGCACCCCCGCTGACCCGTCAGTTCTGGCCCGGGGGAGCGAAGCGGAGGAGGGCCAGAACTGACGGGTCAGCGGACATGGCACCCAGCCCGAACGTCAAGACCAACCCGACCACACGGATCCCAGCGAAAGGAACGTCGTGAACGCAACCAGGACCACCAAGACCATGAAGTCCAACAACACCAGCCTCACCGACGAGCAGCTCGAGACGTTCGGCGAGGAGCTGGACGCCATCCGTCAGCGCGTCATCTCCGAACTCGGCGAGGAGGACGCGGCGTACATCCGCAACGTGGTCAAGCGCCGCCAGCAGTTCGAGGTCGCCGGCCGGCTGCTGTTCTACCTGCCGCCTGCATGGCCGCTGGCCGTGGCCGCGCTGAGTGTCTCCAAGATCCTCGACAACATGGAGATCGGCCACAACGTCATGCACGGCCAGTACGACTGGATGGGCGACCCCGGCCTCAACTCCCGGATGTACGACTGGGACACCGTCTGCCCCGGTGAGCAGTGGAAGTACAGCCACAACTACATCCACCACACCTACACGAACATCCTCGGCAAGGACCGCGACATCGGCTACGGCATCCTCCGCATGGACGAGGACCAGCCGTGGAAGCCGTACTACCTCGGCAACCCGGTCTACGCGTTCCTGCTGATGGTGTTCTTCGAGTGGGGCGTGGCCCTGCACGACCTCGAGGTCGAGAACATCGTCGCGGGCAGACGCAAGCTCGAGGACAACAAGCCGCTCTACCCGGGCCTGATCCGCAAGATCCGCAACCAGACGCTCAAGGACTACCTGCTGTTCCCGGCGATGACCGGACCGTTGTTCCCGCTCACGCTCGCGGGCAACGCGACGGCCAACCTGGTCCGGAACATCTGGGCGTTCAACATCATCTTCTGCGGCCACTTCCCCGCCGGCGTGGCGACGTTCTCCCAGGAGGAGTGCGAGGACGAGACCCGCGGTCACTGGTACTACCGGCAGCTCCTCGGCTCGGCGAACATCACCGGCGGCAAGCTGTTCCACCTGATGTCCGGCAACCTCTCGTTCCAGATCGAGCACCACCTGTTCCCGGACCTGCCGGCCCGGCGCTACCCGGAGCTCGCCGTCGAGGTCCGCGAGATCTGCGCCCGCTACGGGCTGGACTACAACACCGGACGGCTGTCGAAGCAGCTGTTCAGCGTGGCCTCGAAGATCTGCCGGATGGCGCTTCCGAATCGCGCGCCGAAGGACTCCGGCCCGGTGCCTGTGACCGAGGACGCGTTGGCTGCATGACCGAACCCGGTCAGACTGTCGTCATGACTGAAGACAACGGCGAGAAGCTGTCGGGTGCCGAGATCGGCAAGGACGCCGTCCAGTCGACGGTCGATGCCGCGGCCAGCACGGTCGGCGAGGTGGCCACGATCATCACGAACGCCGTCCGGGACGTGGCGGCCGCGCTCGGCGGCTTGGCGACCGAGGTCTTCGAGATCCGCGAGGCATCCCGCAAGGCGGCTGAGGACGGCGCCGACGTACCGATTCCGACCGTGGACGCCCAGCTCGAGGAGCAGATCGAAGACTAGGACGCGGCCTCGAGCCGGCCCGGCATCTGCCACCCCGCCGCCAGCCGGGAGGGGATCAACGCCTGGCCGTCGCCGAAGAAGTCACAGAACTTCATGATCAGCGGGTCCCATGCCTGCGGGTCGATGTGGTCGGTGCCTGGCAGCCGCACGGCGTCGGCCACGTGCGCGCGCAGCACCTCGACGTGAATCGCGTGCGCGTGGGCCGAGTCGTTGGCGATCGGGTAGTGGCCCGACACTCGGCACTCGAGCTGGATCGGGCACTCGGCCACCCGGTGGGGTGCCACCAGGTCCGAGGGCTCCGCAGTCAGTCCGGCGACCTCGAACTTGCGCGGCTCGTAGCGGTAGCCGGTCTCGCGCTTGTGCGGCGAGAGCTCCGGCGACCCCGTGAGCAGAGCCAGCCGGTCGACGTGGTCGACGTGGTCGACGAGGTCGGTCGAGACGAGGTTGAGAACCGCCTCACCGGTCCGCAGGAGGTTCTGTGTCGTGCGCGACGTGGCCGCCAGACCCAGCATCGCGTTCTGTCCCAGCCACCACGCAGAGGACATCGGCGCGAGGTTCGTGGTGCCGTCCGGGTTGGTCGAGGAGACCAGGACGACAGGTGTTCCGTAGTAGTGGACCTTGAGTGGTACGACGCGGTGCATGCCCTCAGTCTGGTCGCTGGGGAGGCGCCGTTCTGGCGGGAATCGGACACCGCGAGGAAGCTATCCGCCGGCCATCTCATCGAGCCGCTGCACCAGCCTCTGCGGCGCGCAGAACCGGTAGCTCTCGGTGATCAGCTCGGCCACCTCGTCCCAGTCCGTCGCGTCGTCGAGCACCATTCCCACGATGGTGGGCGACCACGGGGGCTGGTAGAACGGCGGCCCCGCGTGGGTCAGGGCGAGCAGCTCGTCTCCGGAGGCCCGGAAGGTGAGCACTGTCGTGGGCTCCGTGATCCCGGTGAAGTCGCGGTAGGACGACTCGTAGCCCTCCTGGGCGACCATGACGTGCGCGAATGTCTTGCTCCGGATCCGCCAGCGGACGCCGGTCCACGCGTCCTCCTCGTGGGCCTCGGGAAGCGCGAGCGCGATGGCGGCCAGCCGGGCCACGACGTCGCGGTCGGGCTCGATCCTGGGCGTCTTCGGCACGCCGCCGAGTCTGGCATCGGCCACCGACCGCGCGGATCGGTGACAGCCAGGATCAGGCTGGGCAGGATGTCGACGTCGCCGCCTCGTGCGGGATCCACGTGAGGAGAGCCGCATGTTGAGTCGAGCAAGATCAGCCGTGCGTTCTCTTCTTCGCTTGGACCGCAGCCGGCGTCCACGGCAGCCTCGTCTGATCGCCGGGCCGCCTTCCCCAGATCCGAGACGGCCTCAGGCCTCGGTGGATCCGAATGCTCGGTTCATCGGCGAGCAGATGGGTGGCGGCGGGGACAGCTGAACGCTCAGCTGAACGACATCCGGAACGCCGCTTGCCGGAACGCCGCCAGGTGCCGGGCATCGGCCAGCCAGCCCAGCGGGCGCTGGGCTCGATGACTGTACGCGCGGATCCGTACCAATCTGCCGATCTGCGGGCGGAGCCCGACGATGCCGATCTGCGAGCGGAGCCCGACCATGCCGATGGTCGCTCGTTTCGCGCCGCCGACGGCCCAGGGTCCAGCGCCCCTACTGTGATGAGATGAGCAGTCGCCGTGCCGAGCCAGGCGTGAAGGACGAGGCGCCGGCCAAACAGTCGAATCACTTCCTTCGGGCACTCGGACTGCTCAGCGTGCCGGCAGCGATCTTGCTGGCTTTTCTCACGCCTGTGCAGGCACTCGCCTACGACAGCGGCGGCGTTCGACCCTGGCTTCGCGACCTCGAGGCCGTGCACGAGTTGGCCGACGCGGTCTGGTCGCGGCTTGGTGGGTCGTTGGACCGCTACGACTTCTGGGGTCGCTGGACCGTCATCTGCTACCTCGGCATGATCGCAGGGCTGAGGTCATTCGTTCACGTCGTCGCCCGTACGACCGGCGGATCACGCCTGCTGCTGATCGGGCTGTACGTGGGGGCAGTCGCCGACCTGGGCGCCTACTGGGGAAACGGCTGGGAGGTCGGCTCGCACGTCTTCGGCAGCGTGGAGTTCCTGGCTCTTGCGGTCGTCCTCGTTGGTGCCGTGCGGTTCGGCTACGTGTTGGCACGGCGCGGGCCACGTCCGCGGTGGGCCGGGTGGGTCATGTTGGCCTCCGCCGGAGCGGTACCGGTGTCCTTGACCCTGACCAACTACTGGCCCCATGGGTTGTTGCTCCCCATATCAATCGGGATTGCTGTGCTCTCGCTCGCCGCCGCTGCTCACCCAACCACGCAGGGGTGAACTCGAACCGCACTGATCTGCCGCGCTGCGGGCGGAGCCCGACCATGCCGCGGAGCGTGCCCCTCGATCCGCCTGCGGGAGTATCCACTCACGCCGCGTAGCGGCCGTCCGCTCATGCCGCAGTGAGGCTTGGGTCGTCGGGTCGGCGAGTGTTCAGGCTGCGTCGAGCTCGAGTTGCGGGAGGTTGCGGTAGATCTCGACGACCAGTGGCTGGGTGGTGCCGGGGAGTCGTCGGGTGCCGGTGTGGTCGACCAGGCAGTAGCCGCCGTGGGGGTCGCGCCAGACGTAGATGCCGGGGAAGGGTTGCTGGACGTGCCAGCCACCAAAGGTCTTGATCCGGTGGTGACGAGTGGTCATCGGCCCGTAGTTGCCCACACCCGTCTCACCACCCCGGTCGTGGGGGATGGTGTGGTCCACCTGCATCTTGCGAGACAGGCTGGAGGCGAAGGGGAAGGTGTCGGCCGGCGTCATCAGATGCACGGCCTGTCTATGTCGGTCCGGGATCTCGTAGGCATCCACCGGCGCTTGTCCGGCCAGGTCAAGCACCGGGGTGATCTTGAACCGGCAGCGGGGTCCCAGGACCCGGGTGATCCAGGCCTCGGTGACCGGGCCGTGGCCCTCCAGCCGGGCGATCTGGCCCACTGGCGTCCCATCGGGGCTGTACTCCCGGTCGGTGCCGGCGTAGCTGTGAAGGTAGAGCTGCACGGTCGGGAGCAGGTCCGCGACATCGGTAGAGGGATCTGCTGCGGGGGTGGCCATCAGTAGCAGCGCGTGCACCCGCCGGTCGTCGACATCGGCGTCGGGCATCGACTCGGTCAACGTCTCGGCCTTCGCGGTCACGTAGCCGTCGATCTGGTCGATGGTGGCCAGGTCGGCACGCACCATGAAGGTGCCCATCCCGTGAGCCTGGATGCACAGCTTCTTCGCGAACGTGGCCTTGGACGCCTTCTCCTCCCGCTCCCGGGCCGCTTCTGGGGCGGCGGCGGCGACCTTGGCCTCCACCAACAGCTCGAACCGGGACCAGGGGATCCGGCCGTCGGCGGACTCGACCACACCCGCGTCCACGAACCCGGCTTCGGACTTGGTCAGGTCCCGGGTCTTGGTGGTGACGTAGCGGGCGTAGGAGGCCCTGACCTCCCCGGCTTCCACGCGTGTCCACAGCATCGGGTGGCGGTGGTGCAGGTCCAGGGCGTCGGCCATCAGCGCCGCGGCGGCATACGGGGAGCGGCCGATCCGGACGCCCAGCGCGGCGGCGGCGAACTCGGTGACCTCCGGTGTCCCGTCCCCGCCAAACAGCCGGGACCGCTCCCGACCCGGCAGGGAGGACTCGGCCGGGTCGAGCCGGTCCGGGTCGTGGATGACCGCCCACTGGTAGGCGATGCGTAGCAGCTCGGCCTCGGTGTCCCGGATGGTCTCGGCGCAGGACTCGGCGTGAGCGAGGAGTTGGTCCTCGCTCATCTCCTCCAACACCCGCGTCCCGACCATGGGTCTACTCAAGCACTGGGCACCGACAGTCAGATGCCCCAGAACCCCTTGTCCACAAGGGATCTGATGATTTCTTGAAGGACTTTCCGAGATGGCTTCGGGGCGGGCTGGGTGCCTTCGCTCGGTGGTTTCGACACCGTCGTCGCTGGCGCTCCTCCGGGCTCAACCACCGGCAGCCGGACGCAAGCACCGCTCATCGAGCTCGTCCAGATGTCCGCAGCTTCCGCTCCCAGCCGTCGTGGCGGGTGATCTCGACAGGCTCGATCGGCGGGCGTTCAGTCCCAGCCCTCTCAGCCGAACGACATCCGGAACGCCGCCTGGCGGAACGACGCCAGCTGCCGGGCACCGCCCAGCCAGCCCATCGGCCCGTCGGGGTTGAACTCCCAGTGGGCGCGGGCCGGGAGCGCCTTCGACGAGCCCCGCAGTGTGGCGGTGCGCTCCTCGCCGCCGGTGTCCTCGATGCCGGGCTGCCAGGTGCCGCCCTTGAACGGCAGCCGGAGCCCGGCGCGGGACACGTCGCGGAACCGGGCGCTGGCGATCGGCGTGCGGCCGAGCCGCGCGGTCCACTCTGTGGAGGTCAGCGGGCCGTGGTGCTCGGACGTCATGTCGAAGTCGCACAGGCGTTTGGGGAAGGCCCACAGCTCGCGGCCGCCGGCCACCGACGCTGGGGAGTCGACCCAGATGTCGGTGATCGTGACCCGGCGACCGTCTGCGTCGGTCTCGATCGGCCGGGCAACCAGCAGCTCGGAGTAGGTGAGCGGGCTGCCGTCCTCGTACGAGACGAACGCCGCGCCGTACACCCCGGCCGGCCGCAGGTCGTCGACCGGCTCCTGCACCTTGAACAGGGTCAGCCACAACGAGCCCACCATGTGCCAGGGCGCCGCTGGGTAGCTGACATCGGAGGTCGGGGACTGGACCCACTCGATCTGCGCAGTCACGACGCCATCCTAGAACAGGTTCTAGTCCTCGGGGTCGTCCAGCCGGGCCAGCCAGGTGGCCAGCCGCTCGACGGCGGTCTCGAACTCGGGATGGGTGTCGGTGAACTCGCTGAGCCGGTCGGCCAGCCAGGCCAGGGAGACCTCCTCGTCCCCCCGCCGCTGGGCCAGCTCCTCGATGCCGCGGTCAGTGAAGTACACGTCTACTTGAAAGCCCCGGCCATCAGGTCCTTCTGCTCCTCGGCGTGCCGCTTCGCGGTGCCCACCGACGGCGAGGACGACTCGGGCCGGGCCACCGCCTCCACCGAGGCGTCAACCTGCGACCACACGTTGAGCGCGTAGTGCGGCCAGGGGCCCATGTTGACCGGCTCGTCCTGCACCCACCGGACCTTCTTCAGGCTCGGGTAGCGGGCGATCTCGTGCTTGATGTCATCGAGCGGACGTGGGTAGAGCTGCTCGACCCGTCCGATCGCGAACCGCTCGCCGTCCTCGCGCTTGCCACGCTCCACCATCAGGTCCCAGGTGACCCGACCCGAGCACAGCAGCAGGGTGTCCACCTTCTGCGCGTCGGCGCTCTCGTCGCCGATGAAGGGCCGGAAGGAGCCGGTGGTGAAGTCGCCTGGCTGAGAGGCGGCCTCCTTGCGCTTGAGCATCGACTTCGGCGTGAACACGATCAATGGCTGGTGCTCCTCGCCGAGCGAGTGTCGACGCAACAGGTGGAAGTACGACGCCGGAGTGGACGGCTGGGCCACCACGAACGCGTCGTCGGCGCACATGGTCATGAACCGCTCGATGCGCGCTGACGAGTGGTCGGGTCCCTGGCCCTCGTAGCCGTGCGGCAGCAGCAGCACGACACCGGACTCCTGGCGCCACTTGGTCTTGCCCGCGGTGATGAACTCGTCGATCACGGTCTGCGCGCCGTTGACGAAGTCGCCGAACTGAGCCTCCCAGAGCACCAGTGCCTCCGGGCGGGCCACCGAGTAGCCGTACTCGAAGCCGAGAGCGGCGTATTCGGACAGCAGCGAGTCGTAGACGTGGAACCTCGCCTGGTCCTCGGTCAGGTTGGCGAGCGGCGTCCACTCGTCGGCGTTGACCCGGTCGATGATCGTGGCGAACCGCGAGACGAAGGTGCCGCGCCGGGAGTCCTGTCCGGCCAGCCGCACCGGACGGCCGTCCATCAGGAGTGCGCCGAACGCGAGGATCTCGCCGGTACCCCAGTCGATCGGCCCGTCGGTGATCGCCGCTGCGCGCCTCTGCAGCTGGGGCATCACCTTGGGGTGCACCGTGAACCCGTCCGGTGGCGTGACGTAGGCGTCCGCGATCCGCTTCAGCACCTCCGGCACCACCGCGGTCGCGGTCTCGCCGTGGGGCTTGTCCGGGTAGTCGGGCACCGTGGTCCACTCGGAGGGCTGGCCGGTGGCCTCGCGCACCTCTGTGAAGACCCGCTCGAGCTGCTGCTGGTAGTCGCGCAGCACCTGCTCGGCCTCTTCGATGGTGATGTCACCACGGCCGATCAGCGACTCGGTGTAGAGCTTGCGCACCGACCGCTTCTGCTCGATCAGGTCGTACATGAGCGGCTGGGTGTAGGAGGGGTCGTCGCCCTCGTTGTGACCGCGCCGGCGGTAGCAGACCAGGTCGATGACCACGTCCTTGTTGAACGCCTGCCGGTACTCGAAGGCCAGCCGCGCCACGCGGATACAGGCCTCGGGGTCGTCGCCGTTCACGTGGAAGATCGGCGCCTGCACCATCCGTGCCACGTCGGTGCAGTAGAGGGAGGAGCGCGAGGAGCCAGGAGAGGTGGTGAACCCGACCTGGTTGTTGACGACGACGTGGATGGTCCCGCCGGTGCGGTAGCCGCGCAGCTGGGAGAGGTTGAGCGTCTCCGCGACCACGCCCTGGCCGGCGAACGCCGCGTCGCCGTGGACCAGCAGCGGCAGCACCGGGTAGACGGCACCCTTGTCGAGCACATCCTGCTTGGCGCGCGCGATGCCCTCGAGCACCGGGTCGACCGCCTCGAGGTGGGACGGGTTCGCGGCGACCGACACCTTGATGGTGTCGCCGGAGCCGGCTTCGAACTCGCCCTCGGCGCCGAGGTGGTACTTGACGTCGCCGGAGCCTTGCACGGTCCGCGGGTCGATGTTGCCCTCGAACTCCCGGAAGATCTGGGAGTACTTCTTGCCGACGATGTTGGCCAGGACGTTGAGCCGGCCGCGGTGCGCCATGCCGATGGCGACCTCGTCGAGGTGGGCCTCGGCCGCCGCCTCGCAGATCTCGTCGAGCACCGGGACCGTGGTCTCGCCTCCCTCGAGGCTGAACCGCTTCTGGCCGACGAACTTGGTCTGCAGGAAGGTCTCGAAGGCCTCGGCCTGGTTGAGCTTGAGCAGGATCCGCAGCTGCTCCTCGCGGGGCGGCTTGGTGTGGGGCTGCTCGACCCGCTCCTGGATCCAGCGGCGCTGCTCGGGATCCATGATGTGCATGTACTCGATGCCGGTGGTGCGGCAGTAGGAGTCGCGCAGGATGCCAAGGATGTGGCGCAGCTTCATGAACCGCCGGCCCTCGCCCCCGAACGAGCCGGTCGCGAACTCCCGGTCGAGGTCCCACAGAGTCAGCGCGTGGGTCTCGACCTCGAGGTCGGGGTGGCTGCGCTGGCGGTACTCCAGCGGGTCGGTGTCGGCCATCATGTGGCCGCGCACCCGGTAGGCGTGGATCAGCTCGAGGATCCGCGCCTGCTTGCTGATCTCGTCGTCGTGGGACGTCGAGATGTCGTTGCTCCAGCGGATCGGCTCGTAGGGGATCCGGAGTGAGCGGAAGATCTCGTCGAAAAAGCCGTCCTGGCCCAGCAGCAGCTGGTGGATCCGCTTGAGGTACTCACCCGACTGCGCGCCCTGGATGACGCGGTGGTCGTAGGTCGAGGTCAGCGTCATGACCTTGCTGATCGCATTGCGGGCGATCGCGTCCTCGGAGGCGCCCTGCCACTCGGGCGGGTACTCCATCGCGCCGACGCCGATGATCGCGCCCTGGCCCTTCATCAGGCGGGGGACCGAGTGGCTGGTGCCGATGCCGCCGGGGTTGGTCAGCGAGATCGTGGTGCCCTGGAAGTCCTCGACGGTGAGCTTGTTGTCGCGGGCCTTGCGCACGATGTCCTCGTACGCCGTCCAGAACGCCGCGAAGTCCATCCGTTCTGCGCCCTTGATCGACGGCACCAGCAGCTGACGGGTGCCGTCCGGCTTCTGCATGTCGATGGCCAGCCCGAGGTTGATGTGGGCGGGCTGGATCAGGTTCGGCTTGCCGTCGATGACGTCGAACCCGACGTTCATCTCGGGGAAGGACTTGAGGGCCTTGACCAGCGCGTAGCCGATCACGTGGGTGAACGACACCTTGCCGCCACGGGCCCGGGCGAGGTGGTTGTTGATGACGGTGCGGTTGTCCCACAGCAGCTTGACCGGCACCGAGCGCACTGACGTGGCGGTCGGGACGGTCAGCGAGACGTCCATGTTCTGAGCGGTGCGGGCCGGCGCTCCTCGAAGCACGGTGTAGGTCGGCTCGTCCTTGGCGTCGGCCTGCGCGGCGGGCGGCTGCTCCTTCGGAACCGGGTTGGTGGTGCCCTTGGCCGGCTCGGCCGCCTTGGTCTCGGGACGCGGCTTGGCCACCGGGGCGGGCTTGGCCTCGGTCTCCTTCTGCTCCGGTGCTGACTTCTGCTCGGGGGCCGGCTTCTTGGGAGCCGGCTTGGACTCCGGCTTGGACTCCGGCTTGGGCTCGGCGGTGGTCGTGGTCGCGGCGGGCGCACCGTTCGACGACGAGCCGGACTGCTCGGCGTTCGGCTCACCGTTGGGGCCGCCGGTGCCGTGTGCGTGGAAGTACTTCACCCAGGTCTGGTCGACGCTGCCCGGGTCGGCCTTGAAACGCTCGAACATCTCCTCGACGAGCCAGGCGTTGGCGCCGAACTCCTCGGGCACAGTGGCCGAGGACGACGAGGATGAGGATGCTGGGTCGGGCACGGCGCGGTTCGCCTCTTCCATGGGCACAGGACGGGTGATGACTTCGGCTCTCAACGTTAGTCCTCCATGCCAGCAAATGCAGGGTCGAGGTCGCCCCTCGTGTGAGGCTGTCCCCATGACGTCGGTCACCCGGTCCCCAGCACGGTCTGTGCTGGTCAGGTGGCGAGTCGCTGCGATGGCCGGATCGACGGGTCTGGTGCTGGCCCTGGGCGCCGCCGGCTGCGACTCCGGAGACGACATCGAGGGCAGCCCGGACGGCTCCTCGGCAGACCACGGCAGCGACGTTCCGGACGTCGCGACCGTGACCAGCCTGCAGAACATCGGCAAGAAGCTCGACGCCGACCACCGGTCCCGGGTCAAGGGCGGAGTCACCGCGGTGATCGACCCGTGGTTCGACGGCGCCTTCCTCGGCGAGTTCCCGCGCGACGACTACTCCGACGCGTTCAGCGGCTTCACCAAGGGGGCCGCCGCCGACGCTGAGGGTGAACTCGACATCCTGAGCAACCAGTCGATCGCCGACCAGATCGACTCCGCAACTGCGACGAGGCGGCGGGTCCGGGCCGACGTGTTCGCCTTCGACGGGCACCCGCGCGGGGTGACCGCGCACTTCGTCCTCGACTTCACCACCTCCGGCGACCTCGAGGCGTCGATGCGGGTGCGGGGCGACCTCTACCTGGCCAAGGACAGGGGCGAGTGGAAGATCTTCGGGTACGACGTGGACCAGGCGGAGCAGCTGTGACGGCCCGGCCCCACCTCTGGCGCGGCGTCCGGCTCGCGGTGCTCGGGTTGGCGCTGGCGGTCTGCGTGACCGTGGCGCCGAGCTCGACGGTCAAGCCCACCGACCTGGCCCTGATCAAGATCAAGCGGGCCACCACCGTCGACGTCAGCCCCGACGTCGTCTGGATCATGGCGGTCGGCTCTGACGCCCGCCCCGGGGAAGACATGACGCGCACCCGCGGCGACGCCCTGCAGCTGATCGGGCTGAACACCAAGACCGGCGCAGCGGCCGCGATCGGGATCCCCCGCGACTCCTACGTGTCGATCCCGGGCGTGGGCAGCGACCGGATCAACGCCGCCCTCTACTACGGCGGCCCGGAGCTGCTGGGCGAGACGGTCGGTGAGCTGATCGGCATCGTGCCCGACTACGTGTTCGTCACCCGGTTCGAGAAGTTCAAGGCGATGGTCAACGACATCGGCGGGATCGACGTCGAGAACCCGAGCTTCTTCAGCGACACCTACCTGAAGCCCCAGGGCTTCGAACCCGGCCGGATCCACCTCAACGGCTACCTCGCGCTGTCGTTCTCCCGGATCCGCAAGACGCTGCTCCGCGGTGACTTCGACAGGTCGGCCAACCAGCAGCGAGTCCTCCGCGGCATCCAGGCCAAGATTCGCCAGCGCGCCGGACGCGACGGCTTCATCGAGCTTGGCGTGTTCTCGGCGTTGCAGAACATGGCCACCAACGCATCCCCGTCCGAGCTCTATCGGCTGGCTCGGGCCGCCGCGGAGATCAAACCCTCGAAGATCACCACCTGCGTCCTGCTGGGCGGGATCGGCAACGTCGGGGGCGCCAGTGTGGTGCTGCCGTATGTCGACCAGGCCAAGCGGCTCGGCGACCGGGCCCGCGAGGACGCCACCCTCGAGTCCTGCGATTAGCGCTGGTTGAGGAGGGCGTTCTGCGCCCGTCTCGAAACCACCTCGACCTGCGCTGGACTCGCCGTGGTCGAGTCCCAGCCTCGTCGTGCGTGGTTTCGAGACGGTTGCTGCGCAACCTCCTCAACCACCGATGGGGCCCAGCCGGGCAGGATGGCTCGCGTGATGTGCTTCGCCGACCGCGGGTTCGTGTTCCTGTCGATGCCCAAGGCCGGCTCCACGGTGCTCCAGAAGCACTTCGCGCGGCACGCGATGATCCTGTTCCGGCAGCCGCCCGGGATGAAGCACATGTCCGCGGTCACCTTCGAGACCGTGCTCGCACCGTGGCTGGAGCGGTACGGCCACCCGCGGGAGAGCTACCAGACCATGTGCCTGGTCCGGCACCCCCTCGACCGGGCGGTCTCCTGGTGGAAGTACCGCTCCCGGCCCGAGGCGGCTGGCCAGCCCAACTGGACCGGCGATCTCTCCTTCGCCCAGTTCGCGGACCGGCTGATCGGCGGCGACGTACCGCTCGGGACGTCGGCCAACTTCGTGACCGACGCAGACGGGGCCGTGATCGTGGACCGGATGTATCGCTACGAGCACCTCGACGCCGCGATCGCGTGGATGGCCGGGTCACTGGGCATCGCGGCACCTGTGCTCGATCCCACCAACGTCTCGCCGGCGCGCGAGGGCGAGATGGACGCCGCCACGCGTGCTCGCCTCGAGGAGCACTTCTCCGCCGACCTCGCCATCTACGAGGCCGCCATCTAGCAGGCTCCTAGCGCTCGACCAGCGAGCCTGAACCCGGCCCGCCGAAGCGGGTTCGAGGGGGCTCCCGACCTACGATGGCGGCCATGCATCCGGGCTTCCGTCAGGACATCCAGGGCCTCCGTGCCCTCGCTGTCCTGCTGGTGGTCCTCGACCACGCGAGGATCGGACCGTTCCACGGCGGGTTCATCGGGGTGGACGTCTTCTTCGTGATCTCCGGCTTCCTGATCACCGGGCTCCTGGTCTCCGAGTCCGAGCGCACCGGCCGGGTCTCCCTGCTGGGCTTCTACGCGCGCCGGGCGCGCCGGATCCTGCCGGCAGCCACCGTGGTGATCGTGGCGACCGTCGCCGCAGGCACCTACTTCCTCAGCGCCGTGGAGGCCAACGGTGCGATCGAGGACGCGCTGTGGGCGACGTTCTTCGCCGCAAACTTCAAGTTCGCCAGCGACGGCACCGACTACTTCCAGAACGACAACCCTGCCTCTCCGCTGCAGCACTACTGGTCGCTGGCGGTGGAGGAGCAGTTCTACGTGGTGTGGCCGCTGCTGGTCCTGCTGCTCTGCCTGTACGCCGGGTGGCGGGCCCGGCGCAGCGCCGGCGCCCGCAGCCTGGGCCCACGGGTGCGCGACCTCGGCGTCTCGCCGCTGGTGGTGATCGTCGGTGTCTCGTTCGCGTTCTCGGTCTCCTACAGCACGACCGACCCGGTGGCGGCGTACTTCTCGCCGTTCACGCGGGGCTGGGAGCTGGGCATCGGCGCCCTTGTCGCCTGCCTGAGCACCCGGCTGATCCTGCTCCGGCCCGCAGTGCAGTCCGTCCTGGCCTGGGCAGGGCTGGCCGCAGTGACGGTTGCCGCGCTCGTCTACGACCCGACCACGGTCTTCCCGGGGTACGCCGCCGCGCTGCCGGTCGTCGGTACGGCGGCGCTGCTGGCCGGTGGCCTGCGGCCGGCGACCTGGGGCCCGCAGCGGCTGCTGGAGCTACTGCCGATGCGGGCACTGGGCGACTGGTCCTACTCCATCTACCTGTGGCACTGGCCGGCGCTGATCATCGTCAGCCAGGCCTGGCGACCCGCTGTCGGCTGGCTGGGCCTGCTCATCATCGCGCTCGTCATCCCGCTGTCGGCGGCGACGTATCACCTGGTCGAGAACCCGTTCCGTCGCGCCCAGGTCTTCAAGGTGCGCCGGCTGCGGGGGGTGCTGCTCTACCCGGCGGTCGTCGTGCTCACCCTCCCGATGCTTGCCGCGGCCAACGGTGTGGTCGAGAGCGAGCTCTCCGGCGGCGGGCCGCCGATCACCACCTCGGCGTTCGGCCAGGGCACCGACGAGCCGACCCCGGAGTTCAGCGCCGACCCCGTGGTGGCGTTGGTCCAGGCCTCGGTCGAGGCGGCGCAGAACGGCTACGAGATCCCCGCCGACCTCAAGCCCTCCCTGCTCGACCTCGGCACGGACATCCCCGACCTCGGGAAGTGCCAGTACTTCCAGATCAACGACGACCGGCCGCTGTGCCCGCGGGGTGACACCGACGGCGACAAGACCCTGATCCTGATCGGCGACTCGCACGCCCGGCAGTGGGTGCCGCCACTGGACGCGCTGGCCAAGCGGTACGGCTACACGGCGTACTTCCTGATCCGCGAGGGCTGCCCTTCTTCCGACGTGACGCCGTGGATGGTGAACGGCGGACCGAGCACCGACTGCGAGGCGTTCCAGGAGTGGGCGCGCGAGCAGGTCGAGGAGATGCAGCCGGAAGTCGTGCTGCTCGGCTCGGAGGCAAACCGGCGCGGCTTCACCAGCGACGACGGCGAGCTCGTCAATGACGAGGAGACGATGGTGACGATGTACCGCGAGGGCATGGAGCGGGAGGTCGACCACCTCTCGCCGAACGCCGGGCGCGTCATCGTGATCGGCGACCCGCCAGCGGTCATCGAACACCCAGGCCAGTGCCTGTCCGAGCGGGACGCGACACTGAAGGACTGCCTGTCCAAGCAGGACAAGGTCTCGCTCACCTACATCGACGCGCTACGGCAGGCGGCCCGCAGCAAGGGAGTCCAGTTCGTCGAGACCGCGGCGTGGTTCTGCTGGAACGACCTGTGCCCGAGCGTGGTCGGCCAGTACATCGCGCATCGCGACCGGACCCACGTCAGCCAGACCTACGCGGCCTACCTGTCCGACGAGCTCGAGGAGCAGATCCAGCTCGGGCCGGCCGCCGCCACGGCCGCCGCCCAGTGAGCGACACCGCTGCGCGCCCGGTGCCGACATTGCGGCACCGGGACGACATCCAGGGGCTGCGCGCGATCGCGGTGCTGACCGTGATCGCGTCGCACGCCGGGGTGCCCTTCCTGCCTGGCGGCTTCGTCGGGGTCGACGTGTTCTTCGTGATCTCCGGGTTCCTGATCTCACAGCTGCTCTTCCGCGAGGTCGAGAAGTCCGGCCGGCTCTCGATCCCGGGGTTCTACGCGCGCCGGGCCCGGCGGATCCTGCCCGCGGCGACACTGGTCACCATCGCGACGGTGCTCGCCTCGGCGGTGTGGCTCAGCGCGGTCGACCTGCTGGCGGTCGTCAAGGACGCGCTGTGGGCGGTCTTCTTCGCCGCCAACATCCGCTTCGCCGCGGTCGGCACCGACTACTTCGCCCAGGAGGAGCCGCCGTCCCCGATGCAGCACTACTGGTCGCTGTCGGTGGAGGAGCAGTTCTACCTGGTCTGGCCTGCGCTGCTCCTGGGCCTGGTGCTGCTGGCGCGCTGGCGCCGGGGCAACCGGGGGCTGCCCGGGCCGCTGGTGCTCGGTGTGCTGGTGGTGGTCACCGGGGCGTCGTTCGCGTGGTCGGTGGTCAGCACGGCGAACGACCCGCTGGCGGCGTACTTCTCGACCCCGGCGCGAGCGTGGGAGCTCGGGCTGGGTGCCCTGACGGCGCTGGTCGCCACGTCGGTCGCAGCGCGGATGAGCGCCCTCGTCCGCGGGGTGGTCTGCGGACTCGGGCTGGTGCTGATCGCGGTCGCCTGCGTTGTCTACGGCGACCAGACCCCGTTCCCCGGCTCGGCGGCAGCCGTGCCCGTGGTCGGCTCGGCGCTGGTGCTGCTGGCGGGCGCGGGAGGGCACGCGCGAGAGCCGCTCCCCGTGCGCGCTCTCGGCGTGCTGCCGATGCGGGTGGTGGGGGACTGGTCGTACTCGCTCTACCTGTGGCACTGGCCGGTGCTGATCATCGCCTCGCGGCACTACGGCCGGGACCTCGGCTTCCTGCGGACGTCGGTCTGCGTGGTGGTCGTGTTCGTGCTGTCCGCGCTGACCTACCGCTACGTCGAGCAGCCGTTCCGCAGCCCGCGCCGGTTCCCGGTCCGGCGGGCGCTGTCGCTCTACCCCGCCGCTGTCGCCGTGGTCGCAGCCGGCTCGCTCAGCGGCTACTACTACAGCGAGTACTCCTCGGGCGCCCTGGGCAACAACCCGGCGATCACGCTGTCCAACTTCGGGGTCGACGACGAGTCGTCGTACGACCTGGACGAGGACCCCACCGTCGCGCTGGTGCAGGCCTCGGTGATCGCGGCGCGCCACGACATGGCGGTCCCGAGCGACCTGACTCCGGACCTGCTCGCGCTGCGCGACGACGTGCCCGAGGTCGGGGAGTGCGACTACGAGCGTGACTCGCGGGAGCTGTGCCCGATGGGCGATCCCGAGGCCGACCGCAGCATCGTGGTGTTCGGCAACAGCCACGCTCGGATGTGGATCCCCGCGTTCAACGCGATCGGATCCGAGCTGGGCTACCGCACCTACTACCTCGTCAAGCCGAACTGCTCGGCGTCGCTCGTCACGGTCGGCGAGCTGGTCCCGGGATCGCCCGCGTGGCCGGAGTGCGACGACTTCCGGGCGTGGGCCCTCGAGCAGATCGCCACGCTGCACCCCGACCTGGTCGTGGTCTCCTCCAGCGGCCCCAACCCGGTCCTCTACGACGACTCCGGCGCCCGCATCCCGGCCGACGGGGAGGAAGACGCGACCCGGGCCGGGTACGTCGACCTGTTCACCCGGCTCGCCGGGATCACGGACCGCGCGGTGCTGCTGCGCGACGTACCGAAGTCGGAGGTGGAGCCCGACGCGTGCCTGACCACCGGCCGCCCAGACCTCGGCGACTGCCTGTTCAAACCGCTGGCCGCCTCGGTCCGCGACGCCGACGTCTCCGAGGAGGCGGCGACTGCCGCCGGCACCGACGTCGTCGACCCCACCAGGTGGCTGTGCTGGGAGAACCAGTGCCCGGTCGTCATCGGCGATGTGCTGCCCTACCGCGACCGGGGTCACCTCACCACCATCTACTCCCGCGAGCTGTCTGACGAGCTGATCACGGAGATGGGACTGGGATAGTCCCCGACGTCTTGGTCACGACACGCCGGTCCACACGACTCGAACGTCAGGGACTGTCGGGCCATGCTGGGGCACGTGGCCCTCGATCTCCCGTGCCCGTTCTGCAGCACCCAGATGTACGCCGAGCAGGCGCACAACCGATGCCCACGCTGCCTCTACATCGAGCCCTGCTGCGACGGCGCCCCGCAGCCGTGCCGGGTGCCGACCGCGCCCACAGCTGTGAACGCGCCGACCTGACCTGGTCGAGGAACTGATAGGCAGGGACTCGTGAAGTCAACGCAGATCGTCCTTGCCGCCCGTCCCGATGGCGAGCCCACGGCCGCCGACTTCGACACGGTCACCGTCGACCTCCCGCCGCTCGAGGACGGCCAGGTGCTGCTTCGCGTCATCTACCTGTCCCTCGACCCGTACATGCGCGGCCGGATGAGCGATGCCGAGTCCTACGCAGATCCGGTCGCGCTCGGCGACGTGATGGTCGGTGCCACGGTCTGCGAGGTGCTCGAGTCGCGGTCACCGGACCGCGCGGTCGGTGACCTGGTGCTCTCCTACTCCGGGTGGCAGACCCATGCGATCGCGGACGCACGATGGACGCGCAAGCTCGACCCGGACGCGGCGCCGGTGTCGACGGCTCTGGGAGTGCTGGGCATGCCGGGGTTCACGGCGTACGCCGGCCTGCTCGAGATCGGCAGGCCGCGCGCCGGCGAGACGGTCGTGGTCGCCGCCGCCACCGGGCCGGTCGGGTCGGCAGTCGGACAGATCGCCCGGATCAAGGAGGCCCGGGCGGTGGGGATCGCCGGCGGAGCCGAGAAGTGCCGGGCGCTGATCGAGGAGTTCGGCTTCGACGCGGCGGTCGACCACCGCGCTCCTGACTTCCGCGAGAGGCTGGCGGACGCGGTGCCGGACGGCATCGACGTCTACTTCGAGAACGTCGGCGGCGCCGTCGGTCGTGCGGTGCTGCGGCACCTGAACCTCTATGCCCGGATCCCGGTCTGCGGGTTGGTCGCGGGCTACAACGCCACCACGGCGGCCGAGGGGCCGGATCGGCTCGATGCCTTCATGCGCAGGGTGCTCACCAAGAGCCTGACCGTGCGCGGCTTCATCCAGAGCGAGTTCGAGCGGGAGCACCACGCGCAGTTTCTCGACGACATGTCGGCGTGGGTCAGGGACGGGCAGGTCCGCTACCGCGAGGACATCACGGTGGGGCTGGAGAACGTCGTGCCGGCCTTCAACGGCATGCTGGCCGGCCGCAACTTCGGCAAGGTCGTGATCCAGGTGGACGACAACTGACCCCGCGCCCTAGGACCGCGACTGCTCGAAGATCCGGCCGACGTTCGCTTCGGAGAAGAAGTCTGCCGGTGACACCGCTCCGGAGACGACGCTGACGAAGCCGTCCATGGCCTCCTGGTTGCCGGACATGGCGCCGAGCAGCTGCTGCATCTCCGGTGGCGGGGGCTCGAGGCTGGCGAGCTGGGCGGTGAACTCGTAGATCGGCATCGCCTTGGCATCGCGCTCCTGGTGCCACGCGGACATCGCGTCGTCGAACGGCTTGCCGTCCTGCATCCACTGGTCGATCGCGTCGGTGCACCGTTCCGCGTCGAGGAACGCGTCGGTGATGCCCTGCGCTGTGATCGGGTCCTTGTTGTAGCCGGCGTCCCCGACCAGTGCCCATCCGTCGCCGTACGGCTTGCGGAACCAGGCCGGCACCGCGCCGCCGAGGAACGGGGCCTCACGCCTGGCCTCGCGGAGGCGCGCCGCGAACTCCGGCACGAGCTCCATGGTCGCCATGAAGTTGCCCTCCACGTCGGCCTTGTAGGCCTGCGCCTCCGCGTAGGGCCAGCCGGCGACGACCATGGTCAGACCGTCGTTGGTCGCCGCACAGGCGAAGCCACGGTCCGGGCGGATGTAGCTCTCGAAGGCCTCGGTCGGCAAGCCGCTGAAGTAGGTGAAGTAGGAGTACTGCAGCCGGGGCTTGGTGTCGTACTCCTCCGCGCCGACGGCCTTCGCGACATGGCTGTTACGGCCGTCGGCACCGATGACGACGCGGGCGCGGTCCTCGCGGTCCCCGCTGCGGATCCCGACCACGCTGCCGTCCTCGACGACGAGCTCGTCGACGTTGTACCCCTCGCGCACCTCCACCCCGGCGTCGCGCGCACCGTCGACCAGGATCTGGTCGAGCACGGTACGGCGAGGCGCGTAGGCGAGGTGGACGCCATCGACCGGCTTGGTGGTGCCGCTGATGCAGATCGGCCCGAAGTCGAACTGGTACCTGGTGATGGGCGGGCACCCCGAGGCCGCCACCCGGTCGAGCAGCCCCCACCGCTCGAGCGCGGCTACTCCAGGGGCGTGGATCATGTGGGTCGAGAGGGTGTCGCTGGGGAAGGTCGCGCGGTCGACAGCGAGGACGCGATATCCCTTCCGGGCGAGCAACATGGCAGTGGGAGAGCCCGCGGTGCGTGCCCCGATGATGATGGCGTCGTAGGTCATGTGCCGATCGTGGGACCCACCGCGCGAACCGGTATCGGGGAACTCCCCTATGTGCTGGCCTATTTGTCGGCTGACTCTCCCCGAACGGCGTAGCCGGCGGCCTCGGCGCGGTTGCGGAGGCCGAGCTTGGCCAGGACGTTGCCGACGTGGTGCTCGACGGTCTTGCGGCTGATGAACAGCCGCTCGGAGATCTCCGGGTTGGACAGCCCCTCACCGAGCAGCCGGAGGACATCGTGCTCTCGCTTGGTGAGGACCTGTCCCGACGTCCTCGGCGGCGCAACCTTGAGACCGAGGTGCCTCAGCACAGCCGAGGCGGCGTCGACACCGCGGGCCGCCTCGAGCAGCTCGAAGCTCTGCAGCGCACGTCTAGCCTCCGCGATCGCGACCTCCGGGTTGGTCTCGCTGCAGGCGCGGGCGAGGTCGAGGCGGCACAGGGTTGCTTCCAGCGGCAGCTGTGCGTGCGTGAAGCCCTCGAGCGCGTCACGCAGCCAGACCCTCGGATCACCCTGACCGGCGCGTCCCCGGGCCAGGGCGACCAGGGCGTTGGCGTAGGGGGACGGGTGCGTCTCGGCGCACGCGGACATGGCGTCGATGCTCAACGTCGGGTCCTCGCCGCACGCGAGCTGAGTCTCCACGAGCAAGCTGAGCAGCGGGATGCACGAGCTGTTGGCAGGGTCGGCCTTCTGTACGGCGTGGCGCAGCAGGTCCAGCGCCAGCGCGTGCTCACCGCGAGCCAGGTGGAGCGCGGCTCTCGGGCCGACTGCCTCGTCGTCGTTCCGGCCTTCCAGCAAGATTGCCGCCTCGTCGTACCTGCCCTGCCTGACCCGGAGGTCTGCCAGCCTGATCAGGGCGCCGGCCTTGAGGGTCCGCCGTCCCAGCGCCCAGAGCCGTACCGCCTCGGTCAACGTCACATCGGCCTCCGGCCAGCGCCCGGCCGCGGTGAGGATGCCTCCGTAGTGGGTGCGGCAGTACGCGCTCACCGCGGGGAGGTTCCGGCGCTCCGCGATCTGTTCGCCCACCCGCATCCACTGCTCGGCCCGGGGCACGTCGCGCGCGTGCTCGCATGCGGAGAACAGCTGGCAGAAGATCTCCTCCACGACGATGAAGTCCTCGACGTCACCGCCGGCGATCGCCGCCAGCACCTCGTCCAGCAGCAGCATGCCTTCCTCGATGCGGTCGTCGTGCACCATGCTCGCGCCCGAGTAGGCCAGCGCCGCGAACGTCAGGTCCGAGTCCCCGGTCATCCGACCGATCTCGGCGGCCTGCCGGAAGGTTGACTCCTTCGTCGCCCGGTCGGTCGCGAACATCCCCTCGGTCAGGGCGACCCAGCCGCGTTCGCTACTGCCGGGCACGTCGGCGAGGAGGGTCTTGGCTCGGGCGATCCAACCGCCCGCCACCGCCCAGTCGCCCGAGGTCGAGCCGTGCATGTAACCGAGCGTCCGCGCCACCCGGGCCGCCCCGACCCCGTCCCCGGCCGAGCGGTATGCGGCATAGGCCCGCTCGAACTCCCCGATGCCGCGCTCGTACTCGAAGAGGACGTACGACGCAGCGGCCAGCCCCTCGAGCACTTCGGGCGTCTCCGTCGCCTGCTCGAGCACCTTGCGAGCCGTGGTCGCATCTCCGATGCGCAACGCAGTCCGCGCTTGTGAGACCAGGGCCTCGGGCTCCATGTCCCGATCATCCACCCCGCCTAGCTCGACACCCGCTCCAGCGCCTCGCGGATGTAGGTCATGTTGGCCTTCTCGTCGCGCCGCAGCTTGCGCAGGAACAGTGGGAAGACCAGCCGGAACCACCCGTGTGGCCGAGCATCGAAGTCGACCGACAGTCGGGTGCCTTCGGTGACCGGTTCGAGGCGAGCCTTGAAGATCACTTCAAGCGGGCCGCCGTTGTGGGTCTCCCACGTGTCCGGTCGGTCGTACCTGACAATCGTCGCCTCGACGGGCGGCCCGCCCTTCCACTTCGCGCGGAACCGCGTCCCCATCCCGACCGGTCCGTCGGTGAGCTTCTCGACCGACTCGACCGCCGGGTTCCACTGGAGCTCGTTGCGCATGTCGCTGAGGTAGTCGAAGGCCTGCTCCGGCGTGCACCGGATCGCCGTGGAGCTGCGAATGACTGTCATGGTCGGTCCCCTCGTTCACTAGGCGCGTCACTAGTGAGATCACTAGTAGAATGCTCCCTCGTGAAGCGATCGGTCAAGAGGCCGGGCATGAGCCGCGCCGAGCGTGCGCTGGCCACCCGGCGTCGCATGCTGACCTCGGCGCGCGACCTCTTCGTCCAACAGGGGTACGCCGCCACGACGGTGGAGCAGATCGCCGGCGACGCCGGGGTCGCCGTGCAGACGGTCTACTACACCTTCCGGACCAAGGGCCTGCTGCTCCGTGAGCTGGTCGAGGTGACCGCCGCCGGTGAGGAACCGGCGGTCCCGGTCATGGAGCGGGCCATGGGCGCGCGAGCTGCTGTCGGCCACGTCGGCCCAGCGCGCGCTCGCCCTCGCCGTCGAGCACGGCACGGCGATCTATGAGCGCGTGGCGGCGCTCTGGCCCGCGGTCACCGCCGCAGCAGCCGCCGACCCCGACGTCACTGCCTACTGGCAGGCCGTTGGTGCCGGCCGGCGGGACGGCCAGCGGCAGATGGTGGCGCGCATCGTCGGGCTCGATGCGCTCCGCCCCGGCCTGGACCCCGAGCGGGCCACCGACCTCGTCGTCGCGTTGATGGGTCACGACCTGTACCGGAGCTTGGTGATCGAAGCCGGCTGGTCCCTCCCGACGTTCCGAGCCTGGCTCTTCACCACCGTCGTGCAGCAGCTGCTGGGCACTGTCGAGCTCGAGGCCCAGGCAACCGAGGACCTTTCGTACGGCGGAGCCTTGGGCGGCAGCGAACCGGCGTAGGACACCCGAGCGCTAGTCCGAATCACGAGCTGAAACGAGCGCCCCCGGTAGGATTCGAACCTACGCTCCCGCCTCCGAACCTACGATCCCGCCGTCGAACAGAGCGCGGTGCTCGTTCGAACCACGAGCTGAAATGAGCGCCCCCGGTAGGATTCGAACCTACGATCCCGCCGTCGAACAGAGCGCGGTGCTCGTTCGAACCACGAGCTGAAAATGAGCGCCCCCGGTAGGATTCGAACCTACGCTCCCGCCTCCGGAGGGCGGTGCTCTATCCCCTGAGCTACGGGGGCTCAGGACGACCGGAACCATACCCGTGCGGTGTCCGCGCGGAGAAACTGGTGCGAGGCGCGTGACGACGCGCCGATACCCTTGGCCGGTGACTCCCGAGCAGCTCTCCGCCGCGATCGTCGACGTGCTGGCGACGCTGTCCGACGAGGGTGCGCTCACCCTGCCGGACGGTGTCCCGGCGACGGTCACCGTGGAGCGCCCGCGCGTGAAGGAGCACGGCGACTACGCGACCAACGTGGCCCTCCAGCTGGGCAAGAAGGCCGGCCTGGCGCCGCGGGACCTGGCCGAGCTGGTCCGGGACCGGCTGATGAAGCTCGAGGGCGTCGCGCAGGTCGACCTCGCCGGCCCCGGGTTCCTCAACATCCGGGTCGAGGCCGGAGCGCAGGGCGAGGTGGCCGCGCAGGTGGTGGCCGCCGGCGCGGCGTACGGCCGCAGCGACACCGGCGCGGGGGAGAAGGTGAACGTCGAGTTCGTCTCGGCCAACCCGACCGGCCCGGTGACCCTGGCGAGCGCACGGTGGGCCGCGGTCGGCGACACCATCAGCCGGCTCCTCGAGGCCACCGGGTACGAGGTGGCCCGGGAGTACTACTTCAACGACCACGGCGCCCAGGTCGACCGGTTCGCGAACAGCCTGCTGGTCCGGGGCCGGGGCCGGGAGATGCCCGAGGACGGCTACCAGGGCAGCTACGTCGCCGAGATCGCCCAGGCGGTCCTGGCCGAGCACCCCGAGGTCGCGGAGCAGGACGACGAGGAAGCCCAGGAGTCCTTCCGGGCCCTCGGCATCCCGATGATGTTCGAGGAGATCAAGAAGACGCTCGGCGACTTCCGGGTCGAGTTCGACGTCTGGTTCCACGAGAACGACCTGCACAAGAGCGGCGCCGTCCAGCAGGCCATCGACCGGCTCACCGAGCTCGGCAACGTCTATGAGAAGGACGGCGCGCTCTGGCTCGCCACCGAGAAGTTCGGCGACGACAAGGACCGCGTCATCGTGCGCTCCAACGGCGAGCCGGCCTATCTGTCCGGCGACCTCGCCTACTACCTCAACAAGCGCAGCCGCGGCTTCGACCGGTGCCTGATCCTGCTCGGCGCCGATCATCACGGCTACGTACGCCGGCTGATGGCGATGTGCGCCGCCTTCGGCGACCAGCCGGGCAAGAACCTCGAGATCATCATCGGCCAGATGGTCAACCTGCTCAGCCACGGCTCGGTGGTCCGGATGGGCAAGCGCAGCGGCAACATCGTCACGCTGCTGGACCTCGTCGAGGAGATCGGGGTGGACGCCGCCCGCTACGCGCTGGTCCGCAATTCCCTGGAGACCAACCTCGACATCGACGTCGACCTCTGGACCAGGGCGACCAGCGACAACCCGGTCTTCTACGTGCAGTACGCCCACGCCCGGGTCAGCTCGATCCTGCGGAACGCCGCGGACCTCGGCCTCGCGCCCCCCTCTGAATCAACGCACTCACACCCCGAGCTGCTCACCCACGAGAAGGAGGGCGCGCTCCTGCGGGCCCTCGCGGAGTTCCCGCGGGTGGTGCAGGGTGCGGCCGACCTGCGCGAGCCGCACCGGGTCGCGCGCTACCTCGAGGAGACCGCGGCGACCTACCACCGCTTCTACGACACCTGCCGGGTGCTGCCGATGGGCGACGAGGAGCCCTCTGACCTGCACCGCGCCCGGCTGCTGCTGGTTGACGCGACTCGGGTCGTGCTTGCCAACGGCCTGGCACTCCTCGGCGTCAGCGCCCCGGAGCGCATGTAGATGTCGACCACCCACGAGGCGGGCTGGGCCCACGCACCCGGCGCGCTGCGCGGTCCGGCGTGGCTGCAGCCCCCGGCCGACCCCAACGCGCTGGTGCCGCACCTGTGGTCCGGCACGGCCCACAAGAACGACGACGGCGAGCTGACCGTCGGCGGGCTGCCGATCCCGCAGCTGGTCGCCGAGGTCAACACCCCGGCGTACGTCCTCGACGAGGCCGACTTCCGGGCCCGGGCCCGCGCATTCCGCGAGGGCTTCGCCGACTACGACGTCTTCTACGCCGGCAAGGCGTTCCTCTGCACCGCGGTTGCCCAGTGGATCGCGGAGGAGGGCCTCAACCTCGACGTCTGCTCCTCCGGGGAGCTCACGGTTGCGCTGAGGGCCGGCTTCGACCCGGCCCGGATCGGCTACCACGGCAACAACAAGACGCACGCCGAGCTGCGCCGAGCCGTCGTCGAGGGGGTCGGCCGGATCGTGCTCGACTCGTTCGTGGAGATCGAGCGGCTCACGCAGATCACCGACGAGCTCGGCGCCACGCAGCCGGTGATGGTCCGCGTGACGGCCGGCGTCGAGGCGCACACCCACGAGTACATCGCCACCGCGCACGAGGACCAGAAGTTCGGGCTGTCGATCACCTCGGGCGACGCCTGGGATGCGGTGCGCCGCGTGCAGGCCGCGCCCGGCCTGGAGCTGCTCGGCCTGCACTCCCACATCGGCAGCCAGATCTTCGACTCCTCGGGATTCGAGGTCGCGGCCCGCCGGGTGCTGGCCCTGCACGCACGGATCTCCGACGAGCTCGGCGTGACCATGCCCGAGCTCGACCTCGGCGGTGGCTTCGGCATCGCGTACACCACCCAGGACGACCCGAGCGACCCGGCGCAGCTCGCCACCGAGATCACCAAGATCGTCGAGCACGAGTGCCGGGCCCTGGAGATCGAGCAGCCACGGCTCTCCGTCGAGCCGGGGCGGGCGATCGTCGGCCCGTCGACGTGCACCGTCTACACCGTCGGCACGGTCAAGCCGGTCCAGCTGGACGGCGGCGCGATCCGCACGTACGTCTCGGTCGACGGCGGCATGAGCGACAACGTCCGCACTGCGCTCTACGACGCCGACTACTCGTGCACGCTCGCCTCGCGGCCGTCCACTGCGCCGCCCGTGCTCGCGCGGGTCGTGGGCAAGCACTGCGAGGCCGGTGACATCGTGGTCCGCGACGAGTTCCTGCCAGGGGACCTGGCACCGGGGGACCTCGTGGCGGTGCCGGGGACCGGCGCGTACTGCCGGTCGATGGCCTCGAACTACAACCACGCCCTGCGTCCGCCGGTGGTCGCCGTGCGGGATGGGGTCGCACAGGTCCTGGTCCGGCGCGAGACTGAGGACGATCTGTTGTCGACGGACATGGGTGTCAAGGCATGAACATCAAGGTGGCCGTCCTCGGCTGCGGCTCGGTGGGCTCGCAGGTGGTCCGCCTGTTGCAGGAGCAGGCCGGTGACCTCGAGGCCCGGGTCGGCGCGCCGGTAGAGCTCGTCGGCATCGCCGTACGCCGCCTCGAGGCACCGCGCGAGGTCGACGTGCCCGAGGGACTGCTGACCACCGACGCCGCCGGGCTGGTGGCGCGCGAGGACGTCAATCTCGTCATCGAGGTGATCGGCGGTATCGAGCCCGCCCGCGGCCTGATCCTCGCCGCCCTCGAGAACGGCGCCTCTGTCGTCACCGCCAACAAGGCACTGCTCGCCGAGGACGGGCCCACGCTGTTCGAGGCAGCCGAGAAGGCCGGGCGCGACCTCTACTTCGAGGCCGCGGTCGCCGGGGCGATCCCGATCCTGCGACCTCTGCGCGAGTCGCTGGCCGGCGACAAGGTGACCCGGGTCCTCGGCATAGTCAACGGCACGACCAACTTCATCCTCGACAAGATGGACACGATGGGCAGCGGCTTCGCCGAGGCGCTCGAGGAGGCCCAGGAGCTCGGCTACGCGGAGGCCGACCCCACCGCAGACGTCGAGGGGTTCGATGCTGCCGCCAAGGCCGCGATCCTGGCCTCGTTGGCGTTCCACTCCCGCATCACCGCCTCCGACGTGCACCGCGAGGGGATCTCCGAGGTGACCGCGGCCGACGTCCAGTCGGCGAAGGACATGGGGTCGGTGGTCAAGCTGCTCGCCATCTGCGAGCTGAAAGACGATCACGAAGGGCAGAGTGCGGTCGCCGTCCGCGTGCACCCGGCGATGATCCCGAGGAGCCACCCGCTGGCCTCGGTCCGCGAGGCCTACAACGCCGTCTTCGTGGAGTCCGAGGCCGCCGGCCAGCTGATGTTCTACGGCCCGGGCGCCGGCGGCGCCCCCACGGCCTCGGCCGTCCTGGGCGACCTGGTGACCGTGGCCCGCAACGTCCTGGCCGACAAGCGCGGCACCGGTGAGTCGTCGTACGCCGACCGCGCGGTGCTGCCGATGGGCGAGACCATCACCCGCTACCACGTCGCCATCGACGTCGACGACAAGGCGGGGGTCCTCGCCACGGTCGCGCTGGCCTTCGCCGAGCACGGTGTCTCCATCCAGACCGTTCGCCAGGAGGGCCGCGACGACGACGCTCAGCTCGTGGTCGTCTCCCACGCGGCGACCGACGCCCAGCTGGCGGCAACCGTCGAGCACCTGCGTGGCCTCGACGTCGTCCGCGAGGTCACCTCGGTGATGCGGGTCGAGGGCGGCGACGAGTGACCGTGAACCCAGGCGGCACACTTCAGCGCACGCACCAGTGGCGCGGTGTCATCGAGGAGTACCGCGACCTCCTCCAGATCCCCGAGGGCATCCCCGCGGTGACCCTCCGCGAGGGCGGCACCCCGCTGGTCCAGTCCGAGTGGCTCTCCGGCCTGACCGGAGCAGAGGTCTGGCTCAAGGTCGAGGGTGACAACCCGACCGGCTCGTTCAAGGACCGCGGCATGACCGCGGCCATCTCGGTCGCCGTCCACGACGGCGCCCAGGCCGTCGTGTGCGCCTCCACGGGCAACACCTCCGCGTCGATGGCGGCGTACGCCGCCAAGGCCGGCCTCACCCCGCTCGTGCTGGTGCCCGAGGGCAAGATCGCCGCCGGCAAGATGGCCCAGGCCGTCCTGCACGGCGCCAAGGTGATCATGGTCCGCGGCAACTTCGACGCCTGCCTCCAGCTGGCCAAGGGGCTGGCTTGGGACTACCCGGTCTCGCTGGTCAACTCGGTCAACCCGGTCCGGCTCCAAGGGCAGAAGACTGCGTCGTTCGAGGTCGTCGACTTCCTGGGTGACGCGCCCGACTACCACCTGCTGCCGGTCGGCAACGCCGGCAACATCGCGGCGTACTGGCTTGGCTACTCCGAGTACTACGAGCTTGGCATGGCGACCCGCAAGCCCCGGATGCGCGGCTTCCAGGCTGAGGGGGCGGCCCCGCTGGTCACCGGCGAGCCGTTCCCCGATCCGGAGACCCGCGCGACGGCGATCCGGGTCGGCAACCCGGCCTCGTGGAAGCTCGCGGAGGCCGCCGCGCACGAGTCCGACGGCAGGTTCCGCGCCGTGAGCGACGAGCAGATCCTGGCCGCGCAGCGCGAGCTCGCGGCCCGCGACGGCGTGTTCGTCGAGCCCGCCTCGGCGGCCGGCATCGCCGGGCTGCTCGCCGACGTCGCTTCGGGCGAGTCCTACGCCGGCAGCACCGTCGTCGTCACCGTCACCGGCCACGGTCTCAAGGACACCGCCACGGCGCTCGAGGGATTCGGGTCGCTGGTCGAGTCGGTCGTCGACGCCGACGTGACCGCCGCGGCCGAGGCGGCCGGGCTGCGGTGATGGCGCGGGGCGCTTCAAAGGTGAGTGTCCCGGCGACCTCCGCGAACCTGGGTCCCGGCTTCGACTCACTCGGCCTCGCCCTCTACCTGCGCGACGAGCTGGAGGGCGAGCTGGCCGGCTCCGGCCTCGTCGTCGAGGTGACCGGGGAGGGCGCCGGCACCGTGCCCCTCGACGAGGACCACCTCGTCGTCCGGTCCATGCGTGCCTTCTTCGACGGCTTCGGGGTGCCGCAGCCGCCCGGGCTACGACTGACCTGCCACAACTCGATCCCACACGCGCGCGGGCTCGGCTCCTCGGCCGCCGCCGTCATCGGCGGCCTCGTGCTGGCGCGCGCGCTTTCCGATAAGGACGACGTCGACGACGGCGAGCTCCTGGAGCTGGCGGTCGAGCTGGAAGGGCATCCCGACAACGTCGCCCCAGCGCTGCGGGGAGGCTTCGTGATCTCGGGCCGCGACGAGCGCGGCGAGCTGTTCGGGTCCAGCGCCCCGGTCGACGAGCGGATCACTGCCGAGGTCTTCGTACCGCCGGAGCCCCTGTCCACGCACGTGGCCCGCGGACTGCTGCCGTCGACGGTGCCGCACGGCGACGCAGCCGCCAACGCGGGGGCTGCTGCGCTCCTGGTCGCAGGCATGGCCAGCGGGACCCCGAAGTCGCTCTGGGCCGGCACCCGCGACTTCCTGCATCAGGGGTACCGCCGACCGGCCATGCCTGCCTCGCTCGATCTGGTCGACCGGCTCCGAGCCGAGGAACGGGCCGCAGTTGTCTCCGGTGCCGGACCGACTGTGCTGGTGCTGGTCGGAGGGGGCGAGGACCTGTCGGCGTTCTGCCCGCAGGGCTGGGCGCACCACCAGCTCCCCGTGGACACCCGCGGCGCCGTGGTCGGATAGCGCTCGACTGTTTGGTACATTCGTGCTGCGCCGGTTCTCGGCGCAGCACCGCATCTGAGGTGCGACTCAACCTCTTCCACTTGGCGCTGACCCCCGCGTTTGCCCCCATGGTCGGGCAGAGCGTGTTGGCGCAGCGAAGGAACACGTGACAGACACCCAGGAAACCACCCCGGAAGCGCCCGTCGCGAAGGCGGCGAAGAAGCGCGGGGGTATCAACACGATGCTGCTGGCCGACCTCAAGTCGCTGGCCGGCGGCCTCGGCATCTCGGGCGCCCGCTCGATGAAGAAGGCCCAGCTCGTCGATGCCATCAAGGCGCACCAGGCGGGCCAGTCCGGCAAGCAGTCCGGCCCGAGCCGGGAGAAGGACTCGGGACGAGGACCGAGGGCAGGCCGAGAAGCAGGGCGGCGAGAAGCAGGGCGGCGAGAAGCAGGGCGGCGAGAAGCAGGGCGGCGAGAAGCAGGGCGGCCGCGAGCGGCAGCCCCAGCAGGGCAACCGCCAACAGGACCGCGACGGCGACAAGCAGCAGGGCAACCGCGACCAGGGCCGCGACCAGGGCAGCAACCAGAACAACCAGCGGAACAGCCAGCGGAACAGCCAGCGCAACGACCAGCGCAACGACCAACAGAATCAGAGGAACGACCAGCAGGGCGGTCAGCAGGGCGGTCAGCAGGGCGGCCAGCAGGGCGGCCAGCGCAACCAGCAGGGCGGCCAGCGCAACGACCGCAACGACGAGCGCAACGACCAGCGCAACGACCAGGTGGACGACCAGCAGGACGACGGCGACGGAGACGGTGCCCGGCGCAACCGGCGGCGTCGTGGCCGGGACCGGGACCGCAGCCGGGGTGGCCAGCGCAACGAGCCCGACACCACGATCCTCGAGGACGACGTCCTGGTGCCGGCCGCCGGCATCCTCGACGTCCTCGACAACTACGCGTTCGTGCGTACCAGCGGCTACCTGCCGGGTGTCGACGACGTGTACCTGTCGCTCTCGATGGTCCGCAAGTACGGACTGCGGCGCGGCGACGCCATCGTCGGGCAGGTGCGCCAGCCCCGCGAGGGCGAGCGCAAGGAGAAGTTCAACCCGATGGTGCGCATCGACACCGTCAACGGTGCCGATCCCGAGTCAGCCAAGGCCCGGGTCGAGTTCTCCACGCTCACCCCGCTCTACCCCGACGACCGCCTGCGCCTCGAGACCGGCCCCGACAACCTGATCGGCCGGGTCATCGACATCGTGGCTCCGATCGGCAAAGGCCAGCGCGGCCTGATCGTCTCCCCGGCCAAGGCCGGCAAGACGATGATCCTGAAGTCGATCGCCAACTCCATCACCAGCAACAACCCCGAGTGCCACCTGATGGTGGTGCTGGTCGACGAGCGGCCCGAGGAGGTGACCGACTTCGAGCGCTCCGTCAAGGGCGAGGTGGTCTCCTCGACCTTCGACCGCCCGCCGGCCGACCACACCATGGTCGCCGAGCTCGCCATCGAGCGGGCCAAGCGGCTGGTGGAGCTCGGTCATGACGTGGTCGTGCTCCTCGACGGCATCACCCGGCTCGGTCGCGCGTACAACCTGGCCGCCCCGGCCAGCGGCCGGATCCTCTCCGGCGGCGTCGACTCGGCTGCGCTCTACCCGCCGAAGAAGTTCTTCGGGGCCGCGCGCAACATCGAGAACGGCGGCTCGCTGACCATCCTCGCGACCGCGCTGATCGAGAGCGGTTCGAAGATGGACGAGGTGATCTTCGAGGAGTTCAAGGGCACCGGGAACATGGAGATCCGGCTGCGTCGCGACTTCGCGGAGAAGCGGATCTTCCCGGCGATCGACCCCGTCCAGTCCAGCACCCGCCGCGAGGAGCACCTCGTGAGCGAGGAGGAGCTGGCGATCGTGTGGAAGCTGCGCCGGGTCCTGTCGGGCCTGGAGGGCCAGCAGGCCCTGGAGCTGCTGTTGAAACGGCTGCGGAAGTCGCAGACCAACCACGAGTTCCTGAGGCAGGTCCAGCAGACGACCCCGACCCTCGAAGACTGACCGGCCGAGGGGCGGAACCGGGCTGCGACGACGGATTCCGCACATTTTTCGCGTTCTGCCACACGGATCGGATTGCTACTCAATACTCGGGTCAAGACTCGGGCCCGGACCGTGTGGGGGAGGGACTCACCAGTGGCTCTCATCGTGGTGGCCGACGACGACGTGGACATCCGTGACCTCGTCGAGTTCAAGCTCGCGACGCTCGGCCACCAGATTCTGACGGTGGCCGACGGCAGCTCGGCGATCGACGCCTGCCGCGACTCCCATCCCGACCTCGCCGTTCTCGACGTGATGATGCCCGGGCTCACCGGCCTCGAGGCGATTCGCGAGATCCGCAACAACCCGGCGCTGAAGGACATCCCGGTGATCCTGCTGACCGCGCGGGCCCAGCAGTCCGACGTACAGACCGGCTACGACTCCGGTGCCGACGACTACATCACCAAGCCGTTCTCGCCCAAGGACCTGGCCAGCCGGGTCGAAGCCCTGCTCTCTCGCGCCGTCGTTTGAGACTTGAGATTCTCCCGCCGCCCGATCAGCGGGAATGTGACGCGTGTGCCCGGCGTTGACTACGCTGGACCGCTGGCTCCGGTTCACGTCGTGCCGTCAGGCAACGACGACCCGGGGCGCGAGAGAGGACACCATGAAGAGCGACATCCACCCGGACTACGTGAACACCGAGGTCACCTGCACCTGCGGCAACACGTTCATCACCCGCAGCACGGCCAAGACCGGCGTGATCCACGCCGACGTGTGCTCGAACTGCCACCCCTTCTACACCGGCAAGCAGAAGATCCTCGACACCGGCGGCCGCGTGGCCCGGTTCGAGGCCCGCTACGCCAAGAAGACCAAGGACGCCGACAAGGCTGACGACACCGCCGACGCCAAGTAGCTGTCTCCGAGCGCCGACCCTGCCCACGTGGGCCGGGTCGGCGCTCGTGATTTGCACGTAGCCATGGTCAGCACGGGAGGAGGAGCGGTGTTCGAGGCAGTCGACACGATGGTGCAGGAGCACGGCGAGCTCGAGCGCCGGCTGTCCGCGCCCGAGACCCACGCCGACCCCCGGCTGGCCAAGCGGCTCAACCAGCGCTACGCCCAGCTGAGCCGGATCCTGGCCGCCAAGCACGACCTCGACGCGCTCGGCGACGACCTCGAAGCGGCCCGCGAGCTGGCCGCCGAGGATCCCGGCTTTGCCTCCGAGGTCGACGCCCTGGCCGATCGACGCCGCGCCGCTGAGGAGCGGCTCCGGCTGCTGCTCGTCCCGCGCGACCCCACCGACGAGAAGGACGCGATCCTGGAGGTGAAGTCGGGGGAGGGCGGCGAGGAGTCCGCGCTGTTCGCCGGAGACCTGCTGCGCATGTACAGCCGGTACGCCGAGCGCCGCGGCTGGAAGGTCGAGGTCCTCGACGCGGCCGAGTCCGACCTCGGTGGCTACAAGTCGGTCACCATGGCGGTGAAGGCCAAGGGGACTCCGGAGCCGGGCGAGGCGCCGTACGGACTGCTCAAGTTCGAGGGCGGGGTGCACCGTGTGCAGCGAGTGCCCGTCACCGAGTCGCAGGGGCGCGTGCACACCAGCGCCGCCGGCGTGCTGGTGCTGCCCGAGGCCGAGGAGGTCGACGTGACTCTCGACGAGAACGACCTGCGCGTCGACGTGTTTCGCAGCAGCGGACCCGGCGGCCAGAGCGTCAACACCACCGACTCGGCGGTCCGGATCACCCACGTACCGACCGGCATCGTTGTCAGCTGCCAGAACGAGAAGAGCCAGCTCCAGAACAAGGAGCAGGCGCTCCGGATCCTGCGTGCCCGACTGCTCGTCGCAGCCCAGGAGGAGGCGGACGCGGAGGCCAGCGAGGCCCGGCGCAGCCAGGTCCGGACCGTGGACCGCTCCGAGCGGATCCGCACCTACAACTTCGCGGAGAACCGGATCTCCGACCACCGCACCGGCTACAAGGCCTACAACCTCGACCAGGTCCTCGACGGCGACCTGCAGCCGGTCATCGACTCCTGCGTACACATGGACCTCGCCGACAGCCTGGCCGCACTCGAGTCATGACCCCGCGCGAGGCAGCACGCCGAGCGGCGGCGCGCCTCGCCGAAGTCGGTGTGCCGAGCCCCGAGCACGACGCAGCCGTGCTCCTGGCTCACGTGCTCGCCATCAAGAGGACCCAGCTGTCGCTGATCGACGAGGTGCCGCCCGACGCGCAGGCGCGTTACGACGCGCTCGTCGCCCGGCGTGAGACCCGCGAGCCGCTTCAGCACCTGACGGGGGAGGTCTGGTTCCGCCACGTCCGCCTCGAAGTCGGCCCGGGTGTCTTCACACCCCGCCCGGAGACCGAGCTCCTCGCCGGCTGGGCTATCGAGCAGAGCAGGGATGACCAGCTGACGGTGGTCGACCTCTGCACCGGCTCGGGCGCGATCGCCAAGGCGCTGGCCGACGAGGTGCCGGGCGCGATCATCCACGCCGTCGAGCTCGACGAGGTGGCACACGGCTACGCCGCCCGCAACCTCGCCGGCACCGCTGTCGACCTGCGGCTCGGCGACGCGTTCACTGCCTTCGACGACCTGCTCGGGCAGGTCCACGTGGTGGTCTGCAACCCGCCGTACATCCCGCTGGAGGCGTGGGAATCGGTCGCCCCGGAGGCGCGCGACCATGACCCGCACCTCTCCCTGTTCTCCGGCGCCGACGGCCTTGACGCGATCCGTTTGCTGGCGATCCGCGCCGCCGTACTGCTCAGGCCCGGGGGAGTGCTCGGCGTCGAGCACGCGGACGTCCAGGGCGAGGCGGTCCCAGCCGTCCTCACGGCCACGGGGCGGTGGACCGAGGTGCGCGACCACCGCGACCTCGCGGGCCGTCCTCGGTTCACCACCGCCCGACTGGCACCATGACCCCTGTGGCGGGCAGGGTGAGGTCCCAATGAGCACCCGCTACCCGACCACCACCGACGAGGAGCGCGAGGCCGCGGTCGAGGCCGCCAGCCTCGCGATCCAGCGCGGCAGCCTCGTGGTGATTCCCACCGACACGGTCTACGGGTTGGCCGCCGACGCCTTCGACAAGGACTCGGTCCAGGAGCTGCTCGACGCCAAGGGCCGCGACCGCGACATGCCCCCGCCTGTGCTGGTCTCGGCAGCCACCACGCTCGACGCACTCGCGGTCCGGGTGCCGTCCTGGGCGAGGGCCCTGGTCGAGGAGTTCTGGCCCGGTGCGCTCACCCTGGTCTGCCACGCCCACGCCTCGCTTCAGTGGGACCTCGGCGACACCCGAGGCACCGTCGCGGTCCGGATGCCCGACCATCCGGTTGCCCTGGACATCCTCGAGCGCACTGGCCCGCTGGCGGTCAGCTCCGCCAACCTCACCGGCCAGCCAGCGGCGACAGACGCGAGCCAGGCCGAGGACATGCTCGGCGAGGACGTCGACGTGGTCGTTGACGCCGGCACCTCCCCGGGTGGCGAGGCGTCGACCATTGTCGACGCGACCTGTACGCCGGGTCGCGTGCTGCGCGTGGGGGCGCTCAGCGTCGAGCGCCTCAACGCCCTGCTCGAGCCGCTGGAGGCCGCCCTGCCCGACCCCGACGCCCCGGCGGAATCTGACCGCGACGTGAGGGACGGCGACGCCGGGTGAGGGAGTACATCCTGGTGTTCTTGGTCGCCGCCTCGGTCACCTACCTGCTCACGGTGATCGCCCGCGAGATCGCGCTCCGCGCGGGCGCGGTCGCCAGAGTCCGCGACCGGGACGTGCACGACGAGCCGATCCCCTACCTGGGCGGGCTGGCCATGCTGGGCGGCCTGGTTGCGGCGTTTCTGGTCGCACGTGAGCTGCCGTTCCTGTCCTCCAGCGGCCCATTCGTGTTCCGCGACGCCGGGATCGTGCTGATCGCGGGTGCGCTGATCTGCGCGGTGGGCGTGCTCGATGACCTGTTCGAGCTCGATGCGCTCACCAAGCTGGGCGGTCAGGTGCTGGCCGCCGGGTTCCTGGTCGCGTTCGGGATCGGGTTCTTCTGGTTCCCTTACGGGGACGACATGGTGTTCTCGCTCGATCCAGCGCAGAGAGCGCTGCTGACCGGACTCTTGGTCGTGGCCACCATGAACGCGGTCAACATGGTCGACGGCCTCGACGGCCTGGCTGCGGGCGTGGTCGGGATCGGTGCGCTCTCGTTCTTCCTGTTCTGCTACCAGCTGACCAAGGACAACGACCTCCCGCGCGCCACCACCGCCGGTTTCCTGAGCGTGGCGCTGGCCGGCGCGTGTGCCGGCTTCCTGATCCACAACTTCCATCCGGCCCGGCTGTTCATGGGTGACAGCGGCTCGATGCTGATCGGGCTGGTGCTCTCGGCGAGCGCGGTCACTCTCTCGGGACAGTTCCAGTCCAGCGACCTCACCAGCGGCGGCTCCGATGCCAGCTCCAGCTTCCTGCCCCTCCTGCTGCCCCTGCTGCTGCCGATCTCGCTGCTGATCGTGCCGCTGGCCGACCTCGTGCTCGCCGTCGTGCGCCGAACCCGCGAGGGCCGCTCGCCGTTCGCGCCCGACAAGCGTCACCTGCACCACCGGCTGCTCGAGATCGGCCACAGTCAGCGTCGGGCGGTGTTGATCATGTGGCTGTGGGCCGCGCTGGTCGCCTTCGGCACCGTGCTGGCCAGCCTCTACAGCGGCCCGCCCGTCGTGGTGGCACTGGTCGCGATGGCGACGGTGACGATCGTGCTCACCTTCGTCCTGCCGGTGCTGCACAAGCCCCATTTGGCTGTGCTGGAGGAGGGCTGAGACGCCGGTTGGCAGCGCTCCGGGACTTTGTGCTAGTTTTCACAAGCACCCAGGAAACGCCCTCGACAGGACGGCCGCCAACGATGACGACTGCCCCGCTCCCCCCGATCGAGGGACCAGTGCGCTGTGGTAACTTCGCGACGTCGCCGCGCTTCCCCGCCCCCGGTGGTGGACACCTCGTTGGCGTCGTCCCTCACTGTGTTCCGAGCTCCCACGAAAGCGACCCGGGTGAATGGCGGATGAGCCCACCGATGCCGGCCTTCGGGGCCGTGATCTCATCGGGCTCGGAGGTCTCCTCGTCGGGGCGATCGTCGCGGGCACCGTCATCGGCCTTCTCATCGACCGCGCGGCCGACACGACCCCGGCGTTCACCGTCGCGGGGGTCTTCCTCGGCATGGCGAGTGGGGCCGTCGGGTTCGCCCTCCGGGTCCGCTCGGCCGTCCGCTGAATGGGCCGTCGAGGAGGCCGGATGACCGCCCCGGTGGCCGCCCAGCCTGCGGTCGAGCCCGCCAAGAGGGCCTCGGTGCTCACGGTCGTGCGCGACCAGCGCAAGACCATCCTCATCGCCCTCGGCCTGGCCGTCGCGTCCTACTGGGTGATCGGCCAGCTCGGCGAGTGGCGGCTCGCCACCTGCCTGGCCATCGGCATCGCCCTCGGGCTGGCCAACCATCTGGCCACTGAATTCTGGCTGCTCCGGATCATCAGCTCCGGTGACCAGCCCAGCCGCGGCCAGATGATCCGAGCCACCATCCTGCGACTGTTCGTGCTGACCGTCGTTGCGGTGGCCCTCGCGGTCTGGCTCTGGCCGGACGGCGTGGGACTGCTGCTTGGCCTGGCCATCTTTCGGCTACTGGCCCTCATGATGACCAGCGTCACCCTGCTGAAGGAGCTGAAGAGCGAATGACCGCGGCTCTGCTGAGCGCTGTGTTCCTCCCCCTGGCTGAGGAGACCCATCCGGAGGAGGAGGAGTCCACGATCCAGATCGGTCACCACGTCGAGCGCGAGCTGTTCGGGCTCACGTTCAACCTCGACACCATCTGGACCACCGCCATCGCCGCCGGCGTCGTGCTGCTGCTGGGCTTCCTGGCCCGCCGCGCATTGACCCGCGAGACCCCCGACCACGTGCCGACCAAGATCCAGCTGCTGTGGGAGACGGTGGTCAAGGAGGTCAACACCCAGGTCGAGGACAACCTCGGCAAGGTGCACCCCTACGTCACACCCCTTGCGATCTCGCTGTTCTTCTTCATCCTGTTCGCGAACTGGCTCGAGCTCCTGCCCACCGCGCTCAACGACCACGTCCACCTGACCCCCGCGCCGACCGCGGACACCAACCTCACCTACGCGATGGCGCTGCTCGTGATGGTCAGCGTCTGGGTCTACGGCATCCGGCAGAAGGGCGTGAAGGGCTACTTCAAGCACTTCGTCGAGCCGTTCCCGATCCTGCTGCCCCTGAACATCCTCGAAGAGCTCATCAAGCCGCTGACGCTGGCCCTGCGGCTCTTCGGCAACATCTTCGCCGGCGGCATCATGCTGGCGCTGATCGGCCTGATGCCGCTCTACCTGCTCTGGGCGCCGAATCTGATCTGGAAGCTCTTCGACATGTTCATCGGAGGCATCCAGGCCTTCATCTTCGCGCTGCTGACCGTGCTCTACTTCGCGATGGCCGGGGCCGGCCACGGCGACGAGCACGACGACCACGTGGACGACCACGACGACGTGACCGAGGCCTCCGACGAGGCCGCCTCCGCAGAAAAGACCCCCGTTCCCGCGACCTGACCTCCAGGTCGGGTCCGACAAGAGGTAACCCCGATGCGTCGCCCGCGGCGCAAGACACGAGGAGAGAAACCCATGGCAGCAACTGACACCGGAGTCCAGCTGGCCGGTGCCTTCATCGGTGGCGGCATCGCCCTCGCCGGCGGAGCGATCGGTGCCGGTATCGGAGACGGTCTGGCCGGCTCGTCCTACATCCAGGGTGTCGCCCGGCAACCCGAGGCGCAGGGTCGCCTCCAGACGATCTTCTTCCTGACCGTCGGTCTCTGCGAGGCGGTGTTCTTCATCAACCTCGCGTTCATGGCGCTGTTCGTCTTCGTCCTGGCCTGAGTCCGGACCGGACACCGCACCAAAGACCGCTAGCAAAGGAAACTGACGATGGCAGGACAGCTCGTGGCTCCTACGGCCATGGAGAGCAACTTCCTCGTGCCCAACGCGACGTTCTTCGTGGAGCTCGCCGCGTTCGCGGTCATGTTCTTCCTGCTGGCTCGCTACGTCGTACCGCCGATCAACAAGGCGATGACGGCCCGGCAGGAGGCGATCCGGCAGGAGTTCGCCGACGCCGACGAGGCCAAGCAGAAGGCAGAGGCCGCCGAGGCGGAGTTCAAGGCTCAGGTCGCCGACGCCCGCAAGGAGGCCGGCCGGATCCGCGAGCAGGCGCACGAAGAGGGCAAGCAGATCATCGAAGAGGCCAAGCAGCAGGCCCACGTCGAGCAGCAGCGCATCAAGGAGCAGGCGCAGGCCCAGATCGCGGCCGAGCGCCAGCAGGCGGTCACCTCACTGCGCGCCGAGGTCGGCACCCTCGCCACCTCGCTGGCCGGTCGGATCGTCGGGGAGTCGCTCGAGGACGACGACCGCAGTGGTCGGGTCGTGGACCGGTTCCTCGCCGACCTCGAGTCGCTGGAGACCAGCAAGACGGCCCGGAACGGGGCGCCGTCCTGATGCTGCGCGGAGCCTCTGCCGAGGCCCTGGCCGAACTCAGCCAGCAGGCCGTCCGGACCCGGACGCTCGACGACGCTGCGACCCTCGGCACCCAGCTGTTCGGCGTGGCCTCGATCGTGCGCCACGACGTGGCGCTGCGCCGGGCACTCACCGACAGCTCTGTCGAGGGCGAGTCGAGGGTGGGTCTGGCCCGGGCCGTGTTCGAGAAGGCCCTGGCCCAGCCCGCGCTCGACCTCGTCGCCGACGCCGCCGGCCGACGCTGGATCGCCAGCAACGACCTGCCCGACGCCCTCGAGCGGGTAGCGGTCGCAGCCACCGTTCGCTCCGCCGGCGCAAACGGCAACCAGGTGGGCGACGAGCTGTTCGCGGTCCGCCAGCTGATCAACGAGAGCCCGTCGCTGCGCGGCACGCTGTCCGACCGCTCGCGCACCGCGGAGGACCGCAGCCGGCTGCTGCTCGACCTCATCGACGGGAAGACGCTCCCGGCCACCCGGGTGCTCGTGGGACAGGCCGTGACCCGGGAGCAAGGCAACGTGGAGTCCTCTCTCCAGAACTTCCTCGACCTGGCTGCTGCGGCCCTCGAGGAGGCCGTGGCCACCGTGCACACCGCCCGCGAGCTCTCGGCCGAGGAGCAGACCCGGCTGGCCTCGGCGCTGGCCGGCCAGTACGGCAAGGACGTCCAGCTGCACGTGGTCGTCGATCCCGAGCTGATCGGCGGCGTGCGGGTCGAGATCGGCGACGACGTCATCGACGGCACCGTGGTCAGCAGGCTCGACGAAGCGCGTCGCAGGCTCGCGGGCTGACGACACCAGACATGCACACGACAAC
Source organism: uncultured Actinomycetota bacterium (assembly GCA_963817125.1). Classification (GTDB taxonomy): domain Bacteria; phylum Actinomycetota; class Actinomycetes; order Propionibacteriales; family Nocardioidaceae; genus Nocardioides. Next base: position 112,933 of record CAWFNB010000006.1, read on the forward strand.
AGGACCATCCCAACAAGGGGGCAGGGCAGCATGACCGAGCTTTCGATTCGTCCGGAGGAGATCCGCGACGCGCTCCAGAAGTACGTCGACGACTACAAGCCGGCGGCCGCGGCCAAGGAGGAGGTCGGCACGGTCGCGACGGCCGGCGACGGCATCGCGCGCGTGGCCGGCCTGCCCTCGGCGATGGCCAACGAGCTCCTCGAGTTCGAGGACGGCACGCTCGGCATCGCGCTGAACCTCGACACCCGCGAGATCGGTGTCGTCATCCTCGGTGACTTCGAGGGCATCGAGGAGGGCCAGAGCGTCCGCCGGACCGGCGAGATCCTCTCCGTGCCCGTCGGCGACAACTTCATGGGCCGCGTGATCGACCCGCTCGGCACCCCCATCGACGGCCTCGGCGACATCGAGTCCGAAGAGCGCCGGGCCCTCGAGCTCCAGGCGCCGGGCGTCATGGCGCGCCAGTCGGTCTCCGAGCCGATGGCCACCGGCATCAAGGCCATCGACTCGATGACGCCGATCGGCCGTGGCCAGCGCCAGCTGATCATTGGCGACCGCTCGACCGGCAAGACCACGATCGCGATCGACACGATCATCAACCAGAAGCAGAACTGGGAGACCGGCGATCCGGACAAGCAGGTGCGCTGCATCTACGTCGCCATCGGCCAGAAGGGCTCGACCATCGCCGCGGTGCGCGGGGCCCTCGAGGAGGCCGGCGCCCTGGAGTACACCACCATCGTCGCGTCGCCCGCCTCGGACAGCGCCGGCTTCAAGTACCTCGCTCCCTACACCGGCTCGGCCATCGGCCAGCACTGGATGTACGACGGCAAGCACGTCCTGATCATCTTCGACGACCTGACCAAGCAGGCCGAGGCCTACCGCGCGGTGTCCCTGCTGCTGCGCCGGCCGCCGGGCCGTGAGGCCTACCCCGGCGACGTGTTCTACCTGCACAGCCGGCTGCTCGAGCGCTGCGCCAAGCTCTCCGACGACATGGGCGCGGGCTCGATGACCGGGCTGCCGATCATCGAGACCAAGGCCAACGACGTGTCGGCGTACATCCCGACCAACGTCATCTCGATCACCGACGGGCAGATCTTCCTTCAGTCCGACCTCTTCGCGTCCAACCAGCGGCCGGCCATCGACGTCGGCATCTCGGTGTCGCGGGTGGGTGGTGCGGCCATGACCAAGGCGATGAAGACGGTCACCGGCTCGCTCAAGGTCGACCTGGCGCAGTTCCGCGCCATGGAGGCCTTCGCGATGTTCGCCTCCGACCTCGACGCGGCCTCCCGCCAGCAGCTCGACCGCGGCCAGCGGCTGATGGCGCTGCTCAAGCAGCCGGCCTACTCGCCCTACCCGATCGACGACATGACCGTCTCGCTGTGGGTGGGCACCAGCGGGCGCCTCGACAAGGTTCCGACCGAGGACGTCCTCCGGTTCGAGCGCGAGTTCCTCGACTACCTGCGGCGCCAGCACGAGGGGGTCCTGTCGGCCATCCGCGAGTCCCTCAAGTTCGAGGACGACACCGAGAAGGCGCTCATCGAGGCATACGACTCCTTCCTCGACCAGTTCGAGACCTCCGAGGGCGGTTCGATCAAGACCGGCAAGGACGTCCACGAAGAGGCGCTCGAGGACGACGAGCTCGAGCAGGAGCAGATCGTCAAGCAGAAGCGGGGTTAGGCACACATGGCCTTATCGCTGCGTGAGTATCGCGCGCGGATCAAGTCGACGGAGTCGATGAAGAAGATCACGCGCGCCATGGAGCTCATTGCTGCGTCCCGCATCATCAAGGCGCAGCAGCGGGCCGCGGCGGCCGCTCCCTACGCCCGCGAGCTGACACGTGCGGTGTCCGCGGTGGCGACGTACTCCAACGTCGACCACCCGCTCACCAAGGAGGAGGAGAACCCCACGCGGGCCGCCGTCCTCATCGTGACCAGTGACCGGGGACTGGCCGGCGCCTACTCCTCGAGCGTGCTCAAGGAGGCCGAGCGGCTCGGTGAGCGGCTCCGCGCTGAGGGCAAGGAGATCGACACCTACATCTGCGGTCGCAAGGGTGAGGCGTACTACCGGTTCCGGCAGCGCCCGATCGTGCAGTCGTGGACCGGGTTCAGCGACCAGCCGTCGTACGACGTGGCCGCCGAGATCGGCCGCACCCTCATCGACTCCTTCGTCAAGGACCCGGGCGAGGAAGGCGACGTCGACGAGGTGCACGTGGTCTACACGCGGTTCCGGTCAATGCTGACCCAGGAGCCGACCGCGATCCGGCTGCTGCCCCTCGAGGTGGTGGAGGCCGAGGAGAGCGCGGGCGACGACGGCAAGGGCGGGAAGCCAGAGGCGGCCGAGGTGCTGCCGCTCTACGAGTTCGAGCCGTCGGCGGAGGCCGTGCTCGACGGGCTGCTGCCTCAGTACGTCCAGAGCCGGATCTTCTACGCACTGCTCCAGTCGGCCGCCTCCGAGCTCGCCGCCAGGCAGAAGGCGATGAAGTCGGCCACCGACAACGCGGACGAGCTCATCAAGAAGTACACCCGGGTGGCCAACCAGGCCCGTCAGGCCGGCATCACCCAGGAGATCAGCGAGATCGTCGGTGGCGTCAACGCGCTGGCCGACGCCCAGGCAGAGTCGCAGTAGCGGCCCCAGTTTCGTGACACAGAGGAGAGAACCATGACCGCAACGGTCGAGGAGACCAAGGAGACCGGCTCCGGTGGCGCCACCGGGCGAGTCGCGCGAGTGATCGGCCCGGTCGTCGACGTCGAGTACCCCATCGACGCCATGCCGGAGATCTACAACAAGCTCGAGACCGAGCTGGAGCTCGGCGGCGAGACCCGGACGCTCTCCCTCGAGGTGGCCCAGCACATCGGGGACGGCATGGTCCGCGCCATCTCGCTGCAGCCGACTGACGGCCTGGTCCGCGGCGCGCAGGTGCGCGACACCGGCGAGACCATCACCGTCCCGGTCGGCGACGTGACCAAGGGCCACGTCTTCAACATGCTCGGCGAGTGCCTCAACCTCGAGGAGGGCGAGACGCTTGACGTGAAGGAGCGGTGGGGCATCCACCGCAAGGCGCCGGCCTTCGACCAGCTCGAGGCCAAGACCGAGATGTTCGAGACCGGCATCAAGGTCATCGACCTGCTCGCGCCATACGTCCTCGGCGGCAAGATCGGCCTGTTCGGCGGTGCCGGCGTCGGCAAGACGGTGCTGATCCAGGAGATGATCGCGCGCGTCGCGAAGGACCACGGCGGTGTGTCGGTGTTCGCGGGCGTCGGTGAGCGGACCCGTGAGGGCAACGACCTCATCACCGAGATGGAAGAGGCCGGCGTCATCGGCCAGACCGCGCTGGTCTTCGGCCAGATGGACGAGCCGCCGGGCACGCGCCTGCGGGTCGCGCTGTCCGCGCTGACGATGGCCGAGTACTTCCGTGATGTCCAGAGCCAGGACGTGCTGCTGTTCATCGACAACATCTTCCGGTTCACCCAGGCCGGTTCGGAGGTCTCGACGCTGCTGGGCCGGATGCCCTCGGCGGTGGGCTACCAGCCCAACCTGGCCGACGAGATGGGCACCCTGCAGGAGCGGATCACCTCGACCCGTGGTCACTCGATCACCTCGATGCAGGCGATCTACGTGCCGGCCGACGACTACACCGACCCGGCGCCGGCAGCGACGTTCGCCCACCTCGACGCGACCACCGAGCTCTCTCGCGAGATCGCGTCGCTCGGTATCTACCCTGCGGTGGACCCGCTGACGTCGACCTCGCGGATCCTCGATGCCCAGTACATCGGGCAGGCGCACTACGACTGCGCGATCCGGATCAAGCAGATCCTCCAGCGCAACAAGGAGCTGCAGGACATCATCGCGATCCTCGGTGTCGACGAGCTCTCCGAGGAGGACAAGATCATCGTCTCTCGGGCCCGGCGGCTCCAGCGGTTCCTCTCGCAGAACACCTACGTGGCCAAGCAGTTCACCGGCCTCGAAGGTTCGACGGTGCCGATCGGCGAGACCATCGAGGCGTTCAACAAGATCGCCGACGGGGACTACGACCACGTCGCCGAGCAGGCGTTCTTCATGTGCGGCGGTCTGGACGACGTCGAGCGCAAGTGGGACGAAATCCAGAAGAGCCTCTGAATCATGGCTGACGCACTGACAGTGGAGCTCGTCGCGGCCGACCGGATGATCTGGTCGGGCGAGGCCACCATGGTCATCGCCCGGACGGTGGAGGGCGACATCGGCGTCCTGCGCGGTCACGCGCCGGTGCTCTCGCTGCTGACGGAGGCGATCGTCGAGATCACCGCCGACGACGGTCACACCGTCTTCGCGGTGGCCGACGGCGGCTTCCTGTCCGTTGCCAACGACCGGGTCTCCATCCTCTCCGAGCACGCCGAGCTGGCGACCGAGGTGGACGTCGACGAGGCCCGGGCCCTGCTGGAGGACGCCAAGGGCGGCCACTTCCGGGACGGCAACGAGACCGAGCGCCGGATCCGGATGGCCGAGGCCAGGATCCGCGTCGTCGAGAGAGACAGCAGCGCGTCGTCGTAGCTCGGCCCGGGGGTGAAAGGATGGGGGAGTGCCGCTCTGGTTGGAGCTGCTCGACGCGGCCGGCCTGCTGGTGCTCCTCGTCCTGCTCTACGGGCTCCTGCTCGTCGTACGCCGCCGGGTGCTGTCGCGACATGGAGGCACCTTCGAGCTGAGCCATCGCCTGCGGTCCGGCCAGGAGCCGGGCCGCGGCTGGCTGCTGGGGCTGGGCCGCTACTCCGGCGAGGAGCTGGAATGGTTCCGGATCTTCACGCTGGCGCCCCGGCCCAAACGGGTCTGGCACCGAGCCTCGCTCTCCTACGTCGACGTACGTGATCCTGAGGGGCCCGAGCGCACGGTGCTCTACCCCAACCACCTGATCGTCGAGTGCCAGGGCCCGAGCGGCGCCGTTGACCTGGCGATGAGCCGGGACTCGTTGACGGGATTCCAGGCGTGGCTCGAGGCCCGCCCGCCCGGGACGGACTGGTCGCGCTGACCACTACTTCGCCCGTGCTCGCGGCACGGAACGCGGTGGTGGTCGCGTTCGTGCTCAACGGCCTTCTGTTCGCCTCCCTGGTCTCCCGGATCCCGGACCTGCGCGGCGGGCTCTCGCTCGACAACACTGCGCTCGGGCTGCTCCTGCTGGCCATCGCCGCTGGGTCGATGCTGGCGCTGCCGTCCAGTGGCGCGCTGATCCACCGGACGAGCGCTGGTGCGGTGGTCCGGCTCGGCGCAGTCACCTGTGGCGTCGGGCTGTTCGTCGCCGCGCTGGGGGCGGGGCCGCTCGGCCTGGTGCCGGTTGCTGCGATCGGCCTGTTCGCCTACGGCATCGGCACCGGCATCTGGGATGTCGCGATGAACGTCGAGGGCGCCGAAGTTGAGCGGGGGCTGGGCCGCTCGATCATGCCTCGCTTCCACGCAGCCTGGAGTCTCGGCTCGATCGCCGGAGCGGCGGTCGGGGTGCCGATGGCAGCGCTGGGCGTGCCGCTGCCCGTCCATCTCGGTGTGCTCAGTGCGATCGTGGTGGTGATCGCCTTGCGTTGGACCCGCGCCTTCCTTCCTGCCGAGGAGGAGGAGAAGGCCACGTCCTCCTCGCCGGTCAGCGCGTGGCTCGAGCCGCGCACCCTGGCCATCGGCATGATGGTGCTGGCCTTCGCGGTGGCGGAAGGATCCGCAAACGACTGGCTGTCACTTGCGCTGATCGACGGCCACGATGTCGAGCACTGGGTCGGCGTCACGGGCTACGTCGTCTTCGTCACCTCGATGACCATCGGCCGGACGGTCGGCCCGGTCGTGCTCGACCGGTTCGGGCGGGCGCCGGTGCTCTGGCTCACCTCGGCAGCCGCGGCGCTCGGGATCCTCCTCGTCGTCCTCGGGGACCATGTCGTCCTCATCGGACTGGGCATCGTGGTCTGGGGACTCGGCGCCTCCCTGGGGTTCCCGGTGGGGATGAGCGCCGCTGCCGACGATCCGGCGCGCTCGGCCGCCCGAGTCAGCGTCGTCTCCACCATCGGGTACGGCGCGTTCCTGGCCGGACCGCCGCTCCTCGGCACCCTCGCCGACCGGGTCGGCACCCTCGACGCCATGCTCGCGGTCGCCGCGCTCATGATTCCCGCGGCACTCATGGTCTTCGCCGTGCGCCCGACAGCTCGGGTGCGCGACGCTACGCCTCAGGCGGGGTAGACCCCACTCGCTCGATCAGCCCCATCGCGTCATGCGGCGCGTAGCCCTTGGCGTCGTTGTCGAAGTAGACGAAGACGTCCTGGGTCTCCAGCCACGGCCGGATCCGGGCGACCCAGGCGTCCAGGGACTCGTCGTCGTAGCCGCTCGTGTACAGCTCCGCGTCACCGTGCAGCCGCACGTAGCGGAAGTCCGCGGTGTCCTCGTCGACCTTCGGCCAGCGGCCGGCGGTGTCGGCGAGCACACAGGCGATGCGGTGCTCGCGCAGGAGGGCGTACGTCGCCGGCTGCTCGAACGTCCTGCTCCGGAACTCCAGCGCATGCCGGACAGGTCGACCGTCGGGTGTCGCACGCGGCAGCTGGTCGAAGAACGTCGCGAGCCGCTGTTCGTCGTACTCGAACGTCGCCGGAAGCTGCCACAGGACCGGCCCGAGCTTGGGGCCGAGCTCGAAGACGCCCGAGCCGAAGAACTTCGACAGCGGCTGCTCCGCGTCGCCCAGCCGCTTCATGTGCGTGATGAACCGGCTGCCCTTCACCGAGAAGACGAAGTCGTCGGGAGTCTGGTCACGCCACTTCTGGTACGACGTCGGGCTTCTGCAGGGCGTAGAACGAGCCGTTGATCTCGATCGAGGTCATCCGGCTGGCCGCGTAGGCCAGCTCCTCGCGCTGCGGGAGCCCCTTGGGGTAGAAGTCGCCGCGCCAGGGCGGGTAGGTCCACCCCGACACCCCGATGCGGACCTGACCCATCCGGCCAGTCAAGCAGCCGACGTGAGAATGGCCACGCTGCCGCCGATACGGCGTGGTCGGCGTGTGTTTCACGCGATCGGTGGGCACTGTAGAGCACGTGCTTGCGCTCTTGATCGTCGGAACCGTCGTCCTCGCCGCCCTCCTCTGGGCCGGCATCCGGCTGCTCGTCGCCGGCCGTCAGCTCGACGAGGTGACCCCCACGGGGTCCACCCGGATCCCGGTCGCGCCCGCGGGCAGCGTCGCCGCCAAGATCGACTCCCGTCTCCAGCGCACCCGCGCCGCCGTCGAGACCCTGGTGATGCCCGAGGTCGAGCGCGAGGAGCTGCACCCTTCCGCCGGCGCCTTCCGCGACCGCGCCCAGACCTACATCGTCCTCGGCACCGGCCTCCTCGGGGTTGCCGCAGCCCTGGTGATCGGCTTCCTGCTCGTCCTGTGAGGCTCGTCGGCGAGTCAGCGCGGAACGCCGACGAGACGACGACCCCACCCCACCGTGATGACGAAGCGACGGCCGGTGCGCGACTGGGACCGGGGTGGTGCTCCCCGGAGCGTAAAGGGGCTTGGCCGCGGCGCGGGCAGCGCTACGTAATGAGAGCGGTGGCCGTCGCCCGCGACGCGCCGCCCCAGCCCGGGGAGCACCACCCCGGTCCAGCCACGGGGAGCCACGAGCGCAGGCCCAGCCAAACCCCAGACCTACCGCTCGCCGCCCGGCACCCACAACACATCACCCTGCTCACGGTTCGCGTGCCGAGCAAGGATGAACAACAGGTCGGAGAGCCGGTTGAGGTAGGTCAGCGCCAGGAGGTTCATCGTCTGGCCGTGTTCCTCGTACGCCGCCCACGCCGAGCGCTCGGCCCGGCGGACGACGGTCCGGCACACGTGCAGGTGGGCGGAGCCGGGCGTGCCGCCGGAGAGGATGAACGAGCGGAGCGGCGCCAGCGCCTCGTTGTAGTGGTCGCACCAGCCCTCGAGCCGGTCGACGTAGCCCTGCTCGACGCGTAGCGGCGGGTACTCGGGGTCCTGGACGATCGGTGTGCACAGGTCGGCGCCGACGTCGAAGAGGTCGTTCTGCACGTGGGTCAGCACCCCGACGACGTCGTCGTCCAGGCGGCCCTCGGCTACGGCCAGGCCGAGGTGGGCGTTGGCCTCGTCGACGTCGGCGTACGCATGGAGTCGCGAGTCGTTCTTGCTCGCGACCGAGTTGTCGCCGAGGCGGGTCTCGCCGCCGTCCCCGGTGCGGGTGTAGATCCGCGTCAGGTTGACCATGGGCGCACAGTATCCGTTGGGGTGAGCGTGAAGCGGGCCTGCGGCGGGCACCGTAAGAGCATGAGTACGGCGCGGCGGGCAACCCCGGCGGGGGGTCCGGCGTCATAGTGGTGTGAGTCACGACACGGTGGAGCGGCCGATGGACATCATGAGCGACGGTCCCGTCCTCGTCCTGAGCGGCGATCTCGACGTGCGCAGCACCATGCAGGTCCGCACCGCGGTCCGCGAGCTGCTCGGCAGCTACGACGAGGTGGCGATCGACCTCAGCGGAGTCGAGACGGCCGATGTGACCGCGCTGAAGGTGCTCGCCGCGGCGACCGTGCAGTCGATCCGCGACGGACACCACCTCACCTTGCGCGGCCCCTCGCCCGCCGTACGCCGGCTGCTGCACCTCTCGCACCTGAACCGCGTGGTCGAGGTGCACCGCGGCCCGGCGCCCGCTGCGGATGTCGGATAAGCCACACGGGCGATCGGTTACCAACCGGTAAGGCGCGTCCTACCCTCGGAGGATGACCGAGAAGGACCGGCCCGCCAAGGATCGGCCATGGGTGATGCGGACCTATGCCGGCCACTCGACGGCGGAGGCGTCCAACGCGCTCTACCGCGGCAACCTCGAGAAAGGCCAGACCGGACTGTCGGTGGCGTTCGACCTGCCCACCCAGACCGGCTATGACCCTGACTCACCCCTGGCTCGCGGCGAGGTCGGCAAGGTCGGCGTGCCGGTGCCCCACCTCGGTGAGATGCGCAAGCTGTTCGTCGACATCCCGCTCACCGAGATGAACACCTCGATGACGATCAACGCCACCGCGATGTGGCTGCTCGCGCTCTACCAGGTGGTCGCCGAGGAGCAGAACCCGGAGCTGTCGCCGGAGGAGGTCGCGGGCCAGCTGGCCGGCACGACGCAGAACGACATCGTCAAGGAGTACCTCTCCCGCGGCACGTACGTCTTCCCGCCGGAGCACTCGCTGCGGCTGATCAGCGACGTGATCTCCTACACGGTCCACCAGATCCCCAAGTGGAACCCGATCAACATCTGCAGCTACCACCTCCAGGAGGCGGGCGCGACGCCCACCCAGGAGCTGGCGTATGCGCTGTGCACGGCGATGGCCGTCCTCGACCAGGTCAAGAGCCTCCGGCCAGGTCTCCGAGGACGACTTCGAGAAGGTCGTCGGCAGGATCTCGTTCTTCGTCAACGCCGGCGTGCGGTTCGTCGAGGAGATGTGCAAGATGCGCGCCTTCGTCGAGCTGTGGGACGAGATCACCCGCGAGCGGTACGGCGTGCAGGACCCCAAGATGCGCCGGTTCCGCTACGGCGTCCAGGTCAACTCGCTCGGCCTCACCGAGGCCCAGCCGGAGAACAACGTGCAGCGCATCGTGCTCGAGATGCTCGGCGTGACGCTGTCGAGGAACGCCCGCGCCCGCGCGGTGCAGCTGCCGGCGTGGAACGAGGCGCTCGGGCTACCGCGGCCGTGGGACCAGCAGTGGTCGCTTCGGCTCCAGCAGGTGCTGGCGTTCGAGTCGGACCTGCTCGAGTACGACGACATCTTCGACGGCTCGACGGTGGTCGCGGGCAAGGTGGCCGAGCTCGTCGCCAGCGCCAAGGAGGAGATCGACCGGGTCCAGGCGCTGGGCGGCGCGATCGCGGCGGTCGAGTCGGGCTACATGAAGGAGGCGCTGGTGAGCGCGCACTCAGCACGTCGCGCCCGCATCGAGTCGGGTGAGGAGAAGGTCGTCGGGGTCAACGTCTACGAGACCACCGAGCCCTCGCCGCTCACCGCCGACCTGGACGCCGCGATCATGGCGGCCGATCCGGAGGCGGAGAAGACCGCCCTCGCCAGCGTCGAGGCGTGGAAGGCCGAGCGCGACGAGGCCGAGGTGGCGCAGGCCCTCGCGAAGCTGGCCGAGGACGCCAAGAGCGACACCAACCTGATGACCGCCACGCTGGCCGCCGCCCGCGCGGGTGCCACGACGGGGGAGTGGGCCGGCACGCTTGCGCGAGGTGTTCGGCGAGTTTCGGGCGCCCACCGGGGTCTCGGGCGCCGTCGGTGCGGCGGAGGCCGGTGCCGAGCTCGGCCTGGTCCGCGACCGCGTCCGGAAGACCGGCGAGGAGCTCGGCGGCCGGCTCAGGCTGCTTGTCGGCAAGCCCGGCCTCGACGGACACTCCAACGGCGCCGAGCAGGTCGCCGTACGCGCGCGGGACGCAGGCTTCGAGGTGATCTACCAGGGCATCCGACTCACTCCCGAGCAGATCGTCGCGGCCGCGGTGGCCGAGGACGTGCACTGCGTCGGTCTCTCGATCCTGTCGGGCTCGCACATGGAGCTCGTACCCGCCGTCCTCGACGGGCTGAAGGAAGCCGGCGCGGACGTGCCGGTGATCGTCGGCGGGATCATCCCGGACTCCGACGCGCGCCGACTGGCCGACCTCGGGGTGGCCGGCGTCTACACACCCAAGGACTTCGGGCTCACCGAGATCATGGGCGGCATCGTCGACGTGATCCGGAAGGCCAACGGGCTCGACGCCGCCGGTGGTTGAGCCGCGAGTGTCGCTCTGCGACCGAGCGAGTCGAAACCAGCCAAGCCCGGGCTGGAACTGAAGCTCGTCGCAACCACGTTCGAGCGAAGCGAGCCCACCGTCGTCGCTGGCGCTCCTCCGGGCTCAACCACCGAGGCCGGACGTGACTGGGGTCACGAGCAAGGTAAGGCTGCCCTAGGTTAGGGTTGCCTTCTATGGGCCAGGGCAAGGTGCGCAAGCTCCCCAAGACGGAGTGCTGCGTCTCGAAGAAGAAGTGCGACCGCTGCCCGTTGCGCATGCTCAAGGAGGGCTCGCTGCCGGCTGGGTATACGGTCAGGAAGCGCATGCTGGTCCGCCTGGACGGCAAGAAGGTGACCAAGAAGCGGCTCAAGAAGGCCGCCTGACGGCCAAGGAGAGCCCGGTGCCCGCACCCCGCTTCGTCGACGCGCTGAACGCCCAGATCGGCAACGAGCTGGCTGCGCACAACCAGTACCTCGCATGTGCGATCCACTACGACGCTGAGACGATGCCGCGGATGGCGGCCTTCTTCTACGGCCAGGCGCTCGAGGAGCGCGACCACGCCATGATGATGGTCCAGTACCTCCTCGACATCGACGCCGACGTGGCCATGCCGGGAGTCGAGGCGCCGACCACGTCCTTCGGTGACGTCGTCGAGCCGGTCGCGCTCGCCCTGGAGCAGGAGAAGCGGGTCACCGAGCAGGTCAATGACCTGCTCCGGATCGCGCGCGAGGAGTCGGACTTCGCCTCCGAGCAGTTCCTCCAGTGGTTCATCAAGGAGCAGGTCGAGGAGGTCGCCACGATGACCGACCTGCTGGCCGTGGTGACCCGCAACAAGGACGACCTCGAGGACATCGAGGAGTACGTCGCCCGCGAGGCCGGCGGCGCGGAAGACGACCCGACCGCACCCCGGATCGCCGGAGCCTGACCGCGCTCGCGCCCGGGTAGGCGACAATTCCTGCCATGGGCAGGGTGGTGGTCGTCGGCGCCGGCGTCATCGGGCTGTCCTGTGCCCTCCGCCTGCTGGAGGCAGGCCATCGGGTCGACGTACTGGCTCGTGACCTGCCACTGGAGACGACGTCTGCGGTCGCGGCCGCGATCTGGTATCCCTACCGCGCGGGGCCTGCCGACCGAATCCTGGCCTGGTCGCGCGAGAGCTACGACGAGTTCGCCTCGATCGCGGCGAACGAGCCGGACAGCGGCGTCCGGATGCAGGAAGGCACCGAGGTCGTGGCCAACCCCAGTGGTTTGACCCGTGAGCGGCCCTGGTGGGCCGACGCGGTCCCCGACCTGCGCGAGACCGTCGAGGTGCCGGCCGGGTACGACGGCGGCTGGAGCTTCATCAGTCCGCTCGTGGAGATGCCGGTCTACCTGCGGCTGGCTGGCCGCGCGGGTGCTGGACGCCGGTGGCTCGATCACCCGGCTCAACCTGCACGGCCTCCCGACGACGGGCCGCGAACCCGGCGGACTCGCACGCGGTGGTCGACTGCTCCGGGATCGGGGCCAAGTTCCTCGCCGACGACCCCTCGGTGTACCCGGTGCAGGGTCAGGTGGTGCTGGTCGAGCAGGTGGGGCTGCACCGCTGGTGGGTGGACGACCTGGACACCGAGGGTCCGACGTACGTCGTGCCGCGCTCGCGCGACGTCGTGGTAGGCGGCACCGACGTCGAGGGCGAGTGGAGCCGGACGCCGTCACCCGAGGTGGCCAGCGCGATCCTGCGGCGAGCCTTGCGGCTGGTGCCCGAGCTGGCCGGCGCCGAGGTACTGGGCCACCGGGTCGGCCTGCGGCCGGCGCGCCCGGAGGTCAGGCTGGAGCGGGTCGGGGACGTGGTGCACTGCTATGGCCACGGCGGCTCCGGGGTCACGCTGAGCTGGGGGTGCGCGCGCGAGGTCGCCGAGCTGCTCGACTGAGCCCCTGTGGCTCCTTACCCGGGGGATCGCGAGGTGGCGGTCGAGTTGGGGCAGAACGCCTCTCGCGGCGAGCCGGTGTGCAGCTCCTCGGGTAGTCCCACCCGGATCTCGTCCTCGAAGACCCCCGCCTGCTTCGTGCGCAGTCGGACGTCGGGCACGAACGACCCCGAGCGGGACGACAGCGTCTCGCAGCCGCCCATGACCAGCGCCAGGGTGACCGACTTCGTGTCCCCGGCGCCCAGACGCACCTGCCGCTCCCCATCGGGACCGGTCAGCCCGGCGAACGTGAACAGCCGCGGATCGGACTGCTGCGCGGAGAGGCCGAGAACGGTGACCGGCAGCCGACCGTTGTTGGTCAGCCGGAAGGTGTAGCGCAGGGTGCCACCCTCGTCGTACCGGACCTGGCGGATCGTCCGGTCGGCCACCGCGAACACCGCGGACGCCTCGGTGCCGGTGACCGCCGTCGGTCCGGACGCGTCGAGGTCCGGCGTACTGCGCGCGGTGGCGACGCCGCCCGCCACCAGCAGGACGGCGAGCAGCCCGAAGGCGAGGATGACCCTACGCAGCACGGCGCCTCCGGAGGATGCCTGCGGCCGCGAGCATCCCGGTCAGACCCAGGAGGGGCATGGCTACCAGCACCCCCTCGTCGACAGCTGTAGCGGGAGTGATGGCCGGCGCGTCCGCCGAGGTGCGGCTGGTCGGCCGGGTCGGACCGTCGAACCACTCGCAGCCCGGCGGGTGCCGAAGGGTCGGGTCGTTGCGGTCGTACTCACTGCACGAGAGGAAGCCGGCGTCCTTGACCGCCGCGCCGGGCGTGAAGAGCGAGCCACCGGCGGCGCACGACGGAGGCGGCACCGTGAAGTTGTCGGTCTGGACGCCCCTGGAGTAGGTGTTGGCCTGCCAGCAGTTGCCCCCGCCCTCGTCGTCCCACCAGTGGTCGAGGCCGTTGTGGTGCACCGAGCCGTCCTTGGCGATCCCCATCATGTTCGCGCTGGTGTGGTTGTCGTGGGACGTGTCGTACAGCTTCGCCGGGTCCATCTCGTCGCGGAGCGGGGCAGGCACCCAGAACTGCATGGTGCCGTAGCGCCAGTTGTCGTAGATCCAGTTGTGGTCGGTCGAGTTGAAGTTCCCGCCCGCGATCAGGACGCCGGTGCCGACCGGGGTCGGTACGACGGGGCAGACGGTGCCGTGGATGTAGCCGCGATCCTGCATCGGCTTGGCGCAGATGCCGGTGTCGACGTACTGGCGGTAGTAGTTGCTGTTGTTGGAGTAGATCTCGTTCTGGCTCCACCGGGCGTGGTCCTGTGGCAGGCCGGGATGGCCTGGGAACAGCGAGTCGGTGGCGATGCCTGTCGCGTTGTTGAAGAACTTGTTGTCGTGCGCCCAGATCGAGTTGCCCGCGGTGCCGGAGTATCCGAGTGTGTTGTCGTGGCTGAGGTTGTTGCGGATCTCGATGGCGTAGCGCACCGCCTCGAGCTTGTCGTTGTTGGCGTTGAGGTCGGATCCTGAGCCGGGGTAGATGCCCGAGTCGCCGTTGAAGTAGGTGTCCGAGCGCTGGATCAGGCCGTGGTCGCTCGCGAAGGCGAGGATGCCGTACTCGTCGTTGCCCCGCGCGGTGATCCGGTCGAGGAGGAACCCGTCGGTCTCCAGGACGTAGAGCGCGTTGAACTCCGACTGCTGCACCGTCAGGTTGCTGACCACCGCACCGCCGGCGCGGTCCAACCGGATGGCGTTGAGCTTCTTGAAGCGGTTGTTGATGATCACGTCGGTCATCCGACGGCCGGTGCCGACGAGCTGGATGCCGCAGAACCGGCTGTCACAGTTGATCGAGTTGTTGCCGGGGGTCTCGTCACCGAAGACCCCGATCAGGTTGAGGTTGTGGGGACACGCACGCTGGTCGGCGTACGAGAGCGCGATGGGGTTGGTAGTGCCCTCGGCGGCTTCCTTGTGCGCGTGGTCGCCGTGAGTCCCTGTGTCGCTGTGGGCCCCGGTGTCGGTCGTCGTGCCGGGGTCCGGCGAGGAGATGCTCCCGATGTACTCCGAGGCCTCCAGCGGTGCCTTGGACGCGGTGCCGAGGTGGGAGCAGTAGTGGCTGCGCTTGTCACTCGCCCAGCGCTTCTCGCGGTACTTGCCGGGGAGGATGTAGACCGAGGTGTGACGCTTGCGCACGCTGTCGATCGCGGACTGGATCGAGTGGAACGCGCACTTCTCCAGCAGCCGCAGGTTGCGCTGCTTCACCCGTCCCTGCGGCATCGCGGCGATCCGGCGGGCACTGCTGGGCCGGCAGACCACGCGGGAGCGCGGGTTGTCGTAGCCACGGAAGTGCGGCACCTGGCCGGAGCCGTCAGGGAAGACGGCGGGGCGCTCTTCGTGGGCGGCGCCGGGTTCGGCGGACAGGAACCCAACGCCTGCGATCAGGCAGAGGAGGGCAGCGAGGCGGGCGATCAGGGACATCCCGGATCCTTTCGTCGCACGTCCAACGGGGTCGGCCGCCGCTGGTTACGAGCGAGAGCGTGGCGGCCGGGCCTCGATTCCGGCTCGACCCCGGTCCGCCGGTAGCCTCGGCCGGGTGTCTCGCTACCGTCTGATCGCCCTCGTGCTTGTTGCGTTCGCGGTCGTCGCGTTCGCCGGCATGGGGCTGCGCGGGACCACCTCGGAGAGTGACCGATGGGACACGCTGCTGGCCTCCGGTAGCGACGCCGAGACCCCAGCGAAGCGGCCGAACGTCATCGTGATCCTCACCGACGACCTCGACAAGTCGCTGATGCCCTACCTGCCGAACGTGACCCGGCTGATTCGCGACCAGGGCGCCGAGATGACGAGCTTCTACGTCGAGCAGTCCAGCTGCTGCCCGTCGCGAGCCTCGATCCTCTCCGGGCTGTACGCCCACAACCACGGTGTCGTCGGCAATGCCTCGCCGCAGGGCGGCTACGAGCGCTGGCGCGAGACGAAGCAGGGCGAGGACCTGCCGGTCTGGCTGCAGCAGGCCGGCTACCGCAGCGCGATGCTGGGCAAGTACTTCAACGAGTACCCCTTCCCCCCGGGCAGCCACGTCTCCGACGCCGAGAAGGCCGAGCGCCGGGCATATGTCCCGCCCGGCTGGCAGTCGTGGGACGCGCCGGTGCAGGGCAACGCCTACGCCCAGAACCACTACAAGCTCAACATCGACGGCACGGTCGACGACGCCTTCCACGACGACTACCTGGACTCCCTGCTGGGCGATCGGGCAGTGGACCTCGTCGCCGGCGCCGACGGCTTCGACTTCGCCGACGGCGGGCAGTTCCTCTACTACGCGTCCTACTCGCCGCACACGCCGTACGCCTACCCGCCCGAGCTCGAGGGCGCGTTCGCGGACGCGCACTACCCGCGCACCCCCGACTTCGGCGAGGCCGATGTCTCGGACAAGTTCGGGCTGACCCGGAGCCGGAAGCCGCTGTCCCGCGCCGACATCGCCACGATCGACGAGACCTTCCGCAAGCGGATCCGATCGGTCCAGGTGCTCGACCAGAACGTCGCCCGGCTGGTGCAGGAGCTCGAGGACCAGGGCGCGCTGGACAACACCTACCTGATCTTCACCAGTGACAACGGCTACGTCATGGGCAACCATCGGCGCGAGATCGGGAAGTACAACCAGTTCCAGGGGACGGTCAACGTGCCCTTCTACGTCCGCGGGCCGGGGATCGCGGCCGGGTCGACGTACGACGACCTCGCGGGCAACATCGACATCGCCCCGACGATCGCCGACATCACCGGGGCCCGGGCGCCTGACGACGTGGACGGACTCTCGTTGCTGCCCCGCCTCCGGGGCGGCGAGCCGCTCTCCCGGCGCTACTTCCTCCTGGGCCGGGCGCTGACGCCGACCAACACCACCGCGGCCAACGGCCTGGAGGAGGCGCCCGAGCTGTTCGTCGAGAGTGACCGGTCCAGCGAGCTCAACGACTTCACCGGCGTCACCAACGGCCGGTACAAGCTGATCCGCTTCACCCACCTCGGCCACGAGGAGCTCTACGACCTCGCGCGGGACCCCTACGAGCTCCACAACCTGCTGCCGTACGGCGACGTGTCGTACCTCGCCATGACGCCGAAGGGGCGAGAGGCCGTCGACACGTTGCGCGCGGCGCTGGACCGGTTGGTCGACTGCTCCGGCGCGACCTGCCGGGAGTAGTTGCTCGAGTCTGTCGGTCAGTCGAGCGGAGTCACCCCCACCACCGCCGCCGGCCGGAGCGGGCCGTAGATGTGCGGGAACGTCTCCACTGCGCCCGGTGCTGGCGGCTCCTCGATCACGGGTACGTCGAGCAGGTCGGTGTCGATCTCGAGGAGCACCAGCGGCTCGTCGACATCCGCGTAGAACCGCTCCCGCACCGCTTCCCACTGGTCGGCACGGCTGGCGTGGATGAACCCCTCCTGATCCAGCGTCACGCCGTACGTCGACGTTGTGTAGGCGCCGTCGCGCTGCGCCCGCTCCCACTCGGTGGCTGTGGCGAGGTGGTAGATCCGCACCCGCTCATCGTCGCAGCGGGCTGACGTACGGTGTCGTCAGCCGGGCAGGCGGCGAAGGATCTCCGCAACGTTTCGGTCCAAGGAGTCGAACCGAGCGTCGTGCGCGTCGAACCGAGCGTCGTGCGCGTCGAACCGAGCGTCGTGCGCGTCGAACCGAGCGTCGTGCGCGTCGAACCGAGCGTCGTGCGCGCCGAGCTTCTCGTCGATCGCGTCGAAACGAGCAGTGTGCTGGGTGAGCAGTTCGTAGACGGACTCGATGTCGTTGGTGTTCCGCACGATCCGGCGCTCCATCTCCGGCTGGCTCATCGGCATGACTCAGACGGTACGTCTACCGCGCACAGGCCGCCAGGGCTCGGCCTCCGGCCTGTGGAGGAGATCGTGGGACTCCCGTCGAGGCGGGGTCTGGGCTTGGCTAGAACAGCCGAGCGGTCGGGTCGTCGAGGCCGCGGAGGGCGTCGTAGTCGACGACCGCGCAGGCTATGCCTCGGTCTGTGGCCAGGACCCGGGCCTGCGGCTTGATCTCCTGGGCGGCGAAGATGCCGCGGACCGGGCCCTTGCGGGTGAGCAGCGGCTCGCGGTTGAGAAGGTCGAGATATCGGGTGAGCTGCTCGACACCGTCGATCTCGCCGCGCCGCTTGATCTCCACGGCGACCGAGGCGCCGGCGGCGTCCCGGCACATCAGGTCGACCGGGCCGATCGCGGTCGGGTACTCACGGCGGACCAGCGTCAGGCCGTCGGCCAGCGTGGCGGGGTGCTCGGCGAGCAGCTCCTGCAGGTGCTTCTCGACGCCGTCCTTCTGCAGGCCAGGGTCGACGCCGAGCTCGTGGGAGGAGTCGTGCTGGATGTCCTCGATGAGGATGCGCAGCGTGTCGTCGTCGCGGCCGGTCACCACCCACTCGACCTGACCGGCGTCGTTCACGCCCTCGCTCACCGAGCACGGCGGCGACATCCAGTTCAGCGGCTTGTAGGAGCCGCCATCCGAGTGGACGAGCACCGACCCGTCGGCCTTGATCATCAGCACGCGGTGGGCCATCGGGAGGTGGGCGGTCAGCCGGCCCGCATAGTCGACCTGGCAGCGGGCGACTACCAGTCGCACGAGAGCCTCACGAGCCCGGAATCTACCGTGGCGGTCAGCCGAAGAAGGCATCGACCTCGTACTGGTCCGCCTCGAAGATGTCGATGTCGACGATCTGGTCGTCGCGGACCGTGTAGACGTTGACCCGGCGCAGCTCTAGCCGCTCGGCACCGCGCTCCACGACCTCACGGAGCATGAGGGCCACCCGCGTCGGCGAGGTCAACCGGTCGAGCACCTCCACCTCCGCGGAGTGGTCGGCGGTCCGGTCCAGCAGAGCGTTGATCGCGGCGGTCACGGCCGGCTTGCCCTCGTGCACGCCCGCGTCGCGGCTGCGCCCCGGCAGCCGCATGACGACGTCGTCGGCGTACCACTCGAACGCCGCCTCCGGGTCGCCGCGTTCCCACGCGGCGGCGTACTGCTCGAGCACCTCTGTGGCGTCCACGGGTCGACGATAGGACGCTGACTCGCCCATCTGGGTCCCAGCAGCGAAGATCTCGGTCATGCGCGCGGAGACTCCTCAGGACGGGCCGAACCATCGGGTGCGGCCCGCCAGGGCCGCCGACCTCAAGTACCTCGGCCCGATCGAGGACGCCGGCGGGCCGCTGTTCGAGGAAGCCTTCGGCGACCTCACTGGAGATCCACTCCTAGCCCCGGCCCCGCGCGGGGGCGACCGCGACGACGCCCCGGGCTTCCTCCTCGTCGTCGGTCCCGTGGGGGAGCCGGTGGGATTTGCGCACGTCGAGGTGGTGGACGGGATCGCGCACCTCGCGCAGGTGTCCGTGCACCCCGACGCGATGCGGCAGGGCGTCGGCACCGCGCTGGTCCGCGCGGCGATGCGGGAGGCCAGGGACCTGGGCTACGACCGGCTCTCGCTCACGACGTACCGCGATCTGCCGTGGAACGGCCCCTTCTACTCCCGCCTGGGCTTCGTGGAGGCCGAGCACCCCGAGCCCTTCGAGGTGCACCGTCGCCAGGAGGAGCAGCGGATCGGGCTGGACCGGCACGGTCCGCGGGTGGTGATGGAGGTCGCACTCCACCGTCAGAGACAGGCACGAGAAGTTACCGACGGGTGAACTAGCATGCCCGCCATGAGTGAGCAGGTGGCAGACCAGCCCGGACCGCGGACCTTCGGCACCATCGGCGTGGTCGGGCTCGGCACCATGGGCGCCGGCATCGCGGAGGTCTTCGCCCGCAACGGCTTCTCGGTGGTTGGCGTCGAGCTGAACGACGAGGCGGTCGCCCGCGGTCGCGAGCACCTCGAGCACTCCACCGGTCGCGCGGTCAAGCGCGAGAAGCTGACCGAGGGCGAGCAGGCCGAGCTGCTGGGCCGGATCACCTTCACCACCACCCTGAAGGACCTGCACGACGCCGACTTCGTGGTGGAGGCGGTCGTGGAGTCCCTGGAGACCAAGAAGCAGATATTCAAGGAGCTCGAGGGCATCGTCGCCCCGGACGCGATTTTGGCGACGAACACCTCCTCCCTGTCGGTCACCGAGATCTCGACGGCCAACGCCCACCCGGGTCGGGTCATCGGCGTCCACTTCTTCAACCCGGCTCCGGTGCAGAACCTGGTCGAGATCATCCGCACGGTGGTCACCGAGCCGGAGGTGCTCCGCGACGTCACCGCGCTGGTCGAGAAGCTCGGCAAGAACCCCGTGGTCTGTGGCGACAAGGCCGGCTTCATCGCCAACACCCTGCTCTTCGGCTACCTCAACCACGCGGTCGCGATGTTCGAGGGCAAGTACGCCTCCCGCGAGGACATCGACGCCGCGATGCGGTTCGGGTGCGGCTACCCGATGGGCCCGCTGCAGCTCCTCGACCTGATCGGCCTCGACACCGCCTACGAGATCCTCGAGACGATGTACCGGCAGGGCCGCGACCGGCTGCACGCGCCCTCGCCGATCCTCAAGCAGATGGTCACGGCCGGCATGCTGGGCCGGAAGACCGGCCGCGGCTTCTACACCTACGACGGCCCGGACAGCCCCGTCACCGTCGCCGACGACCTGACCCCCTCGGCCGACGACAAGCCCCAGTTCCAGCACCACATCAGCAGCATCGGGGTCGTCGGCACCGGCACCATGGCAACCGGGATCGCCGAGGTCTTCGCCAAGGCCGGGTACGACGTGCTCTACGTCGGGCGCAGCCAGGACAAGGTCGACGGTGTCGTCGCCACCCTCACCCGGAACTTCGACAAGCAGATCCAGCGCGGCCGGGCCACCGAGGATGACAAGGCCGCGGTGCTCGGCCGGGTCAGCGGCTCCACCTCCCTCGACGACCTCAAGAACGTCGACATCGTGGTCGAGGCGATCGCGGAGGACCTCGCGGTCAAGACCACGCTGTTCGGCAACCTCGACGACATCTGCAAGCCGGGCGCGATCCTGGCAACGACGACCTCCTCTCTGCCGGTGATCGAGCTGGCGCGGGCCACCGACCGTCCGCAGGACGTCATTGGGATGCACTTCTTCAACCCGGCGCCGGTGATGAAGCTGGTCGAGGTGGTCTCGACGGTGATGACCGGCGAGGACGTCACCGAGACCACGCGGGCGCTCTGCGACAAGATCGGCAAGGTCGCCGTGTCGTGCGCCGACCGTGCCGGGTTCATCGTCAACGCGCTGCTGTTCCCCTACCTCAACGACGCGGTGAAGATGCTCGAGGCGCACTACGCGACGGCCGACGACATCGACACCGCCATGAAGCAGGGCTGTGCGCTCCCGATGGGGCCCTTCGAGCTGCTCGACGTGGTCGGCAACGACGTCTCGCTGGCGATCCAGCGCGAGCTCTACCTCGAGTTCCGCGAGCCCGGCTTCGCGCCCGCCCCGCTGCTCGAGCATCTGGTCACCGCCGGCTACCTGGGCCGCAAGACCAAGCGCGGGTTCCGGGACTACTCGACCCGCTGAAGTCCCAGCCATCGCTTCGGTGGTTTCGAGACGGTCGGAGAACGACCTCCTCAACCACCGCACGGACCCAGGTGGGCCATGGACAACCACGGCCGGCGTGCGGTGGTCTCATCACCATGACCAACTTCGTACGTCGCGCTGCCGCGGTCCTCGCTCCTGTGGCGCTGGTCTCCGGCCTGCTGGTCGTGAGCCCGGCCAGCGCCGCACCCGCGCCCGACCACGAGCGTGCGGCCAAGGCGCAGTGCAGGCGCACTCTGCCGTCGTACCCGATCCTGAGGCCCGGGGACCGCAGGCCCGCGGTCCGGACGCTGCAGTGCTCGCTGAACGACGTGGGCGCGGGTCCCATCGCGGTGGACGGCTTCTACGGGCCACAGACCAAGGCTGCGGTCAAGTCGATCACCGACGGCTTCGAGGGCACCGGCGCCCCGCACCCGTACCGCATCAACAACGGGTTCTGGACCCTGCTCTTCGGCCGTCAGCTGCCGAACCGCAACCTGGCGATCGGGGGGCACGGACCAGTGGTGAAGGTACTGCAGCGGGCGTTGCGGGCCGCAGGCGCCACCATCGTCGTCGACGGCAGCTTCGGGCCGCAGACCGAGCGCGTCGTCAAGGCCTACCAGAGGGAGCACCGCGTGGTTCCCGCGAACGGCGTCGTCGACGACGACACCCGGTTCTTCCTCAACATGGGCGGCGTCCTCGGCCACCTGAACTAGGACACGTCCTAGCGGGAGACCACCAGCTCCAGCAGCACCGAGGGCACCTGCGGGTCGTCGGCGTCCACGACGGCCACCAGCTCGGTCACGCCGTCGTGCTCGCCGGCCAGGCCGAGCCCCTCGACCTTGGCGACAGCGCCGTCGAGCTCGGGGAGCACGGCAAGATCGACCACCCGCTCGCCGTCGAGGAGAGCGAGCGCGGCGCCGACCACCGGACCGTCGTCGTAGGTCGAGGCGCTGTCCTCGGCGGCCGCGCTCACCAGCACCAGGCCGTCGGCCAACGCCACCGCGTCCGTGACCGCCAACCCGACACCGGCGGCGACGCCGAGGTCGTAGCGACGGACTGTCGAGAGGCCCACGCCGGCGGGGTCGCCGTCGAGAGCCGCCGCGGCCAGCAGCTCCTGGAGCGAGAGGTCCACACTCGCGGTGGGGGCGCCCGCGGAGGGCAGCCCGCGCTGGAACCAGCGCAAGATGTCGCCGATGACGCAGGCGCCCTCGAGGTTCAGCTGGTCGGGCGGTACGCCGAGAGCGGTGGCCACCCGGGCATAGAGCATTGCGAGGTCGGCGACCACGGCGGAGTCACCGGCCAGCAGCACCGACCGCATCCGGGCCGGGGTCGATCCGGAGCCGAGAGCCAGCACCGCGCCGTCGGGGAGTGAGACGACCGCCTCCAGGTCGGGCTTGAGCGCCTTGGTGCCGCTCGCCTCGTCGAACAGGTCGCGTCCCTCGACGGACGGGACGAGTCGCACCGACCTCCCTTCGCCGTCCTGCCACACGCAGCCGTGCGTGGCGTCGTCCTGCACGATCAGCCAGCCGGCGCCGTACCTCGCGATCCCGGAGGCGGCACGCACCACGGCCCCGTCCGCGAACCGCAGCGGAGAAGTCGCGACAATTTCCACCCTCATATGAGCATGGTCGCAGGGGTACCGCCTCTCGCATGAGCGTGGAGACAGGTCGCATCACCACCGACATCCCGGCCCGGCTCGACAGGTTGCCCTGGGCGCGCTGGCACTGGCTGGTCGTCATCGGGCTCGGCACCGTCTGGATCCTCGACGGTCTCGAGGTCACGATCGTCGGCTCGATGTCCGACGCGCTGAAGCCCGGGGACACCGGGCTCGGCATGAGCAGCTTCCAGGTCGGGTTCGCCGGCGCGGCATACGTCGCGGGCGCCTGCCTCGGCGCGCTGTTCTTCGGGCAGCTCACCGACCGGCTGGGGCGGAAGAAGCTGTTCATGGTGTCGCTGGGCGTCTACTCCGTCGCCACCGTGCTGACGGCGTTCTCGATGAACCCGGCGTGGTACTTCGCCGCGCGCTTCCTCACCGGCACCGGCATCGGCGGTGAGTACGCCGCGATCAACTCGGCCATCGACGAGCTGATCCCGGCCAAGTACCGCGGGCGCGTCGACGTCGCCATCAACGGCTCGTTCTGGGTCGGCGCGGCCGGCGGAGCGCTGCTCACGATCCCGCTGCTCGACCCCACGGTCATCGACCAGGAGTGGGGCTGGCGGCTCGCCTTCGGGCTCGGCGCCATCCTCGCGTTCGGCATCCTGCTGGTGCGCCGCAACGTCCCGGAGAGCCCGCGCTGGCTGTTCATCCACGGCCGCGAGGACGAGGCCGAGAAGATCGTGAAGAGCATCGAGCAGACGGTCGAGGAGGAGACCGGCAGACAGCTGCACGACGTCTCCGAGACGATCACGATCCGGCAGCGCAAGTCGATCGGCATCGCGCTGATCGCCAGGACGGTGTTCACGCTCTACCCGAGGCGGACCGTTCTGTGCTTCTCGCTCTTCGTCGGCCAGGCCTTCCTCTACAACGCCTTCTTCTTCACCTACGGGGACACCCTCACGACGTTCCTCGACGTCAAGCAGACCGGCTGGTACATCGCGGTCTTCGCGGTCAGCAACTTCCTGGGGGCCCTGTTGCTCAGCCCGCTGTTCGACACGCTCGGTCGGGTCAAGATGATCACCGCGACCTACATCGGGTCCGGAGCACTGCTGGGCGTGACGGGGTTCTTCCTCGGTGACTTCTCGGCGGTCACTCTCACGCTGATGGGGTCGATCATCTTCTTCATGGCGTCGGCGGGCGCGAGCGCGGCGTACCTCACTGCCAGCGAGATCTTCCCGATGGAGACGCGGGCGCTGTGCATCGCGTTCTTCTACGCGATCGGCACCGCCGCGGGCGGCATCGCCGGACCGCTGCTGTTCGGCTGGCTGATCGACAACGCCACGGCGTCCGGGGACATCTCGAAGATCGCCATCGGCTACTTCATCGGGGCTGCCCTGATGATCGGCGGCGGGATCGTGGAAGCGTTCCTGGGCATCAAGGCCGAGGGCCAGTCGCTGGAATCCATCGCCACCCCACTGACCGCCGAGGACGCCGACACCGGCTCTGGTCCGGCTCACCAGCCGGCTCACGCCTGACCCGGACGTCGACCGGAGAGGAGATCACCATGCCGATGCCACCGCCCAGGGCCAGCACCGAGGGAAAGCGCGACCGCCAGGCCTTCCATGAGATGGGTCAGATCCTGCGCGCGCTGGAGGCCAACGGTCCACTGCCGCCAGAGCGGCTCGCGGAGCTGGTCGGAGCGACGTACTGGGAGAGCGGCCGGTTCGAGCGCGCGCTCGCCTTCATCATGAACGACGGTCTGGCGCACACCACCTCCGACGGGACGCTCGCGGTCAGCTGAGCGCGATCAACCCTCCGTTTGCGCAGGGGCCCGACGTACGCTCGCCACATGACCGGTCTCGTCATCGTCGTCCTCGTGATCCTCGGCGCCATCGCGCTCGCCGTGGTGGCCGGACGACGCAACCAGGCTCGCGAGCTCGAGCGCAAGCGGACCGAGCTCGAGCCGGTCAAGAAGCTGGCCTTCGAGGACGTCACCGCGTTCGGCACCGATCTTCAGGACCTGGACGGCGAACTGGCCGGCCGGGAGCTGGACGCCGGCGCGCGGGCGGACTACCAAAGGGCACTCGACGCCTACGAGGCTGCCAAGACCGCGTCCGACCGGCTGACCGAGCCCGAGGACGTCCGCCATGTCACCGAGATCATCGAGGACGGTCGCTACGCCGTCGCGTGCGTGCGGGCCCGGGTCGCCGGTGAACCGCTGCCCACCCGCCGGCCGCCGTGCTTCTTCGATCCGCGGCACGGTCTCTCGGTCGCCGACGTCGAGTGGACCCCGCCCGGCGGGGCTCCCCGACAGGTCCCGGCCTGCGCGCTCGACGCCGAGCGGGTGCAGGCGGGCGCCGAGCCGGACACCCGGCAAGTGATGGTGGGCTCGCAGCGGATGCCCTACTACCAGGGCGGTCCGGCCTACGCGCCGTACGCCGCCGGCTACTTCGGTGGCGGGATGAACATGCTGTTCGGCGGGCTGTTGATCGGCTCGCTGTTGGGTGGCGGGTTCGGCTTCGGTGGTGACCACGGCGGCGGTGGCGATGGTGGTGACGGCGGAGACGGCGGCGGGGACGCGGGCGGCGATGCCGGAGGCGGCGATGCCGGCGGCGACCTCGGTGGCGGCGACTTCGACTTCGGTGGCTTCGACTTCTGAGCGAAACGGTGGTTTCGACACCGTCGTCGCTGGCGCTCCTCCGGGCTCAACCACCGGCTAGAGCCACACCCAGATAGGTTCGGGTGGTGATCGGCTGGCTGGTGACCGCGGTCCTTGCGGCGGTGACGACGCTGCCCGGCGGCACCGATGTCGACTACCAGCTGGGCGGCGCCAGCGAACCGGCGGCCAACGTCGGCATCGTCGTACGAGACCGCACCGAGCCGCCGGCGGCAGGTCGGTACAACATCTGCTATGTCAACGGCTTCCAGACCCAGGCGAGCGAGAAGGCGTTCTGGCGCCGGCATCCCGGGCTGGTGCTGCGCGACGCCGACGGGCGGCCGGTGGTCGACGAGGCCTGGGGCGAGTTCCTGCTCGACATCCGCACTCCCGCCAAGCGGCAGGCGCTGGCTCGCATCGTCGACCGGTGGGTGCGCGGCTGTGCCCGCCACGGCTATGTCGCAGTCGAGTTCGACAACCTCGATTCCTACACGCGGAGCGGTGGGCTGCTGACCCGACGGCAGGCGATCCGGTACGCCGCCCTCCTGGTGCGGTCGGCACACGACCGCGGCCTGGCGGCGGGCCAGAAGAACCTGGCCGGCTTCGACGGGACGACCATCGGCTACGACTTCGCGGTCGCCGAGGAGTGTGGCCGGTACGACGAGTGCCAGCGGTACGTCGACGACTTCGACGACCAGGTGCTGATGATCGAGTACCGCGTCGCCGACTTCCAGGCCACCTGCGCCGGCTGGGGCGCCGGCCATGCGGTGGTGCTCCGCGATCGTGACCTGTCGCCCGAGGGCGTGCACGAGTGGTGCTGACGAGCCTGCACACGACCAGCCTCGGCGACTCCGGCAGCCGCGTGGTGTTCTGCCACGGCCTGTTCGGGCAGGGCAAGAACTGGTCGGCGATCGGCAAGGCCCTCGCTGGTGACCACCAGGTGCTGCTCGTGGACCTGCCCGACCACGGGCAGTCGCCGTGGAGCAACCGGTTCGACTACCTCGAGGCAGCAGGCCAGGTAGCCGAACTGCTGTCCGTCCACGATCCCGCGGCATTGGTCGGTCATTCGATGGGCGGCAAGATCTCCATGCAGGTGGCGTTGCGGCACCGGGACCTCGTCGAGCGGCTCGTCGTCGTCGACGTCGCGCCAGTGCCCTACGACCACGCCGAGGAGTTCGCCCGCTACATCAGTGCGATGCGCGCCCTGGACCTCGGCAACCTGGAGCGGCGCAGCGAGGCGAACGTGGCGCTGCAGGAGGCCGTACCGGACCCCATGGTGCGCGGGTTCCTGCTCCAGAGCCTGCGTCGTGAGGACGACCAGTGGCGGTGGCTGCTGAACCTCGAGGTGCTCGGGCGCGACCTCGACGCCATCACCGGCTGGCCCGAGGAGGGGCTCGAGGGCCTGGCGCCGTACGACGGACCGGTGCTGTGGGTGGGCGGGGATCGGTCGAACTACGTGCGACCCGAGTACGCCGCCGCAATGGATCGCTGGTTCCCGCGCAATCGACGGGTCACCGTCAAGGGCGCCGGCCATTGGGTCCACTCCGAGCAGCCGGAGACCTTCGTCGAGGTGCTGCGGAGGTTTTTGGCCCAGCGTTGAGTAGCCCGCGCCTGCGCCGGCTCAGCGCTGGCGGGCGCGGTACGCCGCCACGGCGTTCCGGTTGCCGCAGACAGTCGAGCAGAATCGACGCGAGCGGTTGCGCGACAGGTCCAGGACCACCCCATCGCAGTTGTCGTCGGCGCACACATCCAGTCGGGACATCTCGTCGGCTCGGATGACGTCGACCATCGCCATCGCGGTCTCGACCAGGATCCGGGTGTCGAGACGAGCGTCCGGCGGGACCGCGTGAATGTGCCAGTCGAGGGGATCGTGGCGCACCAGCTGGGGGACCGCGTGCGCGTCACTGAGCATCCGATTGACCAGCACGACTGCGTCGTCGCGGTCGGCGGTCAGCAGCTCTCGCAGCAGCGGCCGGGCCGCACGCACGGCGTCCAGCTCCACGCGGGTCCGGTCGTGTCGGCCGGTGTAGCCGTGCTCGTCCCAGACGCGGTCGAGGTCTGCCACCGTGAGCAGGGTGTCCGGCGCCTCGGCGCTGTTGACCAACGTCACCGCGGCCTGCAGAGCGCATTCGGTGTCATGCGCGAAAAGCATGTTGACACATTACACCCACCGGCGTAGCGTCATGAACCATGAGCGCTTTGACCCATGACGCAGAGCAGGCCACCCCGCCAGTGGTCGGGTCGCGGCTGGCGTCTGGGCTCGCCCTCGCCGTGGTCTCGGCGACCACGTTCGGCCTGTCCGGCGCGCTGGCCCGAGGCCTGCTCGACACCGGCTGGAGCCCCGGCGCCGTGGTCTTCGTGCGCGTGGGACTGGCCGCGCTGATGGTCATCCCCCTGGGCCTGGTCTCGTTGCGCGGCCGGTGGCGGCTGCTGCGCGACAACGCCGGGCTGATCACGCTCTACGGCGTCGTGGCGGTGGCCGGCGCGCAATTCTGCTACTTCTCGGCGGTCGCGCACATGCAGGTCGGCCCCGCCCTCCTGATCGAGTTCACCGCCCCCGCCGCCGTCGTGCTCTACCTGTGGCTCCGCCAAGGCCAGCGCCCCGGCCGGCTCACCCTGGCCGGGGCCGCCATCGCGGCCGTCGGACTGGTCCTCGTGCTCGACCTGCTGTCGGGCGCCCAGCTCTCCACCGCAGGTGTCCTGTGGGCACTGGCTGCCATGGTCGGTTGCGCGACCTACTTCGTGATCTCCGCCGACGAGGACAACGGCCTCCCTCCGCTGGTCCTGGCCTCGGGAGGACTGCTCGTGGGCGCGCTCGGTCTCGGGTTGCTCGGCCTCGTGGGCGTGCTGCCCATGCACGCGGCCACGGCGAGCACGGCGTACGCGGGCCGTGACGTGGCCTGGTGGGTGCCGCTGGTGACGCTCGGTCTGGTCACCGCAGCGGTCTCCTACGTCACCGGGATCGCCGCGGGTCGCAGGCTCGGCTCGCGTCTGGCGTCGTTCGTGGCACTGCTCGAGGTCGTCGCCGGTGTCGTGTGGGCCTGGTTGCTCCTTGACGAGCTGCCGGCCACCATGCAGCTGTTCGGCGGACTGCTGATCCTGGCTGGGGTTGTCGCGGTGAAGCTGGGGGAGCGCTCCGTGACGACCCGGGAGCCGGTTCCCGCTTGACCTAGTACCTAGTACCGCGACCGGCAACGATCGCCCGCTTCGCGCCGCCCAGGCGGCACGCTGGCGGCGTTGCCGACGCTTGGAAGACGCCCAGTCTGCCTGCGCGCCGGCGCCTTGCCATCGCACCACCTGGACGACGCGCAGCAGGGCGAACCTTGCCGGTCGCGGTACTAGCTGCCCGCGCGCGGGTGCGCATGCCGGACGGCCTTCGTGGCTACAGTCAAAGTGATGTCCGTCCGGCTCCCGTACGACCCAGGTGCGGCGCGCACTGCGCGAAAACTCGTGGATGAGGTACTGGTCGAACACGGTGCCGACCAGGACCTGCGCGACGACGCCGCGCTGGTGGTGCACGAGCTCGTGATGAACAGCGTCACCCATGGGCGGCCCGACGCGGACGGTGCGATCGAGCTGGACTGGCGGGTGGTCGGCAAGCAGCTGGAGGTCAGTGTGATGGACTTTGGTACCGGCGGCACCGTTGCGGTCAGGCACCCCGACGTCGAGGATCCCAACGGGCGCGGGCTCGCGATCGTCGCGGCGTTGTGCACCTCGTGGGCAGTAGACCACTCGGTGGGGACCCGGGTCACCGCCCGGCTGGCGTTGGTCTAGGCGCCGGGAACCGACTCGGCGTACTCGAGCCCGCACACGCTGAGCACGCGCTGCGCCACCGACCCGTCGGCCGCGACGAACGTGATCGCGGCGCCGTTGCGGCGGGCCCCGGCCTGGGCCGTCGCCAGGACGCCGATCGCGGAGCTCGGCAGGAAGTCGACGTCGGTGAGGTCGATGGTCAGGTCGGCGGTGAGCTGGTCGGTGGTCTTGGCCAGGGTCTCGCGCAGCTCAAGGGTGGCCGGCTCGTCCAGGTCGCCGTGGGCGACCAGGAGCCGGCGCGAGTCCACGAGCTCTAGCCGGAACGCGGAGGAGGTCACGACCAGAGACTAGGACACGCGCCCTGACCGCTCCGATCCGTCAGGCGCCGATCCTCGGCCGCAGCCACCACGTCGCCGAATTGTCAGCGCTTGTCCTGGCGCCGGACAAACACCTCGCGGGTCAGCATCAGGATGGCGGCGGCGGTCGGGATCGCGAGCAGGGCGCCGACGACACCGAGCAGTGCGGCGCCGACGAGGGCGGCGATGACGGTGACGGCGCCCGGGACGTCGACCGACTTCGACATCACCCGCGGGTAGATCACGTAGTTCTCGACCTGCTGGTAGATCACGTAGAAGACCACGCAGGCGATGCCGATCTTCGGGTCTTCGGCGAACGCGATCGCGGTGACGACGACGGCGCCGATGGTGGCGCCGATCATCGGGATCACGTCGAGGACTGCGACCACGAACGCCAGCGCAACGGCGTACTTGCCCAGGCCGACTGCGAACAGGAAGACCAGCGACGTGATGCCGGCGCACATCGCGACCACGAACGCGCCGGCGACGTAGCCGCCGACGCTCTCGACGATCCGGTCACTGAGCCGGCTGACCCGGTCGCGGCGCGAGGCCGGAGCCAGCCGGTAGAGCGCGGACTTGATGGTCGCGAGCGACGAGAGGAAGTAGAGCGTCAGGACCAGGATGATGAACGCGTTGAACAGCGCCCCCAGGACGGCCAGGCCGATGCCGAGCGCGCCGCCGAACAGGGTGCCGACGAAGTCGCCGCCGGTGACGTAGTCGCGCACCTTGTCGATGACGTCGTATTCCTCGTCGAGGCTCTGGACGGTCTGGTTGTTCTGCAACCGGTCCAGCCAGTTCGGCGCCTGGTCGGTGATGGAGCGGACCTGGTCGGTGATCACCGGCACGATGGCCACCAGGAAGAGGCCAACGGCCACGACGACGCAGGCGATCACCACGAGAACGGCGTAGGACCGACGCAGACCCCGGCGCTCGAAGAACTCCACCCCCGGGTTCAGCCCGGCGGCGAGGAACAGCGAGACCACGATCAGCATCAAGGTGGAGCCGATCGCAGCGATGTTGGTCAACAACCAGTACGCCAGCAGCGCACCCGCGGCGCCGACGAAACCGACGAAGAACGGCGCCCGGTGATCCAGAGGCGGGCCGGGCTCACCGAGGTCCGCCGGACCTCCGACCGCGCCGGTCTCGTCGTCGCCCTTGGTGGTTTCGGTCGGGTCGGCTTTCCCGGTCCGCGCTGCCGGCGGGCTCTTGTCGGTGCTCACATCCCCGCCGGTGCCCGAGATCAGGCGTCGTCGTCGTCGTCGTCGTCGCCGAACCCGGCGACGACGTCACGCAGGGACGCCAGCTGGGAGGTGATCGCGTCGCGCCGCTTCGCGAGCCGGTCCACCTCGGCCTTGAGGGCCGCGACCTGGCGTTGCTTCTCGGAGTTGCCACTGGCCGTGACCGACTCCGCCTGCGTGGTGGCCGCGGAGACGATCTGGTCCGCCTCACGCCGGGCGCGGGTCAGGATGCCCTCGGCCTCGGTCTGCGCCTGGGTGCGTGCCTGGGTGGCCTGGGTGACGGCCTCGCGGGCCCGCTCCTCGGCGGAGGTGGCGCGCTGCTCGGCCTCCTCCACCAGCCGCTTGGTCTCGGTCAGCGCGGTCGTGTGGTGCTCGGAGGCCTCCCGCGCCAGGCGCTCGCGGTCGACGGCCAGCATCCGGCGCGCCTCCTGCACCTCGCGGTCCACCGCGGCCCGCGACTGCTCGGCCTCTCGTTGGGCGCCGGTGCGCAGCTCGCTCACTTCCTGCTCAGCGGCCAGCCGGAGCTGGTCAGCCTCGCGCTGTGCGCTGGCCACGAGGTCCGAGGTGTGGTTCTTGGCGGTCAATCGCTCCTGCTCGACCTCCGTCATCACCCGGGCCCGGTGGTCGTCGAGCTCCTTGGTGTGCACGATCCGAAGGTCTTCGGCCTCACGGGCGGCGTCGGCCTTGATCGCCTGCGCGTCCCGGGCCGCCTGCTCGCGGATCTCGTCGGCGTCGCTCTGGGCGACCGCTCGCATCTCGGCGGCTTCCTCCTCGGCCAGTCGCAGCATCGCGCTGGCCCGGCCGCCGAGGCCGGCGTACGACGGGGTCGCGGCCTCGTCGAGCTGGGTGTGCAGGTCCGCGACGGCTGCCTCGAGCTCGCTCACCCGCGCCTCGGCCTGACTCGCACGCTGACCGAGGTCGGTGTGGTCGGTGGCGAGCTGGCGCAGCCGCGCGTCGACGGCGTCCTTGTCGTAGCCGTTGCGCCGCACGGTCGGCAACGGCGGCATCGGCGGTGGCTGGGTCGGAGCGAGGGGAGCTGCGGACGCGGCCGGGGCGGCTGGCGTGCTTGCGCCGGACTTGGGGAACGGGTTCGGCTGCCGCTGCTGGGCCGCGGGCGGCGGCGGGAGCACGGGGCGCTGCTCGGCGGGCTTGCGCTCGACGATCGGGACCTGTCGGGTGGGCTCGGGTGCGGCCTTTGCGGGGGCCGCCGCCTCGGGCTCGGCCTCGTCGTCCTCGGTTGCGTCGTCGGCCACGGATGCCTCATCCGGCCCGTCGCCGTCCTCGGCCTTGGCCTCGTCGAGCGGCAGCTCCTGCTCGGTGGCGTCGTCCAGGACCGGCATGACCTGGGTCTTCTCGGCCTCGTCGGGCTCAGCGGCCGGTGGCCGGTTCGCCCCGGTGGTGGAGCCCTCCGTGGGCTCGTCGTCGTCGAAGATTGACAGACCCTGGTTGCTCATGGGTGGACCGAGCTCCTTCGCATGGGACGAGTGAACCCGCCTATCCTCCACGATCGGCCGGGGTTTGGCACACCCGGTGTCGGAGCTAGTACCGCGACCGCGGTACTAGACGCCGCGGAACCGGTTGATCGCGTCCTCGTGCTGGGAGCGCATCTCGGCGTCGCGTACGCCGAGCCCCTCCTCCGGGGCCAGGCACAGGACGCCGACCTTGCCCTGGTGGGCGTTCTGGTGGACGTCGAGCGCGGCCTGGCCCACGTCGTCGAGGGGGTAGGTGCGCGACAGGGTCGGGTGGATCTTGCCCTTCGCGATCAGCCGGTTGGCCTCCCACGACTCGCGGTAGTTGGCGAAGTGGGAGGAGATGATCCGCTTGAGGTTCATCCACAGGTACCGGTTGTCGTACTCGTGCATGTAGCCCGAGGTGGACGCACAGGTGGTGATGGTGCCGCCCTTGCGGGTCACGTACACGCTGGCGCCGAAGGTCTCCCGGCCGGGGTGCTCGAAGACGATGTCGATGTCCTCACCGCCGGTGAGCTCGCGGATCTTGGCGCCGAACCGCTTCCACTCCTTGGGGTCCTGGGTCTGCGGGTCCTTCCAGAACTGGTAGCCCTCCACGTTCCGGTTGATGACCAGCTCGGCGCCCATGGAGCGGCAGATCTCGGCCTTGTCCTCACTCGAGACCACACACACCGGCGTGGCGCCCCCGTTGAGGGCGTACTGGGTCGCGAAACCGCCCAGCCCTCCGGACGCACCCCAGATCAGCACGTTGTCGCCCTGCTTCATGTCCCCGCCGTTCTTGGAGACGAGCTGGCGGTAGGCGGTGCAGTTGACCAGGCCGGGGGAGGCGGCCTCCTCCCAGGTCAGGTGTGCGGGCTTGGGCATCAGCTGGTTGGCCTTGACCAGCGCGATGTGGGCGAGCCCGCCGAAGTTGGTCTCGAAGCCCCAGATCCGCTGCTGCGGGTCCAGCATCGTGTCGTTGTGCCCGTCGGAGTCCTCCAGCTCGACCGAGAGGCAGTGGGCGACCACCTCTGTGCCGGGCTGCCATTTGGTCACCCCGGGGCCGGTGCGCAGCACGACGCCGGACAGGTCCGAGCCGACGATGTGGTAGGGCAGGTCGTGCCGCTTGGTCAGTGGCGAGAGCCTGCCGTAGCGCTCCAGGAAGCTGAACGTCGAGACCGGCTCGAAGATCGAGGTCCACACCGTGTTGTAGTTGATCGCCGACGCCATCACGGCCACCAGCGCCTCGCCCGGACCCAGCTCGGGCAGCGGCACGTCCTCGACATGGATCGACTTGCGCGGGTCCTTGTCCCGGGCCTCCATCCCCTCGAACATGTCGACCTCGTCCTTGTGCACCGTCGCGGCACGGAAGGACTCGGGAACGTCGAGGTGTGCGAACTCCTCGGGGCCCCCGTCATCGAGGTGGGCGCCGGCGAGGATGGCGTCGAGGATCTGCTGCATGAGCGGAGGTTACCTATCAGTAATGGTCGGTTTCGACCTGTGTGACCGATTCGACGCCGAGTCGGGCCTACTGATGATCAGTAACCCCGACTCGGCATCAATGAGGGTCGCCGGCCGGTTCGACCAGCTCGACGAGGATGCCGCCGGCGTCCTTGGGGTGGATGAAGTTGACCCGGGATCCGGCGGTGCCGCGGCGGGGCTGGTCGTAGAGCAGCCGCAGGCCGCGTTCGCGCAGCGTGGCGCTGACCGCTTCGACGTCGGTGACCCGGTAGGCCAACTGCTGGATGCCCGGCCCGGAACGGTCGAGGAACTTCGCGATCGTCGACTCGTCGTTCAGCGGGGCGAGGAGCTGGATGCAGGAGCCGGAGTCGCCGACAGCCATCATCGCCTCGCGCACGCCCTGCTCCTCGTTGGCCTCCTGGTGGGCCAGGCGCATGCCGTACGTCGTCTCGTAGAACGCGATCGCCTCGTCGAGGTCGGGTACGGCGACACCGACGTGGTCGATGGCGGTGAAGAGATCGCCGCTGAGGGCACCGGCGGACGTGTCGGAGGTCATGCTGGGCATGGTTACAGAGCGATAACCCGCGAAGTAGGGTCGAAGTCTCGCTGCGCGCGAGGCATTCGTCACGTTCCGCCTGGAGGTATCGCCATGTCTGACAATCCGTCCGTCATCGTCGCCGGAGCCCGCACCCCGATCGGGCGCCTCCTCGGTGGTCTGAAGGACCTGTCCGCCGCCGACCTTGGTGGCGTCGCCATCAAGGGCGCCCTGGACAAGGCCGGCGTGAGTGCCGACCAGGTCGACTACGTGATCATGGGCCAGGTGATCCTGGCCGGCGCCGGGCAGAACCCCGCTCGCGGCGCCGCCGTGGCCGGCGGCATCCCCATGAGCATCCCGTCGATCACCATCAACAAGGTCTGCCTCTCCGGCCTCAACGCGATCGCGATGGCCGACCAGATGATCCGCGCCGGTGAGGTCGAGATCGTGGTGGCCGGCGGCATGGAGTCGATGACCAATGCCCCGCACCTGCTGCCCAAGTCGCGCGAGGGGTTCAAGTACGGCGACACGACGCTGGTCGACTCGATGGCCTACGACGCCCTCTACGACCAGGTGACCAAGCAGGCGATGGGCCTGCTGACCGAGGAGATCAACGGCGCCGCTCAGAACCTCACCCGTGAGGAGCAGGACGAGTTCTCGGCCCGCTCCCACCAGCTCGCCGCGGCGGCCTGGAAGAACGGCGTGTTCGACGACGAGGTGGTCCCGGTGGCGGTCCCGCAGCGCCGGGGTGACCCGGTCATGGTGACCGCGGACGAGGGTGTCCGCGGCGACACCACAGCCGAGTCGCTGGGCAAGCTGCGCCCGGCGTTCAGCAAGGACGGCACCATCACCGCCGGCTCGTCGTCCCAGATCTCCGACGGCGCGGCCGCGGTCGTGGTGATGAGCAAGGCCAAGGCCGAGGAGCTCGGCCTGACCTGGCTGGCCGAGATCGGGGCTCACGGCATGGTCGCCGGTCCCGACTCCTCGCTCCAGATGCAGCCGGCCAACGCGACCGCCACGGCGTGCGATAAGGAGGGCATCAAGCCCACCGACCTCGACCTGGTCGAGTTCAACGAGGCGTTCGCCGCGGTCGGCATCGCCTCGGCGCGTGAGCTCGGCCTCGACGACGACAAGGTCAACGTGAACGGCGGCGCGATCGCTCTCGGTCACCCGGTCGGCATGTCCGGCACCCGGGTGGTGCTCACCCTGGCCCTCGAGCTCAAGCGCCGCGGTGGGGGCGTCGGTGCCGCCGCCCTGTGCGGTGGTGGCGGCCAGGGCGACGCCCTGATCGTGCGTGTCCCGAAGAACTGAGGGGGTCCCGGACCTCGTCGCGCGGGCCCGGGCCGGTGAGTCCCGGGCGGTCGCGCGGCTCATCTCGATGGTCGAGGACGGTTCGCCACAGCTGCGTGAGGTGATGGCCGAGCTGGTGTCGCACCCTGGCCACGCCCAGGTCGTCGGCATCACCGGGTCGCCCGGCGTCGGGAAGTCCACGGCCACCAACGCGCTGGTCACCGAGCTCCGCAAGGCCGGCAAGCGGGTCGGCGTCCTCGCCGTCGACCCGTCCTCGCCGTTCTCCGGCGGCGCCCTGCTCGGCGACCGGGTCCGGATGCAGGACCACGCCACCGACCCGGATGTCTACATCCGGTCGATGGCCTCGCGCGGCCACCTCGGCGGCCTCTCCTGGACGACACCTCAGGCGCTGCGAGTGCTCGATGCGGCCGGCTGCGACGTCGTCATCGTCGAGACCGTGGGCGTCGGGCAGAGCGAGGTCGAGATCGCCGGACTCGCTGACACCACGGTGGTTCTGATGGCACCGGGGCTCGGCGACGGCATCCAGGCGGCCAAGGCCGGCATCCTCGAGATCGGCGACATCTTCGTCGTCAACAAGGCCGACCGCGACGGCGCCG
Organism: uncultured Actinomycetota bacterium; assembly: GCA_963817125.1. Lineage (GTDB taxonomy): Bacteria > Actinomycetota > Actinomycetes > Propionibacteriales > Nocardioidaceae > Nocardioides. Next base: position 148,985 of record CAWFNB010000006.1, read on the forward strand.
AACAGGTGCGACGCGAGCTGCGCTCGGTCGTGGCGCTCTCCGACCGGGCGGCGGACGGCTGGAAGCCACCGATCGTCCTCACCGTCGCGCAGTCCGGGCGCGGTCTCGACGAGGTCGTCACCGAGATCGACCGGCACCGCGGCTGGCTGGAGGAGAGCGGCGAGCTCGAGAAGCGGCGTACCCGCCGGGCGCGCGACGAGATCGAGGCGATCGCTGTCGCCGCGCTACGTGAGCGCTGGGAGGGCGTCGCTGGCCACGACGACCTCGACGCGCTGGCCGCCGCTGTCGTGGCCGGCGAGACCGACCCCTACTCGGCTGCAGAACAGTTGCTTGATCGGGCGCACCAAGGCAGCTGAGGGGCGCATCTTCCCTCTCCTCGAAAACTGACTGCAGCTCGACGTAGCACTCCGACCAGCGCTGGACGCCGGGGAGGTCGCCAGCTTCGAACGCCGTCGCAGCCATTCGAGCGGCCATGTCCATGGCCCGCTCTGGCGCGTGCGCCATGCTCGCGTACAGGAGGATAAGAGTTGAGTTCGGCATGGCCATGATCAGTCCTTCCGGGCTGGTGTCCTGGTGGAAGGTCGTTGCCGAGTCAACGAGTGGTTTTGCCAGATCAACGACGACAAATCACCGTCGTAATGGCCAGTTCGCACGCGTCTAGACCAGATGCCCTAACCTCCGATCGTGATCGCGTCCGGCCCCATCACCCAGGTGGCGTGGGTGACCGACGACCTCGAGGCGACCGAACGGCTGCTGACCGAGCAGTTCGGGACCGGCGCCTGGACCCGCATCCCGGACGTCGCGTTCGGTCCCGAGACGACCACCCTCCGCGGCGAGCCGGTGGAGTTCGTCGCGCACATCTCCCTGGGGTACGCCGGCGACCTGCAGCTGGAGCTGATCCAGCCGGTGCGGGGCCGGACCATCCACGCCGAGTTCCTCGAGGCGCACGGGCCCGGGCTGCACCACGTCTGCTTCGAGGTCGAGGACGTCTCCGCATCATGTGCGGCGGCTGAGGCTGCGGGCGTGCCGGTGCTGATGCGGGGCGCGATGATGGACGGCGAGATCGAGTTCGCCTACGTCGACGGCTCGGCCGCCGGCGCGCCGTACGTCGAGCTGGCCCGGATCGGACCGCAGATGCGGGACTTCTACGCGGCCGTCAAGGAGCAGGCGTCATGACCGAGACGGCGATGGTCGCCGTCGTGACCGGCGTTGGCGAGGGCTCGTTGGGCGAGGCGACCGCGCGGGCACTGCGCGACATCGGCTACCGGGTGCTCACCTCGACCCGAACCTGCGCGACCACCACGGACACGCACGCGCTCGAGCTGACGTCGCGCGAGTCGGTCGAGCAGTTCGCGGCGTGGGTGCAGCAGAGCACCGACCGGCTCGACGTCCTGGTCAACAACGCAGGCATCCACCTCGACCTGCGCTCGGCCTGGCACGAGCCGCACCTCGTCGACGGCCGCGAGGTGCACTGGCGCACCAACTACCTGGGCACCGCCCAGCTGACCCGGCTGCTGATCCCGCTGCTGCTGGCCACGGCCGACGCCCACGGCGAGGCCCGGGTGATCAACGTCGTCTCCAAGCTCCACGCCCGCGGCCACAACGACGGGCTCGACGGCCACCTCACGCCGTACGACTCGTGGACGGCGTACGGCACCTCCAAGCTGGCCCTGGTCCACGAGGCGCGCGAGATCGAGCGGCGGTACGGCGCTCGCGGGCTGCACGGCTACTCGGTGCACCCCGGCTCGGTGCACACCAAGATCGCCGACCGCGGTCTCGAGACCGCCCCGGTCCTGGGCCGGCTGCGCAAGTTGGCCAGCCCGCTGGAGCGGCGCGCGCTCAAGGCTCCAGAGGAAGGAGCCCGGACCACGGTGTTCTGCGCGACCTCGCCGAAGGCGGCACCGGGCGGCTACCACCGGGCGTCGGCACCGAGCACCCCGTCGGACGAGGCCCAGGACGAGGAGGCCGGCCGGATCCTGTGGGACAACACGACCCGCTGGGTGGAGAGCGGCTGACGCTGCTGGTCTCGGAGCCGCGGCGCGCCTCGCCCAGCCCAGCGGCAACTTTGGTAACACTGGTCCCGTACGTGTGCTGCTGCACGGTTCAGCGCACCCATAGACGACACCCCCAGACGACAAGGACGGAGGCACGATGAACAAGGGCGTGCTCGCCGTGATCGTGGTGTTCTTCGGCTTCTGGCTGTTCACCGACCCGCACGGGCTGGCCGACTTCACCCAGTCCACCGGTGACGCGGTCTGGGGCTGGGCGCAGCAGCTGTTCACCGCGGTGATCACCTTCGTGGGCGACCTCTGACCGGCGTACGTCCGGGGATCGTGTCGTGAGCCTCGTCGCGCGGATCACCGAGCCCGACGTCGGGCGCTTCCTGCTCCGCGACGAGGACGAGGTCGTCGTCGACGAAGTACGCCGGCACTGGATCGTCTATGTGCTGCCCGCGATCGAAGCCTGGCTCTGCCTCGTGCTGATGTTCGTCGGCACCTTCGTCATCGAGCCGGCCGACCCCGGGGGCTGGCTGGTCCTGGTCGGCCTCGGACTGGCTGGGCACGCCGCATGGGTCACGGTCCGCGAGCGCCGGGAGTGCTTCGTGGTCACCAACATGCGCGTCTTCCGGCTGCACGGGGTGCTGTCCACCCACCGGGCCACCATGCCGTTGAGCCGGATCCTCGACATCACCGTCGACAAGCCGCTCATCGGCCGGATCCTGGGCTACGGCCACCTCACCTTCGAGTCCGCCGCCCAGGACCAGGGGCTGCGCGAGATCAAGTTCGTCGCCCGACCCGACGAGCGGGACCTCAAGATCCAGCGAGTCGTGCAGGTCGTCGGCCTGCGGGGGCCACGACACCGCTGACGCCCGCCGTTCGGCGTCGAGTGACCCCGTGTGGCTGTGTGCGGCCCAGTTCGACGACCACTGGGGGTCACTCGACGGCCAACCCGGCTGTCCCCGGCTCCGGCTAGCCTCCGGCTCGTGGTCACCGCGGACGACGTACGAGAGGTCGGGCTGGCGCTGCCCCGCGCCTACGAGCGGCATGGTCCGCGGTCGCTGGAAGCTGAGGGTCGGGCAGATCGTGTTCGCGGCGTTCAGCAAGGACGAGACCGACATGGGCTTCGGGTTCCCGAAGGCCGAGCGGGACGGCCTGATCGCGTCCGACCCCGCGACCTTCTTCCTGCCTCCACAGAGCGACCTGCGCTACCAGTGGGTGTGCGCGCACCTCGGCCGGCTCGACCCGCAGGAGATGCGCGAGCTGGTGGTCGACGCCTGGCGGATGTGTACGCCGAAGATGCTGCACGAGCTGCCCGAGCAGCCGGCGCCGACCGCGGCGGCCTGGGCGGCGATCGACGCAGGGGAGTGGGGCGAGCTGCGGCCGCTGTTGCACCCCTACCTGCACTGGCGCGACGGCGACCTCGTGCTGCGTGGTCGGTCGCAGCGTGCTGGCCCACCTCCAGCAGGTCCCCACTCCGAAGCCGCCCACCGAGGTCGAGGTCCGCGACGGGCAGGTCTACCGGTGGGCTCGGTGAGGGCCCTCTCTAGGATTGGTGGCATGTCGCAGCAGCAGTTCTCCCGTCCAGGTGCGATCGACCTCTCGGGGCTGAAGCGGCCAGCTGCCGGGGCTGGCCAGGCCGCCCCCGGTGCTGGCGCCGCAGCCGGCGGGGCGTCGTACTCGTTCGACGTCACCCAGGAGAACTTCCAGGCGACCATCGAGGCCTCGCTCACCGCGCCGGTGCTGCTGGCCTTCCACTCGCCGACCCGGATGCCTGAGAGCACCCAGCTGGCCCGCGACCTGGCCACGGTGGCCGAGGAGTTCGAGGGTCGGTTCCTGGCCGGTCTGGTCGACATCGACGCTCAGCCCGAGATCGCGCAGGCGGTCCAGCTGCAGTCGGTGCCGTTCGTGTTCGCGGTCATCGACGGCCGCCCCCAGCCACTGATCCAGGACCTGCTCACCCTCGACAACCTGCGCGGGGCGATCAACCAGGTGATGGCGCAGCTCACCACCCAGGGCATCACCGGCCGGCACCAGCCGCGCCAGGCGGCCACCCCGGTCGCCGAGGACGGCGAGGACGGCGAGCCGCCGCTCGACCCCCGCTACGTCCCGGCCCAGGACGCCCTGGAGCGCAACGACTTCGACGGCGCGGTGGCTGAGTACGAGAAGCTCGTCAGTGCCAACCCCGCCGACGCCGAGGCCGCCGCCGGGCTCGCGATGGCCAGGCTGCTGCAGCGCACCAAGGATGCCGACGTCACCGCCGCGCGTGAGGCCGCGGCCGCTCGCCCCGACGACGTCGCGGCGCAGACCCTGGTCGCCGACCTCGACATGCTCGGCGGCCACGTGGACGACGCGTTCAACCGCCTGGTCGACGTCGTACGCCGCACGACCGGCGACGAGCGCAACCAGGCCCGCGAGCACCTGCTGGCCCTGTTCGCGGCCGTCGGCAACGACGACCCTCGGGTGCTCAAGGGCCGGCAGGCATTGGCATCGGCGTTGTTCTGAACGCTCAGATGCGGATCGGCACCGGCAGGGTCGGGGTCGGTACGCCGGCCAGCGCCGTGACCGCCTTTGCGAACACCTCGGCTGCGAAGCTCGACTCGCTCTGCGGCTCGGGCGCCACAGCCAGCGCACAGGCCAGTCCGAGGTAGTAGCCCTCGCGCCACGCGTTGTAGGCCATCTCGAGCTGGTAGCCCAGCTTCTCCGCCTGCCAGGAAAGCCTGAGCAGCTCCTTGCCCACCGCCACGCCGTACAGCTCCGGGGGCGGGCCGGGCGGGAGCGGCTGGGGGTTCAGCGGGCTGGAGGCCATCTCGGGTGGTTCGGGAGGCAGTGGCTGTGGGTTGAGGGAAGCCGGCCCTACGGCGTTCCAGATGACTGGCACCTTGCGGGCTACGAGTGCGAAGAGCTGTCGATCGTCCATGTGAGGAGCGTCAACCGATTGGCGCGCCGCGCATGACGCATTCGGCTATTGGCGGGCCGACAGTTGACGAACTCAGTGGTCCACGGGGACGCAGAGCACCGGCCGGTTGGCCAGGTGCAGGAGCTTGTGGGGAGTGGAGCCCAGCATCGCGCCCCGGAACGGGCTCTCGCCCGCCGTGCCGACCACGATGACCGTGGCGTCGACCGCGTCGCCGACCTGGATCAGCGCCTCGGCCGGCTTGGCGTCCACCAGCTCGACCCGCGCGCGCACCCCGGCCGCCTGGGCGCGCTCCAACGCGTGAGCGGTGGCGGTGCGGCCCATCTCCCGCAGGGCGTCCAGGTGGGACTTGAACTCCTCGCCCATCCCGCCCGGCGGCGCGGCGCCGTAGACCAGCACCAGCTCCTCGTCGTACCGCTGTGCGACCTGGATCGCCGTGTCGAGGGCTGCGTCCGCACCCGGCGACTCGTCGTAGCCCAACACCACTGCCATGGGTCCTAGCCTTCCAGTCCGTCGGGATCGGGTCGTGCCGACTTCTCGCCGTGCACGACCGCGGGATCGGGCAGGGAAGGCTTCTCGTCCCAGTAGCGCTTGTCCTGGGCGCGCCACACGAACATGAACACGACGCCCACGAGGAAGACCCCGACGCCGATAACCAGCGGGGGACCCACGCCCAGCCACGCCTGGCCGCTGTAGGAGTTGTCCGGGTCCGACTGGTCGCGGACCGACAGGCCGAGCAGCCAGATGAGCAGGCCGGAACCGATGAGCGGGCCGACCCCGATGAGGAACAGGTTCTTGACGCTCTCAGTGAGGTGCTTGCGGTAGTAGACGGCGCAGGCGATCCCGGTCAGCGCGTAGTAGAACGCGATCAGCAGCGCCAGCGCGGTCAGCGAGTCGAAGAGCGCGTTCTCGCTGAGCTGGTACATCCCGACGTACCAGGCGATGGCGATCGCGGCGACGGTCCAGGTGCTCACGTCCGGCGTCCGATGACGAGGGTGGATGTGGCTGATCCGCGGCGGGATCGCGCCCCGCCTCGCCATGGACAGGCCGGTGCGCGACGCGGGCAGGATCGTCGTCTGCGTGGAGGCGATGGCGGCGGTCGAGACCGAGAGCAGCAGGACCCAGTCCCAGCCACCGAGGACCTCGGTCGCGAGGTAGTAGAAGACGAACTCCTCCTCGCCGGCGTTGTCGCTCAGCCACTGGGTGCCTGCGAAGGCCACGACCGCGATCGCCACGGACACGTAGGTCACCAGGAGGATGAACGTCGACAGCAGCGCGGCCCGGCCGGGGGTCTTGTCGCCGTCCCTGGTCTCTTCGCTCAGGTTGACCGCCGACTCCCAGCCCCAGTAGGCGAAAACTCCGAGCAGCAGGCCCGAGCTGAGCGCCGCACCTCCGGCGCCGAAGGGGTTGAGCCATTCGAGGGCGGGCGTCACCTCGTCGAGAGGGCTGTCACCGTCGACAGCGCGGTAGATCGCGACAACGGCGAAGACCAGCAGCGACACGACCTGGACGAGGATCAGGAGGTTCTGCAGCCGGGCGGACACGTCGGTGCCCAGCACGCAGATCCAGGTCATCAGCAGCACCAGGGCGATGGCCGCCGGCATCCGGATCCAGGCGTTGTCACCTGCCTCGGCGAGACCGGTGCTGCCGAGCAGCTCGCCAAAGCCGTAGAGACCGAACCGGATGCCGACGTCGGCGAGCGAGCCGACGATCAGCACGCCGGTCATCATGATCGCCCAGCCGCCGATCCAGCCGAACCACGGACCCATCGCCCGGGTCACCCAGCTGAACGTGGTCCCGCAGTCGGGGTCGACCCGGTTGAGGTAGAGGAACGCGGTGGCGATGAGGGCCATCGGCACGAACGACGCCAGCAGGATGCCCGGTGCGTTGATGCCCGCGAGCGCCGTGACCGCCCCGATGATCGCGGCCAGCGAGTACGCCGGCGACGTGGACGCCAGGCCGATGACCAGTGCATCCACGAACCCGATGGCTCCGGCCTTCAGCTGGGTCTGCTGGACCTGTGCCTCCGCCATGCTTCACCCCTCACGTGACGTGTCGGGCTATGTCTAACCCATCGGAGCGGCGCGGGGGAATGCGTGACGACGAAATTCGTGCCCTACTTGGCGGTTGTCGAGCGAAACCGTTGCCGGGTCGTCGGTTGGGTGACGAACCGGACGTCATTCGGGACGTGAACGCTCGGTGTGGCCAAGGCCGGACTCGGTGTACGCCGGCGCGCCGCCGGCCAGGTTGGCGAGGGCGGCCTCGATCCGGCGCGCCGTGAACTCGGCGCAGCGCTCGCGCAGCTCGTCGACCGTGCAGAAGGCGACGTCGCGGATCTCGCGCTCCTGGCGGACCACGTCGTCGGTGATCGTGGCGTCGTGCTCGCCGCCGTCGAAGACCAGGCAGAGTGCGTCGTCCCAGCCGCTCCACGGCGGCAGCCAGTCGGTGAGCAACAACCGGCCGGCCGGGATCGCGAGTGCCAGCTCTTCCTCGACCTCGCGAGAGACCGCGAGCTGGGGGGACTCGCCGACCTCGACGACGCCGCCGGGCAGGTCCCAGTCCTGTTTGTAGGTGAGCCGGCAGACCAGCACTCGCCCGTCGCGGTCGCGGACCAGCAGCTGGCTGATCGCGCGCTTGCGGGGCAGGAAGGAGTTGAGCAGCGCCCGGAACCCCTCCGGCTCGTGCGCCGGCACGTCGTCGGCCAGCCGGGCGTAGACGATCCGGTCCACGGCCACGCCGTCCACGGTGACGCCGCGCATCACGCCCTCACGGCGCAGCCCGGACCACGTCGCGACCCGCTGGGTAGCGACGTCGTCTGGGTCCACCCACGCCTCGACCCGCGGGTGCTCGGCCAGGGCCGCCTCAACGACGGCATGGACCGCCTCCACCGGCTGGTCGGGCGACCACGACAACCGCGCCACGCCATCGCCCACGGTGGTCAGGCGGACGGGTTGCTCGGACACGTCGTCAGGTTAGTAGTTGCGTTCCAGCCAATCGTTGCGTGGCTTCGTCGCGTCGCTCGTCCCCTCGCAAGCTCGGGTCCGAGCCGACGCTCCTCAACCCTCGCCCGTCCTTCGGAGTTCGCAAGCTCACTCCGAACGGGCTCGAAACCACACGGTGGCCAGCGGCGGCACGACGATGTCGGCGTACGCCGGCTGGCCCACGTGGTCGCCCTCGACGGCGGTCATCCCGCCGAGGTTGCCGACGCCGGAGCCGGCGTAGCCCTGCGCGTCGGTGTTGAGCACCTCGTCCCACTGCCCCGCGGAGGGAAGGCCCAGACGGAAGCCCTCGTGAGGGACGGCCGAGAAGTTCGAGACGCAGACGAGGTCGGGCACGTCCGTGCCGCGGCGGATGAAGGTGAACACGTTGCGGCCGGCGTCGTTGGCGTCGATCCACTGGAAGCCGCCCGGGTCGTCGTCGCGCTGCCACATGGCCGGCGAGTCGACATAGGCACGGTTCAGGTCGCGCACCAGGGCGTGCACGCCGCTGTGCTCGGGGTGGTCGAGCAACCACCAGTCCAGCTCGCGGGACTCGGCCCACTCCGACTCCTGGCCGATCTCGGCACCCATGAACAGCAGCTGCTTGCCGGGGTGCGCCCACATGAAGCCGAGGTAGGCGCGGAGGTTGGCCAGCTGCCGCCACCGGTCGCCCGGCATCTTGCGGAGCAGGGATCCCTTGCCGTGGACCACCTCGTCGTGGCTGATCGGCAGCACGTAGTTCTCCGACCACGCGTAGACCAGCGAGAAGGTCATCTCCCCGTGGTGGTAGGCGCGGTGCACGGGGTCGTGCTGCACGTAGCCCAGCGAGTCGTGCATCCAGCCCATGTTCCACTTGAAGCCGAACCCGAGCCCGCCCTCGGACGTGGGACCCGTGACCTGCGGCCAGGACGTGGACTCCTCGGCGATCGTGGTCACGCCCGGCGTCCGCTTGTAGACGGTGGCGTTCATCTCCTGCAGGAACTGCACCGCCTCGAGGTTCTCGCGGCCGCCGTACTTGTTCGGCGTCCACTCGCCGTCCTCGCGCGAGTAGTCGAGGTAGAGCATCGACGCCACGCCGTCCACCCGGAGCCCGTCGGCATGGAACTCCTCCAGCCAGTACAGCGCGTTGGCGTAGAGGAAGTTGCGCACCTCGTTGCGGCCGAAGTTGAAGATGTGCGAGCCCCACTCCTTGTGCCAGCCGCGCTGGGGGTTGGGGTCCTCGTAGAGCGGCGTGCCGTCGAACTTGACCAGTGCCCATGCATCCGTCGCGAAGTGTCCCGGCACCCAGTCCAGGATCACGCCGATCCCGGCCTGGTGCAGCCGGTCCACGAGCAGCCGGAAGCCGTCGGGGTCGCCGAACCGCGAGTCCGGGGCGAAGTACGACGTGACGTGGTAGCCCCACGAGCCGCCGAACGGGTGCTGCATCACCGGCATCAGCTCGACGTGGGTGAACCCGAGGTCGGCGAGGTAGCCGGGCAGCTCGTCGGCGAGCTGCGCCCACGTCTTGTCGCGCCGCCACGACGCCAGGTGCATCTCGTAGATCGACATCGGCTCCCGGACGTGCTGCTTGGCCGGACGCGCGTCCATCCAGGCCGCATCGCCCCACTCGTACGACGACTCGAAGACCCGGGACGCCGTCAACGGCGGCTGCTCGGCGTAGGACGCCATCGGGTCGGCCTTCTCGCGCCACTCGCCGTCCGCCCCCAGCACGACGTACTTGTAGGCGGCACCGGAGCCGACGCCGGGCACGAACAGCTCCCACACGCCGGAGTGGCCGAGCTGGCGCATCGGGTGCTCGCGCCCGTCCCAGCTGTTGAAGTCCGCCTTGAGACGGACCGCCCGAGCGGACGGCGCCCAGACCGCGAACGCGGTGCCCGTGACCGGGTCGCCGAGCGGCGCCTCGTAGTGGTGCACCCGGGAGCCGAGCACGCACCACAGCAGCTCGTGACGGCCCTCGTTGATCAGGTGCAGGTCCATCTCGCCGAGGGTGGGCAGGAACCGGTAGGGGTCGTCGACGACGTGCGGGTGGCCGTCGGCGTAGGTCACCTCGACGCGGTAGTCGGGGACGTCGGCCTCCGGCAGCACCCCCACCCAGATGCCCTCGTGCTCGTGGACCAGGTCGTAGTCGGTGCCGTTGCCGTGCTTGACCACGACACGGGCGGCCAGCGGCTTGAAGACCCTGATGGTGACGCCGCCGTCGTGCGGGTGCGGGCCGAGGATCGAGTGCGGGCTGCCGTGCTCGCCACGGACCAGCAGCTCGAGCTCCGCGGCGGAGACGGGATGGACGCTGGGGTGGGTGGTGCTGGACTTGTCGGAAGGGGTCATGCGGCTCCGATCCTGGCCACGGCCTGGAGCGGGATGGTCACCCAGGACGGGCGGTTGCGGGTCTCGTAGACGGTTTCGTAGACGGCCTTGTCCGCGACGTAGGCGTTGAGCAGCACCTGCTGCTCCGGGGTGAGCGGGCCTCCGGCGTAGGCGAAGAGGAAGTGGTTCTTGTTGCGCTGCGACCACTCCTCGGCCCGGAGGTCGATCAGCTCGGCATCGTCGGTGGTGCCCAGCGACCGCTCGACCACGCGCGTGGCGTAGTCGAAGCTGCGCAGCATCCCCGCCACGTCTCGCCACGGCGAGTCCGGAAGCTGCCGCTCCGCCAGCGGCTTGGCCGGCTCGCCCTCGAAGTCGACGATCTTCCACCCGTGGGAGGTGCGCAGGGTCTGACCCAGGTGGAGGTCACCATGGACGTGCTGGACGTCGAGCTGGCCCAGGTCGGCGACCTCGTCGAAGGCGGCCCGCAGGCCCTTGGCGTGCTCCTCCAGCTCCGGTACGACGGAGAGCGCCGCGTCCAGGCGCGCGCTCATGCCTGCCGCCAGCTCGGCGGCAGCGCTGGCCGGCCGGGTCTCGGCGGGGAAGTGCTCGCGCAGGGTGTGGTGCACGTCCCGGAGCGCCTCGCCGAGCCGAGCCGACTCGCCGGCGAAGTCGCCGCCGGAGTCGTGCGCGTGCACGTCGGGCTCGGCGTACAGGCTGCGCACGCTGACCAGGGCCAGGTCCCAGCCGTCGATGGCCGTGCGCAGGAACTGCTGGAGCATCGCGAGCTGGAGCACGCTCGGCTCGCCGTCGGCCGACCCATCCGTGACCTCGAGCCAGCCGTAGAGGGCGGCAACGTGCTCGGACCCGGCCCGGGTGAGGACCTCGTGGACGGCGATGTCGGGGTTCACACCGGGAGTGACCTTGCGGAAGACCTTCATCAGCGCGTCCTCGCCGAAGGCCACCGAGGAGTTGGACTGCTCGCCTGAGAACAGCGTCGAGTGCGCTTCGATGTCGAGTGTGTGGCCCGGCAACCGGTGGAACCGCAGTCCTCCGACCTCGACCACTCCAGCGGCCGCCGCGTCGAAGGCCCGTTGCCACAGCGCCATGGCCTCACGGTCGTGGAGGGCGTCGTAGGCGTGCACCCACCCGTGGTCGGGGTGGTTCCACCAGCCCACGAAGGCGTGGTCGAGCCGCCCCTCAGGGTGCTCGTAGAGCGCGAGCGGGACCTGGTAGAGCTCGGTGCCGCCCTCCCCGTCCGAGTAGGTCAGCTCGACCAGCAGGTTGACCACCAGCGGCGGACCGTCCGGCAGCTCGCCGAGTGACCGGACATCGCTGATGTCGTAGGGACGACCCTTCCCGCCGAACCACCGGGTTCGGTCGAGATAGGCCGTGAACGCCTCGGCGTCCAGCAGGGTGGGTTGATCCTTGGGGATCACAGGAGCTGGCCTTCCTCGCGGTCGTCGCCGGCAGACAGCTTGAACCAGTAGAACCCGTGGCCGCTCAGCGTGAGCAGGTAGGGCAGCTCGCCGATGGCCGGGAACGGCACGCCGCCGAGCAGCTCGACCGGCACCATCCCCTCGAACCGGCGCAGGTCGAGCTCGACCGGCTGTGGGAAGCGGGACAGGTTGTTGACGCAGACGATGACCTCGGTCGAGCCGTCGTCGGTCTGGTGCTCCCTCGCGTAGCTGAGCACCGAGGGGTTCGAGCCGCCGAGGTCGGAGAACGAGCCGAGGCCGAACGCGTCGTAGCGCCGTCGAGCCTGGATCATCCGGCGGGTCCAGTGCAGCAGCGAGGACGGGTTCTCGAGCTGCGCCTCCACGTTGACGCTCTGGTAGCCGTAGACCGGGTCCTGCACGGCGGGCAGGAAGAGCTTGCCGGGCGTGGCCGACGAGAAGCCCGCGTTGCGGTCGGGCGTCCACTGCATCGGCGTGCGTACGCCGTCGCGGTCACCGAGCCAGATGTTGTCGCCCATCCCGATCTCGTCGCCGTAGTAGAGCACCGGCGAGCCGGGCAGCGAGAGCAGCAGTGCGTTGAACAGCTCCATCTGGTTGACGTCGTTGTCCAGCAGCGGCGCCAGGCGGCGGCGGATGCCGATGTTGGCCTTCATGCGGGGGTCCTTGGCGTACTCGTCCCACATGTAGTCGCGGTCCTCGTCGCTGACCATCTCCAGGGTCAGCTCGTCGTGGTTGCGCAGGAAGATGCCCCACTGGCAGCCCGACGGGATCGGCGGCGTCTGCTCGAGGATCTCCGAGATCGGGAACCGCGACTCGCGGCGTACGGCCATGAAGATGCGCGGCATCACGGGGAAGTGAAAGCACATGTGGCACTCGTCGCCACCGGTCTCGAAGTCGCCGAAGTAGTCCACGACGTCGGCCGGCCACTGGTTGGCCTCGGCCAGCAGCACCTTCCCGGGGTACTTCTCGTCGACGAACCGGCGGACCTTCCTGAGGAACTCGTGGGTCTCGGGGAGGTTCTCCCCGTTGGTGCCCTCGCGCTCGTAGAGGTAGGGCACCGCGTCCAGCCGGAAGCCGTCGAGGCCCATGTCGAACCAGAACGACACCGCCTCCAGGATCGCGTCGTGAACGGCCGGGTTGTCGAAGTTGAGGTCGGGCTGGTGGGAGAAGAACCGGTGCCAGTAGTACTGCTGCCGGACCGGGTCCCAGGTCCAGTTCGACGGCTCGGTGTCGACGAAGATGATCCGGGCGTCCTGGTACTGCTCGTCGTTGTCCGACCAGACGTAGAAGTCGCCGTAGGGGCCCTCGGGATCCTCCCGGCTGGCCTGGAACCACGGGTGCGCGTCACTGGTGTGGTTCATGACGAAGTCGATGATCACGCGGATGCCGCGTGTGTGGGCGGCGTCGAGGAACTCGTGGAAGTCCTCGACGGTGCCGATCTCGGGAAGGATGTTGGTGTAGTCGGCGACGTCGTAGCCCCCGTCGCGCAGCGGTGAGCTGAAGAACGGCGGGATCCACAGGCAGTCGACCCCGAGCCACTCGAGATAGTCCAGCTTCTCGATGAGTCCCTTGAAGTCACCGGTCCCGTCGCCGTTCGAGTCACGGAACGACCGGACCATCACCTCGTAGAACACCGCGGTCTTGAACCAGTCGGGTGTGCTCCCGACCGAGTCGGGAAACGGGTCGGTCTCCGTCGGCGGGGAGGTTTCCTGGTGGGTCGGCGCCGGGGCGGTCCTCGGCGCGGGCAGCACCTGCGAGGTCGCGTCGTCGACGATGACCGGCGCCCCGGTGTCGGCTCTGGCCTTGGGAGTCACGCGTTGCTCCTCACGGTGAGGACGTGCGCGGGTTCGTAGCCGGGGTCGAGCCGCACGAAGTTGTGCTGGCTCCAGCTCCAGTCCTGCCCGGTGATCTCGTCGTGGACCGCGAACGAGTCGCCCCAGCTCAGACCGATCGCCGGCAGGTCGAGGTGCACGGTGGTCTCGCGGGTCGAGTGTGGGTCGAGGTTGACCACGGTGATGACGGTGTCGCTCACCCCGTCGGGGAGCTGATGGCTCTTGGAGAAGACGAGGACGTTCTCGTCGTCGCTGCTGTGGATCACCGTGTTGCGGAGCAGCTGCAGCGCCGGGTGCTCACGGCGGATCTCGTTGAGCCGGGTGAGGTACGGCGCGAGGGTGCTGCCCTCGGCGTCCGCTCCGTCCCAGTCGCGGACCCGGATCTGGTACTTCTCCGAGTCGAGGTATTCCTCGCTGCCCGGCCGGACAGCCACGTGCTCGAACAGCTCGTAGCCGGCGTACACGCCCCAGCTGGGGGCGCCCATGGCCGCGATCACCGCCCGGATCTTGAACGCTGCCGGGCCGCCGTACTGCAGGTAGGCGTGAAGGATGTCAGGTGTGTTGACGAAGAAGTTCGGCCGCATCGTGTGGTCGGACTCGTGGGACACCTCGCGGAGGTAGTCCTCGATCTCCCACTTGGCGTTGCGCCACGTGAAGTAGGTGTAGCTCTGGTGGAAGCCGACCGCGCCCAGGCCGTGCATCATCGCAGGGCGGGTGAATGCCTCGGACAGGAAGAGCACGTCGGGGTCGGTACGCCGGATCTCCTTGAGCAGCCACTCCCAGAAGGCCACCGGCTTGGTGTGCGGGTTGTCGACCCGGAAGATCCGCACGCCATGGCTCATCCAGTGCTTGACGACGCGGAGCACCTCGCGGCAGATGCCGACCGGGTCGTTGTCGAAGTTCATCGGGTAGATGTCCTGGTACTTCTTCGGCGGGTTCTCGGCGTAGGCGATGGTGCCGTCGAGCCGCGTGGTGAAGAACTGCGGATGGGTCTTGACCCACGGGTGGTCGGGCGCGCACTGCAGTGCCAGGTCGAGAGCGACCTCGAGGCCGAGGTCGCGGGCCCTGTCGACGAAGGTGTCGAAGTCCTCCAGGGTCCCCAGCTCGGGGTGGATGGCGTCGTGTCCCCCGTCCTTGGAGCCGATGGCCCACGGCGAGCCGGGGTCGTCGGGGCCGGGGGTCAGCGTGTTGTTGGGCCCCTTGCGGTTGACCTCGCCGATCGGGTGGATCGGGGGCAGGTAGATGACGTCGAACCCCATCTCCGCCACCGCGTCCAGCCGCTTGGACGCGGTCTGGAAGGTGCCGCTGACCACCTTGCCGTCGGCGTCGATCGTGGCGCCCTCGGAGCGCGGGAAGAACTCGTACCAGCTGCCGAAGAGGGCACGGGGCCGGTCGGCATAGGCCGGGTAGGGGCCCTCGATCGAGACCAGCTCGCGGATCGGGTGCGCCTCCATCACGGCGACCAGGCCCGGGTCCTGGAGGACCGCGAGCCGCGCCGCCGGGGGCCGGCCGGGGTCGGCCGCCGCCTCGATCGCGCCCTGGAGCAGCTTGCCCTCGGGCGAGGCGGCATCGACCTGGGCGAGCACCTTCTCGCAGAGGAGACGGCCCTCCTCGAACATCAGCTCCACGTCGACGCCCGCCGGGATCTTGATCGCGGCGTTGTGCTCCCAGGTCCCGATCGGGTCGGACCACGCGTGGATCTCGAAGGTCCACGCCCCGCCTAGGTCGGGGGTCACCGAGGCGTCGTACCGATCCGGGACGTGCTCGTGCTTGACCATGCGCACCGGCGGGCGCCTGCTGCCGTCCGGCGCGGTCAGCACCACCTCGGCTGCGAGCCGGTCGTGCCCCTCCCGGAACACCGTCGCGCTGACCGGGAACGGTTCCCCCACGGTCGCCTTCGCCGGTTGTCGTCCGAGGTCGACGACGGGCATGACGTCCATGACGGGGATGCGTCCGACCATTTCTCCAACCTAGCGAGAGGGCAAGGTGAGGGCGCAAGCCGCTCCCCGGGTGCGGTACCCAGCCGGTCTGGTCCTCCACAGGCGGGTTGGGACGGCGTTTTGGTGTCGGCAGGCCGGGGGCATCGGTGCGGCATGAAGAAGCTGGCATTCGTTCTCGGCGCACTCGCCCTCGTCGTGTCCCCGGCTGTGTCCGGCTCGCCGCCGCCCCGGGCCCTGCCTTGGTGGATCCAGCGCACCTGCCAGGTCGAGGACGCCGTGGACTGCTACTGGGACGCCGGCGCCGGCAACGGCGCCGGACACTCCTTCATCGTGCGGAGGTTCCCCGACGGCGGCCCGGTCTGCGTGATGTACGTCGAGCGCGGCTACGCCCGCCATCACGACCGCTGCCTGACCGACCGTGGTCGAGCCCGCCCCCCGGCGGTTGAGCCCGCCCCCCGGCGGTTGAGCCCGCCCACCGGTGGCTGAGCCCGCCCACCGGTGGCGAGCCCGCCCACCGGTGGTTGAGCCCGCCCACCGGTGGTTGAGCCCGGAGGAGCGCCAGCGACGACGGTGTCGAAACCACCCAAGCGGGGGCTGGGACTGAATAGGAGGAACCGCAATGCCGTGGGTCTACATCCTCGAGTGTGCCGATGGCTCGTACTACGTCGGCAGCACTGTCGACCTCGACGGCCGGGTCAGTCAGCACAACGACGGCCGAGGGGCCGCCTACACCCGAAGACCAGGTCGCCGCCCCGTGCGGCTGGCGTGGGCGGCCCACTTCGATCGCGTCGACGAAGCCTTCGCGTTCGAGAAGCGCGTCGCGGGGTGGAGCCGCGACAAGAAGCTCGCCCTCATCGAGGACCGCTGGGAAGACCTGCCGAAGCTCGCCCGCCGGCGCAACCGCAGCGTCTTCCCCGATGAAGACCCCGCTGGCTGAGCCGGTGCTCGGTGGTTGAGCCCGGAGGAGCGCCAGCGCCAAGCCATCGGTGGTTGAGCCCGGAGGAGCGCCAGCGACGACGGTGTCGAAACCACCCAAGGGTGGGCTGGGACTCGGGCCCAGGTGAGTTCCAGCCTCGGCTTGCGTGGCTTCGACACGCTCGCTGCGCTCGCGGCTCAACCACCGGTGGTGCTCCCTCGCAGCCATGTTCGAGCGAAGCGAGCCCACGCTCGCTCGCTCGCGGCTCAACCACCGGGGTGCTTGCGTGCCAGCCGACTCCACCGGCGTCATGGCAGATGTGACACGGGTGGGCACGTCCCCATGTCGCACCCACCCGCGCCCTGCCAACGAGTCCGGGCGGGTTGCGTTATGCGTGCCTGGACGAGTGGGTTTGGGGAGGGCCTTGACTTGTGCGCCTTTTCACCGACGGCGGGCCTTCGGCGCGGCGTAGATCTGGAGCTCGGACGCGTGCACGATCGTGCCGCGGTCGGACGCGGTCTTGCAGTCGGTGTCGTTGATCGGGTCGCTGTCCTGCTCGCCCGCGTAGCCGGCGAAACCGGTGCACTGGTTCTCCAGAGCGACCAGCCGGACCGCGGCCGCCTTGACGCCGCGCTTCTTCTTCAGCACGAAGCTGCGCAGGGTCAGGTCGGGCGCGACCGGACGGGGAAGCGTCGACGGGAAGGCGTTGGGCGAGGAGGTGTAGACCCGCTTCCACTTCGCAGAACCGGCAGTGCAGTTCTTCACGCACACCTCGAGGGCGAACTGGCGGAGCGCGGTGAACCTCGATCCCGAGTCGGGATCCGCGGCCAGTGGCACCTCGTCGAGCGGGCCGGGCGGAGCGGGCGTCAGGTAGGCGCTCACGTTGACCCGCTTGATCCGGCGGGCCTTGCTGCCGGCCAGGTCCACCGCGACGAACGGGTGCGTGGCGTCGACGTTGCCCGCGGTGACCCCGCCCCAGTTCGTGGCCTCGGTCCCGTCGATCAGGAACGCCGGGTTTCGCGATCCGGCGGTCGAGGCGATCACCTTCGCGCCCGCCGCTGCGGCGGCGAGGTTCTTCCTGGTCTTGATCCGGACCAGCTGCTTCTTGCCGTGCTTGCCCTTCTCGCCCTTGTGCTTCTTCACCTCGTGCACCTTGACCGTGAACCGGGTGAACCCGCGGGTGGGGGAGACGTAGAGCATGCGGTACTTGCCCGGGGTCATCTTTACCGTCTTGCCGAGCTTCGTGGACTTCATGAAGTCCGCGACCGGGGTGGCCCGGGCTTCGAACTCGCCGACGTACACCCGACCCTTGCCCTTGCCCTTGAAGGTGACCTTCACGTTCTTGCCGGCACCCTTGGGAGTGGCGAAGCTGGGCACCGGGTCGGTGTCGTCGGCGTTCTTGATCGAAGCGCCGATGCCCATGCCGCGCTTGGCGAACGCCTTCCACATCGCCTTCACGTCGACGCCGCCGAACCGCATCCGGTCGGCCGCCAGCATCGCGTCGCGCGCGTCGAGCATCGAGGTGGCGCCCTGCTGCAGCAGGAAGGCGTCGAAGACCAGCTGGATCCACCGCCGGTTGCCCGGGCAGCTCGACGCCGGCAACGGGCTGGAGGTCGGGGTGGCCACCGAGCACTTCCGCTGCAGCGCGTCGTCGTCGTAGGGGAAGTGACTGGCGTACTTCATGACCAGCGCGTCGCGGACCGACCACTGGGTGCCGTTCCAGATCTCGCCGTCGGCGTGCACCTCAGGGCCGGTGCTGTCGAAGCCGTAGTCGGAGTAGTTGAGCGGGTTCTTGTCGATCGAGTAGTCGCGGATGGCCCGTTCCTTGTTCTGGGTGGCGTAGACACCGACCGCCCAGATGTTCCCGCCGTTGGAGTAGCCGTGGCTGAACTGGTACTCGGCCGCCGTCAGGTCGCTCCACGACTCACCCATCGCCCCGCCCTGCTCGCTGGTCAAACCTTGGTCCGGGCCACCGACCATCCGGTTGCTGATGGCGTGCGTGTATTCATGGCCCACGATCCCCATGTCGAGAGAGCCGTCAGCGCACGGTGCGTAGAACGAGCCCGCGAACGGCTGGAAGAGGTACTGGTTGGTGACCCCGGGGATGCCGTCCTGCAGCGTGATCTGGTTGGCGTTGTCGCGGCCGAGGAAGCTCGGCTGACCGCCGGTGAGCGCGCCGGCCTGGGCGTTGCCGATCTCCGGGTCGCCCTCGACGCCGCCGCGGCCGAGGTTCTGCATCTGCATGTTGTAGTTCGCCTCGGTGAAACCGAGGTAGTACGAGTAGTCGTGCATGAAGTTGTGCGAGGTGAACAGGTTGGTCACGACCTGGTTGATGTCGTTGCCGCCCGGGGTCAGCTGGCCCGGGTCGCACTTGCTGTTGTTCCACGCGTCGGTGAACGGCGTCGTGTAGTCGCGCAGCGCCGAGACCGGCGCCTGCGCGGTGCCTCCGGGCGTGAGGGGACTGGCCCAGGCCTCGTGGGTGTTGGCGTTGTTGCCGATGGTGGTGGCGGTGCTCTGGCCGGCCCCCGGCAGCGTGTCCCACGGGCCGGGCGCAGCGACGTTCTGGATCGCGCCCAGCGGGTAGGTGCAGCCCGGCGTGGTCGGGAACCAGCAGCCCACGACGGAGTTCCCGGGCGTGCTGCCGTCGAGCGAGGACAGTGACGGGTTCGCCTCGAAGAACCGCCACTTCGGCTCGATGGTCGTGGCGCCGGGCGTGGTGCTGTTGTGCGTGCTCACCGTCGCGACGTACTCGAACGGCGGCAGGATCGGCGTGGTCGACCCCGGGAACGGGCAGACCTGGACGGCGTAGGACCCGGCCGGGAAGCCCGCGGCGTTGGTCGCCGTGACGACCTCCGGGTTGGTGGCCAGGTCACCGCTGGCGATCAGGACGTCGCCGGGGCCGAAGATCTTCACGACGAGGTCGTTGTACGGCGCCCCGGCGGCGGCGGCCTGGATCGACTTGGTGGCCGCATCCGGCAGCGAGAAGGCGTGCCTGGGCCCACACGACACCGGCGTGATGGCTCCGGCGAAGGCGTGGTTGCTCTCGACGTTGTCGATCTGGTTGTGCCGGTGCAGGACCGCGCCACTCACGGCGTCGACCAGCACGGTGTAGGCAGAGGCCGTCCCGCCGGCGACGTCGACCACGTTCGCCTCGACCACGGGTCGGACGGTGCCGTCGGCCATGGCCAGCGCCCGGATCCGGGCCTGCTGCTCGACGGCCAGCCCCGGGACCTGCAGCCGGGTCCAGCCGCCCGAGACGGCAGTGACGATCTGGGCGGCATCGACCGGGTCGACCAGGTGGCCGACGTCCGCGGCCGCCTTCAGCCAGCCCTGCAGCGGGGTGAGTGCCGGATCGGCCGGCGCGTTGGAGACGCGGGTGATCGAGGATGAGACGTAGGTGATCTTCCCGGCGGCCACACCCACGGTGACCATGCCGTCGAGGGCCGGCGCCAGTCCCCCCAGCCGCTGGCGGAACAGCACGGCGCGGGCCGGGCTCCCGGCGAGCTGGGCGTTGTTCACGACCTCGAGGTCGCCGACCTGGGCAGCGGTGAGACCGAAGACGGCGGCGTTCTTGGCCAGCCAGTCGCGGGCAGCGGAGGGCGCCTGGGCCGGGTCGGTGGAGTAGCCGGAGGCCAGCACGCCGTCGGACGGCAGGATCGAGGTGGGGGTGCCGAAGGCGTTCCAGCGCAGGTCGACGGCGTCGAGCTTGGCGGCAGCCTTGCGCTGGGTGGTGGTGGGGGAGACCGCCCCGCGGACGTCCACGTCGGGCAGGCCGAGCACCGCATCCGCCAGGCTGGCGCTGCGCGAGGCCGGCGAGCCTTGCGAGGCTGACGTGCCGGCCGGGGAGCCCTCCTCGGCCGACGCGCCGGCGTTGACGGAGAACGGCAGGAGTGTCACGACGAGCAGGCCGAGGAGCATCGGCCGAGACGAGGTCATGCGCTGACCAACGGGCTGGACCGGGATGCGTTATGTGCGCTTGTCCGAGTTGATCCGCCCGCGGGCTTGGAACGATCAAAGAAAGCACGCTAGCGTCTGTCGGGTGCGCGCCATCCGTCGTTTCACCGTCCGACCCGTGCTCCCCACCGCGCTGTCCGCGCTGGGCGATCTGGCCAACAACCTGAGGTGGTCGTGGCATCCACCCACCCAGGATGTCTTCGCCGCCGTCGACGCCGATCTGTGGGAGTCGACCGGTCGCGACCCGGTCAAGCTGCTCGGGGCCGTGGGCAAGGCCCGGCTGACCGAGCTCGCCGCCGACCCGGCGTTCTGCGAGTTGCTCGGCGCCGCCGAGCGCGACCTGACGGCATACCTGTCCGAGGACCGCTGGTACCAGCACCGGGTGCAGGACGGTCCGCGCGCGATCGGCTACTTCTCGCCCGAGTTCGGCATCACCGCCGTGCTGCCGCAGTACTCCGGGGGGCTCGGCATCCTTGCCGGTGACCACCTCAAGGCCGCCAGCGACCTCGGCGTGCCGATCGTCGGCGTCGGCCTGCTCTACCGGCACGGCTACTTCAAGCAGGCGCTCAGCCGCGAGGGGTGGCAGCAGGAGACCTATCCGGTCCTCGACCCTGACGGGCTGCCGATCTCCTTGCTCCGCGAGGCCGACGGGAACCGCGCGACGGTCTCGATCGAGATGCCCGACGGTCCGCCGCTGGTGGCCCGGATCTGGGTGGCCAGCGTCGGGCGGGTCCCGCTGCTGATGCTGGACACCGACGTGGAGGGCAACCCCGAGCACTACGTCGATGTCACCGACCGGCTCTACGGCGGCAACAGCGAGCACCGACTCCGCCAGGAGCTGCTGCTCGGCGTCGGCGGGGTGCGCGCGTTGCGCGCCTTCAGCCGGATCACCGGCCATCCCGACCCCGAGGTGTTCCACACCAACGAGGGCCATGCCGGGTTCCTGGGCCTGGAGCGGATCCGGGAGCTCACCGTGGCCGAGGACGGTCCGAAGGTCGACTTCGACACCGCGCTCGAGATGGGCCGTGCGTCGACCGTGTTCACCACGCACACCCCGGTGCCGGCCGGCATCGACCGGTTCCCGCGCACCCTCGTCGAGCAGTACTTCGGCGAGAAGGGCGCCACCCCCGGCGTACCGCTGGAGCGGATCCTCACGCTCGGCACCGAGGACTACACCGGCGGCGACGCGACCGTGTTCAACATGGCGGTGATGGGGTTCCGGCTCGCCCAGCGCGCCAACGGCGTCTCGATGCTGCACGGCCACGTCAGCCGCGGCATGTTCAACGGCCTGTGGCCCGCCTTCGACGAGGCCGAGGTGCCGATCGGCTCGATCACCAACGGAGTGCACGCGCCCTCGTGGGTGGCGCGGGAGATGTTCGACCTGGCCGCCGCGCAAGGTGCGGACACCCACACCGACAACGTGGACGCGTTCTGGGCCGCGGTCGACAAGGTGCCGGGCAGCGACGTGTGGGCGGTCAAGCGCCAGCTCCGCGAACGGCTGGTGCTCGACGCCCGCCGCCGGCTGGTCAACTCGTGGCAGGAGCGCGGGGCGGCCCCGGCCGAGCTCAAGTGGATCGACGAGGCGCTCTCTCCGGACGTGCTCACCATCGGCTTCGCGCGCCGCGCCGCGTCGTACAAGCGGCTGACCCTGATGATGCGCGATCCCGAGCGGCTCAAGAGCCTGCTGCTCCACCCCGAACGGCCGATCCAGCTCGTGATCGCGGGCAAGGCGCACCCGGCCGACGACGGCGGCAAGAAGCTGATCCAGGACATCGTGAAGCTCTCCGACGATCCCGAGATCCGGCACCGCATCGTCTTCCTGCCCAACTACGACATCGCGATGGCGCAGCCGCTCTACCCGGGCTGCGACGTGTGGCTCAACAACCCGCTGCGTCCCTACGAGGCGTGCGGCACGTCGGGGATGAAGGCCGCGCTCAACGGAGGTCTCAACCTGTCGGTGCTCGACGGCTGGTGGGACGAGTGGTACGACGGCGACAACGGCTGGGCCATCCCGACGGCCGACGGTGTCGCGGACATCGACAAGCGTGACGACCTCGAGGCCGAGGCGCTCTACGAGCTGATCGAGAACGACGTCGCTCCGCGGTTCTACGACCACGACCACGAGGGCGTCCCGACGCGCTGGCTGGAGATGGTCCGGCACACGCTCAAGTCGTTGGGGCCCAAGGTGCTCGCCACCAGGATGGTCCGCGACTACGTCCGCGAGCTCTATGAGCCCGCGGCCGGCAACAGCCGCCTGCTCAACGCCGACTACGGCGGTGCGGCGGAGCTCGCGGCCTGGAAGAAGAAGGTCAGGGCGGCGTGGCCTTCGGTCCGCGTCGAGCACGTCGAGAGCAGCGGGGTCGGCGACGCGGCCGAGGTCGGGGCGGTGCTCAGCGTGCGCGCCTTCGTCTCGCTCGGCGACCTGACGCCCGAGGACGTCCACGTCCAGGTCGTGCACGGCAAGATCGACAGCAACGATCTGCTCACCGAGACCACGGTCAGCGATCTGCTCCTGGCCGAGACCTATGACGGCGGCCGGTACCGCTTCGACGGCGACCTCGTGCTCGACCACAGCGGGCCGTTCGGCTACACGGTCCGGGTGATCCCGCGCAACGAGCTGCTGACCTCGACCGCCGAGCTGGGGGTCGTCGCCCTCGCCTGACCTGCCGGTGGTTGAGCCGCGAGCGCAGCGAGCGTGTCGCACGAAGGCTGGGAGCCATGCGGTCATCTCGACATGCTCGATGGGCGGTCCCTTGCGTCCAGCCTCGGCTTGCGCGGTCACTCCGTCGTCGCTGGCGCTCGGGCTTCGTCGGTGGTTGAGCCGCGAGCGCAGCGAGCGTGTCGAAACCTCCGCAACGAAGGCTGGGAGCCAACCCTGCGGTCATCTCGACAAGCTCGATGGGCGGTCCCTTGCGTCCCAGCCTCGGCTTGCGCGGTTTCGACTCCGTCGTCGCTGGCGCTCCTCCGGGCTCAACCACCGACGGCGCTGCGTCGTCGTCGGTGGTTGAGCCGCGAGCGCAGCGAGCGTGTCGAAACCTCCGCAACGAAGGCTGGGAGCCAACCCTGCGGTCATCTCGACAAGCTCGATGGGCGGTCCCTTGCGTCCCAGCCTCGGCTTGCGCGGTTTCGACTCCGTCGTCGCTGGCGCTCCTCCGGGCTCAACCACCGACGGCGCTGCGTCGTCGTCGGTGGTTGAGCCGCGAGCGCAGCGAGCGTGTCGAAACCTCCGCAACGAAGGCTGGGAGCCAACCCTGCGGTCATCTCGACATGCTCGATGAGCGGTCCCTTGCGTCCCAGCCTCGGCTTGCGCGGTTTCGAGACGGTTGCTGCGCAACCTCCTCAACCACCGTGGGCTCAGCTCAACCCGTAGCGCCACTCCTCCGAGCTCTGCAGCTTGCCCTCGACCTTCAGCCGACGCTCGACGGCGTCGACCAGGTCGCGCGACGCCCCCGAGGGGTAGACCCGCTCCCACTGGAGCTTGTCGGCGTGGGAGTAGACGAGGTGGACCGCGTTGGCGACGGTCGTGCTGTCGACGGGAGGGGCGAGGAAGTTGCCGCCGGCGAGCAGTGACTCACCACGGTCGGACCCGAACCGAAGGGTCACGCACGGCACCTCGAGGATGTTCGCCTCCTCCTGGATGCTGCCTGAGTCGGTCGCGATCACCGCGCAGTGCCGCATGGCCAGGACGACGTGGGCGTAGCTGTCCCACACCGGGCTGGTGATGAACCGCTCGCCGTACCGCTCCTCGAGCCCCGCGAGCCACGCGACCATGCCGAACCGTCTGATCGCGGACTCGGTGCCGAGCAGCCGGATGAACAGGATGCGGTGGCCGTTCTCGAGCAGGTGTTCCATCGAGCTCATCAGGGCGCGGAACCGAGTCTCGTCGGTGGTGTTCTCGCGGCGGTGCACGCAGAACCGGATGAACTCGCCGTTCTCCAGCTGCGGGTAGGTCTCGAACAGCTCGCGGGCGTCGGCGTGGTCGAGGAACTGCTCGACCGCGTCGACCACCGAGTTGCTGACCACCTCGATCGACTGCGGGGCATATCCCTCGTCGATCAGGTACTCGCGGTTCAGCTCGGTCGGCGCCGCGTGCAGGTGCGAGCCGGCGTCGGCGACACGGGTGTTGAACTGCTCGGGTGACGGCTCGCGGCTGCCGCGCTCGTACGACGCCCGCGCGGCCGTCTGGTCGGCGTAGGTCTGCCAGTCGATGCTGTTGGTGCGCATCCCCTCGATCCACTCGGTGAGGACCTGGGGCTTGGGGGACAGGGTGCGCAGCCCGGCCTCGACGTGCACCAGGCCGTGCCCGGCGCTGAACGTGCCGACCGCCCCGGCCATCGCCGTCGTGGTGTCGCCGTGGACGTAGAGGATCGGCGCGAGGCCGCTCGAGGCGACGTGGTCGAGGTAGGCGCTGACCTGCGCGGTGATGCCCGCGGCCAGCCCGCTCATGTTGCCGCGCACGTCGAGGTTGACGTCGGGCTTGAGGTCGAACGCGGTGAGGTTGGCGTCGGAGAGGTTGGTGTCGAAGTGCTGGCCGGTGTGGCACAGCAGTGTGCGGTGACCCCGGTTCTTCAGCTCGTGGTAGACCGGGCCCTGCTTGATGATGTCGGGCTTGGTGCCGATCAGGACGACATGGACGGCGTCGTCGGGATCGTGCTGAGGGAGTCCTTGCCAGCTCACTTACAGCAGGTCCTTCCGGGCTTCTCCGAGCAACGCCCGCAGCTGTTCCAGCGCCACGATGTCTCCCGCCTTCTCCTTGTCCAGCACGTACACCGCGTCCTCATGGGTCACGATGACCAGGTTCTTGACCCCGAGCACGACCACCGGACGTCCGTCCATGCTCGCCACCACGACGTCGGAGGACTCCACGCTCACCGCGGGCCCCAGCGCCGGGACGCCCGGGGCATTGAGATGGGACTCCAGCCGAGGCCAGGTGCCGATGTCGTTCCAGCCGAGCTCGCGGGTCACCAGCAGCGGCTTCATGCCGTCCTCGAAGAACGGCTCGAGCTCCAGACCCTGGGCGGGCGGCCCGTCGTACCCCTGGTTGGAGCCCGACGCGATGTAGTCCTCGACCGCCGCGGTCACCTCCGGCCGGCGCCGGCGGTAGACGTCGAGCGCGTGCTTGCTGTCCAGCGCGTAGCACATCGTGTTCCAGAACACCGATCCCTCGGCGATCAGCTCCGCGGCCACCGCGCGGTCCGGCTTCTCGATCTGCTGGACCACCTCATAGACCGTGTCACCCACCTTTCGGTGAGCTCGCATGTAGCCCAGGTTGGGGTCGGGATGGGTCGGGACCGCGCCCAGCAGCACGACGGCCTCGGGCGTCTTGTCCACCTGGTCGAACATCTCGGCGATGGCCGCCACCAACGCCTCGCCGTCCTCGATCAGGTGGTCCGACGGGCACGTGAACAGCGGAGCGTCCCCGAACCGGTGCCGGACGGTGGCCAGGGAGAGCGCCAGCGCCGTCGCGGGACCCTTCCCGCCGCGCTCGACGATCAGGTTCTCTGCCGGCACGTCGCCCAGGCACTTCGTGGCCGCGGCCACGTACTCCACCGAGGTGGAGACGAAGATCCGGTCCGGGGGCAGCAGCTGCTTGAGGCGGTCGATCGTCGCCGTCGTCATGGAGATGTCGTATGCGAGCCGCTGGAACTGCTTGGGCGCGTCGGCGCGACTCAGCGGCCACAGCCGGGTGCCGTGTCCACCCGCGAAGACGACTGCGACAGGTTCGACCACCGTCACACCTCCGACAAGACGGACATCAGCTGCGGGCGTGCAAACCCCACGGCATCAGCATCGCTGCCGAACCGGCCGTCCACGGTGTCTTTCTGCAGATCGGTAGGGGTGAGGTCCTGCACCGCAGTCC
This sequence comes from uncultured Actinomycetota bacterium, assembly GCA_963817125.1. Taxonomy (GTDB): domain Bacteria; phylum Actinomycetota; class Actinomycetes; order Propionibacteriales; family Nocardioidaceae; genus Nocardioides. Next base: position 175,137 of record CAWFNB010000006.1, read on the forward strand.
TTTCATTTCAACGGGGTGGGTGAGCGCGGTGAAGTCTAGAGACACGACCTAAGTCACTAGGTCTCGCGGAGTACGACGACGCTGCGGGCACCCAGTCGTAACCTGTCGCCGGCCTTCACCGGCGTTCCAATGGCCAGCTTGGGGTCGGTGGAGAGCACGACGTCGCCGGAGATCACCCAGTCGTTGTCGGGCAGCTCCCAGCGCACCGCGTCGTCGCCGGAGTTGAAGAACATCGCGAAGGAGCGGTCGACCTGCTGCTCGCCGCGGGGCCCTGGAGACCGGAGCGGCGCGCCGGAGACGAACATGCCCAACGAGGTCAACGCGGGGTCGTGCCAGTCGTCGCCGGTCATCTCGCGACCCGAGGGGTGCAGCCAGGCCAGGTCCTTCGGGCCGCCGCGGATCGTCGGCCGGCCCTCGAAGAAGTGCCGCTGGCGCAGTGCCGGGTGCTCACGGCGCAACCGCAGGGCGCACTTGGTGATCTCGTAGACGTCCAGCCACGCGTCGTCGTGCCGCCAGTCGATCCACGAGATCTCGTTGTCCTGGCAGTACGGGTTGTTGTTGCCGAGCTGGGTCCGGCCGCGCTCGTCTCCGGCGGTGATCATCGGGACGCCGTTCGAGAGGCACAGCGTCGCCATCAGGTTCGCGGCCTGCCGGCGCCGCAGCGCCAGGATCTGGCGGTCGGTCGTCGGGCCCTCGACGCCGTGGTTCCAGGACCGGTTGTTGTCGGTGCCGTCCCGGTTCTGCTCGCCGTTGGCGTCGTTGTGCTTGTGGTCGTAGCTGACCAGGTCGCGGACCGTGAAGCCGTCGTGCGCGGTCACGAAGTTGACCGAGGCGTACGGCGACCGCCCGTCGTCGGCGTACAGGTCGGAGGAGCCCGCGACCCGGGTGGCGACGCTGCGGATGCCGGGGGAGCGGCCGTTCCAGAAGTCCCGGATCTCGTCGCGGAACTGGTCGTTCCACTCGATCCACGGCGGCGGGAACTCGCCGACCCGGTAGCCGTCGAGCGATGCGTCCCACGGCTCCGCGATCAGCTTCACGTGCCGCAGCACCGGGTCCTGACCGATGGCGACCAGCAGGTGGCTGCGCATGTCCACGGCCCGGCCGGTCCTGGTCAGCGCGGACAGGAGGTCGAACCGGAAGCCGTCCACGTGCATCTCGGTCACCCAGTAGCGCAGCGAGTCGAGGATCATCCGCAGCGCGAACGGGTGACTGGCGTCGACGGTGTTGCCGCAGCCGGTCACGTCCCAGTAGGTGTCCTGGAATCCCGCGGCGGTCGGCCCGGGCGAGCGCCGCTGGTAGATCTTGTCGTCGAGCCCGCGGAACGACAGCGTCGGCCCCTCGACCCCGGCCTCGGAGGTGTGGTTGTAGACCACGTCGAGGATCACTTCGAGGCCCGCGTCGTGGAAGGCCCTGACCATCTCCTTGAACTCGGTGACCTGCTGGCCCCGGTCGCCTGAGGACGAGTACGCCGCGTGCGGTGCGAAGAAGCCGATGGAGTTGTAGCCCCAGTAGTTGGTGAGCCCGCGTGCGGCCACCGCCGGTTCGGTCAGGAAGTGGTGGATCGGCAGCAGCTCGACCGCGGTGACCCCGAGGTCGCGCAGGTAGTCGGTCACCGCACGCGTGGCGAGCCCGGCGTAGGTGCCGCGCAGTGGCTCGGGCACCCGGTCGTGGAGCTGGGTCATCCCCTTGACGTGCAGCTCGTAGATCACGGTGTCCCGCCACCGGCGCCGCGGGGCGCTGTCGCCCCGCCAGTCGAAGTGATCGTCGACGACCACGCTGAGCGGCACCTTGCCGGCGGAGTCGAGGAGGTCGCGGATCTCGGGGGCGCCGACGGTGTAGCCGAAGATCGCCGGGTCCTGCACGAGCTCGCCGCTGACCGCGCGCGCGTAGGGATCCAGCAGGAGCTTCTGCGGGTTGAACCGCAGCCCCAGCTCGGGTGCCCATGGCCCGGCCACGCGGTAGCCGTAGCGCTGGCCGGGCTCGATCCCGGGGAGCGCGCCGTGCCAGATGCCGAGGGAGCGCTCGGTGAGCCGGTGCCGCACCTCCGCGCCGTCGTCGTCGATCAGGCAGAGATAGGCCGCGGTCGCCTCGGGTGCCCACACCGCGAAGTTGGTGGACTCCTCAGACCAGGTCGAGCCCAGGTCGTGGTTGGTCCCGGGCCAGATCGGCGCCACCTCGTCGCGCGTTCGCCAGAGTCCGGGCACCCGGCGAGTCTAGAGATTGCCGGAACGGCACAATGCGCGCATGGGTGAGTTCGTGAGTCTCGACGCGGCCGACGGTGTCGGCACCATCCGCCTCGACCGGCCGAAGATGAACGCGATCAGCTTCCAGGTGCAGTCCGAGCTGCGCACCGCTGCCACAGAGGCGACTGAGCGCGACGACGTCCGCGCGGTCGTCCTGTACGGCGGCGAGAAGGTGTTCGCCGCGGGCAATGACGTCAAGGAGATGGCCGAGCTGTCGCACGCGGACATGGTCCGGCTCGATGACTCGGTGCAGGCCGCGGTGACCGCGGTGGCCCGGATCCCCAAGCCGGTCGTCGCTGCCATCACCGGCTACGCGCTCGGTGGCGGCTGCGAGCTCGCGCTGGCCGCCGACGTACGGTTCGCCGCCGAGGACGCCCAGCTCGGCCAGCCCGAGATCCTGCTGGGGATCATCCCCGGCGCCGGGGGCACCCAGCGGCTCAGCCGGCTGGTCGGGCCCAGTCGCGCCAAGGAGCTCATCTTCACCGGCCGGTTCGTCAAGGCCGATGAGGCGCTGGCGATCGGCCTGGTCGACCGCGTCGTACCGAAGGACCAGGTCTACGACGAGTCGGTCGCCTGGGCGGCCCAGTTCTCGTCCGCCGCGGCGCTCGCGCTGCGCGCCGCCAAGGAGGCGGTCGACCGCGGCCTCGAGGTTGACCTCGACGCTGGCCTGGAGATCGAGCGGGCCCAGTTCGCGGCGCTCTTCGCCACCGAGGACCGCACCACCGGTATGCGATCCTTCGTCGAGCAGGGGCCGGGCAAGGCCAGCTTCGAGGGGCGCTGAGGGGAAGCGGATGAGGTCGTTCGGCAGGTCGGACAGCACGACTGACAGCAAAGCCGAGGTCTCGGGTAGCTCGGGAGCCCCCGGCCGCGGCGCCCAGACAGTCACCCGGGTCCGGGTCGCCCTGGCCCAGGTCGTCTGGCTGCTGTTCCTGGCCGCCGCGCTGTTCCTGGCGGTCGGTGCGCTCCTGATCGCGGTCGACGCCAACCGGGACAACGACCTGGTGACGTTCGTCCTCGAGGGCGCCGACCGGGTCGACCTCGGGATCTTCTCGAAGGACAACGGGATCAAGCAGTTCTCCGGCTCCAACGCCGAGACGAAGAACGCCCTGCTCAACTGGGGGCTGGGCGCAGTGGCGTGGCTCGTGGTGGGCCGGATCCTCGACCGCCTCATCCGTCCCTGACCGCCGGAACGTGGCAATTCTGGTGTGAGGAAGCCCTCGCTGGACTCGGTGTAACTCCCAGTGTCACGGCGGTAACCTCGCCACCACCATGAACATCATCGTCTGTGTCAAGCACGTTCCCGACGCCACCGCCGACCGGAAGTTCGAGGACGACAACACCGTCGACCGGGTGGGCGTCGACGGACTCCTGTCCGAGCTCGACGAGTACGCCGTCGAGCAGGCCCTCCAGCTGAAGGAGAAGGCCGGCGAGGCCAGCGAAGTCGAGGTGACCGCGCTCTGCGTCGGCCCCGAGAAGGCCGTCGACGCGGTGCGCAAGGCGCTCCAGATGGGCGCCGACAAGGGCATCCACGTCGTCGACGACGCCATCGCGGGCTCCGACGCCATCGCCACCTCGTTGGTGCTCGCGAAGGCGGTCGAGAAGGCCGGGGCCGACACAAAGGTCGACCTGGTCATCTGCGGCATGGCGTCCACCGACGCCTCCATGAGCGTCGTACCCGCGATGCTCGCGGAGCGGCTCGTCGTGGCCGCAGGTCACGATGGCCTCGGTCATCGAGACCCAGGACGACCAGGTCCGGATCAAGCGCGACGGCGACACCGCAACCGAGGTGATCGGCGCGAAGATGCCGCTGGTGCTGTCGGTCACCGACCAGTCCGGCGAGGCCCGCTACCCGTCGTTCAAGGGGATCATGGCGGCGAAGAAGAAGCCGCTGGACACCTGGTCGCTGGGTGACCTCGGCGTCGACGCCGGCGACGTCGGGTTGTCCGTGGCGTGGACCGAGGTCGAGGACACCACCGAGCGGCCGCCGCGCAGCCAGGGCGAGATCGTCAAGGACGAGGACGGGTCCGGCGCCACCGCGCTGACCGAGTTCCTCGCCTCCAAGAAGTTCATCTGACCTCGATCCACCCCCCCTTGATCCAGCAGAGTCCGAACCGGAGCTGAGAACCCATGTCTGAAGTACTCGTCCTCGTCGATCACGCCGACGGCGCGGTCCGCAAGCCCACCTACGAGCTGCTGACCATCGCCAAGCGGCTCGGTGAGCCGTCCGCCGTCTTCATCGGTGACGCCAGCTAGGCGTCGGAGGTGGCCGAGAAGGTCAAGAAGTACGGCGCCGAGAAGGTCTACGTCGTCGACGACTCCCAGATCAAGGGCTACCTCGTCGCGCCGAAGGCCGAGGCGCTGCAGCAGTTGGCCGAGAAGTCCTCGGCGGGCGCGATCCTGATCTCGTCCAACGTCGAGGGCAAGGAGATCGCCGGCCGGCTGGCCATCAAGTTCGAGTCCGGCCTGATCACCGACGCGACGGACGTGCAGTGAGGGCCCGGTCACCACACAGAGCGTGTTCGCCGGCAACTTCACCGTGACCGCCAAGGTCACCAAGGGCACCCCGATCATCACCGTGAAGCCGAACTCGGCGGCCCCCGAGGAGTCGGAGGGCGCGGGCTCGGTGGAAGAGTTCACCGCCGAGATCTCCGACGCGGCCAAGGGTGCCCAGATCGTGGCCTCCCAGCCGCGCAAGGCCACCGGCCGCCCCGACCTCAACGAGGCCGCGATCGTGGTCTCCGGTGGTCGCGGCACCGGCGGTGACTTCGAGCCGATCGAGAACCTCGCCGACGCGCTCGGCGCCGCGGTCGGCGCCTCGCGCGCCGCGGTCGACTCCGGCTGGATCCCGCACTCGTTCCAGATCGGGCAGACCGGCAAGACCGTCTCGCCGCAGCTCTACATCGCCAGCGGCATCTCCGGCGCCATCCAGCACCGGGCCGGCATGCAGACCTCGAAGACCATCGTGGCGGTCAACAAGGACGAGGAGGCGCCGATCTTCGAGCTCGTCGACTTCGGCGTCGTCGGCGACCTGAAGACCGTCCTCCCGGCCGCCACCGAGCAGATCAACAAGAGGAAAGACTGACCCTCTCGGTGGTTGGGGAAGGCGCTCTGCGTCTCGAAACCGCTGACGTGGCGTAGGCCCGCGACCCCGGTGTCAATGAGCACGCAGGGCTCGTCGCCAACGGTCCACGCGTATTTGCCTGCGGTGGTCAGGCGGAAACCTTGGGACGGATGTTCTGGTTGCCGGCGAAGACGTTGCCGGGGTCGTATTCGGACTTGATCTGTGCCAGTCGCTCGTACTTCTCTGCACCGAAGGCCGCCTTGATGCGCTCGTCACCCTCGTCGCCGATGAAGTTGAGGTAGACGCCGCCGGTCGTGAAGGGGGCGTTCGCCTGCCGGTAGTCGCGCACCCAGGCGATGTTGGCCGCGTCGTCGGCAGGGTCCTCCCAGGTCGCGAAGGGATGACTCACCCAACGCGCCGAGCGCTGGCTCAACGGTGTGGCGTCAGCATCCACGCGCGCCAGCGCGCCGCCCCATGGGAGCAGCAGGTGCTGTGTCATCGGCGACGCACGGCGTGCGCCCGCGTCGAGGAACACGTCGAGAGCCTCGTCGGGGAAGGTGTCGTGGTAATCGGCGCTCCAGTACTGCCGGAACCCCGGCGGGTCGTCGATCATCGACTGCAGTTCCGCGTAAGGCATCGGGCCGACCAGGTCGACGTCCGGAGACAGGTCGCGCATGACTTGGACCACGTCCGCGCCGATCGCCTCGTCACCGTTCCAGCAGACCGCGATCGCGATCAGGGGCTGGCCCTGCAGGTGCTGCGGGATGAACTCTTCCGGCGGGCCGCTGAGCATCACGAGGCCGGTGCCGAGCTCTTCCGGAGCGTCGTCCGCCCAGTCGCGGAAGGCCCGGGAGACCTCGGTTCCACGGGTAGCGGGCCAGGCCATCAGCCCACCGATGATCATCGGACCGACCGGGTGCAGCTGAAACTCCAGCGCGGTGACAACACCGAAGTTGCCGCCTCCTCCCTTGCTGGCCCAGAGCAGGGCCTGGTGCTGGGTGTCGTCGGCGCGGACCTCCCGGCCGTCAGCGGTCACCAGCTCGACGGCCAGGAGGTTGTCGCAGCTGAGTCCGTGCTGACGTTCCAGCCAACCCGAGCCGCCGCCGAGGGTCAGCCCGGAGACGCCGGTCGTGGACACCCGGCCGCCGGTAGTAGCCAAACCGAACTCCTGCGCAGCCGCGTCGAACTCTGCCCAGGTGCATCCGCCCCCGACCCGGGCCCGCCGGGCCGCGGCGTCGATGTCGATGGCCTTCATGGGACGGACGTCGATGACCAGCCCGTCGTTGTTGCTGGACTGCCCGGCCACGGAGTGGCCACCCGAGCGCACGGCCACCGGGAGAAGATCGTGCGAGGCACGCTCCAGAGCCTCCCTGACATCCGCGGGGTCTTTGCACGCCGCGATGATCTTCGGCTTCTTGTCCAACATCGCATTGAACAGCTCGCGTCGCTCGTCGTACTCGGCCGCTTCTGGTTCGATCCACTTCGTCATCCGCGTACCTCCTGGTCCTCCCGAGGACCCACCATCCTCCGGTCCCAGGACGGTGACAACGCATCGGGCCCACCGATCGGTGACGTCCTTGGCTCCGATGGTCGGCGACTCACCGGTCCTCGACGTACACGAATCCACCGGAGTACGGCCTCGAGCCGAACCGGACGCGAAACACGCCGGGGCGTTCGAAGCAGAGCTGCGTCTGGGCCTGGGCCGGCACGTCGCCGAAAGGCGTCTCGTAGTCGTTGTCGGACCTGTTGACGACAAGCACGCACTGGTCGCGGTCGATGCGCAGCCACTCAGGATCGAACCGGTCGTCCTCGACGACCGTCGCCGGGGTGCCGGGTGTGCTCAGTCTGGCTGCCTCTTCCGCGGGCTCTTGGGTCAACCAGGGCTGTTGCCAGCCGACTACGCCGAGGACCAGCCCGGCCAGCAGCACCGGGGTCGGGCCCCTCGTGGCTTCCTTCAACCGGTCCATGCGCTGCACGATCCTGCCGAGGGGGGCGCCGTAGAACACATGCCCCAGGTAGGCGATCCCGATGGCGTACTCGTTGCCGCTGATCTGGTAGCGATCGGCGAAGGGGCCGGCCACGGCGACGGTCTCGAGGAGCAACCCCCACAGCACTCCCCAACCCCAATGGCGACGTGCCGCGATGGCGGCGTAGGCGATGCCGAACGTCACGCCGTTCGAGAAGTGGAAGAGCCAGCCGAGGGTCGAGGTCCAGCCCGACGACGCCGACGCGTCGGCGATCAGCAGCCCGTAGGAGTCGATCGGCGCAAAGACTCGCTGCCCGGCCACCGCGAACGGCACCCGCGCCAGGTCGTACCCGATGGTCCCGACCAGTCCACCCAGCGCACCCACGGTGATGATGTCCCGCAGCTCGCCCGGCACCCGGCGTGCCCAGCCGAGGACCGCCAGCGCGACCATCGACGGCACGGTCACGGCCAGGAACACCAGGTGCATCGCGGCGATGCCGTGCAGGTCGGCCAGCAGGGCCGCGATCGAGCCGCCGGCGAGCAGGAAGATGCCGAGTCGACCGGCTACGCCCGCGGTCACTCCTTTTCGGGCTCTTCGGGCTCTTCGTCCTCGCGGTCCGGAGGCTCGGGCAGTACGTCGAGGAAGTCGGCGCCCGGCGCCCCTTGACCGGTCTGCGAGGGGCCTGCCGCCTCGGCATCGGACAGATACGTCCTACCCAGCTCCCCGGTCGGCTCCGCGGTCGGCTCCTCGGTCGGCTCCTCGGTCGGCTCCTCGGTCGGCTCCTCCGGCGGCTCCCTGTCCTCCTCGCGCTCCCGTGGCTCCGGCAGCAGGTCCGGCATCTCCGCAGGCGGCTTCTCGACGTCCGACACCTGTGCGGACGACTCTCCGTGCTGAACCGCGCCGGCACGGCTCGCTCGTTCCGCCGAGCCCGCGTCCGAGTCTGAGCCCGCGTCCGAGTCTGAGCCCGCGTCCGAGCCCGCGTCCGAGCCCGCGTCCGAGCCCGCGTCCGAGTCCGCCTCCGAGTCCGAGCCCACGTCAGGAGTGGCGGCCTCCTCCGAGCCCCCGGTGCCCCGGTCGGACTCGGCAGCACCGTGCAGGTCTGGCGGGCCGGTGCCGGCGGTAGCCGCCGCCACACCCGACGCACCCGAGGCCGCACTCGACGCGGCGCCGACGGCCGCGGCGGCACCGACGCCGAGCCCGATTGCCGCGCCGATCCCGCTGGAGATCCCGCCGATCGACGCGTACGCCATCACCGTGGAGGCGCCGTCCGAGCCGAACCACGCGAACAGGCCGCCGAGCCCGGCATCGCTGCAGGGCTCGAATGAGTCGGTGGTGCACTCGGTCCAGCCGCCGTCGTCCGCCCAGGCCCGGTGGCTGTGCGCGAGGCCGAGGACGACGGTCGCCCCGACCAGGTAGATCCCGGCCGCGACGCCCTGTTGTCCGCGCCGGCCGAGGATGAGCGAACCGCCGCCGGCGAGAATGCCGAGGACGAGACTGACCGCCCAGCTGTCGACGCCCCAGTCGACGAAGAGCCCGAAGGCCTCGCCGACCATCATGAGGAACGGCCCTGCGACCGTCGTGGCGTCGGAGCCGGTCTGCGGAGACGCCACGCCGGTCAGGCCGCGCCAGAGCCGGATGACGGCGAAGTTGACGATGACACCGAGCGGCGTGGCGGCGAGCGTCACCAGCACCAGCCCGAGGGCGAGCGAGACCGACGAGGAGATCACCGTCGCCGTCACCAGCGCCACGCCAACGCCCCACAGGAGCAGCGCGAAGCTCGACGCCGCATCGGCGCTGAGGGCCTGGGCGAACCGGCGGGGAAGGACGCCGAGGTCCTGCACCATCTGCTTCCAGCCGCGTTGCCAGCCGTACGTCGCCAGGCCGGTGAGCAGGCTGAACAGGAGGAGCCAGAAGAGCGCGTTGGACGGCTCGCCCTGGGCGGTCGCGACAGTGCGTTCTCCAGGCGGGGGGACGTAGCCGTCGAAGTGGACCGCCATCACGTAGGTGTTCCAGACCCAGCCGACCGCGAATGCTGCGGCGCTCAGGACCAGGGTGATGAGCAGGTGCTCGCGCACCCACCGGAACCAGCCGGTGACAATCTCCCCGAGCCAGTCCAAGGAGGCGCTGACCGATGTGGTTTCGTCCATGACCACTCCTCAGTTCGCCCTCAGGAATATGGCAGCCGCGTCCCTCACTTGTCGACGGTCGGTCCCACAAGAAGCGGTGCTCCTGATCCGGGTACCGGCGCACCGTGAGCACCACGGCCGACGTCCCGCAGCCGGCGCTGGCGACGCTCAGCCACGAGCGGTTCTGGGAGGACGGGTGGGTCTACGAGCGCAAGCTCGACGGCCAGCGCTGCCTCGCCGTACGCACCGGTCGCGGCACCCGGCTGTACTCGCGATCGGGCCGCGACGTCACCGTGGCCTTCCCGGAGATCGCCGAGGCGCTGGAGGAGCAGGCGTCCGTCGACTTCGTGATCGACGGCGAGGTGGTGGCGTTCGAGGGGTCGCGGACGTCGTTCTCGCGTCTGCAGCCGCGCATCCATGTCAGCAGTGCGGAGAAGGCACGGCGCAGCGGCGTTCCGGTCTACTTCTACGTCTTCGACGTGCTCCGGGCAGACGGCGCCGACCTGCGTGACGAGCCGCTGCTGGACCGCAAGCGTCGGTTGCGCGGACTGCTTCGCTTCGAGGGGCCGATCCGGTACACGCCACACCGGCGTCGCGGGGGAGAGGAGTACTTCGCGGAGGCGTGCCGAAAGGGCTGGGAGGGACTGATCGCCAAGCGAGCTGACGCGCCGTACGCCACCGGCCGCACCGACCGGTGGCTGAAGTTCAAGTGCGAGGCCGCCCAGGAGCTGGTGGTGGTCGGCTGGACGGACCCGGAGGGATCCCGAGTCGCCCTGGGGGCGCTGCTGCTTGCCTACTGGTCGGGGGAGGACCTGGTCTACGCCGGCAAGGTCGGCACCGGGTTCTCCCAGTCGGTGCTGCGCGAGCTGCACGCGCAGCTGTCAGCGCTCGAGATCGACGCGTCGCCGTGCACACGCGGAAGACTGCCCCGGGCCGGCGTGCATTGGGCCCGGCCGGAGCTGGTCGCCCAGGTGGCCTTCACCGAGTGGACCAGGGATGGACAGCTGCGGCACCCGCGCTACCTCGGGCTCCGCACGGACAAGAAGGCGGCGGACGTGGTGCGCGAATGACCGGGCCAGTCGAGGTCGCCGGCGTCGAGGTCTCCAAGCCGGACAAGGTCCTCTTCCCCGACGACGGGATCACCAAGCTCGACGTGGCGCGCTACTACGACGCGATCGCGCCGGTGATGCTGCCGCACCTGAAGGGGCGGCCGGTGAACATGGAGCGGTTTCCCGACGGCCTGGGCGGCGTGTCGTTCTACGAGAAGAAGGTGCCCTCGCACTTCCCGGAGTGGGTGCGCACCGTCGAGGTGCACACCTCCGAGGGCACACAGCGCCAGGTGGTCGCGCAGGACCGGGCCACGCTCGTCTACCTCGCCCAGCAGGCCTGCCTGACCCCGCACACGTGGCTGTGCACCGAACGGCACCTCGACCAGCCGGACCAGCTCATCTTCGACCTCGACCCGTCCGACGACGACCTGGCCAAGGTGCGCCGGGCCACCCGGCTGGTCGGCGAGCTGCTCGACGACCTCGGCCTCACGTCGTACCTCAAGACGACCGGTTCTCGCGGCTACCACGTGCTGGTCCCGCTCCGCCCGAGGCTGGGCTTCGACGAGGTGCGTGGCTTCGCGGTCGCGTGCGCCGAGCGGCTGGTGGCGAAGGAGCCGGACCTGCTCACGCTCGAGCACCGCAAGGTCAACCGCGGCGACCGGGTGCTGGTGGACATCTTCCGCAACGGCTACGGGCAGACCGCGGTCCCGGCCTACTCCGTCCGCGCGCGGCCGGGCGCCACGGTGTCGACGCCGATCACCTGGGACGAACTGTCGAAGATCCGGCCGGCGCAGCACACGATCACGTCCGTACGCCGAAGGCTGGCCCGCCGGCCGGACCCGTGGGCGGACGTGCGACGGCACGCCCAAGGGCTCTCGAAGGCCAGGCGCAAGCTCTAGGACTGGCGCTCCAGCTCCTCGTTCGTGACCCCGGAGAGCACCGACTCGTTCTCGTCGCGGGTGGGATCGCGGGTCCGGGTCGGCGTACTCGTCGTCCACCTTGACCAGGAGCCAGTTCCGGTCGTCGCCGCCCATCCTCGTGCGGGTGAGCGCGAACGCGCCCTTGAGCTTGTGCCCGGCAACCACGAACCGGAGATGGCCGCGCTCGAGCGCCGGTCCGGGCGGCTCGGCCGGCTGGTAGAGCCCGGTGTCCCACACGATCTTGGTCTGCACGCGGCCGCCGTCCTCGGACCGGCCCTCGAGGTCGAGGTGCTCCATGCCGTGGTCCTCGACCTGAACTGCGAGTCGCTTGGCCGCCGGGTCCAGCGAGGGCCCCTTCGGGACCGCCCAGGAGACCAGGACGCCGTCGACCTCGAGCCGCAGGTCGAAGTGCAGCGTGGTCGCGTCGTGGCGGTTCACGACGAATCTCAGGGGCTCGGCTGCGGGCATGACCCCCTGAGTCTGCCGCCTACGATTCAGGAATGAGCCAGGACGTCCTCGACGCCGCGCGGCGCGCCCGCGTCGCCAGCCACGGGCTGGCGCTGGCGACGCGCGCGCAGAAGGACGCTGCACTGCTGGCGATGGCCGACGCGCTGCTCGCCCGGTGGAGCGAGGTGCTCGAGGCGAACGCCGAGGACGTGGCGCGCGCGGAGGCGGACGGTACGCCGGCCAACATCGTCGACCGGCTGCGGCTGACTCCGCAGCGGCTCGAGGACATGGCCCGCGGCCTGCGCGAGGTGGCGGCCCTGCCCGACCCGGTAGGCGAGGTGGTGCGCGGCAGCACCCTGGCCAACGGGCTCGAGCTGCGCCAGGTCCGGGTGCCGTTCGGTGTGGTCGGGATGATCTACGAGGCCCGGCCCAACGTGACCGCAGACGCCGCCGGGATCTGCCTCAAGTCGGGCAACGCCGTGCTGCTGCGCGGCTCGTCGTCGGCGCGGTCCAGCAACGCCGCGATCGTCGCGGTGCTGCGCGACGCGGCAGTCTCAGCCGGGCTGGACGCGGACGTCGTCCAGCTGGTGCCCGGCGACTCGCACGACTCGGTCAAGGCGCTGATGCGGGCGCGCGGCCTGGTCGACGTCCTGATCCCGCGCGGCGGCGCGGGACTGATCCGCTCGGTGGTCGAGGAGTCGACGGTGCCAGTGATCGAGACCGGCGTCGGCAACTGCCACGTCTACGTCGACCGCGCGGCCGACCTCGACAAGGCGCTGGCGATCGTGGTCAACGCCAAGACCCAGCGCACCAGCGTCTGCAACGCGGCCGAGTCGCTGCTGGTCCACGCCGACGTGGCTGCGGAGTTCCTGCCGCGGGCGGTGGCTGCGCTCCAGGAGGCCGGTGTCACGATCCATGGCGACGACGCATTCACTGCCCACGATGGGGTGGTGCCGGCCACGGACACCGACTGGGCCGAGGAGTACCTCTCCCTCGACATCGCCGCACGCGTCGTACCGTCGCTGGAGGAGGCGATCGCTCACATCCGCCGGTGGTCGAGCCAGCACAGTGACGCGATCGTGACCGAGGACCAGGGCGCGGCCCGGCACTTCACCGCGGCCGTGGACTCGGCCGCGGTGCTGGTGAACGCATCGACCCGGTTCACCGACGGCGGCGAGTTCGGCTTCGGCGCGGAGATCGGCATCAGCACCCAGAAGCTGCACGCGCGGGGGCCGATGGGGCTGCCCGAGATGACCTCGACCAAGTACGTCGTGGTCGGCGACGGCCACGTGCGCTGAGTCGTGCGGCCCACGGATAAGGTGACCCCATGATTCTCGCCCAGAGCGTCGGCGTGGTGGCCCAGACGGTCGACCAGCGCATCAGCTTCGCCATCGGCGGACTGTCCCTGTTCATCCTGATCGGTCTGCTGGTCGCACTGGCCGCCTTCGGTGGCGGGCGCGAACACTCCTGATCGTCCCCGTGATGGCTCGCGCATGACCCGCCGCGTCGGGGTGATGGGCGGGACCTTCGACCCGATCCACCACGGGCACCTGGTCGCCGCCTCCGAGGTGCAGGCGTGGTTCGACCTCGACGAGGTCGTCTTCGTGCCGACCGGAGCGCCGTGGCAGAAGAGCGACCGTGAGGTGACCGCGGCAGAGGACCGGTACCTCATGACGGTCATCGCCACGGCCTCCAACCCGCGCTTCTGGGTCTCGCGGGTCGACATCGACCGCGCCGGGCCGACGTACACCGTCGACACCTTGAAGGACCTGCAGACGGCGATGCCGGACGCCGAGCTGTACTTCATCACGGGTGCCGACGCGCTGGCCGAGATCTTCACCTGGGAGCGGGCCAACGAGCTGTTCGAGCTGGCGCACCAGTTCGTGGGCTGCACCCGGCCCGGACACGAGATGGATCCGGCCACGCTGCAGGCCATCCCGTCGGACAAGGTGACGATGGTCGAGATCCCGGCGCTGGCGATCTCCTCGACCGACTGTCGTGAGCGGACCCGGCGCGGGGAACCGGTCTGGTACCTCGTCCCCGACGGGGTGGTCCAGTACATCGCCAAGCACCGCCTCTACCCCGGCCTTCCTGGAGACAAATGACCGCCACCGACCACGCCGTCGAGCTCGTTGTCACCGCCGCGCGGGCGGCCTCCGACAAGCTCGCGCAGCAGATCATCGCCTTCGACGTCAGTGAGCAGCTCGCGATCACCGACGCCTTCCTGATCGCCTCGGCCTCCAACGACCGCCAGGTCCGCGCGATCGTGGACGAGATCGAGGACAAGCTCCGCGAGATCGGGGCCAAAGCGATCCGGCGCGAGGGCGAGCGCGACGGTCGCTGGGTGCTGATCGACTACGGCGAGATCGTCGTCCACGTCCAGCACGAGGAGGAGCGGCAGTTCTACGCGCTCGAACGACTCTGGCGCGACTGCCCCACGATCCAGCTGCCGGCCGACGTCACCGCGCATGGCTGATCCGCGTGGTTGACCTGGTCCTGCTGAGGCACGGTCGGACCGACTGGAACTCCCAGCGCCGGATCCAGGGGCAGAGCGACTCCGAGCTCGACGACCTCGGCCATGCCCAGGCGGAGGCGGTCGCTCCGGTCATGGCGGCGCTGGCTCCCGCCGCGATGTGGTCGTCGGACTCGTCGCGGGCGGTCTCCACGGCGTCGTACCTCGCCATCGCCTGCGGGTTGACGCCGACGTACGACGCACGGCTGCGCGAGTACTCCCTCGGACCCCGCGAAGGGCTCCACCACCACGAGTACGAGGCCGACGCCCCAGAGGAGTACGCCGAGTTCGTCCGCTCCAACTGGGACGCCGTACCTGGCGCCGAGAAGCACGCCGCGGTGGCCGCCCGCATGACCGACGCACTCTCCGAGGCCGCCGACTCGGTGCCCGGCGACGGGGTCGTCCTGGTGGTCTCCCACGGTGCGGCCATCCGCACCGCCTGTGCCGCGCTGCTGGGCTGGTCACCCGAGCTCGCGCTGTCCATCCGCGGCATGGACAACTGCGGCTGGGCCGTCCTCCGGCGCCCGGCCTCGGGGGACCCGTGGCGGCTGGTCGCCTACAACCGGACCGTGCCGGTCTCGACCCCCGCTCCTCCCGGCTGACTCACAAGATGGCGGTGGATCGCTCGCATCTGGTGACTGCGATCCACCGCACTGATCGGGCCGCGCCCGATTTCTCCGACGACCCGGCGGTTGGCTAAGATTCCGCGAGTTGCCCGGGCCCAGGTCTGGTCGACACCCGCAAGGGGCTGTGGCGCAGCTGGTAGCGCATCTGCATGGCATGCAGAGGGTCAGGGGTTCGAGTCCCCTCAGCTCCACCGATTGGACTGAGTGCCCGCCAAATCAGGCGCTTCCGCTCCAGGGGGCCGGGACCAGCACCCAGATCACCTCTGCGCTGCGTGACGAGCTGGCGTTGTTCCAGGTGTGCGGCTCGCCACCCGAGAACGTGAGGGCGTCGCCGGTGGAGAGCCTCTGGGTGCGATCGGAGAACACCATCTCGATCGAGCCCTTGAGGACGTAGACCACTTCGGTCTCGCAGTTGATGGTGTAGAGGTCCGAGCCGCCACTGCCGGCCGGATCGATCCGGGAGTGGATGAGCTGGAGCCTCGGTTGACCGCGCGGGGTCATCAGCTGCTCGGAGACGCCGGTGCCCCCGAGGTTGATGGCGGGCGCGTCGTTGCGACGGACCAGGGCGATGTCGGGGGCCGAGAACAGGGATCCGACCTCGACGCTCATCACCTCGCAGAGGGTGAGGAGCGAAGCGACACTGAGGGAGGTCTCGTCGCGCTCCACCCTGCTCAGGAAGCCCTTGGTCAGCCCGGCCGCCGAAGCGAGCTGGTCCAGGGTGTACCCGTGGGCCTTGCGCGCGGCGCGCAGCCGCGAGCCGATCCGGACCTCGTTGGTCGGCGACAGCGGAAGTGGCCTCATCGGAGTTGCTCCTCACTCAACATTTGTTGCAACAGATTAGCCCAGAACTCTTGACATCGGGGCCCGACACGGCGATTGTCGTCTGACAACGTTTGTTGTCTCACACGAAACTACTGGGAGCCGATCATGAGGCCTCGTCACGTCGTTCCCCTCCTCGCCGCGCTGGCCGCGCTCGTCTGCGGTGGCTGTGCCGCCCCGGATGAGGACAGTCCTGCAGACGACAACTCGGGGGCGGAGGTCACGGCGCTCGAGAAGGACGATGAAATCGCCGAGATGCTGCCGGCTGACATCCAGGAGGCGGGCGTCGTGCGGGTCGCATCCGGCGTCAGCTTCCCGCCGATGGAGTTCTTCGACACCGACAACAAGACGGTGCTCGGCTTCGACGCCGACCTCGGCAAGGCGCTCGGTGAGGTCCTGGGCGTCGAGTTCGAGTTCCAGAACACGAACTTCGACGGCATCATCGGCGGGCTCGAGGCCGGCCGCTACGACCTGGCCCTCACCTCGATGATCGACAAGTTGGAGCGTCAGGCGTCGGTCGACTTCGTCGACTACCTGAGCTCAGGACTCGCGTTCATGACGCTGAAGGGCAACCCCGAGGGGCTGGAGGCCGAGACCGACCTGTGCGGCCGCCGCGTCGCGGTGGAGAAGGCGGCGACCGGCGACCTGGTGGCCGACGAGCTGAGCGCCGAGTGCGAGAAGGCCGGCAACCCGCCGCTCGAGAAGGTCCCCTTCCCGGACCAGGCCAGCGCCGTGCAGGCGCTCAAGTCCGACCGGGCCGACGCCGTTCTGGCGCTCGACGTCACGCTCGCCTACAACGTCAGCCAGGACCCTGAGTCGTTCGAGATCCCGGGTGAGCCGTTCGGCCTGCTGCCCGTCGGCATCCCGGTGCCGAAGGACGACCCGGAGCTGCGGGACGCCGTCCAGGCCGCGCTCAAGAAGATCCAGGAGGAGGGCGTGTACGACGAGCTGCTGACCAAGTGGAACCTCGAGGACCAGTCCCTCGAGGGCGCGCCGATCAACACCGGCACCTGACGTCGTGACCACCGACACCACTGCCCCGGCGGTGACGCCGCACGCGGACGAGCCGATCGTCCGGCTCCGCCATCCGTGGCGGTGGGTGGCGGTCCTGGTGATCGCGGCCTACCTGGCCGAGGCGCTCTGGTTCTTCGCGACCAGCGATGCGATGCGCTGGGACCTCGTCCGTGACTACCTCTTCGAGGAGTCGGTCATGCGGGGGCTGTGGATGACCGTCAAGCTCACCGTGGTTGCGATGGGTGTCGGCATCGTCCTCGGCACGTTGCTGGCGGTCATGCGGATCTCGGAGAACCCGGTGCTCCGCAGTCTCGCCGGAGGCTACGTGTGGCTGTTCCGGGGGACCCCGATCCTGGTCCAGCTGCTGTTCTGGTTCTTCCTCGGCTCGGTGATGCCCGAGGTCACCTTCGGCATCCCGTTCGGCCCGGAGCTCACGATCGGCGGGACCAGCGAGGTGATCACGCCGTTCCTGGCCGCGATCCTGGGACTCGGCCTCAACGAGGGCGCCTACATGGCCGAGATCGTGCGAGCCGGTATCGGAGCTGTCGACCGAGGCCAGACCGAGGCCGCGCAGGCCCTCGGCATGAGCCCGTTCACGACGTACCGCCGCGTGGTGCTCCCGCAGGCGGGCCGCGTGATCGTGCCGCCGACGGCGAACGAGGTCATCTCCATGCTCAAGCTCACCTCGCTGGTGCTGGTCATCGGCCTGGCCGACCTGACCACGACGGTGCAGCTGATCTACGGCCGCAACTTCCAGCAGATCCCGCTGCTCATCGTGGCGAGCATCTGGTATCTCGTCCTGACCACGATCCTGACCCTCCTGCAGGGCCGGCTGGAGAAGCGGCTGGGCCGGAGCGACCGACTCTCCTCGCGGGTGCTGCCGCGTCAGGCTGAGGACGCGGGAGCGCGATGATGGCCGCCCACATGGTCGATGCGGTCGGCGTCCGCAAGCACTACGGCAGCAACGAGGTCCTCAAGGGCATCGACCTCACGGTCGACCGCGGCGAGGTGGTCTCGATGCTCGGCCCCTCGGGGTCCGGGAAGAGCACTTTCCTGCGCTGCATCAACCACCTCGAGCCGATCGACGGCGGCGAGATCAGCGTGAACGGCGAGCTGGTCGGCTACCGACGCGCCCACGGAAAGAAGTACGAGCTGCGCCGGAGCGAGATCGCCGCCGCCCGCCGCAGCGTCGGCATGGTGTTCCAGCGGTTCAACCTGTTCCCGCACCGCACCGCGGTCGAGAACGTCATGGAGGCACCGGTCTTCGTCAAGGGCCGGGGCCGGGCCGAGGCCCGCCAGGAGGCCATGTCCCTGCTCGAGCGGGTCGGGCTCGTCGACCAGGCGCACCAGTACCCCGTCACCCTCTCGGGAGGACAGCAGCAGCGGGTCGCGATCGCCCGAGCGTTGGCGATGGAGCCGGCGCTGATGCTGTTCGACGAGCCGACCTCGGCGCTCGACCCCGAGCTGGTCGGCGAGGTCCTCGACGTGATGAAGGGGTTGGCCGTCGACGGTATGACGATGATCGTGGTCACCCACGAGATCGGCTTCGCCCGCGAGGTCTGCGACCGCGTCGTCTTCATGGACGGCGGCGTCGTGCTCGAGCAGGGCCCGCCCGCCGAGGTGTTCGACCACCCCAGCCACGCCCGTACCCAGTCGTTCCTCTCGAAGGTGCTGTGATGGGCGCGAGCGACCCCCGCGGTCCCGTCGACGCGACCGTGGTTCCGCGGTTCGCCGGGCCGCCGACGTTCGCCAGGCTGCCCCGGCTCGACGAGGTGGAGCGGGCCGACGTGGCCGTGCTCGGCGTCCCGTTCGACTCCGGCACCAGCTACCGGCCCGGCGCCCGCTTCGGGCCAGCGCACGTCCGGGCCTCCAGCAAGCTGCTGCGGACCTACAATCCGGCACTCGACGTGGAACCGTTCGACGTGCAGCAGGTCGCCGACGCGGGCGACATCGCCTGCAACCCGTTCGACATCATGGACGCCGTCACGCAGATCGACCAGGGGGCCCGGGTCGTCCTCGACCGAAGCGAGAAGCTGCTCACGATCGGCGGCGACCACACCATTGCCCTGCCGCTGCTGCGGGTGATGCACGAGCTGCACGGTCCGATCGCGGTCGTCCACTTCGACGCGCACCTCGACACCTGGGACACCTACTTCGGGGCGCCGATCACCCATGGCACGCCGTTCCGCCGCGCGTCCGAGGAGGGGCTGATCGACAAGACGGCCAGCATGCACGTCGGCATTCGCGGACCGCTCTACTCGCGCCGCGACCTCAGCGACGACCAGGTGCTCGGGTTCCAGGTCGTGAGCTCGCTCGACCTGGACGACATCGGCTGGCGCGGTGTTGTCGAGCGCATCGCCGCGCGGGTCGGGGACCGGCCGACGTACGTCTCCCTCGACATCGACGTCCTCGACCCGGCGTTCGCGCCGGGCACCGGCACCCCCGAGGCGGGTGGGTTGACCAGCCGCGAGCTGCTGAGCATCCTGCGCAGCTTCTCGGCGCTCAACCTGGTCGGCGCCGACATCGTCGAGGTGGCGCCGGCCTACGACCACGCTGAGGTCACCGGCATCGCCGCGGCGCACGCGGCCTACGAGCTGGTGAGCGCGATGGCCCCGGTCAGCGAGACCGCCGATGGCTGAGCCGGTCACCGGCGGGGCCGCCGTGGTCGACGCGCTGGCCGCCCTCGGCGTGCGCGACGTGTTCGGTATCCCCGGCACCCACAACCTCGAGATCTACCGGTATCTACCGGACTCCGGGATCCGGCACGTCGTCACGCGGCACGAGCAGGGAGCGGGGTACGCCGCGGACGGGTACGCGCGCGTCAGCGGTCAGCCGGGTGTGCTCGTCACGACCTCCGGCCCTGGCATCACGAACGCGATCACTGCCCTTGCCACGGCGTACGCCGACTCGGTGCCCCTCCTCGCGGTGTCGCCCGGCCCGCCGCGCGGGCAAGAGCGTGCGGACGTGGGCTGGCTGCACGAGGTCAAGGACCAGCAGGCTGCGCTCGACGCCGTCACCGCCCGCAGCATCAGGGTGGAGTCGGCGGACGAGGTGCCCGAGACCTTGGCCGAGGTCTTCGAGGGGTTCGCAGGCACCCGACCCCGGTCCGTGCACCTCGAGGTCCCGGTCGACGTGCTGGAGGGGGAGTGGGTACGACGCCCGCTGCCACCCGGGCGCCAACCCGAGCAGTCCGGAGCGCTGCATCCTGACGGGGAGCGGATCGCCGAGCTGCTGACCGTCGCCTCCCACCCGTTGCTGGTCGCCGGCGGCGGGGCTCGCGGCGCCAGTGACGAGATCCGTGCGCTGGCCGAGCAGGGCGTCCCGGTGCTCACCACAGTCAACGGCAAGGGCGTGCTGGACGAGACGCATCCGGCTTCCCTGGGTGCGAGCATTCGGCTCACGGCAGCACACCGCGCGATGAACGACGCCGACCTGCTGCTGGTGGTCGGCTCGGAGCTGGGTGACTCCGACCTGTGGGGCGGCACGGTGCGGCCCGGCACCCCGGGCGAACGCACCGTCGTGCGCGTCGACATCGACCCGGCGCAGCTGCACAAGAACGTCAGCGCCGACTTCGCCGTCCTCGGTGACGCCGCGGTCGTCCTCGCCGCCGTACTGAACGCGCTGCGGGCCGAGCGAGCTCCCGCCCGCACCGTGGACCCCGCGGCCCGCAAGGCTATCGACGCCGAAGCGGCGTCCGACGGCGGCCCGTGGGCAGCGATCCAGGCCGCGCTGCGGGACGCGCTGCCCTCCGACACTGTGGTCGCCGGCGACAGCTCGCAGGTCACCTACTTCGGCACCGTCCACCACTGGCCGTTCACGCCCCGAAACCGGCTGCTCTATCCGACCGGCTACGCGACGCTCGGCTACGGCCTGCCCGCGGCGATCGGGGCCAAGGTGGCCGACCCGTCGCGGCCGGTCGTCGCCCTGGTCGGCGACGGCGCCGCCATGTTCTCGATCCAGGAGCTGGCCACCGCCGCGGAGCAGCGACTGCCGATCCCGGTCATCGTGGTCGACAACGGCGGGTACGCCGAGATCCGCGAGCAGATGAAGGACCGCGGCATCGAGCCGCAGGCCGTCGACCTGGCACGTGTCGACCTTCCCGCCATGGCCCGGGCCATGGGCGCCTCCGGCTTCCGTGCCGACCGCGTCGACGATCTCGGCTGGCTCGCGGGGGCGGCGCTCGGGGCCGACGGACCGACCCTGATCCACCACGTGGTCAACGGCCGGTAGCCCGCCTCAGACCCAGCCCGGCGTGGGCCTCCACCCGGGCTCGGGGTCCTCTCCGACCCGGCCGTCGACGGCTTCGCGGAGCAGGTCCGCGTGACCGGTGTGGCGGCCGTACTCCTCGACCATGTCGTAGACGAGACGGCGGAGGTTGATGGGCTCCCCGACCACCTCGGCCATGTGCACCTGCTGGTCGAGACCGCCGGTCTCGAGGGCGCCTGAGACGGCTGCCCGCGCTCGCGCAACGGCGCCGTCGTAGAGCTCGTAGAGGGACGCGGGGGAGTCCGAGGCGGCTGAGGTGAACTCCCAGTCGTTGTCGCCGTCCCACCCGTTGGCGTCCCACGGCGAGGGCATGGGCGCGCCGGTCAGCTTGTGGGTCGTGGCGTAGTCCTCCTGGGTCGCCAGGTGCTTGAGCAGCCCACCGAGCGTGAGGGAAGACGCCGGCAGCCTGACGGCCAGCTGCTCCGCGGTCAGGCCGTCGGCCTTCCAGCGGAACGTCCAGCGCAGCCGGTCGAGGGCGCCGAGCAGGTGCTCGACCTCGGAGCCGGACAGCGGTGGCTCCCAGGGGGTCAGGTCCTGGTCTGACGAATCCTTGGTGGTCATGTCCCCAGACCCTAGGAGGCAATCCGGACGGAATACTTCCGGTTTAGCCACTAGTCTCGCTCGCGTGGACGAGGCGAGCCCGACCGCGCGCGCCCTGCTGGCGCTGGAACTGGTGCAGGCCAGCCCCGGCATCACCGCAGACCGTTTGGGCGAACGGCTCGGCGTCAGCGATCGGGCGGCGCGACGCTACATCGCGATCCTGCGTGAGGCCGGGGTGCCGATCGAGTCCGTGCGGGGGCCGTACGGCGGCTACCGGGTCGGCCGCGGGCTGCGGCTGCCGCCGCTGATGTTCACCGCGACGGAGGCGCTCGGCCTGGTGATGGCGGTGCTCGAGGCGCATGGCGCCCCTGAGGCCGACGACCCGGTGGGCAGCGCAGTCGGCAAGCTGGTGCGGGTCCTGCCCGAGAACGTCGCCGGGCACCTGGTGGCGCTCCGTCACGTCAGCGCGCGCCGCACCGACCCTGACCCGCCACCGCCGGAGACCACGACCACCCTGGTCCGGGCGTCATCCGACCGGCAACGGGTCCGGATCGGCTACCACCTGGGTTCCGACCGCACTCGGGTCCTGGAGGTCGACCCGTGGGCGGTCGTCGTACGCCACGGCCGCTGGTATCTGCTCGGCTGGTCGCACGCAGCCGATGCCCGCCGCATGTACCGCATCGACCGGGTCGGCTCCGTCGAGGTGCTCGACGAGACATTTACCCCGCCGGAGGACCTCGACCCGCTGCGCGACCTGGAGGACCAGCTGTCGCAGGGCTGGCCGTATGCCACCGAGATCGAGATCGACGCCCCCCTCGAGGAGGTCCGGCAGTGGCTGCCACGCAGCCTGGGTCGGCTCGAGATGATCGACGTCGACCGGACCCGGCTCCTGGGCACCACTGAGAACCTCAACTGGTACGCCACCAAGGTGGCCGAGATCCGCGCGACGTTCACCGTCGTGGGTGGTCCAGAGGTGCGGGAGGCCGTCCGGCGTCTGGGCGAGCGGGTCCAACAATCCGTGCGCTAGGCGTCCACCCGGCCCAGGAAGTCCAGCACCCGTTCAATGAGCAGGGCCGCCGCCTCCGCGTCGTACGACGGGAGCGAGGGGTCGGCGAACAGGTGCTTGTCACCGGGGTAGAGGAACAGCTCGGCGCCTGGCCCGACCGTCGCGACGATCTCCCGGGCCGCGTCGACGTCGCCGTCGCCGGCGAAGAACCCGTCGGCGTCCATGCCGTGGATCTGGACCGGTACGCCGTCCGGCCACGGCCCGAACGCCCATTCGCCCGTGATCGGGACCGCGGCCTCGAAGAGCAGTGCGCCGGCCGCGCCCGGCCGGGTCTGGGCCAGGCGCTGGGCCTGCATCACGCCGAACGAGAAGCCCGCGTGGACCAGCCCGTCGGGCAGTGCGGCCGCTGCCTGGTCGGCCAGCGCGTCGAAGTCGGGGGCTCCCTCGCCCTGCGCGAACCCGGCTCCTTCCTCGATCGAGTCGAAGGTGCGTCCGCCGTACAGGTCGGGCGTGTGCACGGTGTGCCCGGAAGCACGCAGCTCGTCGGCGAACTCGACGACGCCGGGTGTCAGCCCCTGGATGTGGTGGAAGAGCAGTACCTCGGCCATGCGGGGACAGTACGACGTGTTCCGGACGATGTACGTCCGCTATGTCGGGAACCGCTGCGTCGTGCAATAGCCCCTTCGGGTCAGGCGAGGCCGTCGCGGTCGGTCCTAGCGTCGCCTCATGAGAGCAATGGCAGGAACCGCGGCCCTGGCGCTCGGCGCCGGCGCCGCCATGTGGGGAATCATGGGTCTCGAGGTCGGCGCGAGCGCCTCGGCACCCCCGCGGGCCAAGGTCACCGTGACCATCCAGGCCGAGCAGACCGACCTGTCCGGCACCGTCTCCAGCGGCAAGCCGGTCAAGTGTGCCGCCAACCGGACCGTGTCGGTCTTCGAGCAGATCGGCGGCCGGGGTGGCGGCGACGACGAGAAGCGCTTCAGCGACACCAGCTCGCTCCAGAACGGCAAGTACGTCTGGAGCACCGGCAACACCGGCGAGGAGGGCTTCTTCTACGCCGTCGTCGCGGCGAAGCCCGGCTGCAAGGGCGACTCCAGCCCGACGATCCGCGCGGTCCGCAACGAGGACTGACATCTCGGGGGTGCCCGGACCGGCTGAGTGACGATGGGGGACTCAGCCGGTCCGGTCCGCCCCGACATGGGCCGGGTACGTTCGATTGTCATGACGCTGCGAACGGAGCCACCCTTCCGCGCCGACCACGTGGGCAGCCTTCTGCGACCACCGGACCTCCTCGACGCCCGCGCCCGTCACAAGGATGGCGAGATCGACGACGACGCGCTTCGTGAGGTCGAGGACCGGTGTGTCCGAGATGTCGTCGCGCTCCAGCAGGACGCCGGCCTGCGCACCGCGACCGACGGCGAGTTCCGTCGTACGTCGTGGCACATGGACTTCATCTACCAGCTCGAAGGCGTCGACCCGACCGACCAGAAGCTCGCCGTGCACTTCCACAACAAGTCTGGCGACCTCGACTTCGAGACCGCGGCGCTCAGCGTCCACGACCGGGTCGGACTGGGCCACACGATCTTCGGGGACGCGTTCGACTACCTGTCGACCGTCGTCGAGGCAGACCAGGTCCCCAAGCTGACCATTCCCTCGCCGAACATGGTCCACTACCGCGGCGGGCGGGCGGCGATCGACGAGTCGGTCTACCCGGACCTGGAGCCGTTCTGGGCCGACCTCGCCGGCGCCTACGCGGAGCAGGTACGCCGCTTGGGCGAGCTGGGCTGCACCTACCTTCAGCTCGACGACACCAGCCTGGCCTATCTCAACGATCCCGAGCAGCGAGCCCTGGTTGCCTCGCAGGGCGGCGACCCCGAGCACCTGCACGAGCAGTACGTCCGCAACGTGAACGCCGCGATCGCGGACCGGCCGGACGGCATGCGGGTCACCACCCACATGTGTCGCGGCAACTTCCGCTCCTCCTGGGCGGCCGAGGGCGGCTACGACTTCGTCGCCGAGGTGTTGTTCTCCCAGCTCGACGTGGACGGCTTCTTCCTGGAGTACGACGACGAGCGGTCCGGTGGGTTCGAGCCGTTGCGCTTCGTGCCGGAGGGCAAGCAGGTCGTGCTCGGCCTGGTGACCACCAAGACCGGGCAGCTCGAGGACAAGGACGATCTCAAACGCCGCATCGACGAGGCCACGAAGTACGTGCCGCTCGAGCAGCTCTGCCTCTCGCCCCAGTGCGGGTTTTCGTCCACAGTTGAGGGCAACGAACTGACCGTCGACGAGGAGCGCGCCAAGCTGCGGCTCGTCGTCGAGACCGCCGACGACGTGTGGGGATGAGAGGCATCGCGATGGGACTGCTGGACGGCGTCGACTGGGAGGGCCAGGTCTTCAAGGGCGGCGGTTGGGTCGAGGGCCGAGGAGGCACGTACGCCGTCGTCGAGCCGGCCACCGGGAGCGAGCTCGGCACGATGGGCAACGCCGACGCGGAGGACGTGGCGGAGGCCGCGGCCTCGGCCGCCGAGGCCCAGCGGGAGTGGGCGGCCGTGCCGCACACTGCGCGGGCCGCCGTGCTGCGCAAGGCGGGGGACCTCTGGTCCGAGCACACTGCCGAGATCCGGGACTGGAACGTTCGCGAGGTCGGGGCGATCCCGCCGATGGCGGAGTTCGCGATCCACGTGGCCGCCGAGGAGTGCTACCAGGCGGCGGCGCTGCCCGGGCAGCCGATCGGCCAGCTGCTCCCCAGCGAGCAGCCGCGGCTGTCCATGGCCCGCCAGGTGCCGGCCGGCGTGGTTGCGGTGATCTCGCCGTTCAACGTGCCGATCATCCTCGGCATCCGCTCGGTCGCTCCGGCGCTCGCACTGGGCAATGCCGTCATCCTCAAGCCCGACCCTCGCACCGCGGTGACCGGCGGCACGCTGATGGCCCGGATCTTCGAGGAGGCCGGGCTGCCCGCCGGCGTCCTCCAGATGCTGCCCGGCGGCAAGGACGTCGGCGAGGCAATGGTCACCGACCCCCACGTCAGGGTCATCTCGTTCACCGGCTCGACCGCAGTCGGGCGATCCATCGGCGAGCTCGCCGGCCGGCACCTCAAGCGGGCCCACCTCGAGCTCGGCGGCAACTCGGCGCTGATCATCCTGGACGACGCCGACGTCGAGCAGGCGGTGGGGCTGACCGGGTGGGCGTCGTTCCTCCACCAGGGCCAGATCTGCATGACCACCGGCCGCTACTTCGTCGCCGACGGGATCTACGACGACTTCGTCGAGCAGCTGGCCGCGAAGGCGGCGCACCTGCCGGTCGGCAACCCGGCGACCGAGCAGGTCGCGCTGGGGCCCGTCATCGACGCGGGATCGCGGGACAAGATCCACGGCCTGGTCACCGAGAGCGTCGACCAGGGCGCCCGGCTCGCCGCGGGCGGGGAGTACGACGAGCTGTTCTACCAGCCGACCGTGCTCGCCGAGGTCCCGCTCACGTCACCGGTCTTCACCCAGGAGGTTTTCGGCCCGGTCGCCCCGGTCACCCGGGTCTCCACGGTCGAGGACGCCGTACGGCTCGCGGCCGAGGGCGACTACGGGCTCTCGCTGGGCATCGTCACTCGTGACGTGATGCGCGCGCTGGCGCTCGCCGAGCAGATCCCGACCGGGATCGTGCACATCAACGACCAGACCGTGAACGACGAGGCGAACATCCCGTTCGGCGGCGTCGGCTCCTCCGGGTTCGGCAGGATCGGTGGCGCGGCCGCCAACGTCGAGGCGTTCACCGAGACCCGGTGGATCACGATGCGCGGGGAGCCGGCCAGCTACCCGTTCTAGATGACTTGCTCATCTAGGCCAGGGCCGACCAGTCGACCTGGGCCAGCCGCTCCTTGTACTCCGCGACGAGTCCCGGCCAGTTCGTGGTGATCCGGCTGCCGTCGCGGTACCAGTTGTCGCAGCCGGCCCACGCGCTGCGGCTGAGCCGGGACTGCATCTCGCGGTCGTAGCGCTCGGCCACGTCGCGGCGTACCTCGAACGTGCCGCGATCGCTGTCGGCGATCCGCCGGGCGACCTGGGCGATCCAGCCGGCCTGCGCCTCCATCATCCCGATGATCGAGCTGCCGCCCAGGTTGGTGTTGGGGCCGTAGATGCAGAACAGGTTCGGGAAGCCGGGCACCCCCACGCCGAGGTACGCCGTCGCGCCCTCGCGCCACACGTCGTGCAGCTCCACGCCATCTCGACCGACGACCCGGATCGTGCGCAGGAAGTCGGTCGCCGAGAAGCCGGTGCCCCAGATCAGCACGTCGGCGTCGTGCAGCGTGCCGTCCGCCGTGCGCACACCGGTCGGCTCGATCGCCGAGATCGCGTCGTTGACCACGTCGACGTGGTCGCGGGTGAGCGCGGGGTACCAGTCGTTGCTGAACAGGATCCGCTTGCAGCCGATCGGGTAGTTCGGCTGCAGGTTCTTCCGCAGCGCGGGATCGCGCACCTGCCGGCGCAGCTGCGCCTTCCACGACAGCCGTAGCGTGTTCAGCACCGGCGTGCTGATCGCGCTGTCCCCGCCGAGCGCGCGGCTGAGCAGCTCGGTGAAGTGGAACGTCGCTCCGCGCTCGCCGCGCATCGCCGCCGGGAACCTCTCGAACAGGCGGTGGTGCCGTGGCCGGTACTCCGTGTCGGGCTTCGGCACGACGTACGGCGCCGAGCGCTGGAACACGGTCAGGGCGCCGACGTCGTCCACGATCGCCGGCACGAACTGGATCGCGCTGGCGCCGGTGCCGATGACCGCGACCCGGGTGCCCTGGAGCGGCACGTCGTGCCGCCACCGCGCCGAGTGGAACGCCGGGCCGGCGAACGTCTCGGCCCCGGGCAGCTGGGGGACCACCGGGTCGGACAGCTGGCCGACGGCGGAGATGACCAGGTCGGCGTCGTACGTGGTGCCGTCGGTGGTGGTGACCTGCCACTCCGCGCGCGTGTCGTCGAACCGGGCCTCGGCCACCTGCTGCCGGGTCCGGACCAGGTCCAGCAGCCCGGCGTCGGCCGCAGTTCGCTCGAGGTAGGCGAGGATCTCGGCCTGGCCCGAGTAGCGGTGGCTCCAGCCGGGGTTGAGCGACCACGACCACGAGTAGAGCGGTGACGGCACGTCGCACGCCGCCCCGGGGTAGGTGTTGTCCCGCCAGACGCCGCCGACCGAGTCGGCGCGCTCCAGGATCGTGATGTCCTCGATGCCCTGCTGGCGTAGTGCTCGCGCCGCGCCGAGCCCACCGAAGCCGGCTCCGATGATCACGACGCGAGTGGCACCCACGACGACGAACAGTAGGGCCTGCTGGACCCGCAGGCGGCGAGCACCGGTCAGGCGATCGTCATGCCGCCGTCCACCGCGAGGGTCTGGCCGGTGATGTAGCCCGCGGCGTCCGAGGCGAAGAAGACGACGGCGGCGGCCAGCTCGGCGGGGTCGCCCTTACGCCCCGACGGGATCCGTCCGAGCTGTCCCTCGATGTAGCCGGGCGGGTACTGCTCGGTCATCTCGGACTCGAAGAACCCGGGCGCGATGGCGTTCACGCGAATGCCCTTGCGGCCAGTCCACTGCTGTGCCAGGTCGCGGGTGAGGCCGATCAGCGCAGCCTTGGACGATGCGTACGCCGCCTGCGGCAGGCCGCCGGTGGTCAGGCCGAGCACCGAGCTGATGTTGACGATGCTGGAGCCGGGCTGCATCACTCGACCGCAGGCCTGGGCCATCCAGTAGCAGCCGTTGAGGTTCACGTCGATGACCTGGCGGAACTGCTCGGGCGTCTCCTGGGTCGCCGGCACCGCCGTACCGATGCCGGCGTTGTTCACCAGCACGTCGACGTGGCCGTACTCCTCCATGGCCAGCGCCACCAGGTCAGTGCACGACTGGGGATCGGAGACGTCGGTGCCGTGGGTGAGCGCACGGCGGCCCGTCTCCTCGACCAGCGCGGCGGTGTCGGCGAGCCGGTCGACGCGGCGCGCGCCCAGCGCCACGTCGGCGCCGGCCTCTGCCAGCGCGCGGGCGAATGCAACGCCCAGTCCGCTGGAGGCGCCGGTGACGACGGCGACCTTGCCTTCGAGTCGGAAGCGGTCGAGGACGGGTCGGTCAGCCATGGGCCGATCGTAGGGGGATGGCGATCGGTGGTGGAGCCGCGAGTGTCGGTGCCGCCGCTGGTTGAGCCGCGAGTGTCGGTGCCGCCGCTGGTTGAGCCGCGAGTGTCGGTGCCGCCGCTGGTTGAGCCGCGAGTGTCGCTCTGCGACCGAGCGAGTCGAAACCACCCAAGCCGAGGCTGGAACCCACCACGGCCAGTCCCCAGCTCCCCTGAGGGTGGTGGTTTCGACACCGTCGTCGCTGGCGCTCCTCCGGGCTCAACCACCGAAGTGGGCCAGTTGCAGCCCACCTGAGGGTGGTTTCGACACCGTCGTCGCTGGCGCTCCTCCGGGCTCAACCACCGGAGTGGGCCAGATGCAGCCCGCCTGCGGGTGGTTTCGACTCCGTCGTCGCTGGCGCTCCTCCGGGCTCAACCACCGGAGTCGACAATGGGGACATGAGTCCCGTGCCCGGCCAGGTCGTCACCGTCTTCCGATCCCGGCTGCGCCCGGACGCGGACGCCTACCCCGGCCACGCGGCCAGGATGAGCGCGCTGGCCCGGACCATGCCGGGCTACGTCGAGCACAAGGTGTTCGTCGCCGACGACGGCGAGCGGGTCACGTTGGTCACCTTCGCCGACCGGCCGTCGCACGACGGGTGGGGCCGGCACCCCGAGCACCGTGAGGCGCAGGCGGCCGGCGTCCGCGAGTACTACGAGGAGTACTCGATCAGCGTGGGGGTGGTCGACCGCGCCAGCGCCTGGCAGCGCGATGGCGGTCGGGACAAGAGAGAGGGGTGACGTCAAGGGTCACGCCGGGGGCGACGCCTCCCCTCCCGCTTGTCGCTCGTGTGGGGGAACCTCCACCGTCCGCTGATGTTGGACGCCTGTCAAGCATTCTCTTGACAACTGTCCACAAATGTCTGGACGCGTGTCACGATGAAGGGGTGATCCCGTCCGCGCGGACCCGACGGTCGCCGGTCGACAAGTTCGACGAACGGCGCAACGAGCTCGCCGAGTCCGCACTGCGCACCCTCGGTGAGCTCGGCTATGCCCGCACCAGCCTGCGGGAGATCGCGAGCAACTCACCCTTCAGCCACGGGGTCCTGCACTACTACTTCGAGGACAAGCTCGAGCTCGTCTGCTACAGCGTGCGCTACCACAAGGCACGCTGCGTCCTCCGCTACGACCAGGTGGTCGCCGAGGCGACCACGGAGCAGGAGCTGCTCGACGGGTTCGCGGCCAAGCTGGTCGAGACGGTCCGCGAGGACGGCCCGATGCACCAGCTCTGGTACGACGTGCGGGTCCAGAGCATGTTCGACGAGCGGCTCCGCGAGACGGTCCTGTTCATCGACCAGCAGCTCGAGGACATGGTGTGGCGGATCGTATCCCGGTACTCCGAGCTGGCCGGCCGACCGCCTGCGATGGACCCGACCTCGGCGTACGCCGTGCTCGACGGTCTGCTCCAGGCCGCGCTGCTGGGCCACGCGGTCGGCAACGAGGCGGCGCTGCCGACCCTGGTCGGCCAGGTGCACGCGCTGATGCCGCTGACGTTGGTGCCGGAGGGGGCACAAGAGTCCCCACCGAGCCGCAATCAGGTGGACGCCGTCCGCTAGTCTGGGCTCGTGCACCAGGACCTGCTCCTTACCTAGCCGCGTCGACGCAGCACCCGTCCGACGCGGCCGCCCCTCGCCCAGAGGGGCTTTTTTGTGCTCAGTTGTGCCCGTAGACATGACCCAGCAAGGAAGACCGATGGAGCAGACCCAGGACCAGGAGCCGGCGTCGTACGACGTCCACGCCGTGGAGCAGAAGTGGCGCCAGGTGTGGGACGGGCTGGACCCGTTCCGCGCCGACGACGCCGCGATCTTGGAGGGGACACGCGAGAAGCGCTACGCGCTGACGATGTTCCCCTACCCGAGCGGGGACCTTCACATGGGTCACGCCGAGGTGTTCGCGCTGCACGACGTGCTGGCGCGCTACTGGTGGTTGCGCGGCTACGAGGTGCTGAACCCGATGGGCTTCGACTCGTTCGGCCTGAACGCGGAGAACGCCGCCATCCGCGACAACGAGCACCCGGCGACGTTCACCTACGCCAACATCGCCATCTCCACCGAGTCGTGCAGGAAGTTCGGCACCAGCTTCGACTGGAGCCGGACCCTGAACACGTCCGACCCGGAGTACTACCGCTGGACACAGTGGCTGTTCCTGAAGTTCCGCGAGCGCGGCCTGGCCTACCGCAAGGAGAGCCCGGTCAACTGGTGCCCGGTCGACCAGACCGTGCTGGCCAACGAGCAGGTCATCGACGGCCACTGCGAGCGCTGTGGCGCCGAGGTCACCAAGCGCGAGCTGACCCAGTGGTACTTCAAGATCACCGAGTACGCACAGGAGCTGCTGGACAACCTGGAGGACCTGGAACCGACATGGCCGGACCGCGTCATCAACGCCCAGCGCAACTGGATCGGTCGCTCCGAGGGCGCACACGTCACCTTCGAGGTCGTCGCCGGTGAGCCACTGACGGTCTACACGACACGGCCGGACACCCTGTTCGGCGCGACGTTCATGGTGGTGGCCGCCGACGCCAAGCTCGCCGGTGATCTGGTCACCGACGAGCAGCGGCCGGCGTACGAGGCCTACCTGGAGGAGGTCCGCAAGGCCTCCGACATCGAGAGGCTGTCGACCGACCGGGAGAAGTCCGGTGTCTTCCTGGGGCGGTACGCCGTCAACCCGGTCAACGGGCAGCAGATCCCGATCTGGGCGGCCGACTACGTCCTGGCTGACTACGGCACCGGGGCGATCATGGCCGTGCCCGGGCAGGACCAACGCGACTGGGACTTCGCCGAGAGGTTCGACCTGCCGATCGTCCGCACCGTCCAGCCCCCCGAGGGCTTCGAGGCGGACGGCGGCAAGGCCTACACGGGTGCCGGCGCCGCCATCAACTCAGCCAACGACGAGGTCTCCCTGGATGGGATGGCGATCGCGGAGGCCAAGACCGCGATCATCGGCTGGCTGGAGGGGCAGGGCGCCGGCAAGGGCGCGGTGAACTTCCGACTGCGCGACTGGCTGCTGTCGCGGCAGCGCTACTGGGGCGCGCCGATCCCCATCGTGCACTGCCCCGGCTGCGGCGAGGTGCCCGTGCCGGAGGACCAGCTGCCGGTCGTGCTGCCCGAGCTGCGAGGCGCGGACCTGACGCCGCGGGGCGTCTCCCCGCTGGCTGCGGCCGAGGCCTGGGTCAACGTCGACTGCCCCACCTGCGGCGGCCCGGCCAAGCGCGACAGCGACACGATGGACACGTTCGTGGACTCCTCGTGGTACTTCCTGCGCTACTGCTCGCCCCACGAGACCGACCGGGCGTTCGACACCGACCTGGTCAACGCATGGGGTCCGTGCGATGTCTACATAGGCGGCGTGGAGCACGCTGTGCTGCATCTGCTGTATGCCCGGTTCTTCACGATGGTGCTGAACGACATGGGCCTGGTCGGCTTCCGAGAGCCGTTCTCGGCTCAGCTGAACCAAGGCACCGTGATCAACGAGGGCGCCAAGATGTCGAAGTCCAAGGGCAACGGCGTGCGATTGGGGGAGCAACTTACGGCTTTCGGCGTGGACGCGGTCCGGCTGACGCTGGTGTTCGCCGGCCCGCCGGAGGACGACATCGACTGGGCCGACATGTCGCCCGCGGGGTCGGTGCGGTTCCTGCAGCGGGCCTGGCGGCTGAGCGGCGACGTCAGCTCGGCTCCCGGCACCGCACCGGACGCCGGCGACGTCTCGCTGCGCCGGGCCACCGCGCAGGCCGTCCACGACGCGGCGGAGCTGATCGACGACTTCCGTTTCAACGTGATGGTGGCGCGGATCATGGAGCTGGTGAACGCGACCCGCAAGGCGATCGACTCCGGCTGCGGGCCGGCCGACCCGGCCGTCCGCGAGGCCGCCGAGGCGGTGGCGATCATGCTGTCGCTGGTGGCGCCGTACACCGCCGAGGAGATGTGGGCCCGGCTGGGTCACGAGCCGACGGTCGCTCGCGCCGGCTGGCCGAGCGTCGACCCGGTCCTGCTGGTGCAGGAGTCGGTGACGGCGGTCGTCCAGGTCCAGGGCAAGGTGCGGGCCCGGCTGGAGGTCAGTCCCGACATCGCCGCTGCCGAGCTGGAGCAGCTGGCGCTGGCCGACCCCGCGGTGGTCCGAGCCGTCGAGGGCCGGGAGGTACGCCGGGTGATCGTCCGCGAGCCGTCGCTGGTCAACGTCGTCGTCTAGTCCGATGACTTCGGCTCACAGTGCGAGTCTGAGCGGCATGACTTAGACCACTGGCGTGCAAACCCTCACCGTCGGTGAGGGCGCCGACCGCATCACCTACGACGTTCGCGGCGACCTCGCGTCGGCCACCGAAGACAGGCCGGTGCTGTTCATGTTCGCGTCGCCGATGGATGCGAGCGGGTTCGGGACCCTGGCCGGCTACTTCTCCGACCGCCCGGTCGTGACCTACGATCCGCGCGGCGCCGGGCGCAACCCGACCGGCACCAGTGACGTATCGCCCGAGGAGCACGCGGAGGACCTGCACCGAGTGGTCGAAGCGCTCGGCGTCGGGCCGGTCGACTGCTTCGGCTCGAGCGGCGGTGCGGTCAACCTGCTGGCGCTGGCCACCGCGCACCCGGAGGACCTCCGCACCGCGGTCGCCCACGAACCGCCGGTCCTCGTCGGGCTACCGGACAGCGACACGCTGATGGCGGCCATCCACGACATGAAGGCGACCTACGCCACGGCCGGGAACGGGCCGGCGATGGCCAAGTTCATCGCGCTCGTCATGGGCCAGGGGGAGCTTCCGGCGGACTACCTGGACCAGCCGGCGCCCGACCCGGCGCAGTTCGGGCAGTCGAGCGAGGACGACGGCAGCCGCGACAACCCGCTCATGCGCAACATGCCGGCGTGCAACGACTACCGCGTCGACGCCGCGGCGCTGGAGGCGTTCGGTGACCGGCTCATGATCGCGGTCGGCGTGGAGTCCGGCGAGGGTCCGGCGGCGCGCGGTGGCCGCGCGGTGGCCGCGGCGCTCGGGCGTCCGGTGGTGGATCTGCCGGGCGACCATGGCAGCTTCCTCGACAGCTCCTACGGCGAGCCGACCGGGACCGACGCCGTCGCCGCTCGGCTGCGGGAGCTTCTCGGACACTAGGCCGCTGGGCTCATGCCGATGGCCGTCGCGACGCGTTAGCCTCGCGTCCATGCCGGTCGTCGTGGTCACCGACTCGACGGCCAGCCTCCCGCCCGAAGTGGCCGACAAGCGCGGCCTGGTGGTGGTGCCCCTGCAGGTCGTGATCGGCGCCGACGCGTACGACGAGGGCTCCGAGGGGGCCACCCCCGAGCTGGTGGCGGCGGCCCTGAAGGAGTTCCGGCCGGTGAGCACGTCGCGGCCGACCCCGGCGGCGCTGCTCGAGGTCTACGAGGATTGCGTGCGGCAGGGCGCCACCGAGATCGTCTCGGTGCACCTGTCGTCCGACATGAGCGGGACCTTCGAGTCGGCCCAGCTGGCCGCGCGGGACGCCTCCGTGCCCGTCGTACCAGTGGACAGCCGGCAGGTCGGTGTCGCGACCGGTTACGCCGCACTGTCGGCGGCCGACGTGGTCGACGCCGGTGGGGTCGGCGAAGGAGGCTGCCGCCGCTGCGCTGGCCCGGGCCGAGCGGTGCCGGTCGCTGTTCTACGTGGACACCCTCGAGTACCTGCGGCGAGGCGGGCGGATCGGTGCCGCCGCCGCGCTGGTCGGCGGGGCCCTGGCTGGTCAAGCCGCTCCTGGAGATCTCGGACGGGCGGGTCGCGACCCTGGAGCGAGTGCGGACCTCGTCCCGCGCGCTGGCCCGGCTCGAGGAGCTGGCGGTGCAGGAAGCGGCTCCGACCCGGTCGAGGTCACCGTCGCCCACCTGGCCAGCCGAGACCGCGCCGGTCAGCTGCAGGAGAAGCTGGCATCGCGGCTGGCGGACAACCTCGACGGCCGCGAGGTGTGGTGCGGCCAGCTCGGCGCCGTACTCGGCGCTCTACGTCGGGCCCGGCATGCTCGCCGTCTGCGTCGCACCGCTGCTCTAGCAGCCGATCACCTCGTCACAACCTTCCCTCTGGTTCCGGTGTCAGAGGAGGGGAAGGAGGTGTCAGCCATGGACACCGTGACCATCGGCCTGGGGCACACCACCGCAGGACCCGAACCGGACCCGTCGATCGTGGCTGCCCGCCCTGGTCGCCGTGGCGGCGGCGCTGGTGGCCGCCGCCGTACTCGCGATGAACCTCCCCGGAGACGAGCCGGCTTCCGCACCGCCCGCACCCGAGCAGGCCGGAATCATCGAAACCATTCCGACCACAGCGCTGACCATCCCGTACGTGCTGGACGAACGCCTGTACGTCGACGGAGTGCAGGTGCCCGGCGAGTGGGCGACGGTCGAGTCCGGTCCCGACGGCTGGCTGGCGTGGCAGCAGCACCGGGCGCTGCTGAGCTGGTGGTGGGGCCGGGGTCCGAGCCGAACCTGATCGAGTCGCTGGCTGACGGCTCACCCGCGATCTCGCCGAACGGCCGGTACGTCGGCACCATCCTCGACACCGGCGACCTCAGCGGGTTCGACACGGATTCGGCCGGCGAGGGCTTCGGCACGGTGCCGATCGACGTCGGCGGCTCCCACGACATCAGGCCCGCCGTGAGGGTGCGCGCCGTGACCGACGACGGTCGGGTGGTCGCGCAGGGCCGGGACACCGCAGTCCTGTGGCTGCCCCTGGTCGACGGCGGCACGGTGGACCTGACCAGGACCGCGCCCTGGCAGGTGGTGCAGGACAACACTCCGGCTGGTCTGGTCGTGACCGACGGGGAAGACGGTGCGCCCTACCTGGCAACCATCTCGGATGCGGGTGAGCTGTACCGGCTCACGTGGTTGCCAGAGCACCACCAGCTGCGGGTGAACCCGGGTGGCAGCTGGCTGGCGTACACCCCGCTCGGCACCGAGGGCGGCGAGGCCGAGGTGGTCGGGTCCCTCGAGGCGGCGGCTGTGGGCGCTGGCGAGGGATTCTCCCTCGCCGCGCCTGACGGCTGGGGGTTCCGGCTCCGGAGCTGGGCGTGGGAGGACGACGACCACCTCGTCTCGACTGTGGTCGGTGGCCAGGCTGACCGGATGGCGCGGTGCAGCGTCGAGGTCAGGCGCTGCGTGCTGATTGACGCGCCGTGACGCCACGAGTCGTCCACAGGCCGGCGGCGCAGCCGGGTTGTCCACAGGCGCGGACCACGGCACCGACGGAGGTCGCCGCATCTTCCTGAGGTTCGTCACATGCGCACCCGACGACCAAGCCCCCAGCACCAGGCGGCCATCTCCCGCCGGCTCGCGCTGCTCGGGGGAGGAGTCTTCGCCGGGGTGCGTCCGGCCCGCCCGGAGCCAGCGCCGCCCGCGGGAGGCGACCGCGTCGCCCTGGTGGGAGGAGCACACGCGGCCGGCGGCTCCGAGACGACCACCGGCCCCGCCACCGAAGCCGCGACCACTTCCGCAGGGTCGCGACGCGACCCACGTCAGGCGCCGTGCCGGTCCCCGGACGGCACGCTGCGCGACGGCCCGGGCGCCATGGCATCCCGGGGGCTGGACCGGATCATGCTCGGGCCGGCGCAGCTCGCTGTGGTGGCGATCGTGGTCGCGGTTGGGCTGGCCGTCACCTGCTGGTGGTGGTCCGCGGCTCGGCCGATCCGGTCTCCGAGCTGGCGGCCGCCCCCGCCCTGCAGCCTGGTGTCGACGCCGGCGGTCGAGCCCGGAGGTGGTTCCGCTGCCCCCGCGGCGGGGTCGATACCCACGACGGTGACCGTCGACGTGGCTGGGGAAGGTGCGCCACCCCGGCATCGCGGTGCTCGACGGCGGCGCGCGAGTGGTCGACGCGCTCGAAGCAGCCGGCGGGGCGCGGCCCGGCGTCGACCTCACCGCGCTCAACCTGGCTCGGGTACTCGTCGACGGCGAACAGGTGGTCGTGGGCGAGCCTGCGCCAGAGGGCCGCCGCGGCCGCCTCGCCGGCGCCCGGCACGCCGTCGGGTCCACCACTGGCGCTGGTCAACCTCAACACCGCCACCGAGGCCGAGCTGGACACCCTGCCTGAGGTCGGCCCGGTCACCGCGGCCTCGATCCTGGCCTGGCGCGACGAGCACGGCGGCTTCACGTCGGTCGACGAGCTGCTCGAGGTCGACGGCATCGGTGATGTCACCCTCGACCGGGTCGCGCCCTTCGTCACGGTGTGAGCGACGGTGCCCAGTCCCCAGCAGACCAGTCCCCACCACACCAGTCGCCGCCCGACCTCCGGATGCCGGTGCTCGGAGCCGTCGCCTGGCTCGGATCG